>NZ_LFLZ01000014.1 GCF_001189845.1 Bradyrhizobium tropiciagri
TCAGATCAAGTTCGATCTGGAGCTGAGCCTTGGCGAGCATGGCGAGGAGATCGCCGGAACGCTGGGTTATGTCACAGCGCTGTTTGATCAGGCGACGATCGAGCGGCAGCGTGGTTATCTGCTGGCGCTGCTGCGGGCGATGGCTGCCGATGCAGGCCAGGTGGTCGGCCGCATCGACATCCTGCCAGTCGACGAGCGCAGCTATCTCTTGGAGGAGTTGAACCGGACCGCGGCAGCTTATCCGTCGGAACGGTGCATCCATGAGCTGTTCGAGGCGCAGGTGCAAAAGGCGCCGGAGGCGGTGGCGCTAGTCTGCGAAAATGAGCGGCTGAGCTTTGGTGAGCTCAACGCACGGGCCAACCGGCTGGCGCATCATTTGATCGCACTTGGGGTCAAGCCGGACCAGCCGGTGGCGATCTGCCTGGAACGCAGCCTGGCGATGGTGGTCGGGCTTTTGGCGATCCTCAAGGCGGGCGGTGCCTATCTGCCGCTGGACCCGGCCTATCCCAGCGAACGGCTGCGGCAGGTTGTCGACGATGCCGCGCCGCGGCTGCTGCTTTGCGATGCCGCCGGCCGCGCAGCACTCGGCCGCGAGGTGCTGGATGCTGTGACGGTGGTCGATCTGGCGACGGCCACGCCGGCCTGGGCCGAACGGCCGGATTCGGATCCCGACCCGCGCACGCTCGGCCTCACATCCAGCCATCTCGCCTATGTGATCTACACCTCAGGCTCAACCGGAACGCCCAAGGGAGCGCAGAACGAGCATCGGGCCATTATCAATCGCCTGATCTGGATGCAAAAAGCCTACGCACTCAATGCGACTGACGTTGTCTTGCAGAAGACCTCATTTGGATTCGATGTCTCTGCCTGGGAATTCTTCTGGACGTTGCTTGAAGGGGCGAGCTTGGTGCTGGCACTTCCTGGTGCGCACAAAGACCCTGATGCGCTTGTCAACTTGATAGTCAGCCAACGCATCACCACAGCACATTTTGTACCATCCATGCTGATCGGCTTCATGGACGCGAAGGGTGTTGAACGCTGTAAATCGCTGAAGCGTCTCATCTGTAGTGGTGAGGCGCTGTCTGCCGGCCTTGCGCGGAAGGTTCGTTGCGTATTGCCTTGGACCGGGCTGCACAATCTATACGGTCCCACGGAAGCTGCTATCGACGTGACGGCCTGGACTTGCCCGGCTGATTTTGATGGGTCGGTGGTCCCGATCGGGCGTCCAATCGCCAACACGCGGGTGTACCTGCTGGACGGTCATGGCGCGCCCGTGCCGTTTGGTGCGGTGGGCGAGCTTTACATTGGCGGGGCGGGGGTGGCGCGCGGGTATTTGAACCGTCCTGAGCTGACAGCCGAGCGGTTCATCGCCAGTCCCTTTGTCGAGGGCGATCGGCTGTACCGGACCGGTGACCTCGGGCGTTATCTGCCGGACGGCAATATTGAGTTCCTGGGCCGCAACGACGACCAGGTGAAGATCCGCGGCTACCGCATCGAGCCGGGCGAGATCGTAGCAAAGCTGTGCGAGCACGCCTTTGTGCGCGAGGCGGTGGTGGTGGCGCGACAGAGCCGCGCCGGCGACAAGCATCTGATCGCCTATGTGGTCTGCGCGCCGGAGACCGGCGCCCCCGAGACCGGCTCGGACGAGGGCGATCGAGGCGGGCTTGCGGGCGCCTTGCGCGCGCACTTGAGTAGCCGGCTGCCGGACTACATGGTGCCGGCTGCGTTCGTGCCGATCGCAGCGCTGCCGCTGACGCCGAACGGCAAGCTCGATCGGAACGCGCTGCCAGCGCCGGCCGATGAAGCCTATGCGCTGGCGGCCTATGAGCCGCCGCAAGGCGCGGTCGAGATCGCGCTGGCGCGGATCTGGGCCGAGCTTCTCGGTGTCGAGCGCATCGGGCGCAACGACCACTTCTTCGAACTGGGCGGCCACTCGCTCTTGGCCGTGCAGGTCTTGGAGCGGCTGCGGCGGCTGTCGCTCGGGGTGGAGGCACGCACCTTGTTCGAAAGGCCGGTGCTGGCCGATCTTGCTGCCTGCCTTGGTAGCCATCACGAGGTGGCAGCCCCCATCAACCTGATCACCGAGCAGAGCACCGCCATCACGCCGCCGATGCTACCGCTTATTGAGCTGACGCAGGGCGAAATCGATCGGATCGTCGCCACAGTGCCTGGCGGCGTCAGCAACATCCAAGACATATATGGCCTGTCGTCGCTGCAAGACGGCATCCTGTTCCATCATCTGCTAGCCGGTCGGGGTGATCCCTACCTGATGGTATCGCAGGTGGCGTTTGCCGAGCGTGGCCTGTTGGAGCGTTATCTTGGTGCGGTTCAATACGTGGTGGATCGGCACGACATCCTGCGTACGGCGTTTGTTTGGGAGGGGCTGTCGAGCCCGGTCCAGGTCGTCTGGCGGCGCGCGCCGCTACATGTGAGCGAGGTCGAGCTGGACGGCTGTGAAAGCTCCGGTTCCGATGAGCTCCGGCGTCGGTTTGATCCGCGCCGGCAGCGCATCGAAATTGGCCAGGCGCCCTTGTTGCGGTTTGTGATCGCGCGCGAGCCCGGCAGCAGGCGCTGGCTGCTGCTGCAGCTGCAGCACCATTTGATCGGCGATCATACGACGCTGGAGGTGATGCACACCGAGGTGCGCGCCGTGCTGGAGGGGCGCGCGCATGAGTTGTCAGAGCCGCACCCGTTCCGCAATCTGGTCGTGCAAACGCGGCTGGGCGTGAGTGCACAAGCACACGAAGAATACTTCCGAAAGATGCTGGCCGACATCGACGAGCCGACCATGCCGTTCGGGCTAAGCGAGGTCTACGGCGACGGCAGCGGGTTCGACGAGGCGCATCGGATGCTGCCGCAGGCGCTCAACGAGCGGCTGCGCGAACAGGCGCAGCGGCTCGGGGTGAGCTTGGCCAGCCTGTGCCATTTGGCTTGGGGGCAGGTGGTGGCGCGCAGCAGCGGCCGAGAGCAGGTGGTGTTCGCCACGGTGCTGTTCGGCCGGATGCATGCGGGTGCGGGCGCCGATCGTACAATGGGCCTGTTCATCAATACGCTACCTGTGCGGCTTGCCCTGGACGAGACCGGGGTTGCGGCGAGCGTGCGCAGCACCCACGCGCAGCTTTCCGAGCTACTGGCGCACGAGCATGCTTCGCTGGCGCTGGCGCAACGCTGCAGCGGCGTTGCGGCGCCGATGCCGCTGTTCAGTGCGCTGTTGAACTACCGTCACAACAGGCCGGCGGCCACGCCCGGCTTCGGAGCGGATGATGTCTTGTCGGGCGTGGAATGGCTCGGCGGCGAGGAGCGCACCAACTATCCCGTAAACTTGTCGGTTGAGGATTATGGCGAAGCGCTCGGCCTGACGGCGCAGGTGGCGGAGCCTGTCTCTGCTGCTCGGGTCTGCGGCTACATGCAGCGGGCGCTCGAGCAACTGGCAGTGGCGCTGGAGCATGCCCCTAACATGCCGGTGCGCGAGCTCGACATCCTGCCGGCCGAGGAGCGCAGCTATCTGCTGGAGGATTTGAACCGGACGGCGGCAGCTTATCCGTCGGAACGGTGCATCCATGAGCTGTTCGAGGCGCAGGTGCAAAAGGCGCCGGAGGCGGTGGCGCTGGTCGGCGAAGATGAGCGGCTGAGCTATGGTGAGCTCAACGCACGGGCCAACCGGCTGGCGCATCATTTGATCGCCCTCGGGGTCAAGCCGGACCAGCCGGTGGCGATCTGCCTGGAGCGCAGCCTGGCGATGGTGGTCGGACTTTTGGCGATCCTCAAGGCGGGCGGTGCCTATCTGCCGCTGGACCCGGCCTATCCCAGCGAACGGCTGCGGCAGGTTGTCGACGATGCCGCGCCGCGGCTGCTGCTTTGCGATGCCGCCGGCCGCGCAGCACTCGGCCGCGAGGTGCTGGATGCTGTGACAGTGGTCGATCTGGCGACGGCCACGCCGGCCTGGGCCGACCGGCCGGATTCGGACCCCGACCCGCGCGCGCTTGGCCTCACATCCAGTCACCTTGCCTATGTGATCTACACCTCAGGCTCCACGGGGACCCCAAAGGGGGTCATGATCCAGCATCGGGGATTGGTCAATCTACTGTTTACTCAGCTCGGCCTTTTTCGCGCTTCTTCCAAGAGCCGAGTCGTGCAGTTCGCCTCCATGGGATTTGATGCAAGCGCTTGGGAGCTTGTTATGGCGTTTGGCTCCGGAGCCGCATTGCACTTGCCTGCGGACGAGATCCGTCAAGCGAGTAACAAGCTATCGGATTATCTCCGAAGCGAAGCTATCACCCATGCGACGTTACCCCCCGCGTTGCTACCGGCAAGCAAGAATCTGGGATGTTTGGCTTCGCAAGTCCTCATTCTTGCTGGCGAGCTGCCGAAGGCTGAACTCATCCGAAGTCTTGCCCCGGCATCAATTGTCAACGCTTATGGCCCGACCGAGACAACAGTTTGCGCGACGGTCTGGAATTGCCCCGCTGATTTTGATGGGTCAGTGGTCCCGATCGGTCGCCCGATCGCCAACACGCGGGTCTACCTGCTGGACGGTCATGGCGCGCCCGTGCCGTTTGGCGCGGTGGGGGAGCTTTACATCGGCGGGGCGGGGGTTGCGCGCGGGTATTTGAACCGCCCTGAACTGACAGCGGAGCGGTTCATCGCCAGTCCCTTTGTCGAGGGCGATCGGCTGTACCGGACCGGTGACCTCGGGCGTTATCTGCCGGACGGCAATATTGAGTTCCTGGGTCGCAACGACGACCAGGTGAAGATCCGCGGCTACCGCATCGAGCCGGGCGAGATCGTAGCAAAGCTGTGCGAGCACGCCTTTGTGCGCGAGGCGGTGGTGGTGGCGCGACAGAGCCGCGCCGGCGACAAGCATCTGATCGCCTATGTGGTCTGCGCGCCGGAGATCGGCGCCCCCGAGACCGGCTCGGACGAGGGCGATCGAGGCGGGCTTGCGGGCGCCTTGCGCGCGCACTTGAGTAGCCGGCTGCCGGACTACATGGTGCCGGCTGCGTTCGTGCCGATCGCGGCGCTGCCGCTGACGCCGAACGGCAAGCTCGATCGGAACGCGCTGCCGGCGGCGGCCGACGAGGCCTATGCGCTGGCGGCCTATGAGGCGCCGCAAGGCGCGGTCGAGACCGCGCTGGCGCGGATCTGGGCCGAGCTTCTCGGTGTCGAGCGCATCGGGCGCCATGACCACTTCTTTGAACTCGGCGGCCACTCGCTCTTGGCCGTGCAGATGCTCAGTCGAGCATTAAAACTTGGGCTGAGCTTTAGCGCTGCCGACCTCTTCCAAACCCCTGTTCTGAAGGAATTTGCGTCAAAGATTCATGTGGAGACACAGCCCAGTAGCCGGGGGGTAATTTCCGTTCGATCAACCGGATCGCAGGCACCGCTCTTCTTTGTCCCTACGGGGTTTGGAGATTGTTCGTATGTCCTCGGCTTGGTGGCGGAAATGGATTTAGATTGCCCCGTCTACGCTCTGCCGTGGCCGCCCTTCAATGACGTTTGTCCACCCACTCTTGAGGCGATGGCCGCAGAGGTGATCCGTACGATTAAAGAGATCCAACCACGAGGCCCATACCGCTTTGCCGGATACTCATCCGGTGCAATCCTGGCTTATGCAATTGCCGAGCAATTACTGAGCAACGACGAAGTCGTATCATTCATGGCGTTTATCGATGTTAGTTCACCTGCAGATTGTTCAAACGCATCACATATCAATTTGGCTCGAGAATTTGTTTTGGAGCGTTGTGGTATCTCGCGCGATGCATACGGCGAGGCTTTCGAAGGATGCACGGAGCAATGTTCCATTTCTGAGTTGCTCGAAAAGGCGCAACAAATAGGGGCGTTACCTCCAGAGCGCGATCTCCACAGCGATGTTTCGATGTATCAAAGGGCCGCGACATTTCACCGGGCGCTACACTCGTACCGAGTTCCGCCGCTCCCGATCGAGATACATCAGTTTTATGCCAGTGAGCCTCTTATCAGCACTGAGGTACAACCTGACGAACAACTGCATCGCAAGGCAAACTCACCAAAGAAGGGTTGGGACCTGGTTTTGGATGCAGCGGCCATTCATGCGGTACCGATGCCGGGCAACCACACGACAATGGTGAGCAATCCAGAAAACCGGCGCGTTATGGCTCGGGCCATTTCAAGGGCGCTAAGCGGGTCTCTTAAATAGACGGGGATTTTCTCTAGAAAGATTCGGGTTCGAAGGTCGCTCTCTCGAGCCCCAAATATCCCACAGGTCGGCAAGCGGCTCGGTGGTCCAGACTTCGGTTCGCTGCAATAGCTCCCGAGAATCTAACTGCCCCCCTGATCAAATTCAGGCGCTGGTCAGAAGCGATCCATAGGTGGCGGCCGCCGCGCGTCGCTCTGGTCGACACTTCGAAAAGCTGATTGAACCAAATAATGGAGATTGTCACAATTGATCAACGGAACATCATGGTCGGTATCCGTCCGATAGAACCCTGCGACGAATCCACCCTGTACGCTTCCGAAGTTATGTCTATGGGACGCGCCGTTGCCAAAGTCCGCCGCGAAAGCGGTGCCGCAAGAGCAGCCGCCCGAACACTTCTTGGGCAATTGGGATTTCCACCAATGGCGATTCCGAAGACGCGCTTTGGTGTTCCGATCTGGCCGACGGGTGTGGTCGGATCTTTGGCGCACCACGATACGGTCGCGGCCGCCGCTATTGCAAGAACAAAAAAGATTGCAGCTCTCGGCATCGATATTGAGCCGAATGAACCTCTGCCGGAAAACCTGATCGCATTGATTGCCACTCCCAGCGAGCGACGGATGTACGATCTACACACGCTCGAGCGGCGCGATCTCTTCGTTTTGAAAGAGGCGGTGTATAAGGCGTGTTTTCCAATGGATCGCCAGTTTCTTGAGTTCCAGGACGTGGAGATTGACATCTTTGCGCGATCAGGACACGTGTCCAAGGCAAATCGCACGTTTTCGCTCGAGTTACTTATTTCTAAGGACGTGATCGGGGTGGCGTATTCGCGGCCGAATGAAGTGGACGCGCCGCTCCAAAATCAGCGGTCGGCACCCTAAAGCAATCGATACTAGCTCCTTCGCGCGTTTCTTTTCGGTCGAAGGAAAGCCGCGCGGCTGTGCAGTGCAAGGTAACGCAGGCGACTAGCACTAGCTCCAGTGTGTGTAGCCCTTCGCTCCGGCTTCTCTCGTAGGTGTTTCTAGCCGTTCCGCTAAGTGTATCGCACCCACGATGTCCATTCTTTGAGCGAGCTTTCGATCGCTGTATCGCGGCTCGTGGCGTGCGTAGCCGTGTGCTCTCATAGAGCTGTTTGGCCCACAGGTTCTCCCGCATGGCGGATCAGAATGGCTGAATTTCCGCGGTCTGGGACCGGACATCATCCGCCTTGTTCTCCATCTTTTCGAGGAATCTGAGAGCCCGTTGGTATTCGATCTCGCACCACGCAAGCTCGAATGGCTCCATCAGTATCTCTATCCACATTTCGGCAAAGGCTGCCATCCAGACGAAAAATAGAATTCGCGACCTCCTATCAGCCATCAGTCGACGAAGCCGGCGAAGACGAATGAGTTGTCGCTGTAGCCAGCCGCACATGCAGCTAAGAGGATCGTGATCCACGGCTCAATCGAACCTTGGTAAAGATTCGGCACCTCAAGTGGAGCACCTAACGATACGAAAGTTTGTGGCGGACGTTCGCCTGGCTCGCACATTTGGTCCAACGGCTGCCCGAGCAGCAAAATAATCCGACGGCTTCGTAGAGGGCGTTCGCGTAGTGAGATTGCGGCGACATGCCCGCTATCTTGGCCTCAAGGTGAGGTCGTTAGGAGCGGGGGTCAGTATATCAAGCGCAATGATAGGGATTGCTTCAGGCTCCGAGGCCTTCGCGCTATGGACGTTGAACGAGATCGAGAGCGGAAAATCGAGGTCACTTTCCCGATCGTCGGCTCGCCATTGTGATGACAGGCCGTGCGGCAGTTGAATGATCCACCGTGATCCGCTTGGTTTCTTATCTTGAGAGCCAAAGCCGTCGTTGTTCACAAAACCATACAATACAGCGGTAATGTCAGTGATGTTCCCCCACGATATCAGGACGGGACCGGACAGATCTGTCGGTGAATAGCAAGCGCCAATTCAGCTACGCAGCATTAGAGATGCTTGTAAAAGAAGGTCGCCGAGCGATATGTTCCGTCAGGGGCGAGCACACACCCGGGTATGATACCCACCCGCTGCCATCCCTCGCTGGCGTAAAGACGCTCGGCAGCAGAACCTGTGGCAGTGCTGAGCGTCAACAACGTCTTTCCCTCCTTTCGTGCTAAGTCGCTGACAGCCGAGATGAGCCGGCGCCCGATGCCGCGGCGGCGTGCACTTCTGTCAACCAGGACTTTGACGACTCGGGCGCTATGCAATTGGTTCTCAGACGCGGCAGGTATCATCTGGGTTGTGCCAACAATCTGACCTGCGCCATCTTCCGCAGCTAGTAACACGTATCCATTGCAAATGACCGCGTCTGCGACGCTACGCCAGTACATCAGCGCACGTCGTCGAGTTAGCGGTGGCAGAAAGCTGACCGAGTCGCCGTGGGCGACGCAGTCAATGAGGATGTCGGCGAGACGCTCCAAACGCTTATCCACTTCGTGGGCGCCGATGCGGCGTACCTGGATATCGTCTGTCATCTGTCGGACAGAGCGAGCCGATCGCCCCCGGCTAAATCGGACGGTGAGTTCATTGCCGACGCATGGCATAGCGAGTTTCCACAGAGCGACATGCTCTTGAAGGCAAAAGGTGGTCACGTGCCGCGTCGCCCAAGCCAACCGAAGCTGGCAAAGGACTGTGGAGGACTACTCCGCCAAGCTACAACGCTCAGCTGGACCTGAGGCGCGCTCCGCATCACGATCCAAATTTAGCGCGGAGCTCCGCAGCACGAAACAAGTTCAGCGCGGAGATGAGAGCCTTGTCGTGCGGGAACAGCCTCCGAGCGGACTTGACCCGCGCGTCATGGTCCAGTCCAGATATCGTCTGGCCCTCTAAAAGAAGTGCCTCGGAGAATCTACGAAGAGCAGGGCGATACGGGTCAAGGGCGGCCTCGCTGCGCCCACTGGCACGAGTCATCATTTCAATGAAACTCTCGTCGTTTTCTGAGGGGCCTGGGTGGAGTCGCACGACGAGCGTCGGGCTCGCAGCAATCGCGAAGATTGCTCTAACGGCGCCTTCATCCTTCGGCTATTAGAATCCGTTGACGTGAGCGATAGGATTGCTGGTCGCGCAGATCAAACGCTCGAGGTCGAAAGCGGAGAACGTGCCCGCAATCGGCTAAGTTCGTTGGTATGCAGGCCTAATGTGCGCCTTTTAATGCGTCCGAGCCGCCGCATTATTCGTCGCGTCATCAATTCGGCATTCGTCGCGTCATCAATTCGGCGCCGGTCTTCTTCAGACTGATGAGGACATGTACCGCTGCCGGCTGGGAGCGTCGTCGCCAAGGACGGCTCAAACGCCTGGTGCCTCGCCGACCCTCTTGCTGCTCTTCCGAGGTGGCATGCTGCACCTGCGACCGAACTGTTACGTTGGATGGGTCACAATTGTGCGGGTCCACGTAGCCTCACGTCCAAGATCACCTGAACGGACATCCTACCAGAGCAAGCTTTCGAAAAGCTGACGAAGCCCCCTCGGCATGGTGTCGAGCCGAGCGCGCCTAAGTGACTTTGGATCATCGATATTCTGAAGGTGAGCCGCGTGACGCCTTCGGACGGTCAGCAGTGCCTGCCTTCCGGCCGGCTAGCAGTAGGTGGGCACCCTAGCTATCCCACTCGCAGACCTACGGCGAGGCGCTCTGTGCCGCGAAGCCGAGGCCAGACGATCGCGCTGGGCGTTGAGCTATGAAACCTTGCGCCGATGGGAACCGAGAATCATTGGCCGCGCTGCCGAAGTATCCTGCGCGTGGTCAAGTTCGACCCAATGCCAGTCGTGTCCTGGCAGAGCCTTGTATTCACACCCGTCGAACATGGTCTGCTCGTCGAAATCCAGCCGAGCAATGACTTTGGACTCTGGCATCGCCTACAAGTTGAGAATTGCGGGTTTCCTGGATACGGCCGGCGAGTGAACAACGCACCGAAGTGGTGGTCGGAGGCGGTCAGCAGACGGCAACTGCACGTGTCCATTCAACCTGAACAATCGCTCGTCCTGGAGCGATTAAGCGAGACTGCCTGATCCGGGGCACGGTCGCATCGATCAGGGCTCGAGGCCGTGCTCCCGGAGAACCTTATGCATCAGCTCGCCTTTGATCTCGTGAGCGATTTCGCTGAGGATCTGGGACCCGACCACCCGCTGGGCATCGACATCATCGGTCAGGCCATGCTCCGCGAGGCGCTCGTTCAAGCGCGCCGGAAACTCATTTTCGATCGCATCGGCGATCCGGTCCCGTACTGCGGCATGATGATCGGGGGCGATCCGCCTCACTGCAGTGTCCCAGGGCTCCCAGCGCGTTGCCAGAAAATCCGCAAAACCCGTCGCTTCCTGTTGCCGCACCGACGTCTCAACCCTGGCAACGTCGTCCGCCGTGACCTCGGCGAGATTCAAGAAGCGCATATCGGGGGCGATGTGGTGCAGTTCAAGCCGATCCCGTAGCTGGGTCTGATAGGCAAGATAGACCTCGATCTCGTCGATATCGGCCTCAGGGTCGGCACGACGCAGCGAGCTGACCGTCTCGCGTGCGATGTCGTCAAGCGCCCCCAAACGAAACATGACACGGCCGTGTTGCAGCAATTGGTCTAGCCGATTGTCATAGAGCCCGTCCTTGACATCAGCGTTTACGCGTGCGGTCTGCATGCCGTTCCAGGTCAAAGTGATGCGGTCCTCGCAGGATGCAGACGCTCCATTGGCCAGCTCGAAATACTGCTCGCGCAGCTCAGGCCTCATCGCCGCCTGTAGCAAATTCTCGGCCACTTGGTCGCGGAACGCCTGATGACCATAGTTCACGGTGCCCGTGAGTCTTTCGAGAAACAGTGCGAAGTCCTGCGCACCCGGCTCTTCGGCGAAGCCTGCCACGTGTCCACTGCGCCGGGCGCGTCCGCAAGCCAATCCGCGACAACCTCGTGCAGGAGCCGCGGCTGATGTTCCACCGATTGTAGCGGCATCGACAGCAAGACCTGCGGGCCGGCATAATCCGCACCACGCGTGGCTGACGCCAAATCGGCCAGCACCGGGGCCGGTATCGGATTAGACCGCAGGTCGATGCTGGACGCGCTGCCGAGCTGCGTCAGTACGGTCGCGGGCAGGCCGGTCAGCTGGTTATTGCTGGCGCCGAGCATTTCAAGGCTGACCGGGAGCGTCTCGGGCAGATTGGTCAGCTGATTTTCGCTGACGTCCAGGTATCCAAGTCTAGCCGGAATCTCGGGCAGGCTTGTCAGCTGGTTGTCGCTTGCGTCCAGGTAGCGCAGTCTGGCTGGAAGGTCGGGCAGGCTCGTGAGCTGATTTTCGCTGACGTCCAGGCGGCGGAGCCTGGCTGGAAGGTCGGGCAGACTGGTCAACTGGTTATTGCAGGCGGAGAACTCCTCGATCGTGGCGGGAAGGGCGGGCAGATCGGTCAGCTGATTGCCATCGACCATCAAGCTGCGGAGTCTGGATGGCAGCTCTGCCGGCAGGCTCGTCAGATCGTTGGCCATCAGGTGGAGGTTCCGCAGCCTGCTCGGAAGCGCGGGCAGGCTAGTCAGCCGGTTGTCAGAGGCGTAGAGGTCGCGGAGTCGGCCCGGAAGCTGGGCCGGCAGGCTGCTCAACTGGTTACCGATGACGATGACGGTTCGGAGCCTGGGCGGGAGTGAGGCTGGCAAGGTGGTCAGGGACAATGACGACAAATTCAGCTCATCTCTGACATTACCCTCGTCCCGCCATGCCCTCGTCCGGTTGACCCCCTCTTGCCGATTCTCGTTTTGGCCCTGCCCCTCTTCTGCTGCCCAACTCGCCAGGGCGCTGTCCTGCGACGAGACGAGGTCGGCGGCGGCCGCTCCCGTGACCCACCGAGTCAAGGCTGACGCCCACTGGGTCAGGCATGAGGGGGGGTGCCCGGCGGCCCCAGACGTTGGCTCGGTGCTTTCGGATTCGGAAGCTATGCCAACGCGAGGCTGGGCCCGTTCTGTATTCATTGAACTCCACGACGTGTTTGGACTCAGCCGATGATGCGGCACTATCGGCTGGATCGAGACGTTCGCATGCTAGGAAGCTCAGCTGTCGATAAGCTGACGAGCGTCAGGTCATCCGCCATGAAGCTGTTGACAAGCCACTCTTCGTTCGCTCGGTGGGGATCCTGCGCTGTCGCGCAGCTGCGCAAATATTTCATTTCGAAAATTCGCAGCTTCGGACTCGAGAATGCTGCTCAGGCGGGACCATAACTCCGTCCGACGAAATACTCAGAAGGCAGGTCACCTTCAACCGTTTTGCTGGTTGGAAGCTGACTGCTCCTTTTGATGTCCGTCTATGACGCTTTCTGAGACGCTCTCTGTTTCGACCACTTGCGAGCGAGTGGTCAGCGCGTCGGCGTTGTCGGCCGTGTCCATCGCCTTACTCCTTGCTTGCGCGGTCTTCCGTTCGGCCCGGAGTTGCTGTCCATATGCATTCACTATGCTTCCATCTGCGAACGGTATTTCCACTCGATCGTGGCACGGACTAGAACCGCTCAAACAGTTAATCTTGGGTTCCGGCGTGCTGGAAAGCGGAGCTTCACTCGTCCAGCAATAGAACATGGCTCCAAACGCAACCGGGTCGCGGCATCTCCGGAGTCCACACAAGCCGACATGTCGGTTTTCTTTTCGTTCTTCCAGGACCCCTCGGCATGTGAACCGAAGCTTCTATTCGCAACCGCTGACGCCGGATTGGAGGACCGAGGTAACTTCCCCGCCGCCGCGTGGATCCCGCGAAGACTTGGTCTCGGAGATCATCGGTCCGTACTATGCGCACTTGCCGACGTTTCTGAGCGCCAGCGCCGGAGCAGAGGCACTCGAAACGGCGATCGCCGCCGTATGGTCGCAACAATGGCCACGCTTGCGGATGGAGTTTTCGTTCCGAACCGCCCAGCTTGGAGCTCGTCCTCGGCGCAGTGCAAGGTACGACGTTCAAGTCGCGTTTCCTGAAACTGGTGAGGGGGCGCTAGGCCCGAATGGGTCGACGCTGCTACCGACGACGCGAGTGCTGGCGAGGTTACTCCTCTTCGTCGATTCCTGTGGCGCTATGGGCGCGACATGAAGAATCCGCGGGATCGTTTTCAACTGCTCGTCGAGACCTTCCTAGTTTTGGGGAGGGGGCAGGCACTCCCAATGGCGGCTGCGGTCAAGGTCTTCGATGAAGTGCCCGAAGAGACCGATGGAGCGATATTGAAGAATGACATCTTAGGCTTCGACACGAACTCGCTGTCGATCTGTCCGCCGGTATCGTTCCTCGACATGCTTCGTCTGCTCGACATGAAGGGTTCGGATTCCGCAGTCGACGTCTCCGAAATCGAGCAGCGCTTCGGACGGCTTTCGGCCGCCGAAGTGGCGGAGGTCGTCAACTTCGCGGCGGCAGATGGCAATCGCCTCGATCGATTGCGCGATCCGATCGTCGGGTGGACCGTCGCTCGCGCCGACGGTGAGATCGTCAATTCTGTCGCCACGACTCCCCTTCGGATGAGAATACTCATCGCGCGTCCCGATCTAATAACCGCGCGCGCCGTTGCCGATCTTCCGGGGCCAGACCTCTCTCGCTTGTTCGCCGTCAGCCGAACCTCCGAAGCAATGGCGACGATGACGTCGCCATGCGCCGCGACCTCGGCGAGGGGGGCCGTCGAGATCTTGAAGCGGGCACCGGAATTCGCCATACGATCCGTGATCGACGCTGCTCGCGAAGGTGAGCTTCACCAGTCGTGGCGTCGACCAGTCGCCAATTCCCGGAACGCACTTTTGGATCTCGACCTGCTCCAACACGCGGCAGGCCTTGCCGACGTGCTGACGATCGCACGATTGAGCAATCTCGAGCACAGCATCTTCACGCTTGGAAGATCATCGGAAAATTGGTCGACGCGATGGAATTCGCTGCAGCGGGACGTCCCGGAACAGGGTGTCCTCGACATCAAATCCGACCTCCTCGTTCACGCGCTCGAGGAGGCTAGTCAGGCGAGTTGGAATCTAATTGGGGCGATACTTCCCGAACTGCTCGCGACGATCAACGCCGGGCCGCTCGGCGGCAACGCGCGACAGACCCTCGACAGATCGCTGCCGAGCATCGGCTATGACAACTGGGATCTCAATAGACGGATATTGCTCGCTCTCCACGCGCTTCAAAAGCGGACCATCGTCAACAGGCCGATGTTGTCGAGCGCCGGCCTAGTCGATATCGAAGCAGATTTCGTCTTCACAGGACCGAGGGAAGAACCGAAGCGTCGAACAGGCTTCTTCTGGTGGCTCGACTGACGGGAGCGGGCGATTTGCCGGTGCGGTTCCGGCGCCTTGGGTGCAGTTTAGTTCTAGGGACAGCCTCCGGATCGAACGCTGAAGTCTGTCGAACTCGCAAGTTTGGCGGTCCGCCTTCAGTCCTAGCTAGGCGTCCCCTTCCGCCGCTTGAGATATTCTCGCGCGGTGTCCTCCATCATTTTGTGATGGCGGGCGCCTTGATGTCGGGGGTGATCTCGTTTTCCAGCTTCATGGCGGAGATCGGGTTTTCGCGCGATCTTGGGACGAAGTTGCTTCAGCGGAACCGGAACATGGGCGACGAGGGGAATGATCGCGATCGGCGTGATCGCGATCGCCGCAGTGCGATGCGCCAACATGATTGGCACCGGAATGATCAGCGTCGGCCATGCCAGTGTCGGGATCGGGGACGCTGGCCTGCTTCAACCCCTAGTGGCCTAATTTGAATTTTGGAGTGGCCTGTTCTGGTTTAAGCGAATGGAAAGCATGGCTTAGCTGACGTTCTCGGTAGGACTACCGAGTGGCGATCACGGAATGTTCTCACCATCTCCGGGCCTTATGCCGCTATAAAATTCAATATGCAGTTTGTGCCAGTTCTCGCCCCGGGGTTCTCCGTGGGTGAACGGAGCTCCTATCTCAATTGGGCGCATGAGATTGACGGCTGCCGCGAGCTCTCCGCAAAATGGGGGTTCCGTCAGGGCAGTCGGGGATCGTCAATGAAGGACATGAAGGCGCACTTGGAGAAGCTTCGGCTTGAGGCTGAGGAGTGCGAACTAATCAGCAAGCTCGCGACCAACGCGACCAAGAAAGAGCTGTTCGCCAAACTGGCGGCTCACCACCGCGCGCTGGCCGACGAGGTTGAACGGGCGATCAGCTCTAGCCCCATTGGCTAATGCGCTCGTAGGAACCTTGCATTTCCCTGACAATTAGATTCCCCGTTCCGGGCAGGGAACCGAACGAGGGAAAGGGAGCAATGGGTTCGAAACGTCGCCGTGTGAAGCAGACAAATTCACTTGAAGAAAGACTTTTAGAGCGCGCTCGACAGCTACACCAACAGGCCGCAGCGCTCTCCCCAGGTATCGAGAAAGAAGCGCTGCTGAAGCTTGCCCGACAAGCTGAAGCTGGCGCGAGCATGACCGAATGGCTCCGCGCTCCCGAGGTCCTATCGTCGACCTAGAAGGGATTTCGAGTGAAGGGATTATTGATCGCCGCTGGCATTATTTTTGTTCTGTACGTCATCGACCAGCACTTCAATCACGGCCAATACACCAATGCCGTCCAGCGCATGGCGGCTCAGATGAGGCATTCGTTTGGATTGTAGGCCGCCTCAGTTGGCGGCCTCTTTGTTTGGTGGCACTGGACAGGGCGGCGGATTCCTGTGTCCAACTCCAAATCCGTTGTTGGCGCAAATCGCTCTAATCCGTTGTTCATACGTAGCCAATCACCGTAGTTTCCCGGAATCCAACAATGTTGTTGAAAACTCTAATGTCCCTCTTGCCGGGGCTAGATTTCAGCACGGACCGATATTCAAACCGGCAAGGGGCCGCTCGCGTGAGGCGGCCCCTTTCGATTCCGGTGGCCTGTTTTGTTCCCGCGAGTGGCCTATTTCGGCCAGTACCGGATAGGGCATGCTGCCGGTGCTGCCGAGCAGCAGCATCAGCACGCCGATCGGGACAAGAGGGCACCGCAGCGGGCGAGCGGGCCTCGTCGACATGTCGACGAAGCCGCTATCACGGCTTCGGTTGACGCACGCAAGAAGACCATTGTCTGCCAGGTCGCCGTTGAGTTGGCCGCTTCAGCCGACGGCATTCGCGTGAGGCGGCAGCGAACCATTTGGTCCGGAGCGTTCGCCGATCATCGGTAGCAGCAGCAGCACTGAGAAGACCGCTGTGATCATGATCAGCATCGTGCCGCCGAAGTAGAGCAGCACCGGCACAGGGTAATGCCGATGGTGCATCACGGTCCCGGTTCCGTCTTCCGGCTGCGGCTCATCGGACGGCGGACTGCAGTCGGGCTCGACCATCCGCCTCAACAGTTTTCATTTGTTGCTGCTTTTAGGGTATTATATACCCCAATTTATGTACTGAAGTGTTTTCGAATTGCATAATGCAGAATTTGGGGTACTGTATACCCCAAGGAGCACACCGAGATGATAGGGCAAAAAGGCAAAGTTGAGAGGTTCCTATCCGCGCACCCGGTCTTCACTCGGACCGAGTTCCGCGAAACCGTGTCTCCGGGCCAGCCGCTTTCGTCCTCGGACTCGCTGCTCAGATACCATGCCGCCTCTGGACGGATACGCCATGTCGCGCCGGGTGTGTACGCCTTCGTGCCGCCGCACCTTGACCCGGCGAACTTCCATCCCGACCGGATACTGGTCGCATCGCGCATACGCGCCGATGGCGTCGTCGCCTACCACACCGCTCTCGAACTGCACGGACTCGCCTATTCGGAAACCTCTCAGACCCAACTCCTCAGCGGAGGTCGCCGGGCGAGGTGAAGACGCTCGTCGGTCCCGTCCGGTTCGTCGCGCAGCCCGCCTCGCTGCGCCGTCGCTCCGAGGAAATGTCCGGCACGGTCACGATGGACCGCCGTGGCCTCGACGTTCTCGCGACCGGCGTCGAGCGGACGCTCGTCGACTGCATCGAGCGACCGGACCTGACCGGTGGCGTCGAGGAACTCGCAAACGCGCTCCACAGCGTCAAAGCGTTCGACGTCGGCAAATTCGCTGAGTTCGCGCTCGGTCGCGACAACCAGACGCTCGTCGGCGTGTGCGGCGCCTGGCTCGAGAGCCGGAAAGACGATCTCTTCGTCGACAAGCAGGTACTAGGCGAACTGAAGCGCGCAGCCCCGCCGGTGCCGCGACCCGCTCTGGGAAGCGATGGCAAAGGCCAAGCGAAGGAAGGCTGGAACGTCGTCCTGCCTTCGGATTTCCTGAATCCGTCCTTTGAAGGGATGTCGCCGGAGATGATGCCATGATCTCGGTCGAACGCCTCGAAAAGATCGCGACCGACGTCAAATTCCAACCGGCCTCGGTCGAGCGCGTCATCCGGTTGATCGACGTGCTCGACCAGATCGCGAACGACCGCGAGCTAGGCAAGCTGCTCGCACTCAAAGGGGCACCGCGCTCAACCTGTTCTATCTCGCACTCGACCGGCTTTCCGTCGACATCGATCTGAACTACATCGGCGCCGCGGATAGGGAAGCCATGCTGCGGGATTCCAAGATCATCAACGCGCGACTTCCTGCGCTCCTGCAGAGCAAGGGGTACGAAATCGCCCGCGATCCTTCCGGCGAACACGCCGGCGGCAAGTGGCGCTTCAGGTACGTCTCGGCCTATCGGCGTCCAGGTACGCTGGAAGTGGACGTGAACTATCTCTTCCGGACACCGTTCTTTGGCTGGGAGAGGATGGAATCCGCGAAGCTCGGCGACTACTTCGCTAAGAACGTCGGCGTTGTCGATCTCCACGAAATCGCCGCCGGCAAGATCGTCGCCCTGGTGGCCCGGCGGGCATCGCGCGACCTGTACGACGCATGGAGGCTGCTGCAGAACGAAGAGATAGACTGGGCGCAAGTGAAGGTCGGAGCGCTTGCAATCGGCGCCGCCTCCAGGGACCTGGATTGGCGAACGGTGTCGCTGAAGGACTACAAATACGATCTCAACGACCTGAACAACAAGCTGCTGTCCGTGGTCAAGAACGGCATGTTCGACGCGGACGGCGGCCCGAAGAAATGGTGCGACCGGATCCTGGCGGAATGTCAGGAAAAACTGGCGCCGCTCTTCAAGTATGATGACGGAGAGTTGGCGTTCCTCGACGCGCTTTACGACCGCGGAAGCATCGAAGTCGATACGCTTCCCACGGACGACGACGTGAAGAAGCGCATCGAAGCCTTTCCCGCACTGCGGTGGAAATCGCAACATGTCGCCCAGCACCTGGGCCGGACGCCCGGCGGGCGCGTCTAGACGCGAACATCAACATAGCACATTCTGAATCATGTGGTTGAGCACCGTCAACTCGGTCCCGAGGGCCCAGCTGCGTCGTCATTTCGAACCGAGTTTTCTCACATGCCCTCCAAGCCCATTCAACTGACCAACGACGCGACGTTCCTGATGTTGCGAAGGGCAATTGCAAACGTGGATGCAGGGATCGGTATTCAGTTGGGCGCGGCCGACATCGTGTCCGCCGCCAAACTGATCGAGGCGGAATACGCCGCCGTCCGCAACAAGGATGATCAGATCGAGCTTCGCGCGAGGCCGGCCTGAGTCAAATACATGAAGATGATCGATGACCTGTTGGAAGTCGCGCGTTAGTACCGAGCTTTCTTGATTCTTGGATTATCATCAATCGGCCGACGGTTTGTTTGCCTATTCATCGTTAGTTGCTCGCCGGAGATCGGTTTATGAGCAGCTTCTTTCGGAAGCCCTTTTTGCTCTTGTTGCGCTTTCAATGCTCAATGCGTTATGAGGGAGTTTATGCCCGGCGCTGCAACCATGCACCGGCGTCAGAACATGGCCGAATTCATCTGACGAAACCCAGCGGGTATGCGATGCGACTTCAAGCGTCGGGCTCGATTCACCCGTTGAGCTATGGCGAGGGCATTGAGACGTTGCGCTGGGCGAACTCCCTGGGAGCGCGGCCCCAGTCCACATGCTGCCCATGATATTCGTCAATATACGTGCGCCAGCGAGCCGCCTCTCGGAAGGGGAGGCCGTGCAATCTTATGAAGGCGCCATGCATAGCTGCTCTGACCGACTTGTCAGGCTCTGCGAAGAAACACCTCCTGCTCCAGGCCTGGCGGTCCAATGCTGGCTATGTAGTCCAATCCGCGGATGGTCAATGTTGTCTCCGGCCGAATTTCGTTCGGGAGCACACCATGCAGCCGCATTCCTTCCTTGAAGTCTTCGCTCGCCCACTGCTCACCATGCTCCCATCCTTGCGGAAGATACAACTCGAGTGCTGGCACCATAGGTTGCGATTGCGCCGGCTGGAACGCCGCGTCGGCCGTTGAATTCTCAAGATCCCATGATGACATCGAACTTGGCTGATTGACGCTGTCCGCCGGCGAATGGCCAGCGAACGCGAACATCTGCAGAAGCTCGGCAGTATCCAGGCTTTGGGTCGGCAGCCGCCCGGCTTGCTCGGCCTCGAGCCAAATGCTGTCGGGATCGACGTTCTGGTGCAGCGAGGGAACGGTCGCGCCGGGCTGATTGACGCTGTCCGTCGGCGAATGGCCGCCTGAAGCGATCATCTCCAGGAGCTTCGCCGTATCCAGACTCTCAGTGGGCAACAAGCCAGCCTGCTCCGCGCCCGACCAGATGTCCCCAGGATCGACAGCGTCCGACAGCCGGGGACCAACCGGATCCGGCTGAGTGACTTCGTCTTCTGGCGAATGGCCGGGAGAAGCGAGCATCCCCATAAGCTCCGCGGTATCGAGACTTTCGGTTGGCAGCTGATCAACCGGAGCCATATCGTCCTGACGCTCCGCCAAATTGTCGATCGTCTGCGAGAATGTCGGTTCGTCATCCAGGAGCCGCCGAAGCTCCTCCGGGTCGACACTTAAGATCGGCGAGCAGGCCAGAACATCATCTGCCAGCGCAGCTCCGTCCGCACCGGAAGTGCGCTCGGCGTTGCGGTATTCACGGATCATGCCGAGCCCGCGGATGAGGCTCTTATTGCTGGGAAACAGCTTATTTGCAAGCTCGAGGAGTGCGATGTGGCCTAGCTGATCAATCTCGAGGCTGCGGGCGGCGAGGGCCCCTGCAAACTTGAGGAGATTCTTGACGGAGGCTTCGACGGCTTTCCTGGGGCGTTTACTGACGGCAGCCGCGTCCTCGATGAGACTCTTGTCTTTCGCGGAGGGAGGATAATCGAGTGGGGTGCGCCTTTCCAGGATAGCTGGGTCACGATACTCGAGAAGCACCTCAAGCGCGGAGCTTATCTGCTCGTCGCCCTCGTGTGCTGCCTTGGCATGCGCAAGAAGCGCATGATGATCCAGCGCTGCAATTGTCAGTCCGCGGGCTTTTAGAGATTTCGCCAGCCTGTGAAAAGCCCTGTAATATGTCTCGATTCTGTTGGGTATCCACGTCCGACGCGCGGCAGCTGCCTGGACGGCGCCGTCGATCAGGCTTTCATCCTCTTCGGAGAGAAAGTATTGCCGCACTTGATCAGGCTCACGATACTTTCGCAGCGCGCTCAATGCCGAAAGCAAATGCGCGGGCTCACCAAGAGACACTCTCGCGTGCGAGACCAAGGCCTCGTGATCGAGCCCGCCAATTGTCTTGCCCTGAGTGCCGAGATCATTTCCCAGGATACGAAGCGATCGGCCGTATTCGTAGATGGTACTTTTCTGCAGACCACCGCCGACAAAGCGGGTGAAGTTGTCGATGAGAGTACGGTCAGTCTCGGACAGGTGCGGATAGATATCCGCCGAAGGCACGGCGGCGTTGACGGGAGAAGGCTCTTTTACGGAGGGAACAACATAGCGCCGGCGCGGGCCGTCAGGTGCATTGGGATTGCGATACCTATGAAGCGCTGTTAACGCAGGACCCATTGCTTTGTCACGCGCCATGAACTTGGCAGCGTGCGCTACCAGAGCGTCGTGGTCCAGTGCAGCAATCGTTTTGCCACGAGACCTCAGATCTTTTTGCAGTCTGAAAAGTACCTCAGTATATCCCCGCGCAGTGCGTTGGCTTAGATTCCGGCGCGTCCGCTCTGCCTGGACCGCGCGCTCGATGACGCTTTGGATATTCGCAGGCGGCTCGGGAGGCGGGGTCTGGCGTACAGCCTCGGTCGCCTCGTGAGGCTCGCCGGCGTTTGCCAATTGCCGCTCGAAGGCCTCCTGCGACGCCTCGCCTGCCTCACGATGTTCCGCGGCGGCCCGTTGCACCTGCATCAAAGCTGCCGGACTGGATGGGAAAGGATTGTCCACGCTCACCTCACTCCGCAGATGGTGGCAGAACAGCTACGCCGGCAAGCTTGCGAGAAGCTGACGGAGCCTTCCGCCCGGCCACAAAAAGTGGCGTACCGATCCTTGTATTTGGTTTTCGTGGACGGGGTGCTGCAATCACCCGCGCCAGCACATTAGATCGCGCGATGTGCAGCCCGGGTGTCCTCAATGCCGCGGAGGCAGCGGCGCATCGCATTCGCCGCGGATGGATTTTCGTCGACCGCAAGCGCCTGCTGAGAAACCCACTATCTGCTTTGCTGCACGCGAACCGTTGTAGAGTTATCGCAACTAAACTTAGGTTGGCATGGTAAAAGTGTCGTGGGAAGTTATCTTGCTCGAAGATCCGCAGAGCTACGACGCTTGAAACGATGAGCGCCTCAGTGAATAAAAAGCGAAATCATGTGAGGCAAACAATATCGCTGCAGGACCGCCTGGCTGCGTTTGCAAGGGATCTTGTGGAAATGGCGGCGAGCATGCCAGAAGGCGCGGAGCGGGATAGTCTGCTGAGGCGAGCCCGCACCGCGGAAATTGCAGCTGACATTGACGATTGGGTCTCCTCGGCTGAGGCTTCAGCCGCCGACGCCATAAGGTCCGGAGCCTCTCCTCCATCGAGGGCCTCGAGGGCCCCCGTATCCAGCTCGGGCTCCTCTACGTTCAGGAGCAAGGTTTGCCGGGCTCTGATCCCTTAAGCCAACTTGACCACAGGGCAGGGTAAGAGTCAGCTGCCCGTATCCGATGAGAATGAGGAACCGCCCCATGGCGCTCCCCAGATTGCAGAGCCTGTTCTTAACGCGCATTTTCTGGTTGCGCTGGAGCTTCGGCTCATGGTTGGCCCACCGCTCGAGCTGAAGCCTGGCTCATGGCTGCTACGGGAGGTCTGTTCGCCAAAAGACGCAAACGTATCACGAGGAGGGCTGCGTAAACGGCTTTGCCGACGGACAAGCCGATCCAGATACCAATGGCACCGAGGCCAGTTTTCAAGCCGAGCACGTAGCTGACGGAAAGACCGATCAGCCAGTAAGCGATGCCTGCGAAAAACAGCGGCACGCGCGTGTCCCCTAAGCCGCGCAGGCCACCGGCTGCAATGCTCTGAAGTGCATCAGTAATGAAGAAGCTCGCTCCGACAAGGATGAGAGCTGCAGTCAGCTTGATCGTGGCGTCCGCATTGCTGGCCGACTGGTCGACGAACAGCTCGGCGACTTCAAAGCGCGTGCCGACCACCGCAATCGTAGCGATCGCCGCGATCAGGACTCCAAGCAGCATGGCGGCAAAACCAGCCTGTCTGATACCTGATACATCGTTGCGGCCGAGTGCGTGTCCGATGCGCACGCTCACCGCCATTCCGATGCAAAACGGGATCATGAACAGGGCGGCTGCAACTTGGAATGCGATCTGATGGGCGGCAACCGCTGTAGTGCCGATCGCACCCATCAGGAGCGCCGTCGCAGAGAAAAGACCCGATTCCATGAAAATCGCGACCGAAATCGGCGTGCCGACCACGAGGAACTCCCGCATCAATGGCCAATCGAACCGCCAAAGATATCGGAGCACCTGGTAGTCGCGAAAAGGACGACAGCATGTAACGAACCAAATACCGGCCAGAAAGGTCCCACTGTTCACCAGGCTCGTCGCAAGGCCGGCTCCGAACAAGTCAAGCTGCGGCAAGCCGAATTTGCCGGTGATCAACAGATAGGCCAGCAGTGCGTTGGTCGGAATGGCCGCGAGCGTGATCCACAAGGCCGGCGCCGGGCGATCGACCGCTGCCATGAAACTGCGGATCGCCAAAAACCACAGCGCCGGCAAGATACCCCAGGTGAGCCCAAGCAGATATTGCTGAGCTAAGCGCGCGATAGCTGGCTCGTGGCCAAGCGCAAGCACGATTTGTTCGCCTCGCACCGGCAAAATCATGATCGGCGCCCATAGAACGAGTGCAATCCATAGCCCCATGCGCAGCGAGCTCCGTACCAGGGCTGGGTTTGCGCCGCCACGTGCTTGCGCCGCGAGCGGCCCTACTGCCGAGATCACGCCGGCTGCGAAGGTCAGGCCAACCGATAAGATCATACCGGCGAGCGCGGCGGCCGCGAGGGCCTCGGTGCCGATGTGGCCGATCCAGGCCAGATCCGTCGCCATCATCGCGATCTGTGCGAGCTGCGTGAGTGCGATCGGGGTCGCGAGTGTCGCTGTTGCGGCGAGTTCGCCACTGAGGTGGTGGCAAGCCCCCCATTTGGCCAATCGGTGAGGCCAGGATGATCGGTGCGTGGCGTCCCCAGTCTTTCTCATCGAATGCCGCCGCTCCGGATTGCGCACTTCAGCCAATTGACCCGCTGATGCGAAATTCGCGCGATCACGGTCGCGTCATCGGCACTCTCATTGCTGATAGCATATTCTCAATCGATGACGCCCCGCTCAAAAATGGTGAGAGCGTTTTGGCCGGCAAGGAAAGCAGTCGCTGTTATGAGCGTTGTGCTTGCGACGTCGGCTGTCTCGCTTCAGACGCCGCTTGTCTCAACCGCAACGACAGAACGTTTGCAGCGAGTGAATGCCGCGAGAGGCGCATCATTCCCCAATAGAAAACTTTCAAGCGGATTTGGCATGTTGGTTGCTTGAAAGATGCGAGAAGATGATGCGGCCATGATGTTTCTCGAGCAACACATTCGGGTTTTCAGATGAAGCTTTCCGGATTCGGCCAATGTCAGAAGTCTCTGCAGGTGCGCTCCACAGCGCGCGCTCCTGCATGGCGACGTTTGTTACCTTCAGGTCGCGTTTCGAACGGTCACCATCCAATCCCTCCAATGAGCACGGCTTGAGCTCTTCTATCGGTCATCTCGGGCGAGCAGCCGTTCACTTGAAGCTGAGCGACAACGACGCATCGGGGCTTGCGCTGGCAGATGATTGAGCTGATGCAGGATGATTGGGATCCTGAGCAATTATTCAGGCAACGGGACGAGCTCAGGATCAAGTTGCTTCGTGCCCAATCGGTCATAGCCGAATGTACGGCAGAATTGGCGGAGCTTGAGCGGAGGCTTGACTGTCTATCAGTGTCGGCGCCAACCGATGAACGCCAGCAGAAATCTGCGGCAGACACTGCGGCGCGTAAGGCGCGGCCGCGCAAATCTTAGAGCGTCAATGATCCTGTCGACCCGCTGGCTGCCACGTTCACGAGTCAATCCTGGGACCGCTAAATGCAACGGACGTTCGTGAACCCGGAGGCTCAAAGCCTTCAATATCTATCGTGTTGCGAACCGACTGCCGAATGGATGTCAAGATGCGGCTCTTCTATCGGCTTCGTTTTTTGTTGTTCGCGGTGCTTTGGCCGGCGGACGCGCTTTTGATTGGTCACGCTGACAGAGGACGTATCGTCCGCGGTTCCGACGGGACACCATGTTTCCGGATAGGGCGCTCACGCGGAGGTGTTCAATCTCTTTGTCAGAGAGCTAAGCCAGAGTGCTTAATCGGCCGTGATCGCTCGCCAAGATCAAGGCACGTCACGCCCGCGTGATCGGGGAAGCTGACCAGCCTCATTTGGCTCCCCCTGGATGTTGATGAGAGTTGCTTGACTATGTTCCTCAGGGGCCTCGAGCAGGGGCTGATAATGGCAATCAACCTGAGCTCGCGGATGCTAAAAAGATGGTTCGAGGAACGTCGAAAGCCATATGCGGACAGCGATTTCGTCAGCTTCTCGAAAGCTTGTACGAATACGAACTAACGTGGATAGGCTTCGAGGTGAGGTTTGTGCGTGGACTCGCATGATTTCGACGCGTCTGGTTCTGCAGTTTCAGCACCGGTGCAGAACGCCGATCTGGAAGAGCAGCAAGCTCGCGCCGAACAAGACGCGTTTGAGCAACAGCTAGATGCAGCGCGGATGGCCGATAGCGGCCGCCTTCAGCGGCATCCCGGCCGCAAACCGCCGGCCAATGTGTCTGGTACGGATCGCGATTACATTCGGGCCATGATGGAGGGCGTCAGCAAGCGCCGAAAGCTGTCACACGCGTCGACTGAGAAGTATACTCAGATGCTCTTCAAGGTGGCAGCTTACCTGGGCGAGAGGGGCCAATCGCTCGAAGGAAGTGATAACAAGACGTTGAGTGAGCTTTCTGAGAGGGTGTTCAAGAAGAACAAGCATGTAGGTATTGCAGTGCAGGCTCTCCAGGAGCAGCGTGGCGGGGTTGGAAAGCGTAAACGTGGCGCGCCTGCTGGGCGCATACGTCGCGCGTCTTCGGCGACCGCCGGGCGTAGACCTGTTGCCCCAACCGAGGCTGATGCTCCGCTTATCGAAAGCATTATAGAAGAAGGTGTCAATACAAAGCATTGGGCGCCGCCTACCGTCCAGCACCATCGCACGACGCTTCGCAAACTGTCGAACAGTCTGGGGGCCCGCGGCGAGACCATTGCTGGAACGAGCGATGCTGCCTTGCCCAAATTTATTGAACAAGTCTTTCCGAAGAACTGGAAGAGAATGACCGGTTCGCTCTGTGCGCTCCGCGAGCATCGAGGAGGGGGAGAAGCTCTCAAGGGCGGGTCTTCCGCATTGGACGGCGTTGAGCGGGCCGAAAGCATGGCCGCCGCCGGCTCGTCAAGCTCCGATGTCATCCCCGAGAAACTTTATCAGCTGCTGGATAATGATGTCGACGAGTGGTCCCTCGTAGCCGAGGCTCCCGAACTTCTGAGGATGGAGCAGGAGCTGCGCGAGCATATTGCGGGCGGACCCGACGATGAATCGACCTCGCTGCCGCTTCCCGTCCGGGGCGAAGAATTGACATCCGATCCAGAGGATCCCACCGCGCGGCTGGCAAAGCGAAGACGCGTGCCGAATGCTCAATTCCCGCACTCGCCGATCACCGTTGACGCAGGGCGGTTCACCCCGAGCCTCCCGCAGTTGGTTCCGGCGGAGCGCTCGCAACTGGATGAGCCGGTTCAGTTCGATCCGGATCCGTTCGCCGACGACGCCGCAGGCCCAATAGATCCGGCGGCGTTTATTTTCGCGCCCCTTCCGCTTTCACCGGGAGAGCTGTCGCGACTGTTAGATGGTGAACCCATGCCGCCACAGCCAAATCAACTCGCCGACGAGCGAGCAGGCGCCGTCGATACAGAAGCTTCTGTCATCGCTCGACCGCCGCTTTCTCCTGGCGAGCTCTGGCGTCTGCTGGGCGATGACCCGATGCCGTCTGTACCGGATCAATTCGCAGTCCCGATCGATCCAGATGTCTTCAATTTCCCTTCCCTGCCGCGTTCTCCGGACGAACTTGGTCGACTGCTCGATGATGCGCCCGCAGCCAGCAGAGCAGACCAGTTCACCGGCCGGTCGCCGAACCTTGTCGCCGGCTCCGACAGTATCGACTTCGAATACATGCCGTTCTCACCAGGCGAGCTCCGCGGGCTGCTGGATGATGACCCCGCGTCGATTGGTATAAATCGCTCAGTCGGCAATTTGCCGGTCCCGGCGGATCCAGATAGGTTCATATTCAACGAAGAGCAGATACCACCAGGAGAGCTTCGGCGATTGCTTGACGATGAGCCGGCATCCCCAGCCATGCATCAACCGCCTCGCCGCTTGCCAAGCGACTATTAGACCAAACGAGGGATCGCCGCAGAGCCCTGAGTTTGCTCTGGCGGCCGATTTAATTTGCGGCGACCCACGGCACGTCTAGCCGTTATCGAGCGTATCACCTTGGCTTTCAGCCCGCTTTGCTTCGATCGCCATGGCTCAACTGGATTGCTTTTTGCGCACAGTACTCCTGGAGCTTTAGTTGAAGATGCATTTGTAGCGCAGAGTATGTTCCCTGTCGGCACGTGATCAGCTCTCAGTTCATGACTGAAGACGTCGATGGCGGATTGCAGGCTGATTTTGTAAGTCTTCCTACCTAAGCCGCAGGTGTGACCCGCGCGCAAGCCTCTCTCAGCTATGAGCTGATCGGCGAGATCGCGTGCCCCTTGCAGGGCCGTTCATCGCCCCTTGCAGCAATGCTGCTGCGCGCGCGTAAAACTCTATGCAGCCTCTGCGTCTTATAAATGTCATCTTGCGCGGCGAGTGAGGCGAGCCGCGGCGGATCGGTTCGCGTGCGCAAGACAGTTAGGCCGCATCGATCCACGCGGCAAAGAGACGAGGTCGATGACACAGCCTTTTCGAGCATGCAGTCTGTTATCCATCATTGCCTGCATCATTCTCTGTCCGGCCGCCAACGCGCAAGATCGTCGCATCGTTACCGAACCTATTGCACCACAGACAGTGTGCGACAGGCCCGTGCCGTCCGGCAAGCAAGATACGGCCACCTTGCAAGATGCCATCGACCAATGTCCGTCGGGGGCCGCCGTATATTTAGGGCGGGGCGAGTTCCGGTCGGGTCCGCTCGAAATGAAATCGGGCGTGACGTTATGGATTGGACGAGGCGCCACGCTCATCGCCATCCCCCAACCAGCTGCTTACGATAAGGGCCGCGGACAGTGTGGTCGCATCTCCGGCAAGGGCGATGGTTGCCGGCCGTTCATCAGCTTTTCCAAAACCCGTGGCGGCGGTATCTACGGGGACGGCATCATCGATGGTCAGGGCGGTGCAGCCATGGTCGGGAGCGCCGAAAGCTGGTGGCAACTGGCCCGCCGCGCCCAAGTCGAGGGCGGCAACCAAAACGCCCCGCGCTTGATCCAGATCGATCATGCGCAAGACATCACGTTCACGGGTGTCAACTTGCGCAATGCACCCAATTTTCATATCGCGATGAACCGGGTCGAAGGTGCCACTTTTTGGGGCCTCACGATCGATGCCCCAGCGGACGCCCGCAATACCGACGGTATCGACCCTGGCGCGAGCCAGGATGTGACCATCACCCGCAGCTTCATCCGAACGGGAGACGACAACGTCGCTATCAAGGCCGGCGATAATGGCTCAAGCAGCCATATCTCCATCATTGATAACTATTTCGGCTGGGGGCACGGCATGTCGATCGGCAGCGAGGTGAATTCCGGGGCCAGCGACATACTGGTGCGTAATCTGACGCTGGATGGAACGACGTCTGGTCTGCGCATCAAGAGCGATGTCAGTCGAGGTGGCCTGGTCGAGCGCGTGACTTATGAAAACGTGTGCCTGAGGGGCAACCGCTGGCCGCTGGCGTTCGATGCGAAATACGATCCGCGCGCGCAGGGCTCGAGGATTCCGGTCTATCGGCAGATTGTTCTGCGCCATGTGCGGGGCGACGATGGCGCACTGGTGATGCGCGGCGTAGACGAGCGGCATGTCCTTGACGTGAAACTCGAGGATGTCCGATTTGCCAGTTCCGCGATCTGGCAGCTCGAACATGCAAAGGTGACCGCCGATCACTCTGACGTGTCGCCGCCGCTGCCGGGGCAAGCTGCAGAGACGTTGTCGCGCGGATCGGACACTTGTTCTAGGGCATTCCGAGACACTAACCGCTAGGCGCTACGACTCCGGCGTCGGCAGGGGAGAGCCCGCATCGATAGGCTTGAACTGGCGAGATTGCGGAAGGTGAGCCTGATGGCCCGCGCCCGTTGCGCGATTGGTTTGCAAGGGCTGACATCGCGAGAGCTACGCTCAGGTTCTGGTTCGGCGAGGAAGGGCGCGGCGGCGCGTTACATCGACCGCATCGGACGCGCCGCAAACGCCACCAAGGGGAAGATCAAATGCGAATGTTCCTGACGTCCGCCGCGCTTCTGGCTGGATGTTTCTGCATCCCGGCAGCATACGCCGAGGCAATATCGGTGTCGCATGCCGCAAACGCGGACTATCGCTCCGTGCAGGAAGCCGTCGACGCGTTGCCGGCGCAAGGCGGGGAAATTCGGATCGCGCCGGGGACCTATCGCGAGAAGGTCAAAACCTCCAAATCCGGTATTCATATCGTAGGGACTGGCGGCAAACCGGAGGATACGGTCATTGTGTATGGCGACGGCGCAATCAATGCGGGAGGAACCGCGCGTTCGGCTACACTGAATGCCGCTGGCGATGACGTCCGGATCGAAAATCTGACCATCCAGAACGACTACGCGCTCAATCCAACCAATCCCCCATCGCAAGGAGTAGCGCTGTCCGTTACGGGAGACAGGGACGTCATTACGCGCGTCCGCCTGCTCGGCGCCCAGGACACGCTGTTTGCCGGCAAGGAGCCGAACGGCCGAATGTCACGACAATACTTCTCGGAGTGCTACATCGAGGGGCATGTCGATTTCATATTCGGCAACGCCAAGGCCTACTTCCGGAACTGTGAGTTGCATGGCATCGCCAATCAGGCCGTCGTGTATACTGCCCAGAGCAAAGAGACGCCGGAGGAGGACAGTGCTTACGTCTTCGATCATTGTAGGCTGACTGCCGAGCCCGCTGCGCGCTACGTTGCGCTTGGCCGGCCTTGGCGTCCGTATGCCACTGTGGTTTTCCTGTCGACGAAGATAGATGTACCCATCATCGCGGAAGGCTGGCGTGAATGGGATCCGGGCAAGACCAACGCGTTGAGGACGAGCTATTATGCTGAATACAAATCCTCAGGAATCGGGGCCAATCCCTCTGGCCGCGAGCCTCACTCCCATCAACTGACGGATCGCGAAGCTGTGAGATGGTCATTGAAGGTGTTCTTCGGGGGTGCCACAAATTGGCTGCCGAGCGAGCCGTCGGAATGAAACAGGAGTCGAGCAACGCCGAAATCTGGATCGGCGCTCCGCCGTCTGGTTCTACGCTTGCCGCGCAAGGCTCTCGGCCGATGACCGACGCCATCAGGCAGGAATTAAGCCTCCTGCAGCCAAAGCCCGCTTCACAGCTTCAGGCCGTGGTCGTTGAGCACCTTGTCTCTCAGGGCGCCCTTGATCTCGCGGGCAATTTCCTTGCGAACCGCGGCACCCAACTCTCGCTTCGCGTCCTCGACAAGGTCAGATCCGACCCCGATCAAACCTTTGTCGGTGAGCTGTTGCTGCAGCCGGCTGGCGAACTCCGTCCCCATTGCAGCAATGAGCTCGTCGTGCGCCGTGGCATGGTCTTTGGGTACGATGTGACGCACAACGTCGTCCCAAGGTTGCCAGTCCACCGCCAAATAGTCGGCGAATTCCGCCGCCTCCTTGTCCCGCACGGATGTCTCTGCGCTATCAACGTCAGCGTCGGTGACGCCGGAGACTTCAAAGAAGCGCATGTCCGGCGCGACGTGTTGCAATCCCAGCCGCTCGCGGAGTTTATTTTGATAAGCAAGAAAGACCTCAATGGCGTCGATGCCTTCGACGTTGTTGCCCGAACTTAGCGAGCGAACCTTCTCGCGCGCAATTTTCTCCAGCGCGTCCAGGCGGAACATGACCCGCCCCAGATCAATGAGATCGGGAAGCCGGGCCTTGTTGTTATAGGCGCCATTCTCGACGTCTGCGATGAGGCGTGCGGTCTGCATGCCGTTCCAAGTCAAAGTTCTGCGATCCTCGCAGCTCTGGTTGGCGTCCAGGGCCAGTTGAAAGTAGCGCTTGCACAATTGCGGGTCTTTCGCCGCCTGCCTCAGATCATTGGCGACCGACTGGCGGAATTCTTCATTACCAGAGTTCACGGAGTCGGACAGTTTGCCAAGGAAGAGCGCGTATTCCCGGGCGCCCGGCTCTTCAGCCAGGCTCTGCCAAGTTGCCAGCACCTCTCGATCAGCCTCCTGTGGATTGCCGCGGAGCCAGTCTGCTACCTTTTCGATGAGAGCATCGGCCCGCTCATCGTCCGTCCCGGACGACTCACTCTCGTCATCGCGCGAAAGGTAGACGGTCGGACCGACATAGCCGTTGGCGCTAAGGACTGTATCCAGATTCGCGAGCACCTGCTCGGGCAAGGGATTTTCAGTCAGAATTATCCCGCCATCAGCGCCAATCTGCGTCAGCAGGTCCTCGGGCAAACTCGTCAACTGGTTTTGGCTGGCATCGAGAAACTCCAGTGAAGCAGGGAGGACCTCCGGCAAACGCGTGAGTTGGTTTCCGCTGACGTCGAGATACTCGAGCGTGGCTGGAAGGACCTCCGGCAGATTCGTCAACTGATTGTGGCTGGCGTAGAGAAACCGGAGCGAAGCAGGGAGGACCTCGGGCAAATCTAACAATTGATTGTGGCTGAGGTCGAAAAACTCCAGCGCAGCCGGTAGGACCTCAGGCAAGCTCGTCAGCCGGTTGGAGCTCGCGTTGAGGCCTCTGAGCTCGGTTGGAAGCGCAGGCAGGCTGGTCAGTTGATTGGCACTGACGTTTAGACGTCGGAGCGAAGCAGGGAGGTTATCGGGCAGACTCGTAAGCCGGTTGAAGGGAATATCGAGCACGACGATATCATCCGGAAGCCTGGGCAAACCAGTCAGGAAAAGCGATTCGAGATCCAGTGTGGGGGCCTCACCCCGAGCATTCACTCGCCTGACCGCTTCTTCGCGATCCTCAAGCGGGCCCACCTCCGGTTCAGCAGCCCAATTCTCAAGCGCCTGATCCTCGTTAGCCTCCGCATGATCTGAATCTGCAGCTGCATAGCCCGCCGCTATTCCCTGCCACTGCGCCGCGGCCTCGTTTTGCCGGCCCTCTTGTTCGGAAGATGCGGAAGGCATGCCGCCGTGGCGTTGAATCTGTCCTGCCTCAAAAGGATCCATCCTACTCCCCCTAAGGACTGAGCAGACTCAGTCCACGACTACGCATTTTAGAGCCTAAGGCATTTAGCTTTCGATAAGCTGACAGAGCCTGTCGACGGTGATAACGATGGCAACGCAGCTGTCGGCACCATCGTCGCTACAACGATTGGAACGGTGGCGGATAAGCAAGGCGGTAGCGGCTTCGCTATAGAGCGCAACGACGACCAGCAGAGCCTTTTCGGTCGAGTAGCGAGAAATGAAGGGCGGCGGGCGATCCGAAGGGCCGAGTTCACGCCGACATTCTCAGATGCCTAGGCTGTGCTGCCGAACTGGTCATTGCGAAGCTTGAGCGGTTCACACGTAAGCTGGATTGCTTTGCTCACCCCGTGGCAAACGAGCGACCCTGAGGGTTGCAGCGATACCCGTCAGCTAATCGACAGGTAAGCCTGCTAACGGCAGAACGTTGCCCGTAAACGGTCCTGCCGGACTTATCTGGTCAACGAAATGGCCGCAAAACTCGCAGCAGTATCGATCGATTTGCCGCGCTAGAGTTTCGGCCAATCGTCATGGCCGAAAAGCGATCGGAGGCAGAGCCCAATGAGCGATCGGATGTCTCGCGCTGACAGTTATCGATCCGCAATCCTGACGTAGCGTGAGATTTGCATTTCGCATTGGTTCTGTTAGGTGGGACAGGTCGGGGGGCCACCTAAGGGAACCATGATCGAATGAAAAAATTGGTGTTTGTGACTGCCGTCGTGCTCGCAGCGGCGGTGCCGACTTTCGTCGCTGAGGCCGCCGGACCGGCGGACATCAATGAGCAGGTCGTGAATGACTCAGATATTTGCAGCGCTAGCCCGGCGATGGCTTGGGTCTGCCGAATCTTTGATTGCTTAACCACCCCCGGGTGCAGATTGAACTAACAATAAACAGAAAATGAGGTCAATTTCCCAGTACGCTGCTTGAGGGCCACAGCAGTCCCATTCTCTTCGCGTAGAGATACACTGTCAGATGATGCGGGCGCGCCATTTTCAGTGTCTGCTCATCGTCGGTTCCGCTCGAGCGATTCAGGGCGTCGCTGACGAAGGGCGTGAGGGTAGATTTTGGGCAAGCATCAAGTTCCGAATGCGGCCCTCACCCCATGCGTAGAATTCTGCGCCCATCCGGATGCTTTCGACAACCATGTGCGCGTTGTCATCCGCGAAATGGCGGAATAACGTCTGATTGCGCCTTGCTGGCAACCCAACGCGGACGCTGGCCAATGACCATCGCGTAGCCGATGGCCTCAAACTCAGCGGCCGTGAAGAAAGGCGTCTTAAAGGTGAGAGGGCCCTATCCTGCCGATGTCGGAGGCCGTGATGGAGTGCCTACCGGTGCCGGCGGCCCTCTCGCTCTTCAGTGTGAAAGCCGGAGCAGCTTATTCCGAGCGGAACTAGAAATTCGGCTCGAAGCGCTCGGATACGCTGTCGACCATGAGGCAGAGCATCCGCGCAGGCTTATGTTCCACAAAATGGCGTTCGAGCCGTTAGCGGCTGGTGCCCTTCAGATCTCGCGTCCCAGGAGGCGGATATTCATTTCGAGGTCACGGTCCAGTTGTTGAAATTGAAATTCATCCCCCCGGGAGAGGAGGTGATCTCGACGCCGTATTGCACGCTACCGACGTTTATGTCGCCGAAATAGCCCGTCGACTTGATCCACTGCAGGATACTCTTGATGTCCACTGTCCCGCTGTTGGTCTTCGAAGTGCACAGGAGTGAGATGACTTTGTGACCATTGAAGCCTTCAAACACGTTCCAAGTCGCCCCGCCTGCATTGATATTGCGGTAAACCGGGATCGCCGCCCCGGAAGAGTCATAGTGATATGAAATCGGCTTTACGTTGCCGCTGCCGTCTGGGTTTCCGGTGTAGTTTGTCCAGAGCATAATCTCCTGCTGTTTTGAGCTGTCCCAGATATCGTAGGCGACGTCCCAAGCGCCACCAGCAGGAACAACCTGGTTGAAGCTTGAGCTTAGAGTGTTGATTGAACTGAGCGGTTTCCCGATATTGAACGACTCGTGCGGATAGCTCTTGATGCCTTTCGAATTAGGCTGGTTCGACCACACGCTCCACCGGTTGGCTTCATGCACTGAAATCGTCTGTGGCCCAGCGCCATCCCCCCATACGTCGTTGTTCCAGGAATATCCATTGCGTGAGAAGTTCCCGTACGGAGCATTCGAACTCCAAATCGGAGTCTTTGCCGATACAGGCGCGGCGGACGATGACCTGACTTGATTCACAGTCTGGCTAAATAATTCATGATTTTCCTGTGTGCTGACGTCCCAATTTTGGGACCCGTGCGAGAAGGCACCGTTTATCCGATTGGAATCCATGGGGCTCTCCTTGCTCTTGTAAGCGACAAAGCCTCTTGCCGATCGGCTCATCGCCTACCTAGGTTCGCGACCAAGCTCAGTTATGGCCAGCATTTGCGTCTGCAGACCACGTTCGAATGTAGGAAGGTTAGCTTTCGAGAAGCTGACGAGAAGCGCGGCACTGAGGTTTTGAATCGTTGAAATCGGCCTGATTTGGCTGAGGGGCTTGGATACCGGCGTATGTCGACGCTGAACGAGCTCGCACCGACGTCCTGGCGGCCGGTGCTGAAGCGGGCGCGCGGGCATTTGTTCAGCGGTGAGGTCGGCGGGGAGAGCATCTCCTGGTCGATTGGCACCAAGGGATTGGACGATAGAGACGCAAAGTCGGTAAGGCGACAAGCCCTGTGACATTGCTTTGTCCTCGTCCATCGCGGTAGCTATCGAACTCACCCGAGCCATCCGGCTGAATGCTCTCCTGGGCGCGCGTGCTCGGCATGGAGGCATGTGGCCGCACTCGCAAGAATAGCGCGGTGTCGGTGTTGGCCATCAGCGGTAACGAATAGGAGATTGCGCGCTCCGCTAGCCGAAGCTAGACTAGGCTATCACCAAGCACCACTGAGCCTCGATAAGCCAAGTGACCTTCTAGTCGATCTGAACGCGATACCCATCAGTCCCTTTCCTCGTCAGAGGCGAAGGTCGATCACATATGCATGTCAGCGCGATTGTATCCGGAGTCTTACGGGGCATTAAATGCTAATTTTCTCTCGAAATTTGCGCACAATCGATAGGCCAGGATTTTGCGCACCCTTCTTGGGGCTAGGGCTTGTGTGAACCCGTGCCTACTTAAGTCGGACGGGGACGCAGCGCACGTATAGCGGTTATCGAGTGACATTCGCGCTGTGCAACCGCCTGCTTCGCAAGCTTGAGAAGCAGGCGGTATTCTTGATTCTGGAATGGAGAAATGATGGACGCGGGGCAGGCACAGTGGAATGCAGGTTCTTCCTCGGGGCTTTCCGAAGGGGCGGACCAGGAAAGCTACCTCGGCGGCTTCAACCGCGCCGTGGCGAATTTGGTCGAAACCGTGACGGGCTATCGGACCGCGGCTTCCGCGCGCGCGCAGATGCTGGACAATTGGGTTGTCGAAGAGGGGCAGGGCGAAGCTGAGAATCGGCGGCAGGGGCGCACACGAATCAGGAATACGGAGAACACAGGCTCGCGCTCGCTCGACTTATCGTGGCTCTCGCTGACCACTCTGCCCAGCGCCCTGCCGCCAAGGTTGCTGGAACTGCGCGCCAGGCACAACGAGCTAAGCAGCCTGCCCGCCATGTTCCCACCCGCCCTCCAGCGTCTTCTCATCAGCCATAACCGCTTGACCAGTTTGCCGGACGATCTTCCGGCGACCCTCTCTGAGCTGGAGGTCGCCGACAATAGATTGACCAGCCTGCCGGTAAATCTTCCGGTCGGACTCGAGATCCTGAACGCGAACGACAACCAGCTAACCAGCCTGCCGGACGCTCTCCCGAGCGGGCTCACCTCGCTCGCGCTCGGTGGCAATCAGTTGACCGATCTGCCCGAGTCCCTCCCGTCGCGGCTCATTGAACTCAATGTGAGCAGCAATCAATTGGCCAACCTGCCTGAACCACTTCCGAGCACACTCCAATCGCTCAATGTCAGCGGTAACCGGCTGACCAGCCTGCCTGAAGGTCTTCTAGAGGCTCTTATACCGATGAATAGCCTCTACTACCCGCATATGGAGAGCCTCGAGTTCGGGGATAACCCGCTGCCGGACGCCGTTCTCGCTTATCTGGCGGCGGCTGAAGCGCTACCGCAGCTTGCACAGCATTCCCTGCATGAGGCTGCCGCACACTGGCTCGCAGACGATCCGGTCGCGCTGGCCGAATGGCAGCACTTCGCGGATGAGCCCGGCGCCCAGGACTACGCACAGTTCCTGGAGAGGCTACGAGCACTGTAAACTACGGCAATGACGCGTTTCGGCAGCAAGTGGCTGATGATCTGCGGCAGGCGGCCGCCAATGCGGGATTGCGCGAGCAGTACTTTGCACAGGCTTCCGAGGCTAACACCAGCTGCGAGGATCGTGTTACGTTGCACTGGAACGGTACGCAGACGGCGCGCATCACCGCTGACGTTAAGACCGGGCTATATGACAACCGGCTTGGCGAGCTGATCCAGTGCGGCCGTCTCGCGTTTCGCGTGGAGGCGCTGGACGACATCGCGCGCGACAGGGTCAAATCGCTTGCTAGCGGCAACCCGAACGTAGACGACGTCGAAGTCTACCTGGCCTATCAACATCGGCTGCGCGAGCCGTTGGAGCTTAGTCACGTCGCCCCTGACATGCGCTTCTTGGCGGTCTCTCACGTAAGCGAGGATGATGCGACGAAGGCGCTGGACCTGGTCCGGAAGCGCGAAGCAAGCGAGTTCACCGACTTCATGGCAAGCCGCTGGCAACCCTGGGAGACGGTGCTCAAGCGCATCGCTCCGGACGAACATGCCGCGATGCAAGACCGGGTGCTCGAAGCCATGGGCCAGGAGTTTCAAAGCCGCCTCGGTCAGCGACTGGCCGAGCATGGTCTGCTGGGCGACGCGGATGCCGAGCGGGTGCTCGGAGCGCAAGTCCGAAACGAGATCGCAGGCGAGATCAAACGCGAGGTCATGGACCGTGTGCTCGCACAGCGTGGCTTCGAACTATGAGGCTCCCAACCCGCCGCAGAGCTGTTTATCATTGCTCTGCGGCGGTACGTAAGGATCGATCGTGAAGCCTCGCCCATCGCTGCGGACGTGCTTTTGCACCTTGGAAAGTGCGCTGCCGTCGATCTTGGCCCTTCGGTCTTGCCGAGCGGCAAAAATTCCGCGCGCGAGGCGAGAGTGTATCTAGGTCCGGCCGAAATCCGCTATGGGACGAGAGCTCCGTCGGTCGAAAAGCTGTTGAGGAGACCAAGGCGCGCAGCGGTGAAATCATCAGTTCCGAAGACGCTGCCGCAGCCAACAAGCTCGGTTTGACGAGGCAGCTAACTGTTCGGCTGGTCTATTTGACTTCGGGTGCTTGCGAGCTCCATCTTGGCAAGCAAGTCGTGGAGTTCAAGCATGCACCGCGTCGGCAGCTTACGATGGCCAAGCCGTCGTGCAGGTGAGGTCGTCCGGGCGCGCTCCAGTGGGGCGGTCTCGGTACTGCACGGGAAGCCTTACGGTTCCTCAGGCAAAAACTGGGCCCGATTGAAGTGAGCGAAGTCTACCGAATCTTCATTGCCGACTTGGCTTGCAAGGCCTAATCCGCGAACTGTGGGCTGGATAAATCTTAAACCTATCTGATCCCGAGAGGAGCTCGGCGTTACTGTTGCGAGGACGGCCTGCATATCCTCTGGAGAAAAATATTTGGATCGTTTGAACCTGAACGCACTCGTTGCCACTGGCGATAGCATCTCGTCTTCAAGGGCGGAACGTCCCCTTCGAAGGGCATTCGGCGAAGTCCGCCGTTTTCCGGACGACGTGGATCTCACATACAGCATTCGAACAATGGCTCCGGACTGGTGAAACAGGCTAGGATGATTCGGTCCCTCAGAATCGCAGTGAAGCAAAGTGGAACTTCAACGCGCGAGAATGCCTCCCGGTCTGCGTCGAGGAAAAGACGTTGTGCGTCATCAATGAGCGCCTGCAACAGGACAAGCTCAGCGCCAAAGTTGATGCCAAGGACGACAAGATACTCGTCACGTATTATCTGTCGGAGACTGGTAGAGGCTGTGTGAGCCCGGCCGTGATGTTTGAATTCGGCGCACGATCGACAGGCGATCATTGTTATATCCGTCGACCAATTCTCGGCCGGCGAAGAGGTTCGGCAAAACTGGAGCGACCCCGTCCTGTCGTCAGGCGGGTGACGATACGAAGCCGGTGTTGCGCGCAGCAATATCCTGATCTCGTCAGCTTTTGGAAAGGTTGCGGCTACAACAATCAGATAATCTGACCCTTGCTGAACGAACTGCTAGCTGGCCGTAATCCAGGAAGTGCGGATCGTTGCAGGGTCCATGCAAACATGAGGAGAGCAGGATGGATCCGGTCGACCCATTCTTCGATTCAGGAGCCTGGATGCGCGAGTACGCCGCCCTTCAGGGGCGGACTGGGCAGCGAGCGGGTAGCCCAAGCGAGCAGGGTGACTTTGAAGGGCGGCTGCAGGACTTGACCCTCGTTCCGTCTGATCAAAGGAATTCGACTTCGCCTGATCGGCCTCCCGCAGCAGGTGGTCGAGCAGTGCGGAGGGACGATTTCGGCGGTTCGATGCGGGCGCCGCCGCGCTCCACTTCTAGGGAGAGTGCGCTAGGCGGCACGCGCCGGAGCGTAGACATTCCCAGCTTTCAGCTTCCCGCTTCGTCGCAAGTGCCGCAGTCTAGTTTGCGAGATGATCTGTTCAACAGCACACGTTACAGCTTTCCGGACGCAGAGTCTGCCGCGTCGGCCAAGAGCGGAAAAAGCCGCGGATTATGGTCACGCTTCAAGTCGGGACTTGGCAAGGCCCTTGGCGGGAGCAGCAGCGGAAAGTCGTCGCGAGACGCGGGGCAATCTGACGTCATTTCGACGAATCTACGAATTGATCACGCCAGGCAGCCGGGCCGGACGCGTGGGGTCTCTCGGGCCGATGAGGAGCTCATTGAGGATTTCCGAAACAGGGCGGCGGGTAATCTCAGCGACGGCACGATCAAGAACGCGGCAGCCGATTTGCGCCATTTGAGCGCGCGCCTGAGCGACGCCGGCAGGCCCTCGATTGCCGATCGAATTCGCCGCGAACTGGAGAATGCGCAGCTGGAAAATCCCGATGTGGAAAACCACCAGCTGGAAGCGGAGCTCGACGAGGACGTCGACGCCTACGCAAAGGACCGCGGCAGGCGCATCAAGGCGGCCCTGAAGAAGCTTCGTGAAGTCGGCGCCGGAAACACCTTGGCGGCCGATGTCCGCCGACTGGCCCCTCGTGCTGAGGACGCAAGCTTCATCCGCATGTGGGCGGCGGCGGAAAAGGCAACCGGCAGGATCGATCCCAAGACGATCGATAGGCAAACTCGCCGCATGTTCAGACTGAGTGAGTGGCTGCAGACGCACGACAGACAGCCGATCGCTGACCGACTGTCTACCCCTGGGCTCGCTCAAGACGTCGAGGAATACAAGCAAGAAACCAAGGACAGCAAGATCAACGCTGATCTGCTCAGGCTTGGACTCTACCAGCAAATCCTCGAGGCGAACAGGGCATTGGGATTGCCGCCTCCTGAGGACCTAGGTCAACCTTCTGCGGAAGCTGCTCGGCAGGCCCATTCGCCACAGGAGCTTCCCGCAACGCCAGCCACGCCGAGCGCTGGGGCCTGGGGGTGGCTTGGTGAGCAGATCCACGGGCCCGCCTCACCAATGCCAGCGCCGCACTGGGCCGCGCAGGCTCATCCGCCATTCGAGCTTCCTGCCACCCCGAGCCAGGGAGCTTGGGCATGGCTTGGGCAACAGATGCAAGAACCTGCATCGCCTTCGTCCGTGAGGCCTCGATCGTCAAACATCTACGGCGGTCTCGAGTCCTTCGTTGATCTGGATCCACCCACACCGCACGACTTGCGCGACGATGCGCGCTCTGCGCCAGCACCTGAATTAGCGGCCGCTTCGTCGTTCGCGGGCCCACCGGGGGCCCCTTCGGAGCCGCGGGATATAGGAGCGATCGTTGGGGTGGATTGGCGCCACGGTTCCCAGGCGGCGTCAGACGTGTTGATCGATGTGTTGGGCAACATCAATCTGCTGCCAAACCAGTTCGGGCCAAGTCAATTTGCGATTAATGGGGAGCGCTATTCGGCGACATTTGGACCGGGCGGTCGCAGGGATATTCGCCTGATCCATCACCCGCGGGTTGGCGGGATGAACGAAGCCGGGCCATCCCGGCCGCTGCATCGCCCACCGCCAATCGTAAGCGCAAGACGACCCGGGGAAGGCGCAGTCGATCTTGGCTATCTGATCCGGGGCGGCTGGGAGCATAGGGAGCGGTTCCTGCCGGCTTACCTCGTGCGCGTTTTGGAAGGCGAGCGCATCATGCCCGGTCCCCGCCGGCCGACCTATTTCGAGATCCGCGGGATGCCTTACAGGGGCGAGCTGGTGGAAAGCGAAGGACGCCAGCGCGTTCGCGTCTATCCCGAACCTCGGTGAAGAAACAAGTTGGCTGCAATTCCAGATGCTCGTCGGGCAGCTCGCGCAAGGCGTTCCATCACGCGGCGATTGACCGGCCATGCGCCCAATTGATGCAGATCGCAGAGGTGAGGCGTGAGTACGCCTGTCTTCATGAGGGCGTCTTTCGGAAAGTAAGTATCTAGGTGAATAACCAGAGACTGGTGGTTCCTTAGGTCAGTCGTTTGGCCACGGCGGCGGAGATCATTCGCCAGTCGACAAAGTGCCTGAGTATAAAGCTTGACCGTGTTCGGTTGTAGTCCTTCTGAGCCTTATATTGAGCAATAGCCCTGTCGATAAGGTCGCGGTCTTCAGCAGATAGATGGGGATAGGAGCCTCCAGCGCCGACGGACGCAGGTTCGGACTGCCTTGTCTCAGCCAAGTGCTGCTCAAAGCCTTCTTGTCCGGCTTGGCTCGTCTGCGGCTCTTGCGAGACGTCGTGCTGCACCTGCGGCCAAGCGGTTAGACGGGGCAAAATCTTGCGGGTCCACGCTAACCTCTCCTCCATGATCACCTGAGCAGGTCTGCCTGGTCGGGCAAGCTTTCGAAAACCTGACGTGGTTAAGGTTCCGTGGTGGGCAGTTATTCGCGCGGACAAGCTCGCAAATGACGGCGTTCGGTATCGGCCTCTTCTCGATAATCCCCTCGATCGTCCCTACAGACCTAACGACGTCCATTTTGCGTGATCACTTACAGCTGGTGTCCGCTTTACATCCGGTGTAACCGGCTCATCAAACGCAGATGCAGGACCGATCCTGCAAGCAGATCGCAGAGTTCCGGCCCAGGGGCACGCGAAGTTACAGCAGAACGACGCTTGCCATAATCAGAAGAATACCAGCGTAGACACCAGCAGATTGAGGGCGTGCTCCGTCTGAAGCGTATGCGTGACGCTTGTCGGGTTGTGGATGTATGACAGTCCGGCGCTTGCATAGATACCCGGAGCGAGATGGGCAGTATATGTGCCCGTGATCGCTAGGGTATCGCGATGCGCAAGCTGACCTTTAGCCAAGGCCGCATCCACGGCGAATTTGCTCCAGGTCGTGTTGCTGGCGACAAGTGCAATCAGATCCTGGGGGCGACAATCAAACGGCCCTTTCGTGTAAAGACGAAGCTCGTAATACTGGCTGATCCTGTTGAGGTCAGGCGGAGCTCCCATGATAGAGAATCCGCCATAGAGTCCGCGAGACGGCGACCTGACGGCATCAGTTTGCCAGAATTGCCGGTCCGCAGCGATGTAATGGAAATTGTTGCCGCTCACTCGCTGTTGATCCGGGTCCGCCAAATTCTTGTAGCGGCTGGTGTTGAAACCAGCGCCGGCCCGCAGCCATGTGTCGGGCGATCCAGGAGCGGCCTTGCTCCTGTAGCCGATTTCATCGATGAGAAGCGTGCCCGCATTGGCCGTGCTCCAGTCCACGCCTGCGGGATTCTCCCTTATCTCGGCATAGGGACCATCCGGGCTGATCGAACGCTGCACTGAAATCTTGTTGTAAAAACGATCATCAAAATTGTACTTCAGGTTGACCGCCGGCGTGGGCGCAGCATTGGTGCTTACCCCTGCCTGGATCAAGGCGAACATGTTCGATCCGGTCATCCCTCCGAACAATGTGCCGGTAAACTCATTCTGGTTTCTCAGGTAACCAAATTTGAGTTCGAGCTTCCTGTCGAGAAAAGTCTGGTAATAGGCGAGCGTGTTGAGCCCCACTCTGTCAGGCCCCGGGCGATCCCACGTCCAGTATTGCTGCTCGGCTCCGACGACAATCTGGCCATCGGGAATGCCAAATCGGCTGATATCGTACGTGACGATCAAGAAGTTCGCCGAAGCGAAGGTCGGGTTCTGGCCCATGTAAAGCTGGTTTGCGATTGGACTTCTCGCTGCATTTGGCAGCTGATTGTCTACAAACGTGTTGTGTGTCCAGCCGATATAACCAATGCCGACATCAGCCAGCGCGGACCTAACGCCGCCATTCTCCTGATCAATCGTATCTGCAGGACCAGGTATCGCGAGCCACAATCCTTTTTCACGCAGATTGTCGTACCTGGCGAAGGGAGCGATTGGTTTTTGCGTTCGCGTATGAGCAGATCTATCCACATAGTTGCGCCTTTCGGCAGGCATGTCGGCACGTGCCGCTGACCGTGGATGCGGAGGCTGGACTACTTGACGTATCACACCGGTCCGCGACTTTGTCGCCGGAATGGAAGCTTGTCTTCTTTTGCTGGCCTGATCCACAGTGTCGTTTCCGGAATCGAACTCGTCACCGGTTTGTGCCAGCGCGGAGTTGCCGAACAGGCAAGCCGCCAGCGAAACTGCGACAGCACGTCTATATCGTTTGCCGGTAGGCCGAAACGTGAAAGCAGATGCCAAGGCGGCCGAAGACGTTCGAAACGATGTCGCCGCAAGAAACCAATCACGCATGCGCTCTTCAGATCCGTGTCAGCCAGTCATGATTGCTAAGAACTCCGGCCTGATTGGCCGAGAGTGGCATCTCAACATTTTCGCTCCCGAGGAGGGAGCAGATGAGCTGCTCCGCGATTCACTTGCGCATCAGGCCGGGGCGCCGAAAAAGAGCAGCGCGCCTTGGTGTGGCGAAAGGCTGAGACCCTCGGTCTCACCTTCTGACAATAGCCTCGCTGCTCGCCGTGCGACAGAGTGGGCTGGCGTTGGGGGGCCTTGCTGGAAGAATCCTTCACTGACGATGTGGCAGGCGCCAGCAAGTAAATCTCGTGAGCCACGACGCATGGGCTCATGGCGTTTTGTGATGTCGTTGGGCCAGACAATCGACAGGATATGGGACCCGCCGGCTCTGGAATGTATGCGCTCGCAGATCGCACGACGACGCCCGTCATGGACGTCCCAGGTGAATGGACGAAACAACCTTCGAACCACTTTGGTGGCGGCGGGCGAGCAACTAGCTCCATTGAAATAGTTGGGGCGTCCAAATCTGTCTTGCATTGCGGGTCCTTCACTTGCGCGGCCTTCGTTGGTCCCGCTTGGCATGTGCCCGTGATCTCGATCAACCTGCTGAGATTGGTAGTTGATCATGCGCAATAACTGCCCTCCGAATGAGGGATTGCGGCTCAGCCGTCGCTCTTAAGCGGCCCGTCTTGAGTAAAGCTGCGCGTCAGGCGGCTCTAGTCAAGCACGCTTGAGGAAACGAGTTGCGGTTTGCATTCGGGAGGCACCAAGAAAGGGAGATCAGAAAGGTTGTTATGAATGAGGGCAAAATACTGCACGATCGGCTGCGAAGACGAGAACCGATGTTCGCCGCCAGCGCTATGATACAGGAGCCCGGCACAAGGCCACTCGATTGGGCACACGGGCGCTTCGCAGGGAGCAGATGGGCGAGCGGCCGAGAAGGTCCGCGAAGTATGACATTATCGGCAGTCGAGATCGCTGGAGCGCGCGAACACCGCAAGCGCTCGGATCGACGAAGCGAGCCGGCCGAAAGAAGAATGCTGGAGGGGCGATGTTGATGATTGACGATGCGGTCGCTTCGGATTTCCAACCGCTGTTGCGAGGGCGGTCTCGACGCATTGTCCGGGTTTTGGTGCTTCTCCTTGTCCTCGTCGGTTCCAGTGCTGCTGGCGCCTGGTTTTGGGCTGACCTCGGGGAGTTTGTCGTGACGCCGGAAACTCACCAAGTCGCTTCAATCATGAGGTCGTCACTTGATGACAAAGCTTCCTTGTCCGAGATAAAGTGGGCACAGCTGAAGGCTAGCGATGAGATCGCAGAACTGAACCGCAGGATCGATGCCGCGCGGAACGACCTCAAGGGGATCCTGGATCAGATCAGCGTGCTGACTGCGCAGATCGAGTCGCTGCGGAATTCAATGCCTGTCGCTTCTACGCCCTCCATTTCTGCCCCACCATCGGCCCAAGCGGCTTCGAGCCGAGCCAAGAAACGGCTTGGGCAATCCACACCACAAGGACCTGTTTCCGTTGGAGGCGCGCCAGTGATCGCAGCACCTACGGCAAGCGCACCTTGATGTCTCGATCGGCTACAGGCTTGGCCATAACCCCAACCGCGCCCACGGTTTGCACCCGCATTTGCGATGCCGCTTGCAGACCTAAGGGCCGCGACGGCGCCGGGCTTTCCGGAGGCCAGGTTCGCTTCCTCGCCAACGACATTTAAAGGTATTATTGCCAGGTGGGCAGAGTGCGTTTCGCGTACCGGTCCTGAACGGCAAATCCGCGGGACAAGTGATTGTAATCAGATCATTGCCAGTTGACGCACTGTCTGAAGTGATGGTCATCGCGCTCGGATGCCTCTTCGAGATCCGCACAAGATGAGGCCGATGTATTACTGAAGGGCTCCGCAGAACCGCGCAATCTGCGTCTCTCGTCAACACGGGGTGCCGCTTCCAGTAGGCCTAGACAGGAGCCGTGAAGCTCCACAACAGGACCATTTCTCTAGGAAGAATATCATACTCGTCGCTTGAGGTAGTGCCGACAAGGGGGCGACTCCAGTTTGCGGCCTCAGTTTGGAATTGATTGCTACGCCTCATAATGACTATCTCGCCTGGCTGCCACAGGCGCTCCGCCGATTGCTCCTTGGCCATTCGCGTTGATATTGTGGATCTGCTCACATGCGTCGCTTGTTAATAGGGTGTGCGGTCGAGGTGAGCGTCGAACGCGGCAGCAACAGCGCGAATGACAAAACGGTGCTTCTGCTTGACCCGGATAAAACCCTGTTGGATGTCCAGTATCCCGTCTTCGGCAAGCGTTTCCAGACGGTCGGCTGAATCAAGAAAAGGAATTGGATCAAATCCGTGGGCGGCGCAGATTGCCGCCACATCAGCCTGCAAGTCGCACATCAGCCGCTCGATGATTGCGGCCCGAAGGCGATCTTCGGCGGTGAGGCAGTGGCCCTTTGAGGTTGCCAGATGGCCAGCACTAATCCGTCGGGTATAGGAACTGGTTGCCGTCTCGTTCTGCACGTAACCATCGCGCAGACGGCCGATGGCTGACGGACCAAAGCCGATCACTGTGTTACACGTATCGGCCGAATAGCCCAGCGAGTTGCGGCGCAGCCGGCCGGTTTTCTGCGCGTGCGCGAGTTCGTCGTCCGGGAGGGCGAAATGGTCGAGCCCGATTTGGCGATATCCGGCGGAGACCAGCGTATCTGCCATGGCTACAGCTTGCTCGGCGCGCGCAACATTGTCGGGCAGCGCCGCCTCGTCGATCTGGCGCTGACGTTTCATGTAGGAGGGAACATGGGCATAGCCGAACACCGCAAGGCGGTCGGGCCGCATGGTCAAAGCCGTCTGCGTTGAGTTCACGCAGGATTGCACGGTCTGATGCGGCAATCCGAAGAGCAGGTCGAAATTGATACGGCTTATTCCATGCTGGCGAAGGCGTTCGACGACAAAGGCGACCTGCGCTTCGCTTTGGAGACGGTTGACCGCCCTTTGAACTACGGGATCGAAGCTTTGTACGCCGACGCTCGCGCGGCTGACGCCCGCTACTCCCAAGGTTTCCGCCATCTCGGCCGTGAACGCGCGGGGGTCGATCTCGACGGCGAGCGCGGTCGATTTGCTGAACGCGAAGCAGCGGCGCAAAAGCTCCATCAGAGCCAAGAAATCGGCCGGTGGGATGGTAGTCGGCGTGCCGCCGCCAAAATGCAGGTCGCTCACTGGAAGACCGTGAGGCGTTTGCTCTGTGACCAGACGAATTTCCTCACATACCGTCAGCAGGTAATTGCGAATCGGCCGCTCGCTGTGAGTGAGGCTTGTTGGGAAGCCGCAATACCAGCAGATCGACCGGCAGAACGGAACGTGAAGGTAGAGCGATACGGATTCGTCTGGCGGCAGCCGCCGCAACCACGCCTCACAGGTCGTGGCGCCGACCGCAGCAGAGAAATCCGCTACCGTTGGGTAGATGGTGTACCAGGGCAGGCGAGCATCGCAATACTTGTTCAGGAGTGAGGTCTGCAACGCTTACCTTTCCGCGCTGATACGCTATCAGGCTGATGGATATCCTCTGCTCTGTCTTTGCGTTAAGTCAAAAAGCACTGCCCTGATCCTGAAGCTCGAGACCCTTCTTCGATGTAGCTGCCAGGACAGCCTGCGAACTGGGAGCGGTGAGAAAGTCAGGCTCCAGCCATCATTTGCACCCGGTAAGAGAACAAATGGCTCACATGAGCTCGGCCGCCCGAGCTCGATCCGCCCAATCATTGCGCGCAGGAACAATCATTCATCGGAGCGCACATTGCGTCTGCATTCTCCAACGCAGGGGCTCTTGCGACAAAGACAGGATCCAAGGCGTTGCCGGCGGCGAACCAGTCGGCCTCAGCCTTTCAAGGTGTTTTCGGTGGAAAAGCTGATGTGGATGCCCCAGGCGTTCGATCGAGTCAGGAAATCACGCTAAATCCGATTGGTAGTCCGCGCCACGCTGGGCCGGCAGCACAGGGCCAATCGGCCAGGAGGGCTCATGAACCTGAAAGCACCCGCGGCGGGCGCCGCGCATCAGCCTATTCTCCATTGCCCGAACTGCAATCATGAGATTCACCTCACCGAATCTCTTGCTGCTCCCCTGATCGAGGAAACTCGCCGACGTTTTCAACGACAATTGGCGGACAAGGATGCCGAGGTCGCCCGCAAGGCCGAGGCCTTGCGCCATGAGCAGGAGCAACTGGCGAGACAACGCGAACAGATCGAGGATCAGGTGGCCGCGCGCCTGGCGGCCGAGCGCACCGAACTCGTCGCCATGGAAGCGAAGAAGGCTCGGCAGGCCGCGGCGGCCGAGCTGCTGGCAAAAGCTGCCGAAGCGGCCGAGCTTCGTCAAAGCCTGGAGGCCAACAATGCCAAACTTGCTGAGGCGCAGCAGGCGCAGGCCGAACTGATCCGCAGGCAACGTGCCCTTGACGAAGAGAAACGTGAACTCGATCTGACCATCGAAAAGCGCGTGCAGGCCTCAATCGCGGAGATCCGGGCCAAAGCCAGGCAGGAAGCGGACGAAGCCGCCCGCTTTCGAGTGCTCGAGAAGGATCAAACGATCGAATCCATGGCGCGGACGATCGAAGAGTTGAAGCGCAAGGCTGAGCAGGGCTCGCAGCAATCCCAGGGCGAAGTGCTTGAGCTCGAGCTCGAAGAGCTGCTTCGCAGCCGTTTTCCCACTGATACAATCGAGCCGATCGGCAAGGGAGAGCTGGGTGCGGACGTCGTCCAGCAGGTCAACGGTTCAATCGGTCATCCTGCGGGCCTCATCCTTTGGGAATCCAAGCGTACGAAGGCATGGAGCGACGGCTGGCTCGGGAAACTGCGCGACGACCAAAGGCGGTGTGGCGCAGATGTGGCCCTCATCATTTCACAGGCGCTGCCGAAGCACGTCGAATTTTTCGATCTGATCGACGGAATATGGGTTGCTCATCCCCGCTGTGCTGTTGCGGTCGCGATCGCGCTCCGTCAGGGGCTGATTGATTTGAGCAGTTCGCGCCTGGTGCAGCAAGGCCAGCAAACCAAAATGGAGCAGGTGTACCGGTATCTGACCGGCACCAGGTTCCGCCAGCGGGTAGAAGCTGTCGTTGAAAAATTCAACGACATGCGAGAAGATCTCGACAAGGAGCGCAAGTTCATGGGCCGACAATGGGCCAAGCGCGAGACGCAGATCCTCTCTGTCATCGAATCTACCGTTGGCATGGTCGGTGACCTTCAGGCGATCGCCGGCAAGGCGATGCCGGAAATCCCGAGCCTCGATGCGCCGCTGCTGGAATGCTCGGCCCAACCGGAGCGCAAAGCTTCATAATCAAAAGCGACGCGGAGTTGAGCTTCTTTCAGCTTGATTTCCCGCACCCCGTTCGAACTGACAGGTGGGCGTGCTACCGCCGCTGGGCTTGCGCAATAGCTCCTTTGCCACATGCTTGCACGTAATGGTAGAGAAAGCGCCAACGGGTCTCGGCGTCGATGTTGTTTTCTTGCGGCAGAAGGGCTCGTCGAGGAGCGATAGTCGCCGCTTCTCGCCGCGGTCATGCCTGCGATTGAAGCTACACAATCTGCCGCATCCTTGTCAGTCACGCCTGTTCAACTTGCGCAGACGGGATTTGAGCCCATTTGCCATGGTTTCCGCGACTTGGGAGGGAATTACTTTCGGATGCGATACAGTGTTCCGAGTTGCCTAGTCGTGCAGGATAGAATGGTACGCGCGAACGAGGACCGGGAAAGAATTTGGCGCGGTGCCTCCGCGAAGATGCATCGAGCAGAAAGCTCTTCTGGCTGGGATTTTCAGACAAGGAGTCCCGGTTGATGAAACTCAGGGTGCGAGATCGTACAACGTGACGCAGCGTGAGTTTCAATAGCCGTCGAACCGGCGTGAAAAACATTTTGCACTCCACGTCATAAGTGTGGATGAGCCTCAATTCCGCCACGCCGCTTGTCTCATTGCGCCAAGCATCGTCACGGATGTACTGATGATGTTGGGGCTGCCCCGGCGCACTTCCAACCCCGGCAGGTGCGTCGGGGCGCTTTAATTCGGTCCCGCCATTGTGAGCGCTGCGAGTTCACCAATTCCCAACCAGGCTGCAGGCTGTGCCGGAATCGCAAAGAGCGGGCATTGTCACCCTCCGCGCTCGCTGGCACGTCCAGGTCCGACGATACGCATCTGTTCTGCTTCAGGGCATTAGGTCGTTCGTTTTGGAACCGTTCCGGCTGTTGTCATGAGCCCTGATGATCGCAACGAAAGCCCCCAGCAAAGGCAGATCGAACAGCATTTAGGTGCGAACCAACTGCACGCCGGCAATGAGAAGAACCGCCACGAGCATCAACCTGATAGCTGTTTGGCTCAGCCATTTCAGGCCGACAACCGTTCCTGCGACGGCTCCTCCTAGTGCAGCGATTGCGTAAATGGCCGAATCCGAACACGGAAGCTGGCCTGTGAAAAGAACTCCGACGAAGCCCACTGTGGAGTTCGCTAGGATGAACGGAGGCGACAGCAGGGTGACTTGCCTGGCTGACGCCCAGTTCAATGTCATGAGCGCGGGCGCCAGGAATACTCCGCCGCCCACGCCGGTCAGACCAGAAACCAACCCGATGACCGCCCCAATGCTTACGCTCCCCCAGAGCGGAGTTTCGCAAACACGATGGGCAACGCTCCCACGCCGAACAATCATCACAGCGCTCGCCAAAAGGAGGACAAGACCGGTCAACGTCCTGTAAACGTGCTCCCCGAGCACCAGCAAGCTGCCGGCAAGTGCTGCCGGCATTGATGACAATAGAAGCGGCCGGAGCGTTATCCAGTCGATGACTTTGTTGCGGTTTAAGAACCACGTGGAATAACTCGCGACAACAATGTTGAGGCCAAGCGCCGTCGGGCGCATCTCTGTAGAAGGCAAGCCGGAAAACGCCATGAGAGCTAGGAACGCGGTTCCACCCGCCTGACCAACCATTGCATAGAGCAGCGAAATAATCGCGAAGAACAGAGAAAGCATACTTCATCTACCCTGCGAAAAGTCCTTCGCCTGCCTTGCGCCTAGCTCCACGGAGTTCGAATTTGTCTTTCCACGAGGGAAGAAGTCCAAGCGAGCGCTTAATCGGAGGCCGCGCGCCGCACTTGGCACCGGCTAAGGTTGCTAGACGATTGCCATTTGTGGGTCGGCTTCTTCAATTGCCAGCCTTGGTACTTGACCAGGATGTGAAAGTGGTACGCCAGCGCCTGGCTGTTTGAAAGGCGCTTTGGGCGGCGGCGCGCCGAGCGGCACTCTTTCCAGGCCGCGGGAGCGTTGCGCAAGTGGCGCTGTCGCGTTTCCTCCAGATGTCGCCATTGCTCCAAGCGCGCGTGCGCCGAACCGGGCTCTTGTCTTGAATTTCTTGTTTCGAGGATTGATTCGGAGAAGTCCCCTGTTGGTACAACACTTGCTGATCCGCTGCTGGGTCCTCTCCCTTATGGAGATGCGCATGCAAGGCGTCCTCTGCAGCCGGCAGGTCTCGTTTCGACGCGTATCTCCCGTTGCGCGCCTGGCACGCGGATCATCTGTGCCTTCAATTCAGGTGCGCTGGACCTCTCTAAAGCCCCTGATCAGGCGAGGGGCCGTTATATCACGCGGTCACCTGCTGGCTCGGCTCTTCCGTTTTGGTCGCCGATCGCGTTTCCGACGCCGTCGAAGGACGGAGGATCCGCGAAGAATCCGCGACAGCAATTCGCAGGATGGCGAAGAAAATATGACCCTTCCGTCAGGAGGAAGCAGAAAGCCGATGTCGGAACTGCGTAGGTCGATCCCGACGCCGTCAAGTTGGCCAACGTGCTCCATTTCGCGCGAATCGCGAAGCTCAACGTTCAAGATATCATCGTGCTCGATCTTGAGGCAAAGCCAGGCGTCTTTCGGGCAGCACAGTCGCTCCTTGGCGAGAGACGATCTTGTCATTCATAGCTGGTTGGTTCGCCAGCTGGATATCAAGGGTCATCGGGTTTGCCATGGCCGCCCTATCAAACGCGATTCAGCATTGGGGCAGCATCGAGGGCACAGACCATCGACACGAACGACAATGCGGTAATCGCCTGCTTGGCCTGCTGGTCATCGGCGAGCGAAATCAATCGGATGGAATTCGACGACGCTTCGGTCGTGGCGTGCCGTCCGGTGTCCGACGAGGATAGCGGCCGGGCCCCGGCGCATGACAGGACAATTATCGCGCCGCAGTTGGCGGAAGGCGACAAATTCGGGAATGGCGTCTGACGCAGCGCGCGCTCCAGCCTCGCGAGTTAAGCTCATGGAACGGAATTTGGATCCGCCTGAAACGAACGCAAGCGAACGCAGCGATGGCGAGCCGGACCGGCGTGCCGAAGCGCCCATTGTGGATCTTTTTAGCTTCACCGAGTGCGCAAACAAGACGCATTCGCTGAGAGCGTTGTTCGATCTTCTTGTAAACCGTGCCACCGAGGAAGGATTCAGTGAAGTTGCATACGGAGCCCTCAACTTCGTCGAGCCGCTTCGGTTGGCTGAGTATCCACCGCCGACTGTCGCTTTGAATTGGCCGCCAGCCTGGTGCGATCGATACTTCAAACGCAAGTACCACACCATCGATCCGGTGGTCCGGCGGACGCCGATGCATTCGCGTCCGTTTCTGTGGGACCAACTCGCTGACCATTATCAGCTTCGACCGGACGAGAGACGCGTATTGGATGAGGCTAGGGAGGCCGGGCTGAAGCATGGCATGAGCGTGCCTCTATTTGGCCCGTTGGGCCAAGTATCTGTGGTGTCCTTTGCATCTCCGTCCGACGATGCTGATCCTCAGAATCGCATCGGTCATCTCAGTGCCCTGGCTTCGCTCTTTCACAGCGCCTATGGCGAGATTGCTCGACCCTCTAGTGGCGGCTGCGGGAAACAAATTGCATTGTCGCAACGGGAGATCAGTTGCATGCGGTGGGTGGCAGAGGGGAAATCGTCCTGGGAAATTGGGAAGATCCTAGGAATCAGCGTTAATACGGTCAATTTTCATATCAAGAATGCGATGCGAAAGCTGGGTGCGACCACCCGGATCCAGGCGACAGCTATCGCCATTCGCCTCAATATTCTTTGAGTGAGGTACTCACTGCAAGGATGTGACGGACTGATCGGCTAAGCCATTGACGCCAAGCTCTGGCAGGCTCATGCCATTCTTCAAGCAGTACTTGGTTGAGACAGGCGACGGCCAATCTAAAGTTGCGTGAGGTTCTGGAGTTCGGTGGCGCATGTCACGCCGACTGGCTAGGTGACCACGGATGGCGCCTGGGTTTGCTCCGCCAGCGAGTGATCTAAGCTTAAACGAGCTCGAGCCGGTGCCGCCGCCGGCTGGTGCGTTTTGAGAAAGAGCCCCGACCGTTGGTCGGGGCTCTCGATTAACGCGACGCGCGCGGGGGTCGCTATTTTGCCCACGTCGGACCGAACCTGTAGTTGAGCCGCGCCGTGACAAGATCGATGTCCTGGTGAACGCGATCGAAGCCAACGGCCGTGGGGAAGCTTACGTTGCTGCCCTGCATGAACAAGTGATCATACTCGAGGCCAACCGACCAGTTCGGCGTCAGGCTGACTTCGGCGCCAGCGCCGAGCGCGCCACCCCAGCGCACATCGTTATTCCTGCCAAGCTCGGTGCCATTGGCCGCTGAGTTGACGTGATAGGTGTTGCTGGTCACCGCCGCACCGCCCTTGGCGTAAAGCAGCACGGCATTGAACGCGTAGCCGACGTGGCCCGTGAGCAATCCAAATGCATCTGTCTTGGTGCCAATGGTGTCCGCTGGGAAGGCACTGCTGACATTGGAGCCGCTGAAGTCGGCCCAGTTTCCCTGACCTTCGATGCCGTACACCGTTTTGAAGATTTGCCAGCGATAGCCGATCTGGCCGCCGACGGTGCCGCCGGTCGAATTATGGCAGCCCTCGGAAGTACCGCCGTTGAAATCCCAGCAATTGTGACTCGATCCCCAGCCGCCATTGAGACCGATATAGTAGCCGCTCCAGTCGTTGATCGGGGCTACGACCGGAAATGGGGGGGCCTTGATGTTGACAGGCTGCCCGGCGAGGTCCGCGCCGAATGCGGGAGCTGCAGCGCCGAGTGCGATGCTTGCGGTCAGAATCAGCAAATTCTTCATTCCAGTGTCATTCCTTTTGATGCCCCCCGGCGCCGTGCGTCTTAACAACATGATTGCGAATTGCTGTAACCGAGCCACAACATTCCTCCGCAAGAAATGGGTCGAAACGCACGGTGCGTCAGGTTGTGAAGCGCCTAACTTGCGACGCCTCGACGAAAAATGCAGCGACATTGATAGGGCGCCTCGTGGCGCCTTTACCTCAAGGCGATGCGATCGTGATGGCACTGTGCGACGCAATGCTGCGAGCGCATGGCTGAAGCACCGCCACAACCAGCTTCCTGGCGATACATCCGGCTGCGCGTCGTTCAGCGGGTTTCGTCATGAGCCGCACAGATGAAGGCGTCCTTATCGGGATGAGAGTTGAATTTATCTTGAGTCAGGAGTCGTGTGGCGACTTAAGATTGTGGTAACGTCGGAAATGACCCATCAGAGGCATTGATCGATCGAAATTCGGCCATCCTGAAGATCCGGAGCGGTGTCTGGCGCGCTGTAACTGCTCTTGCCGCGACAGGAAAGCCAATCGAGCTGGTGCGCCGCCAAGATCATCTGCCGCAGAATGTTGGTCACCGCGCCGGATGAAGCCCGCATCGAAATTGCCGAGAGGCATGCCAAGCTGCCAGATACGGTGCGCATTGTGTCACGTCGGGACAGCGCGTGCTTGTCGCGCCTTCGTTGCCGGTGTGCTCCCGTTTCTATCCTACTGGTGTGGGGACCACGAGAGCTGCACAAGCAGGGCTCCCGGACGCAGTCGTCGGTGTAAAAGATGAGCAGAGAAAACTAAGATCGACCACAACCTGCCCCTTCGGGAGTTGACGATACCGTCCTGTTCCTGCCGATAACAAGGGTACCGGCCAGCTGGAGGGACGAACCTCTACTGTTTGCTCGGCGACGCCAGCTCCGCTCGTAAATTGCGTATCGCTTCGTTTGCCAGATGCAGAGTATTCCGTTCGCCGGTCCTGATCGAGCACTCCAGTAATGCTCGCAAGCGGTGGTGAAGGAACGTCTTGAGATGATGCGCCAGAACTGGGTCCTTCTCGACAAAGCGCCACGCTTTTTCAAATGCGATGCTTACGATAGCCTCTGGCGGTTGCACCTGGCCGGATATGACCTGATCCATCTCAAAACTCCTCGACTCCTGGCGCAAGGTAAAAGTTCGTCCGAAGCGTGCCGACGAGCTGCCGCCTGTCTTGAGCGGCAAGAAGTCGGAGCCACAGCCAAAATGTGTGTCGATCTGCTCGCGGATACAGCGACCTTTATAGTGCCGTTTGTTGAAGTCCGGATGACCGAATGTCGAAGTGCCAGCGCAAGTCGCACGATTCTGAATTGGCTGAAGAGACCCTGCGTTGACATTTGCCTCTTTGCGCCGCGCATCTTGTTGCCCGCCGTTCGCCCTTCGCCGTTCGCCGGGCCCACACTCCCAAGAGTCAGTCGAACTACAGCCGTCTTACGGTGCAGGCCATTCGCTAGCTTCCAAACTGTCAAGGCTAAGAAGTGTTCTGGGTTATGTCGTATGCGCTCTTTATGTCGCGTCCAGCTGTGTGGCTCGTTCTCGACAATCCGTTCGCGTGCTTCCCGACATGCGTCAACAGCCTGGCCGCATCCGCGGGTTCCTGCGCACGCCACCTCGTTTGCGATACGATTCTAATCCGGATGGGGCGCACCAAAGAAACGAGACAAGCTATCGCGACAATTGCGTTGGTCTGCCAGGAGCTCGTTCTGGCGACGAAATATCAGGTGGCCCGCAACGTTAGAACAATGCGGCCGCGATCAGGGAGCTAGCTTATGCTGCCAAGATCCGAATATCGGAAGGCGCGCTCAACCGTGCGGTGCCTCGCACAAATATCTCGGATCGTGCGTCCCCCTATCTGCCCTGGAGTAAACTGCGAACGTGTAACATACCATGATCAAACGTTTGAGGTGCCGTCCTGCGGAAATCGGATGAATGTCTCGCTCCTCGAAGCGAAATGATCAGCACGTGGAAGCGGCTCACTCACCTAGCGGTGAGCCGCGGTCTCGAAGCGGCCTTATCCGTGGACAGGAGAGCACAGCCACGGTCAGCCCAGCGATGAAGCTTTCACTGAGCGGCCGTCAATCGCAGAGGAGCAAAGCGGCCCTCAGCCCGCCGCACGTGCCAGAATCAATCTGGCAATCCGCATCTGGTTGGCCGGAGTGCGCAGTGCAGGCGGTAAGGCGGCCACTGCCTGATCGAGAAGGCGCCCCAAGATTTGAAGCTCTTCTGGATTGTAAACGCCATGGTCCCGTCTCATTCGCGCTGCTCGCCCGCCGCCAGGATGGCCACCGGTGCTCGTATCGCCGAGCTGGCCGAGCTCCAGTTCCGCTGATATCATTTCGTTCGTGAGTGCGTTGAGCAGCTGGACTGCCTCGAGCTCGTTGCTTCCTTCGCGTACGAGAGTTGCCACGATATCGAGTTGTAGGTCGATGCGATCCTCAAGGTCCTGCATGCGTGAATTCGAAGGGTCAAGTTCCACAGTGTTGCTCCAGATTAATTAGACGAGATTGACATGTAGTTTTTGTGTGCGTTCCGGTTTGCGAGGCAGCCGATGCGGTGCGTGACGGAATTTCCGCTGCACAAGACGACTCGCGCATGTGCAACCAAAGAAAGGGACAGGCTGGTCTCGCAGAAAGACCTGAACGAGGTATAGTCGCTATAGAGCGCTGTGCGCTGCGTGGTAGAACGCCCGTCTTTGATTGAGCTATCGAGCCGGCGTACTCCAAGCTAGCGGACCTCGCAGGAACGCCGTTGGCATAGGCGGAACCCACCAAACAGCGTGGAGCGGATGGGCGGCATGAGAACCCCGCGATCAAAGGGCGTAAGTGGGCGGCTAGTGTTGTCGCATGGCCTTTGGCGTCGCCGAAATCGACGTCAGTACGCGCCGCTGATACCAGCGCGTCCTTTTTGTGTTTAAGGAGGTCAGATGGCTGACGTCGCATTGCTTGAGAATCGCAACATCGCGAAAGTAACGGGGTTGTCCACCTGGTCAGGCCGACAAGCCTTGCCGAGGCTGGCGCAAGAGCCGGTGCGGCTGCCTGGCTTCTATGCGACGCACGCATGCAACCCGGCCAATGCGCGTGAGAAGCACCTAATCTTCGGGGACGCCTTCAGGATGACGAAATTGCTGTCGGCTACTTCGAATGAGGGCCATACGGTTCGGCGAGCCATCCGGCTGAAGCTGGACCGCTGGTGGCGCGGTTTCAAAGGTCGAGGGATATCGTTGGTGATGTTGGCGCGAAAGGCTTGAGCCGGCCTGCGACTTGGCAGAAAGCAAAGGGGGTCCATGGTCACACGAGCTTCGTCAAAGGTGCTTTCCGGAAATCGGTGAGCGACTATGGTGCATTTGGCTGAAATCCGTAAAATCGAAAGTTTTGATGGGATGCATCCAGTCCACGGATAGCGCTCGCGACTATCCTTGACCTGCTCTGGACGACGCATAAGACAAGCCCGCGGGTTGAGCCACTTTGTCATGCCAACGCTATTCAACATGTCATGTCGCTGCCGACGACATCGGCTGCGCGGCCCGCAAAGTGATGCTTGAGGTCGCGCCTATATCCTTATGAGTGTGGGATCTCCCGTCGAGCAAGAAAGAACGCCTTGATCGTATGCCAATGGGCACGTACGGCATGCCAAGAAGGGGCCGGGCATCCCGCAGTAGCGAAGTTGAATAGACATTGTCAGCCAAAGCTATCGATGACTTCGGCTCTGATCGCGCTCGCGGTGTATAGTGAAATGTCGAGCGGAAGGCTCCCGAATGCAAGCTGGCAGAGTAGGTAGTTGGTACCTGCCTCTTCCATCTGGTTAAGAAGCTGCTGTCGGGCGGAAGCTGGCGTTCCGACGACGCACAATTGGCTCTCCAGCGCTGCATCGAACGACAGCGGCAGGGTCGGCGGTGTCGGAGTGGCGTTTAGCTCGTAAAGGAACTTAAAGCTATCCAACCATTGTCCATAAGCGGTTTCGGCAGCCGCATGAGCGTCTCCGTCAGATCTCGCAATCACGATCATACGAGCCAACCCCAGGAATGGCTCTCGATCGTCCGCGGCTGTGCAGCGCGCTCGACGGCAACGAAAAGCATCCGTAATGCTTCGGACAGCAGAGGCGGGGCCGACACACGCCAGATTTGCACCATTTGCCGCGGCCCATTCCGCTGATTCGGTCCGATTGCTGGCGATCCAGGTCGGTGGATAAGGTCGCTGATGAGGCCTCAAAGTTAAGGGTACACTGTTCAGCTCAAAATGGCTTCCTTGGTAGGATAACGTATCGCCCTTCAGCGCAACATTTAAGATTTCGCTGGCTTCCATATAGCGGCTTGGCGCCGCGCCTGCGCTGATGCCGAAATAGCCCCATTCGATCGGCTGGGAGCCGCGACCGATACCGAGTTCGAGCCTGCCGCCGCTCAATTGATCAAGCATGCAGATCTCTTCGAACACGCGCAATGGATGATAGAGGTTGAGCAACAGAACAAGCGGACCAAAGCGAAGCCTGCGGGTGCGCTGCGCAAGACTTGCTAGAAACAGGTTCGGCGAGGGCCCTCTGCCATGAGGGGTGCAGTGGTGCTCCGCCAGGTGATAAGCGTAAAAGCCCAGAGAATCACACGCCTCCGCCAGCTTGAGACGATCTTCATACTGTCGCGCAATATCGCGACCGTCGTCGTCCAAGTGGTCAAAGATTGCGCATGTCAGTCTTGAGGGAAGGCCGCTTTTCACTCGATCATCTCCGATTCTGGAATGGGAGTCCTGGTTGCTTTGTGCCTTCGGCCTCAAAGACGTGGCGCGCATCACTTGGCTGATCTGGCTATTCTGCGGGAGCTAACGCTCTGGGCTTGCGCCATGCAGCGTGGGCGTGAGAACCTGCATATTGGTTGCGACTACTTTGATAGGAGTTCGCGAAGTGCATCCACGCCAAGCATGTGCTCGACCAGAAGCTTCTTTAGCTTCGCGTTTTCCTCTTCCAGCGCGTTCAACCGCTTGGCGGCCGAAACGTCCATGCCGCCGAACTTGGCCTTCCAGTCGTAGATCGTCGCTTCAGAGAGCTTGTGTCTGTGAGCTAGATCAGCCGGTTTCGCACCAGCCCCATGCTCGTTCAGTATCGCGATAATTTGCTCTTCTGTGAATCTCGGTCGTTTCATCTGTCCGTTCCGTTTTGCACAGCACTTGCACTCGAAGTGCAGACAATATGCAATGTGACATCATCTGGCGCCCTTACGAAGCTTGGCTCAAAACACGCAGTAAATATTCCGAGTATCCGCGATGTCAGTTGGCGCGTTCCATCCTTCATGCCAAATGGATCGGCGGCTGTGCCCGAAAGTAGAACAACGTCCAGGGATGGGCAGTCCGATAGGAGAGCTGATCGAAGTCATGTCGATGTCAATGTTGTAACTCTGCCCGATTGTCGAGGCGCCATGCCTGAATTGCCGGCTGCCGGAATCAATGTGAGGTTGTTATCGACAATTCGCTTCACAACGAGCGGTGTCGCATCAAACTGGCCGGTGGTGGGATCGCGTTCGCAACGACCTTAAGTCTGACGTAAGTCGCTTGGGAGCGGTCGAGGCGCTGGCAGAATTGACGGGGAACGCGCTGGCGAAACAGCGATTGGATAGCAATCGCGTTTCGCGCAATGTGAGGTAGCCGGAAGTTGCGAAGTACAGTTGCATTTGTCAGCATGCGCGGTCGGCGGAGAGATTGCCGTGGCGGTTTGGTTGTCATGGCTGTTGTCGCTTGAGCGGAACGGCCGGAACTGCGCGGCATTCCCGATCAGACTGTTGTGGATATCTGACAGTGAAGCGTCGCAAGAACTGGCCTTAATCGGAATGCTATTTGTCTACCATCGGACGTAGCTCCTCCTCTACGTCGACGTCTGGTAATTCTGCGAGCGCTGCAGCGAGGGCGATAAGCGCTCCGAAAGCCGCGAGCACAAGAGAGCTCGCGAGTATAACGGCAGCAAGGTCCTGATGTCGTTTCATCATCTGTGTCGTGGCTGGGTTGGCGGAGAACGGCTGTGGATCGCGTCGATCAGTTCTGGTCGAGCACTTCAACACGCCCGTCGAGCCAGCGGTAAACCACAAAGCCTGGGCCTGCATTGTCTCCCTTGGTATTGAACCTGACCGGACCAACGGCTGTTTCGATCGGTCGTGAACGGAGTTCGGTTGCGACCCGCGCAGCATTGAGGGAACCGGCCCGCTTCACCGCCTCTGCCCACGCCTGAACTGCGGCATAGGCGTAAAGTGTGTAGCCTTCGGACGACAACTCGGAAGCCTTGAGTTTGGCCACGGCGTCGGCCGCATTGGCATTCGTTGCTATGTCGGGCATGAACGTAAATAGCGTGCCGTTTCCCGCGCTGCTGGTGATGCCCCAGAATTCGGAGGTCATCAACGGGTCGTTGGCCATGACGGTAAGGCCGGCCTCTGCTTCTGATGCCTGACGGATGATCAGCCCAATCTCGGTGTGATAACCGCCGATATAGGCGAGGCGTACCCCGTCCTTCTTCAATCTAGAGATCAGCGCCGTATAATCCTTTTCACCGGCTATATAGCTCTGCCGAATGACGTGTTCGCCGAATCCCTGAAGCTGTGCCTCAACCGCGTCGGCGATACCGTTGCCGGCGGTGCTCTTGTCGTCGAGCACTGCGATCTTGTCGCTATGGTAATGTCGGTGAATGTATTCAGCCGCAACGGTGCCCTGCTGGTCGTCGCGGCCGCAGATCCGAAACACGGTCTGGATGTTGCGTTCCGTTAGCTGAGGATTTGTCGAACCAGGTGATAATTGGATGATACCTGCTTCGGCATAGACGTCGGAGGCTGGGATGGACGAAGACGAGCAAAAATGACCGACGACCAGACGCACCTGAGCCATTGCGAGCTTATTTGCAACGGCGACCGCTTGCTTCGGGTCGCAGGCGTCATCAGCGACACTCAGTATCACCTTGGTGTCGGGAAGCAGGCCCGAAGCGTTCAACGCCTCGACAGCCGCGGCGGCGCCGTTGCGCATCTGCGCGCCGAACGCCGCGCTGCTTCCGCTCATTGGGCCGGCCACGGCAATATGAACGTCCGAAGCCCGCGCAGTCGAGGCGAGGGCACAGAAAAGGAAGGCTGCACCTGCAGCTGGAGTGTAAAACCTATTCAACACTGCAGAACTCCTAGTGCTCACCTCGATCTAAAGCCCAACTGTCTGCGGCCAGCGCGGGCCCGCAGGTAAGGATCGCCAAGCGAAGCATGCGTCAGCTCGGGCAACGACCATGGCGGAGCTTACAATTTGACGTTACGTGCGATTCAAGTCTTCCTTGATCGGGAGCTTCGCTCAATGCATCAGAGAAAGCGGCGGATCGCCGAGACCCTCGCAGAAAATCTGACCGGTGATTGGTAAAGCTGCCGCCGTGCATCAAAGCCGGCGGATCACGCCGAACCGCCATGACGATCGAGCCGGCCAAGCGGACTGGTCAAGCCGTCCGAAGCCGCCTTAGTGATCTCAGTATGGCTGATCCTCCAGGCCGGAGAGGGCAAGATCGAGATATTGCATGAGGCAGGGATCCCAACCAGCCAAACTGCGTGGGGCGCTTAGGCGTGCGAGGACCTTCAGGATCGTCGAAACCCGAGAATCCGCTCCAGCGATTTCGCCGATCAGCAGGCGCGCGGCAATCGCGACGGCTTTCGCGCGCTCGCCGCAAGGGTGTTCGCCTCTATCCATACAATCGCGGAGGTCGTCCCGAATGCGTCGCCATCGCTCCTCGCGCTCTGCAGCCAACTTGCATGTGCATCGGGATGTTTGACTACGTGTCTCAACCCGCGACATGGCGTCCAAGGCGGCAGGTAGCTCATCCACGCTGACCTGAACGTCACTGTCGGTCGTCATGTTGCGCAATCGATCTCGCAGCAGCGTTGCTCGAGCAACTTGAAGCTCTATACGCTCCAAATGCTTGCGCAATAGGTCGGTCAGTGAAGTCGTTCCCTCCATAGCTTTACGGATCTCGTAAAGGGAGAAGCCGAGCTCACGTAGCGCCCGGATCTGATGAACCCGCTGGATGCTTTCGCGGTCGTACATCCGATGGCCGCCGTCCGTGCGCTCTGAAGCGGCTAACAGGCCGGTATGTTCATAATGATGCAGCGTGCGTACCGTCACTCCGGTCGCTTCCGCAAGTTCGCCAATGCGCCATCGACGCCGTCTTGGTGTAGCTTTGCTCATGTTGTTCAATTTCAAAGCCTACAACCTGACGTCACGTTGGATTCAAGCCATTTCAAAGCTCTAGCTGGATCGTTTTCCATTCCAGCGCAGGAGTGGTGACTATCCTTAGAACGGCGCGCGATCAACCCTGAGGGGAAATGGTGATCAACAGGTTCGTTAAGCATGCCAGCTGAGCGTCGCTGGCCGCTGTGCGCTCCAGGATGAGTTTGGCGATCGCCGTTCGATTTTCCGGAGTTCGCATTGATGGCGGCAGCGCGGAGACTGCCCTGTCAAAAAGATTTCCTAAGACAGAAAGCTCTTCGGGATCGAATACTCCACTGTATTGCTCCAACGTACGGCTCCTTGTTCGTCATTGCGTCGGCATAGCGCACCTCGTCAAGACGTTTGGCCGAGGTGCGGCCAAAAGAAGTCAGACCGGCGGCGCAGAGGGACGAAGATGCGATGCGCTCTCGGGTGATGCGACAGAGCAACACGCGCGTGCGATGCCTTGCTTCGACGGAGCGAGTCCAACATTCATATGCACAATCAATTGGCGCTGCGTTCGCTGTGGTGCTGGGTCTCCGACGAGTCCGGATCGTCCGCTCATTATTGCGAGCGCCACGACCGATTCGCCGCGTTGATGTGATTAGCCGCCGAGCCGATCCTGCCGTCTCGAGAGCGGCGCGGCCGCAAGCCGGGCTTGCAATGCGCCAGCATAGCTTTGGCGCGAGCACGTAGCGACCTCTCTGTCTCTCAAAGCCGGGCTAATGCTCGAGCGACCGCTTTACGTCGAGCCCGTCGCCGGTGCGAGAAGGACGGCCTCGGGCTTGTGAGGGTCGTCAACTATGAGGGGCTTTGACGAGAGACAATGAGTTCGAGCGAGACGATCCGAAATTGCACGCGTTGGGACACGGTCCGGGGGCCGGGTTCGCTCACCTTTGCTAACGTCCTTACGCTAACGGCGAGACCGATCGTGCGAAGGGGCCGGCATCATCCGCTTGTTCCGAAGCGCTAATGCTGAATGCCTCTTCACGCGCAGTTGCTATGCGAGCTGCTTCCTGCAGCAATATCTCTCTCAGCCAGATGCTTTCTGGACTGCTGTTATTAAGGACTGGCCATTGGACTGCCTCGGTGAAGGTGGGGAATGGCTGGGGAAGCGTGGCAATCCGAAGCGGCGCGGTTCTTTGAAAATGCTTTGCGAGCCTTAAGGGCATGGTCCCTATGCGGCCTGTGCCCACTAGCAGGGGTGGGATCATGCTGAAGCTCTGCACAAGAATATCGATGCGCCGATTGAGGCCGAGATCGAGTAACAAGGAATCCTCGACGAAGGTCTTGCGTGCGCCTCCGAGCTTGACCGCAACGTGGCCCATCGACATATACCGATCAAATGTCAACCGCCTCAGTAGGTGACTATTCGTGTGGCAGCCCACGCAAACGAGACTCTCCTCGAACAAGGCCGCTCTGGGGTGTGTATCGGACATGAATAGTTCCGGCAGGATGACAAAATCGACCTCGCCGCGCCGAAGTAGCTCATCGTGTTCATCGGTGAGCGTCACCAGCTCGAACCTGACATTGGGTGCTTCTCGCGCGACGCGCTCCACGACGTGGCGGAAGAATACGACGGTTATGAAATCTGACAGGCAGATCCTGAACCGCCGGGTCGATCGGGCAGGGTCGAAGGCCTCCCGCGCGATAATCGAGTGCTGAATGTGCATCAGCGCCTCACGAACCGGAGCGGCGAGTCCCTCCGCGCGTGGGGTCAGGACAAGTTCTCGTCCTCTCATTACAAACAACTCGTCACCAAAATAGGAGCGCAGGCGGGCGACAGCTGCACTCATAGCGGGCTGGCTAAGGCTGATCTTACGTGCCGCCGCAGTCAGGCTGCGCTCGGTCATTAGAGCATCGAGCGCGACGAGAAGATTGAGATCCAGTCCTTTGAAACGCATATCTTCTTGTCCGGCGCAAACGTGCTTGCGGTGTATAAACGACCGGCCGCGGCCACGTCTGGGGCGGTCTCACCGGCTGGTCCGAATCGGTTTCGTCCGACCTTGCGATCGCGAGAGGAAGGTCGCGGAATCATCGCAACAATGGACAGTTCGGCCGTTGGCGGACATCAGAGGCCGGAAACCGTTACAAGCCCGTAGCTAATAGGCTCGCCGCTCCCGCGCGCGTCGTAACAAGACCCGGTCTTAACTATTGGCACCAGTCCAAGTTGTTCCGCCAAAGCCGTGAGTTCGGCTGTGCGCCCGGTCGACCGCCGCTTAACGCAGCGCGAGCCAAGGCGCGCAGCCTACAACCTCACGCAGCGTGGGATTCAAGCGAATAATTGAACGGGCCGGACATTTGCACACCAATAAGGATTATGTACCGCAGTAACGCTGGGTGTCCGTCGACCTGTATCGCCGGTATCCCAACCTCAGCCGGAACATTATTACGCGCTCGACCTGCCAAGCCCTCGGAGCGCTTGGTCATCGAACGTCAGGCGTCTGCAACATCGCGCGTCGAGAAATGGAAAGCGTCGGCGGAGAATTAATGGCGTGCCGCAATACTCGAGACACGGCCGGAATCGCCTTATGCTGAACTTAACATCGCCTGCGAGTAGATGTCTCGAGATGCCCCGATGCGATGTTGGATGCCTCTTCCAACAATATTCGCCTCATCCAAACACTCGCTGCGTCGGTGTTGTGGAACGCAGGCCATTGCAATGCTTCGGTGAATGTGGGCAGAGGCAAGGGTGGTGCGACAATCCGCACGGGCATCCGCTTTTCGAAGTGCCTAGCGAGTCGCAAAGGCATCGTGCCGATACGGCGGGTGTCCAATATTATGGGTGGGATAAGGCTAAAGCCTTGCACTACCACCTCGATCCGTCTCTTTAGGCCGTGTTCAAGCAAAAACCATTCTTCCAGGTTGGGCCTCAGCGCCCGTCCGAATTTGGCCGTAACGTGACCCATCGAAAGGTATTTTTCGAATGTCAGTTGTCGTGACAGCTGCTTGTTCGTGCGGCATCCCACGCATACGAGAGTCTCGTCGAACAGCGTCGCCTTGGGATGAGCGCTCGACATAAACAACTCCGGCAGAATGAGAAAGTCGACCTCACCCCGGCGGAGCAACTCGTCGGGCTCATCCGAAAAGGGCAGCAATTCAAAGCGCACAGCCGGGGCTTCCTGTGCGATACGGTCCATAATTCGTCGAAAAAAGACGATTGTCATGAAATCGGAGAGAATGACCCTGAAGCGACGGCTGGACTGAGCAGGGTCGAACGAATCTCGCGAAATAATCGAAATTTGGATGTGCAAGAGGGCCTCGCGAACGGGACCCGCGAGCGTTTCCGCGCCCGGTGTCGGGACGAGCTCTCGACCGCGCATCGTGAAAAGTTCGTCGCCGAAGTAGGTGCGCAGCCGCGCGATTGCCGCGCTCATAGCGGGCTGGCTCAGGTTAATTTTACGCGCCGCGGCGGTGAGGTTGCGCTCGGTCATCAGAGCATCGAGCGCAACGAGCAGGTTTAGATCGAGTCCTTTGAATCGCATCTTTTGAGTCTATCCATCGTGTGGATGCATTCTATCGAAACAATCGATTTTACCAAACTGCGGGATGTTGGATAGCAAACATCAGTTTGGAAAATGGTCGGAACACCAGGATGGCTGTCGGTCGTGCGCGGACTCTGGACAACCCCTTGAACGCGAGCAGCTGCTGTCGGCTTCTTGGGCGGTTATTCAACGCGAAGGCGTACGAGTGGCGTCGGTCTTGACCAGCGCAACCCGCGTATCCGTTGCAACGCGAAGCGCTCGGTAAACCTTCGTATGTGTATTCCAACCCTTTCCATATCGGCGGTTTACCCGCGTACACTTGAGGGCCGGATCAGCATCGCCCTAGTGTCACGATACAGCGGCAGGCGCAGATTGCGGATGCCAAATAGATCTGGCGACAGTCCATTGGCTCGACTGTCAATCGCATTCGGGGCGTGTCGAAGATGCATGAGAACCAAGTTGATCTGGTGTCACTGGGACACTCCCTCAACGAGGTGGTCCGCATCGATGGTCAGGTCACTAGCGGCAAAGCGCCGATGGCCGTCATAGACGAGGCAGAAGGGCTCCATGGTGCAGATAACATCTGCACGATCAAATCGCCCCGTCCGTACGCCTTCGGCACAGCATTCGGTCGGAATGACAAGCCTCAATGGAGCGATCAGCTGATCGCACACAAAGGCGCCACCCCAAGCGATCTGCTCCGGCGCCGGGCGCGCAAAGGAGAACCGGCATCCAACAAAACGCGACGGCGCATTTCTCGATCGATCTGCGTCCGGTGAGTGAGTTTGTGTGACAGACCCCGCTCTTGAGATTATTCGCGTAGGAAATCCTGCCATGAACATTGTCGCATCTCGGGCCACGGAAGCTCCTTCCGCGCGTACTCAAGTTCATTGGAGCGTTCGCTGGGAAAACGAGCTGCGGCTTACCGAGCATGCCGAGCTCGCCGAATTTTTTCGCAAGAGTTACGGGCCGACCGGTGCTTTCAATGCGCAGCCATTTGAAGGCAACAGAAGTTGGGCCGGCGCTAGGCCTGAGGTCCGCGTGATTGGTCGCGACGCCCATGGCGTAGCTGCTCACGTCGGGCTACTGCGCCGCTTCATCAAGATTGGTGCAGTCGATCTACTCGTGGCAGAACTTGGGCTGTATGCCGTGCGGCCGGATCTCGAGGGACAGGGAATCAGCCACGCGCTGCGGGTGATGTATCCTATACTGCACGAACTTGGAGTCCCGTTCGGCTTCGGGACGGTCCGGCCGGCGCTTGAGAAGCATCTTACCCGACTCGTGCAAAGGCAGGGCCTCGCCACCCTCATGTCGGGCCTGCGCGTCCGCTCTACGCTTCCGGATGTCTATCCAAATTTGTCGCCGATCCGCATCGAAGAGGTGATCGTGGTGGTATTCCCGGTTCAAAGCGCGATCAGCGAGTGGCCCGCCGGCGCAATGATCGATCGGAACGGGCCCGAGCTGTGAAGGAGCTTGTCCCGGTGTCTGCCGTTCCTTGCGACTACGCTGATGTGAGCGGAAGCTTTCCTGTCTATTTGACCTTTGACGATGGGCCAAATCCATTCTGCACGCCAGAGGTTCTCGATGTGTTGACGCAACATCGGGTGCCAGCGACGTTCTTCGTGATCGGCACCTACGCAGCCGAGCAGCCCGAGCTCATTCGACGGATGATCGCGCAAGGCCACGAGGTGGCGAACCACACGATGACGCATCCGGATCTGTCCAGATGTGGGCCGGCCGAGGTGCGTGGTGAGGTGCTAATGGCTAGCGAGGCAATTCGTGCGGCATGTCCGCAAGCCGCGCCCAGGCACATGCGGGCGCCCTACGGTAAATGGACCGAAGAGGTGCTCGCTACGTCGGCGCAGGCTGGCCTTACGGCTGTGCACTGGTCGGTCGATCCGAGGGATTGGTCCCAGCCCGGGGTGGACAGAATTGTGACTTCGGTGCTCCGAGCCGTTCGACCGGGTTCGATTGTTCTCCTGCACGACGGATATCCTCCTGATGAGGACGGGTCGTGCGCTGATGCAACTCGGCGGGATCAGACGGTTAGAGCGCTCTCTTACATGGTTCCAGCACTACAACGCCGCGGCTTCGTGATCCGCCCGCTCCCTCAGCTTCACTGAACAACAATCGGCACCCTATGGACCTGCTCGCTACAACCAGCGCCGTCGCGGTTTCGTCTTACGCGCTGCTCTCGACCATCTACAAAAGCGCGCAGGCGCTGTATGCGCAGCGGGGGAATACCCCATCGTTCCGGAGCGATCTGGGACAATCTGCGTTGGCTCTGCCAAGTGTGGATATTATCGTGCCTTGCTTCAACGAGAAGCCGGACACGCTCGCCCAGTGTTTGGATTCGCTCGCCAAGCAAGACTACGAAGGAGAGCTGCGGGTCTATGTGGTCGACGATGGCTCGGCAAATCGCGACGTTGTGGGGCCTGTACATAAGATCTATGCCAACGATGCGCGCTTCAGCATCATCTTGCTTGCCAGGAATGTTGGCAAGCGCAAAGCGCAGATCGCCGCAATACGCGGCTCGTCCGGTGACTTGGTGCTTAACGTCGATTCGGACACGATACTGGCCGCTGACGTGGTCACCAAGCTTGCGGCGAAGATGCGGGACCCCGACATTGGTGCCGCGATGGGCCAGTTGGTAGCGAGCAATCGCAACGATACATGGCTGACCAGTCTGATCGACATGGAGTACTGGTTGGCGTGCAACGAAGAGCGCGCGGCGCAAGCTCGCTTCGGTGCGGTCATGTGCTGCTGCGGTCCATGTGCGATGTATCGTCGCTCTGCTCTTGCCCTGCTGCTTGATCAGTACGAAACGCAGTTCTTTCGCGGCAAGCCGAGTGATTTCGGCGAGGATCGGCATCTAACGATTCTCATGCTCAAGGCGGGTTTTCGAACTGAGTATGTCCCGGACGCGATCGCAGCAACAGTCGTCCCTGACACTCTCGGGCCATACCTGCGTCAGCAGCTGCGCTGGGCGCGCAGCACCTTTCGCGATACGTTTCTCGCATTGCGTCTGCTGCCGGAACTCGATGGCTACCTCACACTGGACGTTGTCGGGCAGAATCTTGGCCCACTGCTACTCGCCCTTTCAGCACTGGCTGCGCTTGCCGAGCTTGCAGTCGGCGGATCTGTACCCTGGTGGACGGGCCTGACCATCGCGGCGATGACGATGGTTCGGTGCAGTGTAGCTGCACTTCGGGCGGGGGAATTGCGATTTCTCGGCTTCTCGCTCCACACACCGATAAACATCTTTCTTTTACTGCCACTCAAAGCGTATGCCCTTTGTACATTGAGCAACAGCGATTGGCTGTCGCGCACGATCGTCAGCGAGCCGACTGAAGGAGATGAGCGGGCGGTCCTGCCGGCGCCGAACAGTGCAGCAGGTCCTGTGGCTACAGGGGGGGCTTCTGGCACAATTCCGAAGCCGGTGGTTCCTCACCGTCCATCGCGCTTGGCGGCGCCGCAGAGTATTTGCGGTCGGAAACGATCGAGCGGGTATAAGTAGGTCGATCGGCGCATGACTGTGTACAAGAACCATCAATTACTGGAACGCGAGCTCGCTGTGGATGATCCATGGCATCTCGACAGCAGTGCGTTCGAGCAGGAACGGTACGCGCAAATACTCCGGATGTCGTCTTGCAATGGGGGTGTCGAGCATGCCCTCGAGGTCGGATGCGCAGCCGGGGCATTCACGGAAATGCTTGCACCGCGTTGCCAACGCCTAACGGTGGTCGATGTCATGCCGCAGGCGATCGAACGGGCGCGCCTGCGGACCGGGCATCGGTCACATATAAATTGGATAACCTGCAATATTCAGCAGTTTTCGACCACAGAGAAGTTCGATCTGATCGTCGTCGCCGAGGTTCTCTACTATCTCAATGACGTTTCCGAGATGCACGCGGCGGTCCGCAACCTGGTGAGCATGCTTGCCCCAGACGGCGCTCTGGTGTTCGGGTCCGCGCGTGATGCCACCTGTCGACACTGGGGTCATGCCGCTGGTGCCGAGACGGTGATCTCTCTCTTCAAGGAGAGCTTGTTGGAGGTGGAGCGTCTGCACTGCCAAACCACATCGGTCAACGAAGACTGCTTGCTCGTCCTGTTCCGGAAGTCGGGGCAGTCGTTAAAACACTCAATTGTCGGTCATTAGATCAGGGGGTCGTATGCGCATCTGCGGCATCAAATTAACACATGACGGCGCAATTGCTCTCGTCGAGGACGGGCGGCTCGTCTTTTGCACCGAGCAGGAAAAGCGCGGTAACAACGCACGCTATCAATCCATCGACAACCTCGATGATGTCGTGCGTGTGTTGGCGGAGCATGGTCTTGATCCGCGAGACATTGATCAGTTCGTCATCGATGGCTGGGATGGAGAGATCGAGTCGCGGTTCCAGATCCTTAGTGGAGCGGTGCCGATCACGCTGAAAGGGGGGCCATATGTCGAGCGTCATGCTGAGGGCCTTCTTGATTCCGTCGAAGGCTTTGGCCTGATCCTCGGCGACAAGGTCTTTCCCTATAAAAGTTACCCGCACGTCACGGGCCACGTTGCGTCAGCCTATAGCACCAGCCCCTTTGCCAGTACCGGAAAACCCGCGTTCTGTCTGGTATGGGACGGCTCCATCTTTCCCCGCCTTTATTATGTCGAACCTCGCGGCGCGCGGCTCGTGGGATCCCTGTTTCCCATGATTGGTCAGGCCTATGCTGCCGCCGGCCTTCACTTCGGGCCTTACAGGCAGCCGAGCCGCACCAGTTGGGATTTGGGCATCGCCGGCAAGCTGATGGCGTACATCGCGCTTGGCTCTGTCGACGAAGGCGTTGTCGCAGTGTTTCAAGAACTCTACGAGAAGCGCTTTGCCGCGGACACGGAGCAGGCTCGTCGCTACCGCGCAGACATCCACAATCCGGAAGCATTACTTTCGGCCACGCACGAGTTTTTCGAGGCAAGCGCATTGCGCCTTACGGGCAAACGAGCGGAGGACATCCTTGCCTCGTTCCATACGTTCCTGGAACGTCTTCTGGTTCGGGAAATCGCGATGGTTCTGTTGCAGCACTCATCTCTTCCGGGCGCGCGAAATCTATGTGTGGCAGGAGGGTGCGGTCTCAACATCAAGTGGAATAGTGCGCTTCGCGCGACGGGCCTGTTCGATGAGGTGTGGGTACCGCCTTTCCCGAATGACAGCGGCTCGGCAATAGGTGCTGCTTGCGCGGCGATGGCGGCGCGAAATGGGTTTGGACCGTTGGAATGGTCGGTTTACAGCGGTCCCGCTCTGCAGGCCACCGAGGGGGTCTCGGAATGGGAGGCCGAGCCGTGCAGTCTGCGTGAGCTTGCCGCCATTCTCGCCGACAACAAGCCGGTAGTGTTCCTGTCCGGGCGCGCCGAGCTGGGTCCGCGCGCGTTGGGCGGCAGAAGTATTCTGGCGGCTCCGACGTCACCGGCTATGAAGGATCATCTCAACGACATTAAGTGTCGTGAGCACTTCCGACCGGTGGCGCCGATCTGCTTGGAGGATCGCGCGCCAGACATATTCAACCCAGGTACGCCGGACCCCTACATGCTGTTCGATCATCAGACCAGGGCGGAATGGTGCGACAAGATTCCCGCTGTCATCCATCTGGACGGTTCGGCGCGACTGCAGACAATCTCCCGCAGCTCTCCACACAAAGTCGCTGAGCTTCTCGTCGAATTCGAGCGCCTTACAGGGCTTCCGTTGCTCTGCAACACGAGCGCGAACTTGAACGGGCGTGGATTCTTTCCGGACGCCGCGGCGGCCTGTCAATGGGGGCGCGTTGAGCATGTGTGGTGTGACGGCCAGCTTTGGACTAAGCCGGTCATAAGGAAGCAACCGCCGGCCAAACGGCTCCAGTCGGCCTAAGATGAGCATGTCCACGGTAGCAATCGACCTTGCCGGCGTCAGAAAGTCATTTGGCGGCAGAACTATCGTCGATGAACTGTCGTTCTCGGTTGCCCGCGGAGAGTGCTTTGGTCTACTCGGGCCAAATGGAGCCGGCAAGAGCACGATCGCCCGTATGCTCCTCGGCATGATCTCGCCGGACGCAGGCAAGATAATGGTACTCAATGAACCTGTACCGGCGCGCGCTCGTGTCGCACGCATGCGGATCGGTGTCGTACCGCAGTTCGACAACCTTGAGCTTGAGTTTACCGTACGCGAGAATCTTCTGGTGTTTGGTCGCTATTTTGGCATGAGCGCCCGCAAGATCGAGGCCGTCGTACCGTCGCTGCTCGAGTTCGCGCGGCTCGAAACCAAGGCGAACGCACGGGTCTCAGAACTGTCGGGTGGCATGAAGCGGCGACTGACCTTGGCACGCGCGCTAATAAATGACCCGCATCTGCTCGTGATGGACGAGCCGACGACTGGTTTGGATCCGCACGCCCGCCACCTGATTTGGGAGCGTCTGCGAGTTCTACTGGCGCGGGGCAAGACGATTCTCTTGACCACTCACTTTATGGAAGAGGCCGAACGCCTCTGCGATCGGCTGTGTGTCCTCGAGGGTGGACGCAAGATCGCCGAAGGCAAGCCAGATGTGCTAATCGACGAGCATATTGGCTGCAACGTGGTCGAAATCTATGGAGGTGATCCACATCAGCTCCGCGAGCTGATCAGGCCCCATGCGCGGCACATCGAAGTGAGTGGAGAGACGCTCTTCTGTTATGCGCCATATCCGGAGCAGGTCCGCGTGCAACTGCGGGGACGAGCGGGACTTCGTGTTCTGCAGCGCTCCCCAAATCTCGAAGACGTGTTTTTGCGGTTGACCGGGCGCGAGATGGAGAAGTGAGTGATGGGTGAAAGTTATGCGGCGGTGATGCCCACTAACGCGTACAACTGGATCGCGGTATGGCGCCGGAACTTCCTAGCATGGAAGAAAGTGGCGCTTGCATCGATTCTCGGCAACCTCGCAGATCCCTTGACCAATCTGTTTGGCCTCGGCTTTGGCCTTGGGCTGATCGTGGGGCGCGTTGAGGGGACGTCGTACATCGCGTTCCTGGCGGCAGGCATGGTCGCGACCAGTGCCATGACGTCCGCGACCTTTGAAACCTTGTATGCAGCCTTTGCACGCATGGACGCCAAGCGTACCTGGGAAGCAATCCTCTCCACTGAGCTCACGCTTGGCGATATCGTTTTGGGTGAACTGGTGTGGGCGGCCAGTAAGTCCGTTCTGGCCGGAACAGCGATCGGGATCGTCGCTGTCACGCTGGGTTATGCATCATGGCTATCCATTCTATATACGATGCCAACAATCGCCCTTACTGGCCTTGTCTTCGCCAGCCTGGCCATGGTCGTCATATCTCTCGCGCCAAGTTACGATTACTTCGTGTTTTACCAGACACTTGTTCTTAGTCCTATGGTGTTCTTGTGTGGCGTGGTCTTTCCGACGAGCCAACTGCCCGGCTCATTTCAGCATTTCGTCGGCTTGTTACCTCTCGCACATTCGGTCGACCTTATTCGCCCAGCGATGCTTGAACGCGGTGTCGACAGTGCTGTCCTGCATGTTGCTGCGCTCTGCGTTTACACGGTCTTGCCCTTTTTTGCGTCGATAGCAGTATTTCGGCGCCGTCTGCTGCGTTGACGTGAGTTCAGCGAGAATGGAGAAATTCACAGTCAGATGCGTCGTGCGGTAGCTCGGGATGACCTGGTCTGTCGCAGCGGCCGGTGCAATGGACTTGAGAGGCCGCGATCGAGCAAGGTCTCTGGCCGTCTGTTCGGTCGATCGGTGCTGACGGCTGCACCGCTACATTCTGAGCGCCTGTCGCTAAGCGCCGAGACGGATTTGCAAAGTTGTATTGTGTTGTCTGGCCCGCGCACCCGACGGAGCGTGATCGCACAGATTGGATAGGTGGAACGCAGTTGTCGTTCCGCCATGATCAAATGGAGAGCTGGATGTTGTGCCTAGGAATAAGTGGTGGTCTTGACAGAATCTATGAAAGCTCGCCGGAGCTGCCGAGTACATTTCTTCACGATGGCGCTGCGGTTCTTGTGCAGGATGGCCGCGTGATTGCTGCCGTCGAAGAGGAGCGCCTCAACCGCGTCAAGCACTCCAACAAGTTGCCGAGCAACTCCATCCGATACTGCCTTTCTACCGCAGGAGTTGAGCTCGGCGAGATCGACCGTATCGCGTTCTACGCGACTGAAGCCTACTGCAATACAATGCTCGAGCGTCTTTCTGTTTCCAAGCCCGTTCCGTTGGACGCCAAACTGTTGATGCGCCAGCTGCTGGCACGGGAGTTCGACGCCGAGATCGATCCGTCGCGGCTTTCCTTCGTAAATCACCATGAAGCGCATGCCGTGAGCGCGTTTGCCATGTCGGGGTTCGAACAAAGTCTCATTTTTACGATCGACGGTAGTGGCGATTTTCTCTCCGGCTTATTGGCGGTGGGGTCTGGCATCGAAATTGCGCAACTTGCAAGCTTCCCGGAACGTAACTCCCTGGGGCTGTTCTATCTCGAGACGATCCGATATCTCGGCTACGGGTTGTTCGACGAGTACAAAGTGATGGGGCTTGCCCCGTATGGTGATCCCGCTCCCTATCGCGAACTCTTCGCGCAGTTCTACGAGTTGTTGGACAAGGGTGGCTATCGCGTTCACCTGGATCGGATCGCTCCGGCCCTGGTCCGCCACATCGAGGTTCGGCGAAAAGGAATGCCATTCACCCAACAACATCGAGATGTCAGCGCTTCGTTGCAGGAGGCGCTGGAGCGGATCGTGTTTCACATCCTGCGGCACCATCGTGAAGCGACAGGCATAGCACGCTTGTGCCTGGCTGGAGGGGTAGCCCATAATTGCACGCTGAACGGTAAGCTGCTTTATTCCGGGCTATTTGACGACATCTTTGTTCAACCCGCGGCGCACGACGCCGGTTGCGCGCTCGGCGCTGCATTGATCGTGTCAAATGAGCTGGGCAGGCCGGCGCCGCGCGAGCGACTGCCGGACGTTTATTGGGGGCCCGATCTCGGCAATGAGCAAGCCGTGGAGCGTGAGCTCAACGCATGGTCAGGCCACCTCGACATTCAACGAAGTGATGACATAGCATCCAGTGCGGCAGACTGGATGGCAAATGGCGCTGTAATCGGCTGGGTTCAGGGCCGCTCTGAGTTCGGCCCACGTGCGCTTGGTAACCGCAGCATTCTTGCGGACCCGCGGCCAGCCGATAACAAGAACCGAATTAACGAGATGGTCAAAAAGCGCGAGAGTTATCGTCCGTTTGCGCCGTCTGTACTGGTAGAGCATGCGAGCGAGTTCTTCGAGCTTCCAGGCGGCACGAGGGAGCTGCCGTTCATGAACTTTGTGGTTCGCGTGCGTGAAGCCCAGCGTAGCGTGCTCGGTGCGATCACGCACGTTGACGGGACCGCTCGGCTGCAAACGGTGTCGCGCGAGACAAACCCCGCTTATTGGGATTTAATCAACGAGTTCAAGAAGCGAACTGGAATACCGATTCTTCTAAACACGTCGTTTAACAACAATGCCGAGCCGATCGTTGATTCGGTGTCAGACGCGATCGTTACGTTCTTGACGACCGATTTGGACGGACTTGTGGTCGGGCCGTTCCTGGTCAAGAAGCGGACGGCAACATTGCAGGATTGGAGCGCACTGGGCGTTTCATTGCCACCCTATGCATCGCTTCATCGTGTCCGCTCTCACGTAGCGGTAGATCGTCAGGAGACGGTCTGCGAGATCCGCACGGGACATTCCGCCTACGATAGTATGCGCATCTCACATGAGCTTTTCGAGATGTTGATGCGGGTCGAGGGCGAGGCGTCGCTCGGCTGTCTGCTCGACGCAACCATGCTGGGCCAGGACAAGCGTGAAGATCTCGTGAAGGAATTGCGGCTCGTGTGGGAGCTGCGAGGCATTCGTCTGCATCCGCCGCGCGCGGCCTGCGACCGCAATAAAGTGTAAAGCAAAACATAGCCGTAACTCATGAGCATGGCCATGCCTATGCCTGCATGTGAGGAGGCCAGGCCGTCCGACGCACGGAGGGGGCATCGGCCATCCGGCTGAAATCGGCACGTCGCCGCAACACCGCTCAAGAAAAGACGGAAAGTGTTGCGAGATCTCGGCGCATCACGGATAGCACTGATATGAAGTTCTACCGACGCAGCTCGCCGGCACCGCAATTTCAGACCGCGACGTCGGACGAGATGATACATGAGACGTCTGCAATGGCGTCTTTTGTCCAACCAGGAGCCCGGGAAGAGGCCATGCAGAGCGGTTCGAAGAATGATAGGTTCGTAGTGTCCCGACGACGTACGGGATTCGGCGACTGCCTGTGGTCGCTGGCGGCTGCTTGGCGTTTTGCACAGCGGACCGGGCGGAACCTGGTCATCGATTGGCGGGGGTCTTGTTATCTCGACCAGCCGTTCATCAATGCCTTTCCAGTGTTCTTTGAACCGGTTCAGGACATTGCCGGCGTACGGGTGATTTGCGACGACCAGATCAATCAGCGCTCGTTTCCAGGACCATTCTTTCCGAGTTGGTGGAATAAGCCATCGATCGACTGCGTCTATCGGCCGGACGAGCAAATTTTCCGAGAGCGCGACGAACTCGATCAACTGTTTCAAAGCCAGCAAGACAGCGATGCGAACACTGTCGTTTGTGACGCCTGCCTGATGTGGCGCTGCGATCAAGAAGCAGAACGAGAAATCTTTCGGAGCATCAAACCACGCCCTGAGAGTCAGGCCCGGATTGATGCCATTTATCGCGAGCACTTTGAGCCATACAGTATGATCGGCATTCATGTTCGACACGGCAACGGCGAGGACATTATGGGGCATGCTCCGTATTGGACCGATCCGGAGCGCGCCCTGCGACAGGTCTGTAATGCGATTGAAAGGGCCAAGGCGTTGCCGCACACAAAGCCCGTGAGGGCGTTCCTGTGCACGGACAGCGCGCACGTCCTCGAGCAGGTTTCGGCGATATTTCCTGATGTTTTCACGATTCCCAAGCGCTTCAAGCCGCCTCAGGCCGGACCGTTGCACAGCGGGGCGCTCGGAGCCGAGGGCGGCTTTGCCGCCCTTACCGAAATGTATCTCCTCGCGCGGTGCGACACTGCAATCCGTTTTCCTCCGACAAGCGCTTTCACACGCTATGCACGCCTGTTTGTGCCACGCGTCATAGAGTTCGACCTAAACGATCCGGGCCGACTAATCTTGATTGAAGAATCCTCCCAAGAGGTCGTGACGGCATGAACGTCGTAGCTTGCCTCATTGATTTGATGGCCGCTCTTTGCATCAAAAAGTGCTATCACGTGTTTTCCGGGCGTAAAATCGTTGGCGAAGTGGCCGCTGGCAGCGAGGTTACCCTGGAGGACGCTAACCCTCGGGAGTGCGAAGCGCGACATCGATCAACAATTGCCCCGCCGCGCTAAAAAGGTGCGCGCCAATCTCCGTCTTCGCCTCGCGCGAACCTTGGGAATTTGGCTGGTCCTGACGTCGGACAAGGCTGCGCTCCCATATCACCGCGGCCGACGTTAGAGGGGATGGTATGCATTGATGCTTGCTCCTTGGGAGGTCGAGCAGCGCCATGCTCTGAAAAATGAGCCAACAGTGCCTCCTTTCCAGGACCTCGAAGGCGCGGGTGTGGCTTGAGACAGTCTGATGCCAGGAGCGTTCCGCCGTTGGCAGCTGAAGTGTAGGACGTAGAAGATGCTGGGCCCGCTGAGCGCGCATCTTCGTCTTCCGCGGTCGCCGGAGCGATCTTGTGAAGGTGGCACGCGTGGCGGGGAGTATACTTGTTCACCAAAAGGCTAGGGAGAAGGAAGAATCATCGGGTCATCGGTCGCGGGTGAACCGTAAACGATGTCTCCGGCGTAGCTGAACTATCTGCTGGCCAGGATCGATTGGCGCAACAGCCCTCAAGGCCGTCTGCCGCTCGCTCGCCCAACTGACGCAGGCGCGACCGGGGACGCCGTTCAGACAATCAGCGCACCGGCTCACGATGCGCGAAAGGAATTCGCGGCGATATGCGACTGCCAGTGCGTGTCAGGTCGGGCAGCTGTAGGGAAATCGGACGTGCCAGGATGATAACGTCAGTTTCGGATCGCTGAACGGCGCGGCTAACAGGCCCGACCGTACCGACCGATCGTTGCTCCGCGACAAATGCTGCCCAGCTGTCGGATTCGCGGTTGCGCAAGCAGGAAAGAGCGCGCGCTTCCAGGCCCGTATCCATCCAGGCGAGCGCGTGGTTCCGACATTTTTGTTGCTAACATGCCATTGTTGTCGCAAAGCGAATGCGCCGTTGCGAACCTGCCAAGCGTTCTGCGACACCAGGCCGCAAAGCCGGAGCGGCGTTGCCTCGGTTATGGTGGCCCAATTCCTGCTTGGAGTGCGCGAGCACGCAACAGGAGAGGGGGTGGCGTGGGTCTCGATTTGCCAAATGACGATCTGATCCCGAGCCCGCTGCTGGCGATGCACTCGACTTGTCCGTTTCATGCCGATAAAGCCGGCGTGCATCGAGGAGAAGGGAAGACGATGCTTCTAACCGGCGCATCGCGCGGAATTGGTCACGCTACTGCCAAGCTGTTTTCAGAAGCCGGCTGGCGTATCATTTCTTGCGCGCGCCAGCCGTTCGACGGCGAGCGCTGCCCGTGGGAATCAGGGAACGAGGATCATGTCCAGATCGACCTCAGCGACCATCGAATGCTGCCGCGCGCGGTGAGCGAGGTGAAGAAACGGTTGAGCGGCGGAGTGTTGCACGCCCTGGTGAATAATGCCGGGATTTCGCCGAAAACACCTAATGGGGACCGGCTAACGTCTTTGACGACGTCCATCGAGACTTGGATGAGGGTCTTCCATCTCAATCTCGTGGCTCCGATCCTGCTGGCGCAGGGTTTGTTTGACGAGCTGAGAGCTGGGTCAGGATCGATCGTCAATGTGACTTCGATCGCCGGATCGAAGGTGCATCCGTTTGCTGGAAGTGCCTATGCGACGTCGAAGGCGGCGCTTGCAAGTCTCACACGCGAAATGGCACATGATTACGCGCCGCACGGCATTCGTGTGAATGCGATCGCTCCCGGCGAAATCGCGACGGACATGTTGTCGCCCGAAACCGAAGCGCGTCTTGTGCCCACTATCCCGCTGCGCAGAGTGGGAACGCCCGATGAGGTGGCCAAGGTCATCTTCTTCCTGTGCTCAGATGCTGCGAGCTACGTCACGGGAGCCGAGCTGCCGATCAACGGTGGGCAACATCTGTGATCGGCCTCGCCTTGCGAGGCAGCTGACTTGAGCTGCAGCAGTGGAACGTGCGTTCTACGCTGACGTCGGGCATCCATTCCGCAAAAGAAACGCACTGAAAGTTTATCGTCGTGCCACGAAAAGCTGTTACGCTTCTACGGCGTCTCGTCAACACTTGGCCCTAGATCGAGAATGACATGCCTAACGAAGCTCGCAAACCGGAACAAGTCGCCAGGGAGGATGATCAAAACAACGGAGACCGCCTCATGCTGCATATCGCTTCCGCACGCGAAAGACCTGCCTCAGAAGTGGAGCCGCAACGCGAGTTCTCCGTCGAGCCATTGCGCGAGAGCGCACTGACCGGCATCTTCGAAATATCGAAGATACTGACCGCTCCTTGCCGGCTTGAAGTCACCTTGGCCCACGTTCTCGAGCTTCTGCAATCGTTTGTGCAGATGCGACACGGCATCGTCTCACTGTTCGACGATGACGGGATGCCAGACATCACCGTGGGCGACGGCTGGAGCGAAGGCAGCGACGAACGGTACCGGATGCGCTTGCCCCGGAAGGCGATCAACCAAATCGTCGCGGAGGACCGGCCTCTTGTCGCCGAGGATGTGGCAGCCGAGCCGGCATTCAGCGCTGCCGACCTCGAGGTGCTGGGCGCCTCGGATAATACACCCGTCTCGTTCATCGGAGTGCCAATTCGCATCGACTCCAAGGTCGTTGGTACGCTGACAGTCGACCGTATCCGCGACGAAAGGTCGAGTCTCCGGCTCGATTACGACACACGGCTGCTTGCCATGATCGCCAATTTGGTGGGACAGACAGTGAAGCTGCACCGCTTGTTCGCCTGCGACCGCGAACGGCTGATGGTGGAGAAGGACCGGCTACAAAAGCAATTGTTTGAGCTTAGGCAACCTGCACGGGATCGTAAGAAGGTCCACGTTCATGGCATCATTGGCGACAGCCCGGCGCTCCGTGGGCTTCTCGAGAAGATCGCGATCGTAGCCAAATCGAACAGCACGGTTCTACTGCGCGGTGAATCCGGGACCGGAAAGGAACTGGTAGCCAAAGCCATTCACGAGTCGTCATCTCGAGCCAAGCGGCCCTTCGTCAAACTGAATTGCGCGGCGCTGCCTGAGACGGTCCTGGAGTCCGAATTGTTTGGCCATGAAAAAGGTGCCTTCACCGGCGCGTTCAGCTCGCGCAAGGGGCGCTTCGAGCTTGCTGACAAAGGGACACTATTTCTAGACGAGATCGGCGAGATTTCGGCGCCGTTCCAGGCGAAATTGCTGCGAGTTCTGCAAGAGCAGGAGTTCGAGCGCGTCGGCAGCAACCAGACCATCAAGGTCGATGTTCGTGTCATAGCAGCGACCAACAGGAACCTGGAAGAGGCCGTAGCAAAGAGCGAATTTCGCGCAGACCTTTACTATCGGATCAGCGTCGTTCCTTTGCTCCTGCCGCCGCTGCGTGAGCGGCGCAGCGATATTCCGCTGCTGGCCAGCGAGTTTCTCAGGAACTTCAATAACGAGAACGGGCGTACGCTGACCTTGGATGCGAGCGCGATTGATGTGCTGATGAATTGCGGCTTTCCCGGGAATGTCCGAGAGCTCGAAAACTGCATTCAGCGCACGGCGACGCTGTCCGCCGGGCCAGCGATCGTGAGAAATGATTTCGCTTGTTGCCACGGTCAATGTCTTTCCGCCATGCTGTGGAAAAGTACATCGGAGGAGATGATCATGCCGGCGGTCCCGAGCGCGCCGGTACTGGCTAAGTCGATCACTCCGCTACCTGAAGCGACCGCGCCGGCTCCGCCAGGCGGCAGCGAGTTGGCCTCGCTGGCTGCTCCTCCCGGCACAGTCCTCGTAAGTGGCGCGAAGATCGCCGATCGCGAGCGAGTCATTGCAGCCATGGAAAAATCTGGATGGGTGCAGGCAAAAGCAGCGCGCTTGCTGGGGCTAACGCCGCGTCAGATTGGTTACGCGTTGAGGAAATACGGAATCGAGATCAAGCGGTTTTGAGCGCAAGGATCTTGGCGTCACTTACCTAACGTTTCCGGCGGCGGCACGGCGCTGTCGCGGCTTCGACGCATGTCGGTATTCGTCCCTCACAAAACCGGGCCAGGTCGCTCGATCGGCTCCGTCCAGGCCTTTGTAATGGCGAGCACAGTCCAAGGAGAGTCGTTGTGGTACGAGACTTGCTGTTCTCTTCGCGGTGTCGTAACTTCTGGAGCAACTCCGTGCACAATGTCGTCTGCATCAAACAGGTTCCCGACTCTGCACAGATTCGCGTGCACCCCGTTACCAATACGATCATGCGTCAGGGTGTGCCGACCATCATCAACCCATATGACCTCTTTGCGCTTGAGGCCGCGCTGGAACTGCGCGATCGGTTTGGCGGCGAAATAACCGTGCTTACAATGGGCCCGCCGTCGGCGGAAGACTCTTTGAGGAAGGCGCTGACCTATGGCGCCGATCGCGCCGTACTGCTCACCGATCGATGCTTTGCGGGCTCCGACACCCTTGCCACGACGTATGCACTGGCAACAGCCATCCGAAAGATCGGCAAGGAATATGGCCCGGTAAACCTCATCTTCACGGGCAAGCAGACCATCGACGGCGATACCGCGCAGGTTGGGCCCGGCATCGCAAAGCGCCTGGGCGTGCTGCAGCTTACCTACGTCGCCAAGGTCAGATCCCTGGATCTCGCCGCACACACAATCGAAGCGGAACGACGTTCCGAAGGTGGTATCCAGGTCCTGCACACGAGGCTGCCCTGTCTCGTCACCATGCTGGAGGCGACAAACCAGATTCGGCGCGGCGCGATGGCGGATGCCTTACGTGCCGCACGGGCGCCGATCGTGAAATGGAGCGCGCACGACGCAGGCGTTGAGGACATCTCCAAATGCGGTCTCAAGGGCTCACCGACCGTCGTCAAGCGAGTGTTCGCCCCCTCTGCACGCGCCGAGAAGGCGGCCTTGGTTGAGGCCACGGAGCAACCCGCGCAGGCGCTGATAGACGCTATTTTCAAGTATCAACCCAAGCTCGAAGCCGATCTTGCGGTATCAGCCCGTGATGCTTGATCTGGATAGAAGGTCAGTCAGACCAAAACACAAGTCCAGCTTCGAGATGGCGGTGACGACGAGGCGAAACCTGTCTGCATCCGGGAGCACCATGCTAGGGCGATGCCGTTTGCACGCCCAAGGTGTTATCATTTGGTTCAGGGTGTGAACGGTCCGCGGTTCTCGACGGTTTGGCGGTGCCCCGATAGATGGTCAGTGCCGCGATGATGCCGAGCGTGGCTGAAAACATCAGCCAATACGCCGGTGAAGCCTTGTCGTTGGTCCGCTCAATGAGCCAGGTCGAGGCCAACGGCGTAAAGGTCCCAAACAAGGCGGCCGCGAGTGCGAAGGCCAGGGAAAAGCAAGTTGTGCGCACATGCGCGGGCACGATCTCAACGAGCGCGCCCAACATAGTTCCGCTGTAGGTGCCAAAATAGAACGAGAACATCATCGCGACCGCCAACATCTTGCCGAAGGTGGGAGCGCTTACCAGCCAGTTCAAAGCCGGATACGCGCTCATCAATGCAAGGCCGGCAATGGCGAGCAGAACTGGCTTTCGGCCGATACGGTCGGAGACGGCGCCGCCAATTGGATTCCAGATGAAATTGGTCATGGCGACCAGGAGCGTCACCAGGAGAGCATCCTGAGCGGACAGCTTCAAGACTGTCTTGCCGAAAGTGGGCGTGTAAACGGTGACGAAATAGAAGGTCGTTGTGCTCAGGATCGCCATCATCATTCCGAGAACGACTATGCGCCAGCCGACCAGCGCCGAGGCAAAGATCTCGCGGGCTTTCGGATGCTTCTTCATCGCCAGAAATTCCGGCGTTTCCTCCAGTGTTCGACGAAGAAGGAAAATAAGCGGGATGATAAGGCAGCCGAGAAAAAACGGAATGCGCCACCCCCAGGAGGCGACGGTTTCGGCCGGCATCGACTCGTTCAGCAGGTAGCCCACGCTCGCCGCGACAAAGATCGCGACCTGCTGGCTAGAGGATTGAAAGGATGTATAGAAGCCGCGATTGCCTGGGGTTGCGATCTCCGCCAGGTAGACTGAAACGCCGCCGACCTCGACGCCGGCGGAAAAACCCTGCAGCAGCCGTCCAGCCAAAACGATAATCGGGGCTGCAATGCCAATGGTCGCGTAACTGGGACAGAAAGCGATAATGACAGTGCCGATCGCCATGATCGATAGTGTGATGATCAGGCCTTTTCGACGGCCGATCTGATCGATATAGGCGCCGAGGACGATTGCGCCTACTGGACGCATTAAGGCACCCAACCAGAACACGCCGAAAGTGTTGACCAACGAGGCTGTTTCACTTTCGGATGGGAAGAAGGCTCGTCCGATAGCGCTGGCGTAAAAGCCAAACAGGAAAAAGTCGAATTGCTCCAGGAAATTGCCGCTGGTTGCACGCAGGATCGCATTGACGCGCGATTTAACCGTCCCGTGCTGAATAAGTGTCTGTGACAAGCGAGTTTCCTTCCCGTCAAAAATGGCCGGTTCGGAAAACCTCACGCCAGCCCAATTGCATCAGGCCGTGACTTCGTCATTGGTGACATTACCGGCCGAGCGGAAGGCGCCTGATCTTTCCGGCGTATTTTCGGCGATAATTAGATTAGTGCACATATTTCAGCGCCAGTTCGCGGAGCACCAGCAGATCTCAACGCCAATTGCCGCAAGCGCACTTCACCTCAAACTAGAATTGACGAATACCTGAGGCGATTCGTTTGCCGGCTCACGGCAGCTATGATGCTTGTTCGGGGGATTCTGGCGGTCAAGGACGTATGCCCCTCGTGGCCAGAGGCTGGCACTTATTCGCCGCTCGATTTCCGACAGCCATGCAAACCGTGTCAGACTCAGGACACCTGTCCTGACGAGCCGGCATGAACGTTTTACCAAACTATTCCGAAACTTATGGCGCGAGACCAGGGTTGGCACGGCGATTGCTAGAAACGTGCAAGACCACAGGAGCGGACGAGTGCAGGCGGAACGGGTAAGAGCAGCGGCGGTGTTTTCTCAGACGCTCGTGGGGGCGAGCTGCCGACATCTCGCGCAGATCGCGGCGGAAGCTCCTAAGAGCGCGGTAGACACGCCTCCTTCTAGAAGCGCTGTCCCAAGCGCGTAGCCAGTCAAAAATGAGCAATGAGCAGAAACCGCGGGATTTCCATGCATCTTGCGACCGACGTCAAGCGAGGCTCGATCGCGCAAACAGAGCCCCCTCCTGTGACGCAAAATCCCGATGCTTTTGGGCGGGCCAATAACTCACCATGAATCGGCGCGTGATGCCTGGAGGCGCCAACCATGCGCGGGATTGGACTGATCTGGATCGTAATCCGACAGAATTATCGCCGCTTCAATCAAAGGGCGTGCTCCATGTGTGAACAGGATTGGGCTCGAGACGCCCGGCTAAGGGGGCCGCGAGGATGCAAAGAGTAGAGTTCGCCTCGGAGGCGACGGCGATCATGAGCGCCATCGCGCCAACTAGCTCGTCTGTCTCGACTGGCCAATAGCTGGTCCCGACGAGAATTCGCTTCTTCAGGGCTCGTTCTCCCCTCATGGCTATCGTCCAAATGACGTCTTCTCAAGCTTCTCGATTTTCGCCGGATCAGCCTCCGCAGAGTTTTTGCGCGCATTTGACTGAGCGTGCGCGAGCTCTGTTTGGCGCGCATCCCTTTGCTGAGGAGCTGTCCGAAGAGCAGGTTGCTAGCCTGCTGCCTGAATACCTGGCGATGTCACAGGCGTTTCCCTACCTGCAGGCAGGGTCGCAAAAAGATCTCATATTCGATGCAATGCATCATAATCGGGATCTTCCCAGGGATATTGAACTGACCAGCGTCGTCGCAAATTTCATTTGTTGGGATGAGACGGGCGGCTACGGCCGAGTTCTCCAGGGTGGCAAAGCGGCGCTACCCGATATTCTGCTCACCGACAATTTTCACTCAAACCTATTTAGAAGGGATGCATCGCGACTGCTCGGCAGAGCAATACGCCCCAACTATAGCGCCACGACGAACCGGTACCTGCATTCTCTCTATGATGGGTTGTCAGCGAAAGACCCCGTGGTGCGTTGCGCCTACATGGTCGCCTTTGAGTTGCATGCTGCGGAGATGATCCAGGCGCTGTGGACCACCACGGTCAAAACCTTTGATGCGAGCCCCGACGATCTTGAGTACTTCCGGAGCCACGTCGGTGGAAAAGATCCAGCCGAGCAGTATCACGGAGAAATGACATGCCGCCTCATTGGCGAACTTGTTCCGGCTGATCGCAACGGTTTCTTTTTGGACGAGTTCGATCGAGCCTATCGACTGAACTTACAGTGGTGTCACGATCTGCATCGGATTGTCTCACTTGAGAAAAACGACCGATCTGAAATCGAACACCGCGGCCATTGTCATTGTGGTTCTGTCAAATTCCGCGTCCGGGCGCCGCGGCAGCTCTCTGCAGTTCGATGCAATTGCTCGATCTGCCGGATGTCTGGATTTATGCACTTGCTGGTACCTGGCGACAGGCTCACGATTGAATGCGGCGAAGAGTTCCTCACCACTTACCAGTTCAACAAGAACATCGCCCGGCACACGTTTTGTCGGGTTTGCGGCGTCAAGCCATTCTATCGGCCGCGGTCGAACCCCTCCGGGTTCAGCGTCAATGTTCGATGCCTGGATAAAAGAACGATCGAGGGCATCAAAATAGACGAGTTCGATGGCGAACATTGGGAACAAGCATTCGGCTCGATGCAACCAGGACCCAGGCTCTGCATCGAAGAACCAACCCCGGAGTGAACTCAATGGCGCGTTCAGCACATGACAAAAAGGGCCTACTTTCAGAAGAGGCTCTGACGAAATTCCGCGTAGAGCTCTTGGTGAAGGGTACGATCGTGATCGGCTCCCAGACGTTATTTACACAGGATGAACTGGCGAGGATCAATCAGCTGCAGGCTGAGATTCCCGAAGAAGAGGTGCGGTTGGGAGATGCCGGCGACTCGCACAACGTCTTTGTCAAACGCGTGAGGGTGGACCCGCCCGGCCGCAGTCCCAGCAATGTGGATGGCGCAGCGCCGAGGCAAATCATCGATCTGCTTGAAAGGAAAGATCGCGGATTCGCATTAAAAACGATCCTGGGAGCATCGTCAGATTATGTGATTCGCAGATGCCAGTTGCATCGTATGCCTCCCGGTTCGTTTGTTGGCATCCATTTGGATGCCGAGAGCGATCCAGACTTTGAGTACTCCGTAATTGTGCAGCTCGCGCAAGATTTTGAGGGTGGCGAATTCGTCGTATATCCGAGCCCGTACGAGCAGCAGGTATTTCGACCACCATTTGGTGCGGTGCTTGTCACAACATGTAGGCTGCGGCATGAGGTGAAGCCTGTATCCGCCGGGGAGCGCCGGTCGCTGGTCTACTTCTGTTCGAAGCGCAGCGGCACAAACCGACGCGTCATCGAAAGCTCTACCAGTGGCCATGAAGCAAGTTAGCTCGAGTACCTGCGAGTAAGTTGAGTGGCGCGGAGGTCTCACGCTGAGTTCGGCAGATCGCACCCATCTTGCAGAAGATCTGTCCTGCGAAGCGGTTTGTCGCTGCGGAACGCGCTGTCAAATCGGATCCGCCGAAGACCGTCGGCGAGAGCCATTCGGAAAGGAATGACGTGGTGACCCGCCCGCAGCGAGCTCGCGCGCACAAAGGGGGCGTCGGTCGTTCCAGATTCCACCGGAACGAGGTGACGAAGACGTTGGTCAAAGTAGGAACCGGGCGCTTCGAGCAGTGAACACGTTTTTGCTGGGTCTATCTGTTTTGGAGGGCCAGCGCGGAGATGCGTTCGTTGGGCGCCGATCGTCAGCTGATCCGCCCGCTGCAATGAGCGTGGCGATAGATGGTGGAATTCAGCGACCGAAATTGCTCTGGCTTAAGGGAGTCGGCGCAAACACCCGCGCGGACAGGCTGCTCCTCGCCCAGGCTGCCAAAATGCTGAGCGGAGCCATGGAAGAAGCCACGATCGCACAACTTGCTTCATAAGAATACTGGGGCAACATCGCGGCACGACCTCGTCACTGTTTTCGAACTGCGGGTGTTCCGGCACGTGCTCGACCGTGTTGTCGCGCCGCTCGTAGAAAGCTGCGGGCTCGTCAGGTTCTCGACAGCTATCCGGCCTAGCAAAACAGGCGGATGCTGGGACCATTTGGGACGGTGTGTGCGAAACCAGAGTTTAGTGCAAGGGGCAGGCGAAGAAAAGCGGTTAGCTGATGCTCTAATCGCACTCGCTCGATTGCCCGATTGTCCATGCGGCAGCCGAGACCCAGATATTTCACCGTCGAAAGTGACAGCGAATGAACTTTCCCTCTCCTGGTCGCGCGCTTCAGCAGTCGGGCAGCGTGGGCGCGCAAGACAACTCGTCGGTCTCCCCCTCGGCGGACGCGGCGGCGTTCGAACAACAGCTGGGAGAGATCGCCGATGCGGGTAGTGGCGTGCCGGAGCAGACCTCCGCCCGGCTGGTCGGCGCATGGCGAAGCGAGGGGCTGCCCCTTACGGATACCGATGAGCACGAATATTCGACGCTATCGCATGGCGGAAGCTCTCGGGCGATGCTGGTGCCCTCCGTGCAGCAGCCGAGTCAGGCAGTGTGGGCTTTTGCAGGCCGTAGCAGCGAGCCCCTTTATTTTGAAGATGTGCCTCTCGTCGAGGGACTAAGAGCGGCACTCATCAAGCGCGGATTCAAGGAGCGTACGGCGAAGGGGCACGTCGATTCTCTTCTCAGATTTGGACGCTGGCTCGTTCAACACAGCAAGCAGGGAATTGCCGAGCGTCTTCACGACAGTACGCTGAACAGCGATGCAGCGGCTTTCAAAGAGAGTGGCGAGCGGGGTATCCTCACTGCGCTCGCCCATCTGCGGACCTCTCAGGTGGCGGGCGGAGTGGAGTTGATCCCGTCGCGGGCTAGCCCCTTTGCTCAGGACGCCGAGCTCATCAAGGAGTACAAGTCGACTGTCATTAACGAGCGTAAGAAGGAAGCAGCGACGGCATACAGGTATGGAACTGCCCTAGGCAGATTCAGTAAGTACCTGCGTAACAATGCCAAGTCCGCCATCGCTGCCCGGCTTCACGACAATTCGCTGGATGAAGACCTCATGCGCTATGAGGCCACCCCTGGTTATCACCCGAAGGTTCGAGCTGCACTGACCGACTTGCGAAAGACACTGGCTGGCGATGACGCGGTCGAGCTTGATGGCGGTATTCGTCCCGACTCGGAAGCCGCGGCCGTAACGGGTGAAATGTGGCCGGCAGACGCCGTTGCGCCCGACAGCGTGTGGCAGCGAACGGTCGGCTGGCCAGAGATGCTGCCTGCGCAAGGTCACGAGCAGGATGCGCCCTCGAGCGTCATGGATCAACCGAGCCCCTCGGGCTATCTTGCGCCGCGAGCAGGCCAGGTCGGGCGCAGCGCCGATCTCCTTTATTCCGAGGATATTCCCCTCATTCTCGGGCTTAGGGAGGCGCTCCTCAGGGGCGGGGCCGCCGAGAGCACAGCCAGGAGCAATGTCGATTATCTTTTAGGCTTCGACCGCTGGCTCTTTGGCAACGACAGGCCGGCAATGGCGGAACGGCTTGACCGCGAGATGCTGGATGAAGAGATCGAGGAATTCATAGCAAAGGGCGGTGCCACGAACGTGCGTACGGCACTGGCTCATTTGCGGACCTCTCAAGCAGCGGGCGGAGTTGCGCCGGTCGCAGGCCAACCTGACCTAAAGGCCTATCCGGACGACGCGGCACGCATCAAGCAGTACAAGGAAGACGCGGCGGCCGCCGGCACATCAAAGATTGCCAGGACCTATGCAAGCGTTATGACCGATTTCAGTCACTACCTGCGCGAAAACAACAGGCAGAGCATTGCCGCTCGCCTCGACGAGGATGGGCTGGATAAGGATCAGTCGCTCATCGAAGATATGGATCTCTATCGGCAATCCGGTGGCTCCAGGGCGATCCGTGCCGCGCTAAAGCATTTGCGGACCGGTGCGAGAAAACCCGCATCTCTGCATGCTGAGGATGCAACGCTCATTTCCGGCCTCGAGAACGCACTCATTAAGGCGAACTTCGAGAAGATCACCGCCCAGACCAATGTGCGGATTCTCCGAAGATTCAGCCGATGGCTTGTTGCAAACGAAAAGCTGGCCATTGCTGCCAGGCTTTACGATAAGTCGCTGGATAAGGATGCAGCAGCTTTTGACAAGAGCGGCAAACGGCGCGCTCTCACGGCACTGGCACATCTGCGGGCCTCACAGTCGGCAGACGGAATTGCACCCAATGCAAGTCGCGCCAAAACAGTCGCGAACCTCTTCCATCCCGAAGACGCGCAGCTTGTTTCGGCGCTTGAGAAGGCACTCGTCGCAGCCAGATACGAAGAGGCAAGCGCCCAGGCGATCGCCCGTCATATTCGCAAATTGAGCCAGTGGCTGTTAGCAAATAACAAACCGGCGATTGCCGCCCGGACCGGAGAGGAGTCGCTTGATAAAGATGCCGCGTCATTTAAGGCGAATGGGGGCGAGCAGCAGATCACGGTGTCACTGGCTCATCTGCGGGCCTCTCAGTCGGCTGCCGGGATTGCGCCAAGGAAGCCCCGTGCTGAGCTCAGCCCTTATCCCGAAGATGCGGACCTGATCAAAGACTACAAAGCCGCAGAATCCCGGCCGACTGCCAGAAACTATGCACCTTTCCTTATCGGTTTCAGTAATTACTTGCGCCAAAACCACAAGCAGAGCATTGCCGCCCGACTATCCGACGAGTCGCTGGATGAGGATGTCGAGACCTACAAGAGGTCCGGCGGTCATGCAAAGACCAGTGCCGCACTGGCACATCTGGCCAAATCGGCCGCAGGTGTTCACGCCGTGGACCTCAGGCGCACGGCTGATAAGCTGCGCCGGACAATGCACCACTAGGAGCCGCCAATTCGCCTGTGGAGTTGCCACGGAAGAGTACGACCATCTCTCGGCGGTACCGCCTGCAGCCAGCACCCTCTCGCCGCTCGCGCGGATTCCGTACCCTCACGAGGCTCCAGATCCCGGTGAGCACGTAGACCCCTTGAGCGAGAACTACGAGAATGCGATTGCCGCAGACGGGCTGATCAATGCACCTGATTGGGGCGATTTCCTCTCCACCGAGCACGTTTTTGGCGATGATGAGCACGAGGCGGCGGGCGCTAGACCGGCGAAGAGGCAAAGGATCGACAATGCTCCGCAAAACGGCGCGTTCGAGCGGTAGTCGAGCCAGATCAGCGTTTCAATAGCCGAAGCGTTGGCGCAGCCTCCAGCCAATCAGCCGGATGCTTCTGTTTCACAGGAACAGAGTGGACAAGGCTACGGGACGCCGCCGCAAGCTGCCTCGGGGGACGTTGTGGACGCCGCTTCGCAGCAAGGACCGCCGCAGGGACCTGTCAGCTGGCCATTGCTTCTGCCGACGGCTTACGATCAGGATCAGCTCTGGGGGGCGTTGGAAGACCTTCCGGCGTGGTCCGGGTTAGCCAGCCCCGAGCGCGCGCCGGAGGCAGAGCAAGTAGCACGGACGGCAACGGCTGGATCCACCTCGAGCTAGTCGCTGCCGACGTCGCCCGACTTTGATTGGAGCATGCTGCCGGCAACGCCATCCTCTGTCGAGACGCGTTCGTCTGATGTCGAGCGGGGTGTCGAGGCCCTGATTGATTTGCTGTCTCAAGAATTGCGTGATGAAGGCCAGCTTGCGCCATCACGCACGCCAACTGATGCCGGGACCGAAGGCGTGACTCCCACAACCTCGGTGGATGGGCACAGCGGACAGCGGCTTGGCCTGACCGAATGGTTGCAGGACGAACATATCGCCGCCGATTACGCCCCGGTTGAAGAGGAGTTGTATTGGAACAATCCAGATCTTGCTCGCCAGACCGGATTCGCACAGCCGGCGCAAGCCCAGCTATTGCGCCTGGTTCCGAGTAAGAGCGACCGCCTGCAGATCCTGCTGCAGATCTTCAATGAGGATGATACAGATGTCGCCAACTTCTTGTTCGTTCCGGTGAATGATGCTGGAGTTGGGGGCGGCGGATCGCATTGGTCGCTGCTGCTGGTTGTTTGGCGCGTGCCGACAGCAGCGATTGCCTATCACTATGACTCGCCGGGCTTTGCAACAGTGCCGTTGCAGAATAGCTCGCAGCACGTCTCGGCTCCCGCTTTCAAGCGGGACGGATGGCCCAGCAGCAGAACGGCTATGAATGCCGAGTCTTCGTGGTGGACGCGACGCGAGCGCCGGTCGGACGATTGGCGCAAGGAGAGCGGCCGGACCGTGAGCCGCTGCACCTCGATCGCCTCATCGCCGATCGACCGGCACTTCGGGATCGCCTCAGGACTGATCGCGGCTCGCGCTGACGGACTCCATCGGACCGCCGGTTTTCGCTCGGATCAGTCTCCGGTTGAACAGCGCAGCCGGCAACGGATATCCGCATCATGCGAGACGGACGCGGATTTCGGGGCACCTCCCAGATACCGTTCTCCAGCACGCTACCGGAAGCAGGGGCAAGTTCGAGTGCCAGGATAGATGTGGCTACTGTGATTCCAATCAAACCAGTATGAGGAGCCGTTGTTTCAGATCGCCGGCGGCGGCCCGGTCGTACGCAATCACGAGGCACTCCACCGTGCCAGCGTCCTCGTCAACGGCAAGCGGGATCACGCCCTGCTTGCGTGTGCCATCGAATAGAAAACCCTCCTTGGCGAAACGTTCATGTGCAGTCCGGAGCGAACTCGATCGAACGTTCCTCACGGATGAAATAACGTAGGAGCCGGAGTAGTCGAAGCCCAGGAGCCGGACGGCAATGCTGTGCAACACCGAGCCGCCACCCCAGCGGCCGTTCGCTTCATTGAATAGCAGCCGTCCGTCGTTCGCGAAAATTGCGTCAATATTAATTGGTCCGCGATATCCTAGATTGCGGACAAGGGATACGAATCGGTAGGCATGCGCCTGCGCAGTCAACCATTGCTCATTCCCCAGATCGCTTGGAAGCTCAAGTCCTGTCCAGATCAGAGCCCGTTCAGATCGATCGGTGCTCCGGCGTAGTCGAATATTCCCACTGTTGATGAAAGTGATGGAGCCATCACGCTCGATTTCATACTCGAGATAGAACAGAGTTCGCGCCAAGTGGTACGATTCGACCACCAGCGTCTTGCATGACGCAGTTGTCATCTCAGACCAAAGTACGTCCGGATCGAACGACGGCCAGGCAATCTGTCGGGTCTCTCTCGCCCCGGGTAGCGGACCGTCTTCATTGCTGCTCAGAATGACATTTCCGACCCCGCCGGCCCCATTGTCCAGCTTCACAATCACCCTGCCGGTTTCGTGCCGGAGCGAGTTGACCGCTCGGAACAGTTCGTTCGAATTCGTCGTTATGGAACCATTGGGCAACGGAAGTGCGACACTTGTCGCCAGTTGACGGAAGTGGCTCTTGCGGTTCAATAGATCAGGCCCACGCTGTAGAGCGAATTCGTCGCCAGTCTGCTGTATACCCAGCACGGACGCCAGCCGCGCCACGCCTTCGCTGGAGTAGCAGGGATACATGCTCCAGGATGATTTCTGACGAATATGCCTGTTGATTTGCTCAACCATGCTGTTGGACAGCAGTGCGTAATCGTTGAGAATCGGCGCTTCGCGGCCGCCTCCAGGTACAAGCAATGAAAGACTGGAGGCGTCGAAATTAAGCGTCGCGCCAACGTAGGAGAGCAGATCCGTCGGGATAGATAGGGGGGACACTATCAGATCGCCCTCCTGAGCAAACCACGCCGAACGGTAAACCGAGTTGCCGGCAAGCGAAAGTTGAGCTGCTACCAGATCGGAGCCCGACATTTGCGCCGTGCCGGCATTCATGATTATGATCCGCGGCATCAGTGACCTTTGCGCATTGGGATGTGATCAGAGCGAGAGACGGTCAACAGTGGCGAAGTCGCTGCAGCACAGCCTGTAGATGCCCAGGCGGAAAAGCTCATTTTGCGCCGTCACGATGTCACCTGCGGGGTCGCTGAGAAGTACAGCTAGCGTGCAATCCGCTGAACTCAATTGCCATTTGCTTTGTAACTTGATCTCGCGTCAGCCTTCTTCAGCATGAAATGCTGGGCCTTGCCCAACGCAGTTTTCGGTAGCTCTGGCGTGAAAATGATCTCGTGCGGTACCTTGAAACGGGCGAGCTGCGACCGGACATGCGCGATCAGCGCTTCTGCTTCGATCCGGGCGCCCGGTCGCCTGATTACATAAGCGACCGGTACTTCTTCCCAACGAGGATGCGGTCGACCGATGACGGCGCAATCTGCAACATCCGGATGACCAACAAGCACACGTTCAACTTCGGCCGGATAGATGTTCTCTCCACCGGAAATGATCAGGTTCTTCTTGCGGTCATGCACCCAAAAATACCCGTCGGCGTCGCGACTACCAATGTCGCCGGTGCGATACCAGCCACCGTCCAGAGCCTTGCGGGTTGTCTCTTGATCCTCCCAGTATCCGCAGAAGACGTTGGGCCCGCGTACTGCGATCTCGCCTGCGCCACCGGCCGGCAGCGTGTGCCCAGCATCATCTATGATCGCAGCTTCGCAACACAGACCTGCGAGGCCGCTCGATCCCTCGGGCACGAGACCCCCGCCGAGCTTAGTATACACAGCGATCGGGCAGGTCTCCGTCGAACCGTAAACCTGCAGGACCGGCACGCCGCGCGCGACAAAGAGCTCGACAAGATCGTGGGGCACCATAGTAGATCCGGTACAGATTGCCCTGAGCGCGGAGAGGTCGGTGCTATCCCATCGGGCATTCTCGGTCAGGGCTCGCATCATGGCTGGCACCAAAACTGCCAGAGTGGGTCGATCGCGCTCGAACGCATCGAGAGTGGTCTCCGGTGTAAAGCGGCTGTGAATAGTAACCGTCGCGCCGTGATGCAAACTGGGCGTCGTCTGGATGTTTAGTCCACCGACGTGGAACAGTGGCAGGACAGTCAAGGCGTGATCGGCCGAGGTGAGGTCATGCATGTGCTGACTCATGACGCCGTTCCAGAGCAGCGCTTCCTGACGCAGTACGGCACCTTTCGGTCGTCCTGTCGTGCCCGAAGTGTAGACGATCAAAAGCGGGCAAGACAGCTCCGCACCCGGATTGCGTCCGTCACCACAGTCTGCGTCCAGAAGATCGTCCAGTTTGTTTCCGCCGATAGGTACGAAGTCTAGCCCGACAACAGAAACAGAAGGCAGTTGCGTCGCGACAATAGGCAAGACTGCGTCGAAGGACCGCTCAACTAGCAACACGTTTGCTCCTGAGTCGGACAGAATGAACAGCTGCTCGACGGGCGCGAGGCGCCAATTTAAAGGTACGAGAATTGCGCCGAGCCGCGCGCACGCATACAGCAGCACGAGATAGTCTGGTCGGTTCAGGCTAAGGATCGCGATCCGGTCTCCTCGCTCTACCCCGAACTGGCTCTTGAGGGCGCAAGCCGCCCGCCCTATCAGGCGATTGAGGCTCGCGTAGCTTAGAGTCTGCTCCTCGAAACGGATGGCGGCTTTATCAGGAGCATACGCTGCGTTGCGTTCAACTAATGTGCAGAGGTCCAACTAAATCTCCATATGATCCAGCTCCGCGCAACGGTTCGGACAGGCCTCGCAATGCGCTTGCGAGGCCCACCACATGGTTCGGTGCCCGTTGCACAAGCGACAATCACACCCTTCGGCAGGACAAGCAGCTATTGATTGTTGTCACTGTTGCAATCAACGGATATTGCCGGGCGAATCGCAGGCGACTGATTACTCATTCTGTTCGGCTCGGCGGCGGTCGTGTGCATCTGCCGGTAGTGGTAGGCGCACCATGACGACTGTTTCTTGCCCGGTCTTTGACAGACGGGCTCGCCGCACATATAGGCAGCTCTGGTATCTCCATCCTTAAAGCCGACGACAGCCCGGCATTGGCCTTCAATATGGTCGATCAACAAGACCTTGTTGACGCCGTCAGGCTCTTTCAACTTGCTGCTCCAGGATACCGGGCAATCTCTTCGGTGCCGTTCCGGTCACGCCGAGTGACACTTGCAGCTGGGGCCCTTTGAAAGCCTCTGGAGGCTCACGGCCTGTCGCACATCTGCGCGACGAGAATGCGCCGGCAGGCCGGCATGAGCGGAGCGAAGAGCCGGTTCGACGGACTGCTTCTGGGGTCGTGCGGCAACCACAGTGTAGCGGTTCTGAAACGCCCAACCATTTGCAACTAGCCGCGAGCCGTAAGGCTGCGGTCAAGACGCGCTGCGTCACTGTTTCGACCGAAAGGCCGTCAGGGATGAAGATCATGACCAACCAGTGCGGGGTTGTTCTGACCAGCTCAGACATTCGTCAATCCTTCCAGTCGCGCGGCGGCGGATGAAGATGCGTGCCAACCGTGAGATCGTACAACTTAACGTTACGTCCGATTCAAGCCCTTTCTGACAACCTCGCATGAACATGCCAAAGGTATGTCGGGACGGACCTCCGGGACGGGTAGAGAGCTTCTAGCGCGCGATCTGCGTCAGAAAGTTGCGCTCCCATAAGAATGGTTCTGCGGCTGGCAGGGCCCTTGTCGAAAAGGCTTCCCACGTCCAGCGATCGAGTGCTCGCTACCAGGAGCCGATTGCGCGACACCTTCCGCTTAAGTTCGCTCGCCTACCGATGCGTGGATTATCGCAGTGTCTGATAGAGGCGATACAGCAGCCGCGCGCGAGGTTCGATCGATGAAATATAGAGTTGCTCATGATGCGTGTGCGCGCCCTTGCCGTCTACGCCGAGGCCATCGAGGGTTGCGGTATGCGGCGCGGTGAAATTGGCGTCGGAGCCGCCGCCGCTAAACGCGTCGAGCAACTCGAAGCCAATCTCAGCGGCTAGTTGCCTGGCGTGTTCGTAGAGCGTGGCGCCGGCCTTGCTCTTCTCATAGGGAGGACGGTTCAAGCCGCCCGATACTTTCAGGCGAACGCCATCGGTGCGCGAGGTGATTCGGAGAATTCTCGGCACCAACTCGTCTGCATGTGCCATAGTCGGCACGCGCAGGTCGACTTCCGCATGGGCCTGTTCGGCAATTACGTTCGGCTTGGTGCCGCCGCGGACGACGCCAACGTTGACGGTGATGCCGCGCGAAAGATCGTTCATCGCCTCGAGCGTCTGGATCACATTGGCTAGCTCCCGGATCGCGCTACGGCCGTCTTCGGGGCGTTCGCCGGCGTGCGCCGGCGCGCCCTTGATGAACACATCGAAGCGGCCAACACCCTTCCGCCCGGTGACGATCTTGCCGCCGTCGCGCGCTGGTTCGGTAACCAGCACATATATTGCCTTGCGGCCCTCGGCCTCGATCAGCGCCCGCGAGGTCGGACTGCCGATCTCCTCATCCGACACGTAGAGGTGGGTGATGCCGAGCGGCGGGCGCGCGTCGTCGGCGCAGATCTGCCGAAATGCATGATAGGCTAGATAGGCGCCGCCCTTCATGTCGTAGGTACCCGGGCCGAACGCGCTGTCACCGTTGATCTTGAACGGTAGTCGTCTTATGAATCCCATCGGATGAACCGTGTCGAGATGGCTCAACACCAGAATGCCCGGCACGCCCTGTCCCCAGGACGAGCGCGTGATCAGGTGATCGCCGCAACCTTCACGTCCCGCAATGCGCTCGATGGTAGCCGGCAGGTCGCGATAGCCGGCCGCGACGACGTCAGCCAGCTTGTTGAGCTGATCCGGCCGTTCCGTCGGGGACTCGATCTCGACCCAGCGACGGATGCCATCGAGGATCGCGGAAGTTTCAAACGGGTAACTGGACATAGTTGTCGGATGCCCCTCGAATCTCGACTTTCATCACTCGCGCAAGCCCATGGTACGATCCGCTTGCTCGCTTCAGGATCGAGCATGAAGATTGTGACGCAGTATGCCTCTAAACCATGATCCTGCCGCGACACTGATGCTACGCGCCTACCGAGGAGAACTGAGCTACCAAAGCTGGTAGTTTACGTCGGGGCTATGCCGGTCCAGCGTGCGGTCGGATGGTTTAATCAGTCGTGAGGTACGCGCGCTTTTCAACGCGAGGTGAGCCTGTAAGAACCAAAATCGTCCACGAGTTGCCCGGATGATTGTTCGATAAGGATCGCTCCAGTACCAGTTGTCCGGTCAACGCGTATTCCATTCTAACGGCATTCTGCGCAGAACTTGGCAACGGGCAAGGTTCGAAGCGCGCCCTGGAAGTTGATCAATGGATTGCCATGGCCAGCCCGAGCTGCGACAATTCGTCCGATAAAGATCCTATGTGTGCCAATGATCTTGTGGTCATACAAAACGCATTCGAGCGCGCAAAGTGCGTTGGACAATAGCGGCACGTCGACCACGCCCTGAGTCCAGGAAGCCGTGCCGAAGCGATGAACACCTTTTACTCCCTCCTGACCGCCAAAACGCAGGGCCAGGTCCTCCTGGTCAATGTGGAGAAGATTGATTGCAAAACTGCCGCTAGCGAGGATCGCGTCATGCGCTTCAGATTGGGCGTTGATGCCAACGAGTAAGCACGGCGGTTCCATGCAGATGGACGTCACAGAACTCACCGTCAGTCCACGTCGTCCGCCGGCCGTTCCGGTCGTCACGATGGCGACACCGCTTGCCAGATATCGCATAGCCTGACGGAAATCTGCCGGCTGGATAGACGGCATGTTCCCAACCACGGGGGATGACCAGTGCGTCATGATCTGCCTTTAAAGTTATACCCCACTCTGATGCTCCGTTAAGCTTGGGCAGGCTCGGATTCATCTCGCGGCCGCAATTGGGCGCGCAGGCTCGGAAAACCGCGTGTCTAGAGGGCAACGATGCCGAACATGACATTGATGTCCTCCGCGCGCCGACCAGAGTGCCCCCCAAGGTTAGCGCTCAATGTACGCGTAAGAGAACACGCTTTTTTGCATCTAGAAGGTGCACATCGAGCGTCGCGTGCAGCGAACCCCGCAGTTCGGGCGGGATCGAGCAATCCGTGTCGATCAATTCACGAAACTTTCGAATGATGTGTTCTATCATTGCGATGGATCCGAGTGCCTCCAACTTCTGTGATGACATCATCTGACTATCTCCTTTGGAACGCAGCGCATGCCGCGGGTCTGTATCTCGGCAATAGGGGCTGGAGCAGACTCTCGCCGATGAACAGGGATGGCTCTCGTACCGCGTCCTTAACGCGGATTGCTTTGAACAGCGCGCGCAGGCGGCACATGCTCATCGAAATTTCGAAGGAATAGGCGCACAGTCGCAGCTGCTATTGCATAGCCGCTTTGTCAGAATCGGCTCCGTCGGGACCATGTTCCAACCCCTGTTACGTGTTGGACACTGCAATCAAGCGTTTCAGTCGATCGGCTGCGGCGCCACCGTCAAGCGCGAGTTGTGCGAGTGCGATACCCTCCTGCAGCGTCTCGACGCGGCCGGCCACGATCAATGCCGCCGCCGCATTGAAAAGTGCAGCGTCGCGAAATCGACCTGGAACGCCGTCGAGCACGTTTTGCAAGGCGACGGCATTGGCCTTGATGTCGCCGCTCTCGAGCGTCTCCTTGTCGCAGCGGGCAAGGCCGGCTTGTTCCGGTGTTACTTCGAAGGTGCGCACCGTGCCGGCCTCAAGCGCGGCAACAAAGGTTGGCCCCGTGAGGGTAACCTCGCCAAGCCCGTTAGAGCCATGAACCACCCAAACCGATTCGGAGCCGAGGTTCTTTAACACGTAAGCCAGAGGCTGAACCCATTCGCGAGCGAATATTCCGACGATCTGCCGCTTGACCCTGGCCGGATTGGACAGTGGCGCGATGAGGTTAAGGATGGTGTGGGTCCCAAGTGCGGTGCGGATCTGGCCAACGCGCTGCATCGCCGGATAATGGGCTGACGCGAATGAGAAACCGATTCCGGCTTCGTGCACACAGCGCGCAACGGCCTCAGGCTTGAGGTCGACGTTGACACCGAGATGCGCCAATAGGTCGGCAGTGTTTGCACCTGAATATCTATCGCTGTTGGCGTGCCTGGCAACAGGAACGTCGGTTCCGGCCACGATAAAAGAGGCGCACGTCATCACGTTGGACGAGCGCGTGGCGGTATCGCTCGTACTAGCGATACCGATGGGATCGCATGCCACCTCGACCCGCGGCATTCGCTCGCGTACCGCGGAGACCGCACCGGTGACTTCTTCGATCGTCTCGCCCCTGACTCGCAAACCCATCAACAAGCCGCCGATCTGCGACGGAGTCGCATGACCCGACATCAGGCCGTCGAATGCTGACGCAGCTTCGTCACGAGTCAGAGTGGCGCCGGTGGCAACTTTACCGATAATTGATTTCAGCGCTTCCATCGACTTTACACGTTCATTTGTCCGAATCTGAAACGTCCCGCTTCAACGGAGGCTTTTGTTGAAGAGACGTGGCACCGGCTGTCTTGATGAAGCTGTCCAGCCCATCGTCGGCACGGCCGAACGTCACCGTTTGAGTGATCTGTTGGGTTGCGCACCGCCATTTCGGCAAGGCTACAACCTGACGCTACGTGAGGGTCAAGCTCTCCATGTCTTGATGCCGTCAAGAGATCGCCGACCGATGAGGGCAGTGCAGTTGCCGCGCCAGCAAAGATGGTGAGGTCTACTGCCGCGCATGTACCTTAGCGGCGGCTTCTTGATCACGATGAGGCAGCCGAAGTGCCCGGAAACTCGGAAAATCTTGCGGCTTGTCGGCACCGCTGTCCTGTCGGTTGAAGTCGCCTCTCACGTGCTTTGGGCGGAGCAGCGCTGATCTGCCTCTGCAAACCATCGCGCCAGACCGCAAATCAAGGTGCACTAGGCGAAACCGGAAGCCATCATACCGCAACGGAGAGCTCCCGGTCGGCTTACGTCAGGGTCTAAGTGGTCGGGCTCGGTCCTGCCTTACAGTCGGAACACGCCGTACTGCGGCGCGTCGATCGGTGCGTTGAGTGAAGCACTCAACGCGATTGCAAGGGCGGTCCTGGTATCGACAGGATCAAGAATGCCATCGTCCCAGAGTTCGGACGTTGCATAGTAGGCGCTTGATCGCTCGCGATATTCTTCAAGAACCGGTTCGCGAATGCCTGCCAGTTCCTGCCCAGAGAGCCGCCCTCCGGTGCGGGCCAATTGTCTCGCCTTGACGTGGGTGAGAACGCCGGCGGCCTGCTCGGCGCCCATCGCGGAAATCTGAGAGTTCGGCCAGCTGAACACAAACCGAGGATCAAACGCTCGTCCCGACATGGCGTAAGTGCCTGCGCCATGAGAGCTGTTGCAAATGATCGTAAACTTCGGGACAGACGCGCCGGACACAGTCATGATCAGCTTTGCGCCGTCCTTGGTGATCCCACGGCGCTCATATTCGCGGCCAACCATAAAGCCTGTGACGTTCTGCAGGAAGAGCAGGGGCGTTCGGTTCTTGTCGCATATTTGAATGAAATGAGCACCCTTTAGCGCGCTGTCGCCGAACAAAACGCCGTTATTGGCAACGATCCCGACTTGATATCCATAGAGCCGGGCAAAGCCGCACACGAGTGATGTCGCATAACGCGGCTGGTACTCATCAAATCGACTGCCATCGACCAGACGAGCGATGATCTCCCGCATGTCGAACTGCGCTCGCGCGTCCTTTGGAATGATGCCGTAGAGTTCGGATGCATCATAGGCGGGCGGCTCGGGCGCTACGCGATCGATGCAGGTTTTCGCCGGTTGGTGGAAGCGCGCGACAACGTTGCGCGCAATCGCGATTGCGTGAAGCTCGGAAGTTGCGAAATAGTCACTGGTGCCCGACACGCTCGTATGCATGAGGGCACCGCCGAGCTCTTGGGCGGAGACTTGTTCGCCAGTGGCAGCCTTCACGACCGGAGGGCCGCCAAGAAAAATTGCTCCCGTGCCTTCGACCACAATGTTGTATTCGCTAAGCGCCGGGACATAGGCCCCTGCCGCGGTGCAGTGGCCCATGACGATGGCGACCTGCGGTACTCCCACCTTCGAGAGTATCGACTGATTGCGCAGAATTCGACCCGCATGGTATCGATCAGCAAAGAACTCCGCCTGCAAAGGCAGAAAACCGCCGGCGCAGTCGCATAGATGAACCACCGGCAGACGGTTTTCGATGGCTATGTCTAAGGCCCGCACGATCTTCTTGACCGAGAGTGGATACCATGCGCCGCTCTTCACGCTGGAATCGTCAGCGTGAACAATCACTTCTCGACCCGCAACGATGCCGATGCCGACCACCTGCGCGGCACCCGGAACCTCTCCGTTGTAGGCCTTGTTGGCGGCCAGCGTGGAAAGCTCCAGGAAAGGAGTTTCCGGATCCAGCAAGGCTGCGATGCGGTTGCGAACAAACAACTTGTTCTGCCGACGCAGGCGCTCGAAGTCTTTCTCAGGTCTGTCGAACCGGGCCAAGCGTTGGCGCTCCTTCAATTCGGCAGCCAGTTGTCTGTTGTGGAGGTCGTTGCGACGAAACTCCTGCGAATCCACATCCGCCGCAGAACCGATCCGCTGCATTTCAGAACCCTTCTTTAGACAGCGTTACGAGTACGGCGTCGTGCTCGAAGCTCTCGTTCTCCTTGACGTGAATCCGCTCGACGATGCCGTCCTGGGGTGATCGTATGATCGTTTCCAGCTTCATGCTTTCAATCATCATTAGCGCAGTCCCCGCCGAGACTGAGTCACCAGGCGAAACTGTAATCGCGACAACCATCCCAGGCATTGGCGCTCGGGCTACGAGCGGACAAGTCCCGTTATTCCCAGCAGCGTGGGTCCGTAGCGGATCGATGTAGCGCAAAGTACGTGTCCTGCCGCGGATATGGAGGTGAATGAGCTCCCCGTCGATCACGAACCTGACGGGTTCGCTCTGCCCGGCAATGGTCAGGATACCGCTGCTGTCGCTGCGCTGGGTGAATGCGACGGGGGCAATCACCTCGTCTCGCAAATGAAGGCGGTAGCCATGCCGGCTGGCCGAAAGCCACAATGTATGATCTACGCCGTCAACCTCGAACGAGTGATACACTTCAGTTTCTCCAATTGCCGAGCGCTGAATGAAGCTCTGGCACGGCATCTGCCGAGTCGCGGACCGGCCTCGTCAGGAGAGCGGCGGATGCGAGGAACGCAGACATTCCGGCAGCAAAATTGCCCGCTGCGAGATGCGGGTTTTGTTCAAGGTATCCGACATGGAAGTGACCGCCGAGAAATGCCTCGTCGGAAACGATCCGGGCGAGCAAGTTCGCATTGGTCTCGCACCCCAGTAAAACCAATTCGCGAACTGCACGATGGGCTTTCAGAGCAGATTCCATGCGGCTTGGTGAATGCACAATGATCTTGGCGAGCATCGGATCGAACGCCGGCGTGATGTGCTGGCCTTGCATGATGCCGCTGTCGATCCGTACGTCATTGGGATACTCGAGAAGAAGCACTTTTCCGGTGGTCGGAGCGTATCCGCGTTCAGGAGCCTCCGCGTACAGCCGGAGCTCGATTGCATGGCCGTTCGAAACGATATCGGACTGGGAGAATGCAAGTTCGCGGCCCGCTGCCGCATAGATCTGTTCCGCCACCAGATCGACGCCAGTAATCATCTCGGTGACCGGATGCTCGACCTGAAGTCGTGTATTCATTTCAAGGAAGTAGAAATCGTCTCCGCTGAAGAGGAATTCGACCGTTCCTGCATTCCGGTAGTTCGCTGCACGAGCGATGCGAACCGCTGTATCGCAAATTCGAGCCCGCAATTCTTGGGATAGCGCAGGCGAGGGCGTTTCCTCGATAATCTTCTGGAACCGGCGCTGCACGGAACACTCGCGCTCGAACAGATGCACGAGGTTTCCTAAGCAATCACCGAGCACCTGTACTTCGATGTGTCGCGGGTATTCGAGATGTCGTTCGGCATAGAGTCGGGCATCTCCAAAGTAGCGGCTCGCTTCACTGCGCGCCTGCTCGATGGCTGCCTCCAAGGTATTAAGGTCGCGTACAATCCGCATGCCCTTACCGCCGCCACCAGCCGATGGCTTCACGAGCAGAGGAGCTCCCATGGCCTGCGCTCTGGAGGCAAATGTCGCCGGATCATCTTCTTCGATGACGCAGGGGGCGACCGGAAAACCATTGGACTGAACGAAATTGCGTGCGCGGATCTTGTCCCCCATCAGTTCGATAGTGTCAGGAAGAGGACCGATGAACGCAATGCCGGCGTCTGTCACGGCTCTGGCGAACTCCGCATTTTCGGAAAGCAGCCCATAACCGGGATGCAGCGCGCCGGCGCGCGCCTGGTCGGCGGCCGCGATGATCTGCCTAGTATCGAGATAACTTGCGATCGGCGTGCTGCCGCTGATCTGAATGGCCAGGTCGGCCATGGAGACGGCGGGTGTTCTCGCGTCTATTTCGTGGTAGGCAATTGCAGAACGGAGTCCAAGTTTACGTAACGTTTTGACGATGCGGGCGGCTATCTCGCCCCTGTTGGCGATCAGCACGGTATCGAAGGGCAATTGTGGCATTTGCCTATCCAAATAAGCATGAAGGGACCAAACCGTCTTGAGTGGCCGGGCTTGTTGCCTCCAGCCGACGTCGCGTGAACGTCCTGCGTGCTAGGTGGGCTATCTCGGAATGTGATGCGGGCGAACAGACCACCCGACCCTTTACTTCGAGATGCCGCCGTTCTTGCCCGTATCTCGCGAGGAGATCACGTAACGGCATTGCTGGCTGAGGCTGGCGTGCTTGGATCTGAGGCAAGCAAGGATAGCGACGTGGCTCGGTATGTGATTGCTGCAAAGGCGGAACACGTCCTCCATACACGCCTGTCTCTCCTCGGGAGTCGGAGCTTGATCTCGCGCGTTGACCTGCCACGGGATTACAGCAGTCACTACGGCAGCTAGAGCGATGGCGCGGCAGGATTTGAGGAGCGAAGCCAAACCGGCCCCTTGGTCTTGAGTCATGTCATTCCTTAAGGTTGGTAGGTCTGCGATGTCTTGAGCGAAGCGCAAAATGGTCTGTCCGTCGGCCAATAGACGTGTAGCGCCAGGTGCAATGCCTGCGAGTTCCGTTTCGCCGACTCTGTTATGCCTGGATGTCCTGAAGTATTCGGCGTGGCACGTTGAGGTGTTTGAGCACAGCCTACCTCACGGCCAATAGTTGCTGCCACGGTCGGCGCGATACGAGATCGAACAAGACCTGCGGCCTGGTGCCGGCCTTATCGAGGCAGAGAGATGAGCAAAAGCCAGGTGCGCTCAAGTCATAGCTGATGACGCAATTGATCTTGCGTAACGAACCATGATGAGACGCCTCCAGGTCATCTTTAGTGTAGTCGGCCTGCGCTCCACATTAATGTGGAGACGGCGATCGGGATGAGAGCGCCTTCTGTAGAAATATCGAAGGGCTCGATCTCTTCCGCTGCTGGCCGAGGTAGCCTCGGATAACGTGTGAACAGGTACGTATCTGCAGAAGCGTATGATCCCAAGCGACTCTCGCCAGCTGAGTTTAGATGTTTGACACATTCGCTATTCTCATTGCCTGCAGGAAGCGTCTGGATTGTCGGAGGCGGTCCCGACCTGTCCAGGATCGTACAATCTGACGCTGCGTGCGATTCAAGTCCCTTCTTGGATCAAATCGACCGAGTATCCTCTTACGGTGGCAAATGGCGCTTTGGTGGCCGCCAGCCCTTAGGTGATTATACGGAGCGCCGGTGTCGCATTTCCTTGATGTCCAAATTGCATGCTCACGGCATGAATCCGAAAAGTAAACTCTACCAGCCCGACCACTGGCGAAGCCGCGCGGAAGCAACGCGAAAAAAGGCGGAAGGACTCGCTTATGGTAAACCCAGAGACAGGCTTCTTAACGTTGCGATGGAGTACGATAAGCTGGCTCGGCGTGCCCAAGAGTGGCAGACGCGCAGAAGTGAGGACGAAACATGGTCAGAGCGAGAGCTGTAGGGCTCTGCCGGGCCTCGATAAGCCGCGCCTCAGCTGGATGGCCGCAGCGCCGATCGCGGAGCAAATGTCACCCGGCAATCGGCGCATCCAAGCAAGTAGCGCTGGATTTGGCGTTTTGGTCCACGATAGGCCTTGCGGCTTCGAGGCACATTGAGTGGCCTCGAAGCTGGTTCGGCATGGTATGCTGGAGGCGTCTTGCTGCCTCTGTTGCGAATTCATATCTTGCTAGCCGCGCCGGGGCACAAAGCTGACCTGTGAAAGAAGTGTCCGCTTCCCACTGACGGCGGCATATTCCTGCCCTGAATCGGACCGCCGAGGTCGGGAGGTGCGCGCGCGTACCATCCGACGTAGCTTTACTTGTGATTTGTCAGCTCCGCGAGCTTCTTTGGCTCATAAGAAGGCCGCTGCGACGATCCAGAAAATGCTGGCCCAGAGCAGCGCACCGAGGAGGAGCGCGGCCAGCGGCCATAGATTCCATCGCCGTTGCGCCTGCAAACAACGGCAATCGGCACCGCAATGCCTGACAGTCGGGTCCTTTGGTGCGCGCCAGTGAGTCATTGACCACGTGCCGCACTGGTCCGCGGGGAACGGCTGGTTTCCGGATGCGTCGTATCGTTCATAAGTTCGTAGTCCTCCTTCATGGCTCGGGTTGTCAGCTTCTTGTTTGCAGCGCGACCTGCATCCAGGTGATGGCGTTCTCATGCAATGGGCGGTTAGAGAAGGTGCTACCAAAGCTAAGGGGCGCTGGGCAGCGCATCGCCCAGGACTAAACAAATAGCCAGATGAGTGACGCCTGGCCTGGACTCAACTGCAGCAATCAGCATGCCACGAGCGGACAGGTGCCGGCGCAGCCTTGATGCGAAGGAAGCCACACGAGCTCGCTGCCCTTGGTCGGAGTTGCGACCTTGATGTCCGGAAGGCGACATCGGCATCGAAAGAAGGCAAGAGCTCGCTAGCGACATTCGACAAAATAGGGGGTGGGAGTTGCATTGTAGGGACGCGGCAAAGGGGCATCCGGCGGCAGCGCGATTGCAGTCCCTCAAGATAGACTAATCAGCTTCTCTGACCATTAGCTTACGAGATCTCATCAACCCATGGATGTTATCGGTATGGGAACACGGTATACTTAACCGTCGCGGCGTGACGCGAGCCCGTTTCGATTTTGCTCCCGCACGTATCAATTGCGGTCACATAGATGACGCATTGGCACTGTTTCAGAGCCGGCGAGCAGAAAACAGCGAATGATCGCAGGACAGTTGGTGAGGCAGCAATATCGCCCTTGCGAAGCATTGAACGAGGATAGGCGAAATATGCTGTGGAATTGCGAGTGATAATGGAATGTAGATGTCAGGCCATTTCGGCGTGCATACCAAGCATTTGTCGATTCGCCGGCGATGAGGTGGTGGCCCTCGACGCCTCAGTAAGATCAAGCGCATCTCCGCGAAACCTCGACGCGGCGCACGCAACGAAACATTGTGCGTCAACCGCGAAAGCCCAAAGCCACATCGTATGCTGATGCGCGCGTTGTTCGGCGGTGTACGATGCAGTCAATGAGCAAGGCGCTCCGCATGGGCCTCGTGCGGTGATCGAGATGTCGGCTCCCATAGCCGCCGAGCTTCCCAGAGTGGCAATTCTCAACCTATGCGCCGGGTCATTATCGAGTGGATCTTGCACGGTTTGAATTCGGGCAAAAAAGGTCCTGCAAGGACTGGCAAGCGTCCTGGGCAGGGCGTCAGCGTCCAAAAAGACAGGAGAACAAGTGATGGACATCTGCGGCTTTCTCAGCAGGTGGTTCGCTGAAGAATGGTACTGGAGCGCCGTCCCAAAGAGGACGGAACATGCGCCAAGTTGTGAGTTGCAAAACAACAACGTCATCTACATCGACTTCAAGGCGGTCCACGAGGCAAAGGAGGGAACGTGCGGACGCAAGTAATAGAGAGGCTGGAGGCCGGTCGCGTACAATATGGCCAGTTTGCCAGCCTTCCAGGATCAGGTCCTTGCGGCATGTTCGTTGTACAGGGACCTTGCGGCTGTGAACTGACGATCAGCGGATTAATTCGTCCTGCCTGGGAGCATGTCGCTGTCTCAACGCCGCGACGTTGTCCGAATTGGGAAGAGATGTGCTTCGTCAAAGACCTGTTCTGGGATGAAGAGGAATGCGTGATGCAGCTGCATCCCCCACATTCGCAATATGTAAATAACAGTCGGTATTGCCTGCATCTGTGGAGGCCAACTCATCGGGACATCCCAATGCCCCCACCGGGCTTTGTAGGCGTCGTTGGGCTCGGCCCATCGGAGGCGGCAATGTGGTTTGCCCGCATGAGTGCGACCGCATTATGAGATAGCCTAAAGTTGTCTGCGTGACCGATCAAAAGCAGTGGTTCGGCGCTGTTGTCAGCCCACACCGCAACAGAGTGTGTCGGCTGTATGCCGACACACTAAGACCGGGCCGATGACGGTTTAAGAGTAGGGCGGTAGGCGTTCGACCAATTTTGCTACCGGTAGTTGTGATCGGGCCGTGACCGAAGACGAGGGAGACGCGGCCTTCCTCTCGGGAAACACGATTCTCGTCATCAACATCTGGAAGGTCATCAACGGCAAATCCGTCTTCGGCTGCTAGCGGACGCTCTTCACGCAGTCGAGCCACGGACCTGCTTCGCGCAGTCCGAGGCCCAGGAGCAGCTTCACCTGCCGGGACGCGTTCACGGTCAGCAGCCGGTCGGCGATAGAGCCCACGATCTGATGCCTCGTGGCGTTCCGCGCGAACGCCCCTTGCGGGAGCAGAAGGGCGACCAGGAGGGACAATGTTGCTGCAAGTCTCGATCAGATGCGGCGGTCCACGTTCGTTGGTCAGAATTGGTGAAACGTCAGGCCGGGCGGGCTGCGGCATTGACGATCGTGTCGGCGAGTGCTTCGGCCATTCGGCGCGCGCTCCAGTCGCTGTTATGCAGCCGGTCGCCGTCCCGCGGATCGACGATGCGATCGAAGGAGACGTGCTCCACGAGGTGCCAACGCCGCATTATGTCGTAGCGCCGGAATACGTTGACCGGGTAGCCCGCGGCTTCGGCGGCGGATTTGATCAGATCAACCATTCGCTCGCCGACTTCCTTCGTATCGGCCGGTGTAAGTAGCGCGGGCACGTATTGGGGATCCATCAGGATTACGTCCGCGCCGAGCTGCGAGAGCATCGCGAGGCCGTCGGAAATCGCTTCGGCAACTACGCCGAGGTCATATCCCTTCCACGCAGCATTCGTGCCGACCTGCCAGATGACGCCGATCGGCCGCTCGCCGATGACGTCCCTCTGCAACCGCTTCGCTTCATCGGGTGCCTCTTCGCCGCCGACGCCGCGATTGAGGACGTCGAAGACGTGGCCTTGGTACCTCTGGCGCAGGGCGCTCTCGAGACGTTGCGGGTAACGATGTCACCTTCGCCGGCGGTCGTGGACCAACCTATGGCCACGATCTTGATCGCGGCGGTGCCGGCCAAGCGCTCCGACAGAGCTAACATCCGGGGCTGGAAAGCCGTGGGTTTTACGGGAATGGCAGTCGTGGAGGGCGCTTCGGCCATGCGAGGACCTCGGAAATGTCACTCAGTCTGGAGGGCAAGTACGACAATAGGATTACGGATGCGAAATAGTTGTGAAGCGCTTCGAATGCTACCAGTGCTAGGGAGGCAAATCCAGTCCGTCATCGAGCCAAAATGCGGCCTCCCAAGACGCTCGTGGGAAATTCGCCGCTCGATCCGAAATGTCCGAAGCGTACCAAGCGAGCCGACGCTGACGCCTACCACGTCGACCCGCTCGTTACGTATTCGGCGCCCCCGCTTTCGATGCCAGCACACTCGCCAGCCAGTACGCAGCCGGCTATCCGCCGCAGATTTGGTCCCCGACACCGCGACCGCCGGCCGACGTATCCGTGCCTTCACAGAAGGCGCCAATCACCACCGGCATGAAGGCCCAACTCACTGCATCCTTTGCGTCGTGATTGTCGATAAATGCTGCCCGTTGGGGTTCCTGTAACGATTGGCGAGGCTTTGTAACAATGAAGCCATCTGGTCCGGATCTGATCGAACAGTAAATTCTCCATAGTTGGGGTCGAAAACCGTGGTCCTTCCATTCAAGGCCGACGTCGCGATCGTGTGTGCGCCGCCTTCGGCGAAATACAAGCTGAGCAAATGGTTCGATCCATCTTCGTTGATTTCGTTCACCATGCGCTTGATATTCGAAGACTTGCCGAATGCGAATCTCTTCTCTTCTCCAGCCGGTTCCAAGCCTGCGTCCTCCAAAATGGTATTTTGTGCCTGAAGGTCCGCCTGAGAAGATCCTGCTCCCCTGCTGCGCAACTGATCCTTGAGATTTTGATATTGCTGCTGCCGTTCAGCCGCTGAGGCGTGCGTTTGCGACCCGGGTGTGAGCGCACTCATTCGGGTTGATGGGCTGTTGTTAAGATTGCGGAACCACTCCGCAGTCAGCCCAACACAGATGCCGTCCACATTCGCATCACGCAAGTCGGCCGTTCTGTATTCAAACAAGGATGTGGCCGAACTCTCTGGAGAGGATGTACTGGGGTCGGAGGCGCTAGAAGTGTGAACGTTTGCATCCGAGGTATGTGGCTTGCTGCAGCAGGCCCCCCTCTTGTCAGGCAACTCCCCCGGTTGCGAGCTCCACCGAGGCGCGAGACCTGCAAGTGTTTCCGTAAAGCTGCCGCCATCCACCGACTGAGTCGGTTCGTCAGCTTGTCTAGTGTATGTGGATGAGCCACTGATTCGATCATACATGACGATTTACCTTTCTGTGCTGCGCTAGCCTGTTCGCATCAATTCGGGCTGCTTAGGCCCTGCTGCGAGGATACCCGGACAAGCTGATGGCGAGCTGACGGGCAGCTATTGTCCAGCTTAGAAAGCGTTCCTTTGTCGGACTTCTGACAATGTCTGATTCTGCGCGGCGTAGGGCTGAGGGCCTCCCGCGCGTCGGCAGCCGGATTCCGGAACGACATTGACAGGCCATCGCTACGATGCCCTCGCAGCACGCCGCCGAGCGCCCACTGGGCTTTCTGCAAGCCCTCGGCCAGAGCGACGAAGCTTTCGCCGCCGCGCACGACATGGGCATGCTCGAAGCTGGAGAACGCCAGCCGGAAGTGACAGAGCCGATGATCGAGCGGCCTCATACACGCATGCTGCACCGGGTAATGGCGGAAGAACACTTTCCCGCGCCTGCGGGCCGTGATCGAGGCCTTGGCGGCCTGCCAAGCATAGTTGCTCGGCTTTTGACAAGCGCTACAGAAGTTGGTCGATGTCGATGCTGCTTCCGATGATCCAGTTGCGGTCCCGAGCATTCGCGGGAAGTGGCGGATGCCGAAAGTTGCCAGCGGCTTAGAGTTTGGATCGCACACCAGGCATACGGCGCGACGTGCAGTTTGCCCTCGCGCCTCAGCCGCAAGACACTCCCATTACAACGGCCGAATAAATCAGAGCGGCGCCGAGCCGAAGCGGCAAGCGCATTCACATTTCGTTCAATGCTGGTTCACCGCCTGCAGTCTGCAGTCTCGATAGATGCCATCTTTGTGCGAATACTGCTTGGTCACAACCACCATGAATCATTGTTCGGTGGTTGGCAAATTGGTCATCTCCCGGAATCGAGGCCATTGTCCACGGTGAACAGAGTCACATAATCGGCTTCTTCAGCCAACTGGATCATGCAGCGATCATAATGCCCGGCTGGCCACGCAAAGTAAAGCACCGCTCGCCCGAGCCGTTCCGACAAAATCCGACGTGACTCCAACAGCTCCCAGCGAACATCATCGGGGCCCCCGGCCGGTGCTGCGCCCGTTCATCCAATCGAGGTAGCGTACTCCCGGGCTGCCAAAGATGCGTCATGCTGTGCGAGTAGACATCGTAGCGTGGATCACGCGCGATCGCTTCGATCTCGCTGTGCTCGGGAACAGCGCGTCAAGATAGATCGTGATCATCGGCGCGGTCGCACAGACCACACAGCCGAGCAAGATCACCGCGCCGTCAATGATGCTGTCCCTGTGAGTTGTCCGTTGCCTGACCCGCTGCGCAATTCCCATTGCCCAATCTCCGATGTGATCGGTGTGACCCGGCGAAGTGCGCTTGTCAGTTTGCCTGGAATAGGAGGGCATTCGTGCGGCTTCGAAATAGGCGGACGCCAGCAGATGGAGCCGCCGCGTCTCTTCCCTGCTGACAGCAGAGGTGCGAGTCGGATTGCTCAGCCATCGGGCTGCGTCGGCGGCTTCTCGCGCCAAAAGCGCCATCAGGAGTTCGTTCGCGCGGTCGCCGAGCAGGCGGAGGGCGTCCATGGCGCGATTGTATCGCGTCCACGGCATGCCATCGTAGCCCGAGCTCCGGAGCATCGAAATGGGACGCTCCAACCTCGATCTCTCGCGCGGCACCGGTCGGGTGACCCGGTCCGAGCCGAGAATGATCGCAATCAGAGAACGGACCGGCTCTTTCCTTGCCCTGCCTTGGGCATCCTGGTGCTCGAAGTCTGCCGGAAGCGTGATGTGGTCGGCCCCAAGACCAGGCGACAGCACTTGGCATCGCGATGAGCGTGGATCCTTCACGAACTCACCGTCGGAACTCCGACTGGCCCGCATCGAGCCGCGCGGCGTGCCATTGTCTCGAGGGCCAATCGCACAAGGGGCCGGATGCGCGAATTCGAGTGAGCCTCAACGCCACCATTAGCTGATTCTACGCGCGGGGGTTGCGTGTGAATCACTGGGCACTTCGCAGTAACTTCGACCAGCCGGAGGTCAGTCGGCGATCTCGGTCGCAGCGGTAGGCAGTGATTCGTTCTGCAACTCGGGAGTAAGCGCGTCAGCACAGCCGGCCGAGAACCGCGTCGTCGACTTCATCCTGACGCGCGGAAACGACCTGCTCCGAAGCGCAATCGGCTGGTCGGTAAGGTCCGTGTTTCGAAGCAAGCTATCGGATCTCGTCCAATGAGAGCGCATGCATCCCCTTCGCGCGGGCCTATTCGATCGCTGCGCGCTCGTCCGCTTGGGCGGCATCATCTCAAACCTTGCAATGGCCGGAATGGTGGCCCGGCGTAGATCGTGAGCTCGCAGCTGCCCAGGCCGGGTCGGTTGCCCATCCCACAGGTCGCCGTTGCTCGTGAGGGAGTAATGGGAAAGAGCCTGTGGCGGACTCTTGCCGGCCCTGCCGAGCCGCCTGTCAGGTTCGTGACCAAATGTTGGTAGTCGACCTAAATGCAGGCCGCGGCATGGCCAAAATCAAAGATCTTGAATTGGCGCGCCGCTTGCTTCTTCACGGCGTCATCTCGATCGCTCCAGGGGCGATCCGTGAGATTGACTAAGTAGAGGTGGAGAGGGTGGCCATGTTGCGAGCTGAGGTAAACCGACACGTGAAGCGTCCAGCTAGGAGCAGGTCTAGAGGTATTCAAATAGCGTGTGACACGCTTTGAACGCCCTGGCTCGAAATCCGCAACCCGATGGGATCCATAACCTGTCAAGCCGCGCGCGTATTCCCGTTGTCGTGGCGAATTATCTGGATGTCTATTCGGGTACTTTCAGGATCTGTTCCTGGATGTCACTTGTGCAGATATGAGAAAAAGCCCAATCATCACGCCGCTAAGCGTAGCGAATACGAATCCCGCCGACGTATATATCTCGCCCGTCAACTTGACAGCTAATGGCAGGGCACACCTTGGCCACGCTGCCGGGCCATTTCTCAGAATGGACGTCGTACAAAGGCACCTGAAGAGGGCAGGGCATCATGTTCGCTCCGGTCTGACGACCGACGGTTTCGAGAACCATGTTCTAGTCCGAGCAGCGCGCGAGAACATCGACCCGTCGGCCTTGGCTCATGGCTTCCATGTCGGGATTGCTCATGATCTCGCCTCATTAGGGATCGTTTTCGATCATTTCGATGATCCAGCCCATGGCAAAAATCTTCAGCGGTTCTCCAATGTCAGCAACGCGCTCATGGATGCGTTATCTGCAGCAGGATCGCTGGAGTTTCGCGCAGCGCGGCTACCCGTCGACGATGCGGGCTCTGCTCTGACGCCAACGGAAGAGCGTTTCTGCATTGGAGGCTGGTTTGGCGCAACCTGCCCCGTATGCGAAGCATCCGCAGGGAGCTTCTTCTGCGAACAGTGTGGACATCATTTCGAGCCAGATGAAGCACGAAATCCGGTGTCGAGGCGAGGACGGATTGTAGAATGGACAGATAACATTTCTGCCTTTCTCTCAATTGCACGAAAAGACCAACTCGTCCGAGCGTGGGACGATGCGTCTATCGAACCTAGCTTTGTGGAGATAGGGAAGCGGTATATCGCACGCAAAGGGCAGCAAATGCGGTTGACCGTTCCCGGCCTGCATGGATTGTCCTGGAATTCGCAGCAGTTCAACACACGTCAGATCCTGTTTAGCTACTCCTCGTTGCTCTATGCTCATTCCCTCTATTGCGGGCATAAAGATGCGGAGACATCCGGCACGCCAAGTGCCTTCGCGCGCAATTCCAATACTTTCCTGGTCGGCGCGACTGGCATCGACAATACAATTCCGATGCTCGTGGGAGTTACCGGATGCGCATTGGGCCAGGAGTCATTTCGTCAATTTGACCGAATTTTCTTTAATCATTTCCTTCGGTTGAACGGATCGAAGTTCTCCACTAGCCGCGGCCACGTGATTTGGGCGGGTGAAATCGCTCAGGTGCCGGATATATCTATCGATATTCTCAGAGTATGCCTGTCGGAAATCTGCCCCGAAGAAGCGGAAACCGATCTGATCCCAAAACAATTGATTGGCCGCTACAATGCAATTCTCGACAAGAGCGCTGGGGTCATCAACCGTTGTACGGACATCATCAGCGCGATGCCGGCCATCGCCGCGTGTCACGTAGATGATGCAATGATGATCACGCTGGACCGGCTGTACGACCAGCAGTGCTCCGCTCTCTCGCTAGATCACCTGCGCGTATCGCACGCGTCCAGATCGGTGACCGAATGGCTCGATTGTCTTGATTCCAATCCGAACCATCAGATCGCTTACACATGGCTGATGGGCTTCAGCGTACTGGGTTGGCCGCTGATGCCGAGGATAACAGAAGCTCTGTGGCACTGGCTCGGCCATGAAGGACATCCCCTCGCAGCCCGCGCGGCGAGACCCTCATCCGAACGAAGCGGAAGCGTACCAAGAATCGATCGGCGCAGCTTGACGGCCGCAGACATAGATCGGTGCCTTCCGGGAAAAGTTGCACAATGAGCGCCGCAGCGAACATTATCGCCGCCGAGAAATTGCCCGATGAAATGCCGCTCGAGGTCTCGATTCCATTCATGCTTGGTAGCATCAACGTGGCCGCGTCGTATGGGTCGAGCTTCTTTCTCGTGGATGCTCTGCGGTCGGCTCCACAGAGCGCATCCATAGCAGGAACAGTTATTTCGACCGGTACGGTCGCGACAATACTATGTTCGCTTGTAGCTGGCCGGATCGCCGATCTATTTGGGGTGATGCGAACGATCACCCTTGCTGCCGCGGTGATGGCAATTGCAATGATCTGCTTTGCAGCGGCGCCGGCTTTTATGTTCCTCGCTTATCTCGGCGGGCTCTCGCTCGGCATTGGATGGTCAATCTTCTATATGCTGGCGCCGCTTCAAATCCTGGAACGCGTGCGGCCAGCGGCTCGTGTCAAATATCTCACCTTGCTTTCCGGATCCCAGATGCTGGGGATCGGACTTGCTGTTCCCCTGGCGCGCACGGTCGTGGAGATTTGCGGATCATATATCGCAGCGTACTCTCTATTCGCGGCTGCATGTCTCGTTGGCGCCATGCTGCTGGAGTTGGCCGGCAGGGCACTGGCGCAGGCTCCTCAGATCAAAATGGCGGCTGTTCGACTCACGTTTGAGGGCGTGCGAGAGGCCTTCAAGTCGAATACGCGTTATCCGATCGTCATGATCGGCATCGGCGCATGCGTGTTTTCCGGTCTGTCCACGTTCCAGACGCTTTACGCTTCATCGCGGGGGCAATCCGCCGATACATTCTTTATAGTCTTCACGTTGACGGCTGTTTTCTTGCGCTTCGCGGCGGCGCCGGTCATCGGAAAGGTCCGGCTTGAGTGGGTCGCGGCGTTCCTCGTCGGGTGCACCATGGCGGGACTATTCTTGCTTTTAATCAATGCAAGGAGTGCGGAGATCTACATCCTCGGTACAGCGATGTTCGCCCTTGGATACGGACTTAGCTATTCGACTTTGAACGGTATGGTTGTCTTCATCGCAGGTACAGACGGGACATCTTTGGCGGTTGCGTCTCAGGTCTTCACGCTTTCCTACTTCGTTGGTCTATTCGGATTTCCATATATCGCCGGGCAGATCGTGAGCGCCCACAGCTTCGATGATCTGCTGATCAGCATGATGATGCTTGTCGCTAGCAATGGCATCGTTCTCGCAGTTCAAGTGTTTTCAACCAGCCGGGAGCGTTAAATGGCTCGTCTTGCGGATAGTGTGATGTCGAAGCAGGGCGGCGGCCATCAGGTAACGGCAATCGGAGCAGGCCCGGCGAATCTGAGCCTGGCAGCGCTCGCGGCCCCGATTCCGGAAATTTCCTTACACATCCTGGAAAGATCGGAGGCGCTAAATTGGCATCCAGGGTTGCTTCTAGATGGGGCTCTTATGCAAACCAGCCCCTTAAAGGACCTGGTAACACCAGCAGATCCGACCAGTGCATATAGCTTTCTCGCCTACCTGCACGAGAAAAGACGGCTTTATCAAGCCATTGTTCGAGGAATCGCTTCGGTTGGCCGGAGCGAATTTGAAGATTATTTGAAATGGGCAGCAGAAAAGCTAGCGAACGTTCAATTCGGCGAACAGGTTATTGCAGTCGAATTACGCGGTGATGCGTTCAGTATCGCTACCAATCGCCGAAATTATCAGACCCGTACGACAGTGGTCGGCGTAGGCCGGGTGCCCTCTGTTCCTGACTGGAGCAGAAATGCACCGGAGAATCAGGTGTTTCACGCGAGTACTTTTCTCCTGCGACGCCGCGAGTTCCCCAACAAGCGTGTTGTTGTGGTAGGTGGGGGGCAAAGCGGAGCAGAAATATTTCTTCATCTGCTAACCGGTGCATGCGGCGCGCTGGGAGCCTTGGCCTGGGTCACGCGCCGCGCAAGCATATTTGCCCTCGAAGATAGTCCCTTCGTCAATGAGTGGTTCTTTCCACAGTTTGGCGCATGGTTCCTTGAGCAAAGCGACGCCGCCAGAAAGCAAACCCTTGAACGGCAGGTTTTGGCGAGTGATGGCGTCAACCCAGCGACACTACGCGCGATCTACAACGCACTTTACGATCGCGAGGTTGGTAGAGGTTCGTATCCCGCTCAGGTCGAAATACGCGTCGACACCATGGCTGAGGAGCTGCGTGCCACATCTCCATTTCGCCTGGGGGTGCGTCAGCAGGCCACCGGCGTTCGCGCAGAACATGTCGCCGACATTATCGTGCTGGCCACGGGCTACCGTACCGAGATCCCTCCCTTTCTGGAGCCGGTCGCAAACCGGCTTTCGATTGTGAGTGCGCCTGGCGGCTCTCGGGAGATCGTGGTCGGCAAGGAGTTCCGGGCCCGGCTTGATGGCCCCGAAAGCTGCCGCTTATACGTCCAGAATGGCGCACGATTTCAACATGGCATCGCCGACACAAATCTGAGTTTGGTTCCTTGGCGCGCCTCAATGGTGCTCAATTCGATCATTGGTCGGGTAGCTTACGATTGCGGGCCTGCAACAGGAGCTCTCAAGTGGCATGGTGCGGTGCCTGAGAGCGCCCGCTGAGGATCGGCAATGGGCAGCATGTCGCGATCGAGCTGCATGATTGGAGATACACCGTGAAGAATGCTCAGCTGATGACTTTAGGGGACGTAACGGTCTATAGCCCCGGCGTTCTGGTACAGGACGTCAAAGGGATAAATGATCCGGAGATCACCGTTCCGGTTGAATTCATCGAATTCCGCCTCGATCCACTCGCGGTGTCGACGCCTCATTCTCATCCTTCCTCCGAGATCTGGCGGATCACGAGCGGGCGCGGTCAGGTAGTGACCGACGATGGTGAGTTGGCCGTGAAGGCCGGCGATCTGGTGTTTCTGCGACCAAATCAGACCCATCATTTGCGGAATAGTGGCAGCGAAGTGCTGAGCGCCTTCTCCATCTCCTGGAAACAAACTCAATGACTGACAAGATCTATGACCTCGCAGTCGTCGGGGCTGGCATTATGGGCCTCAGTGCTGCCTTCATCGCAGCGAGCGATGGCCCGGGAAAAAGAATAATCATCGCCGAACGAGATATCGTTGGATCTGGTACTAGCGGGTTTGCGCCTGGGATCCAGATCAACATCTGTCGTAACCAGAAGGAAAGGAGCCTCATCGACTGTGGTTCGAAATTCTGGCGCGGGATCTATCCCGACGGACAATGGCCCAAGGGACGAGACTGTGATGTGTTTTGGTTGACGCGCAATCCCAGCGAACTCGCGAAACAGAGCAGCGCGGGCCACCTGGCCCCATCAACATCCTTCGGTCTGGCCGTGAGGCTATTATCGCTGCAGCAGTTCGTGGTTCCCGGCGATGTGTCCGTCGTGTTAGATCGGGGTTCGTACTGTCAAGTCGATTCCATTGTTCAGGATCTGACTCAAAGGCTCAAGATCAAGGGAGTTTCGATAAGCGAGCGTACATCGATTACAAGAATACGGAAGGGGCCGCGCAATATTCTTCTCCAGACCTCTGATAACAGCGAACTCGCGACGAAGCGGGCCATTCTTGCGATCGGGCCCTGGTTACCAGGGTCACCGTTGCGCCGGCATCTAACAGACGAATCGGGATTGCGCGTTAAGAAGGTAGTCGCGCTCCATTTGGCCGCACGGCCCACGCCGAACTGTCCAATGATCGGGCTATTCGATGACTACGCGTTCCTCATTCCCATGATCGAGCAAGGATACTGGCTGTTTAGCTTTACCTCGCAGGAATGGGATGTGAAGCCGGTCTCCGATGAACTGCGGCTCAGTTCGGATGATCTCGCGCGTGCCACCGCAATTCTGGCCAAGTGGTTTTCCTCCGAAGTGCCAGCGGTGACGTCAGCACGTGTGTTTTGCGACTGTTATTCGGCGGATGGCGTCCCGTTTTCCCGTTCTGCGAAAGATATCGCAGGTTTGCATGTGATTGGCGGTGGTTCAGGTAATGGGTTTCGCTTTGGGCCAGCATGTGCGCAAGAGGCGGTACGATCCCTATATTCTGCGGATAGACACGCCATTACGGCGACATGAGGGAAGGCATATGCCGGATGTGATTGGTCTCAATTCCAATCTCTCTGATAATCCGTCAGATGCCGGCTATGCCAACACATCGAGATCGACCATGGTTGTTGATCTCGGCGCGATAGAATCTAACTACCGGAAGTTTCGGATGCTGGCGCCCCAAAGCGCTTGCGGCGCAGTTCTCAAGGCAGACGCCTACGGCCTTGGCGCGCTGCGCATAGCGCCGTTTCTTGCGCGGCTTGGCTGCGGGCATTTCTTCGTGGCCGATGTGGAAGAAGGCGCGGCCTTGCGCAAGGTACTGCCACTATCTGCGAAGATCTACCTGCTTCACGGAGCTATGCCTGGTTTGGAGGCGGCTATTGAGCACCATGATTTGCTGCCGATCCTGAACAGCAGGGAACAGCTGGACGCATGGCTTCGGCATTGCCGCCTTCGCAACCGGCTGTTACCCGCAGGTATCCATGTCGACACGGGCTTGTCTCGACTGGGGTTTCCCATAGATGAACTGCAAAAAGCCGCCGAGAATGAAAAGGTGCTGTCGGATCTGCCTGTCGTGCTGTTCATGAGCCAACTCGCTTGCGCGGAGTGGCGCAACGAAATCAGTCGGCAACAATTGTATCAGTTCCGTAAACTCACCTATCTGTTTCCCAAAGCCATCCTTTCGCTGTCGAACTCCGCGGGACTATTTGCGGGATGTGAATTTCATTTCGACCTGATACGGTCGGGCGGAGGAATTCTCGGCCTTTCCATATCCGGTGATCCCGACTTCAGGCCATCGCAAGTCGTCCGCCTGCGAACACGAATCATTCAATGTCGCAGGGTAAAGGTCGGGGAAGCGATCGGATACCACAGGTCGTACCCAGTGAAGAGACGGATGCGTGTCGCGACCGCCTCTATTGGTTATGCAGATGGGTTCCCGCGTAGCCTCGGCAATCGAGGTCATGTCTTCATATGTGGTGCTCGCGCGCCAATCGTCGGCTTCGTTTCGATGGATCTCATCAGCATCGATGTGACGGATCTGCCCGAGAGTTCGACCGCGCCGGGTACAATGGTTGACCTGATCTGCCCCGAGCAGACGGTCGCAGATGTGGCTTTGGCCGCGAATATGCTGAGCGATGAACTGACCACAGCGATCGGACGCCGATGTCGCAGACTTTATGTTTCGGGCAAGCGGAATGAGATGAGGCGCCAGTGAACTCCTCTGCATTTCGATATCGCCAAGTGAATCGAGCGATCTATCTGGGCGACGAAGGCATACGTCTCATGCGTCCGGGCTACTTCACCGCTCGGGTGCGTCAGTTCCATGAACGTGAGAGAGCCTTCTGTCTTGAGCTCCTGCGTTCGACCACATACCGGTTAATTATTGAGGTCGGTTGCAGTTGCTACCGCCTTATCGGCGTCAAGAATGATGACAGTGATTACCTTGGTATCGATATCAATCCACCTCGTGGACGAAGATTGAAGGAGGACAACGGGGCTGTCGTCCGCTGCGAGGCCAACAAATTCTTTAAAAGAAGGCGTCTGGTCAGTGAGATCATGCGGCGATATGACGGAAGAGTGCTTTGCATTCTGCCGTTCAATTTTCTTGGCACCATGGATCGTCCAATGGAATTTCTCACGCTAATGTGCCAGACGCCCTTTGATCTCGCGTTGTCGCTCTTTTCAACCAGCGAGACAGCGACCGCGGCGCGACTAGAATATTATGATCTTTGCGGGATAAACGTTCAGGCTGTCGTGCGGACAGATGACTACGTCCGATTAGATTGCTCTAACGGCTTCCAGGCTTTTGCTTTCGATCCATCTGTTCTGACGAGCCGAATATCGGCATTTGGATTCCGCTTGAATGAGGCAAAGTACTTTGACGTCTGTAACTTCCTTCATTTCAGTAACGAGCGGGTGTGAAGGTTATTCGCGTTCGCCTTACGAGACATGCAGAAGGGACAGCAGGGGAGCGACGCTTGCTTCGTCGTAGACATCAACAGAAAAGATGGAATGCAAGTCGATTTTGAGCATCGATACAGTGAAGTAGGGATTGTTACGCGGGTACGAGCCTTAGCAAGCGTATGCCGTTCAACGTCGTCTCAAATGCGGACGCCGAGAGCAAGCAACGGTCCAGAGCGAAAATGCTGCAGGAGCCATCCGATCGTTTTCAACGGAAAGTCCCCCGCCGCGCGATCGTGGATCCTTCGTCCGGCGGGGCGGTGATGGAGCATCTCAAGGCTGACGCGATGCGCCATCATGAACCGGCAGCTTTGCGTGGTCAGCGGCTTGTTGTCCCTGACAAGGGCAGGTCATGGTCGAGGTGAGACTCGGCGCATCCGCAATGCCTGCGTGGCAGATCGCCTTCGCTCCACCTCGTAGCTGGACGTTAGACATATTGTACCAATTTAAGGTAATCGTCTGTGAGAACAGGGGAACGGATGGAGCAGGCCGCGTCTTGAAGAAAATTGGCCAGCGTCTGACTGGCGCGACTGCGGCGCTCGACACTTAGCCGTGTCGGCGCGCGAGCACGCACAGCAGCTAGTTCGGTGCTGACCAAATCGGCCGCTGCTGTGGCGCAGTCCGCTGCAGTGAAAGTACCAGCAGTCATGACAGCTTGTGCTAATCCCAATGTGGTGAGCCAACCTGCATAGATTAGCACGGCACCGTCTGTCTCATCGAGGCCGCGGAGCTCCTCAACGGCGTCCGCATGGACTGACGCCGCACGCAGAGAGGCAAAAAGAGCGGCTATTTCGTCGCGTGTGGCTCGGGAAAGAAGACAGCGGCCAAGATGGGATAAGAGCGTCTCCGTCGGACCTTCGAAGATCCGGAGAATACGAGCGTCACGATAGATTTTAGCTAAGGGCGTTCCTTCGTCGTACCCTCGGCCACCCAACAGTTGGACACATTGATCGGCGACCAGACCGCACCATTCGGACGACAATACCTTCGTTGCCGACGCAAGGTGGATATTGGGAGAGCCCTGCGCTGAGACGAGTTGGCAGGATGCCGCAAGCATCGCCTTCACGACTTCGCGGCGAAGTACCATCTGCCCAAACAGCTGCTCGATATAGCTGTTCTCGATCATGCGCAGTTTACCTAGGCGACGATAATTTGCATATGAAGCCGCGACCTGGATCGCGCGCTCAAGGGCGCCAAGGCCCATCGCAGCCACACCTATTCGGCCGCGGTTCATACTGGATGCCGCTGCGCCCCAACCGTCTTGGTCGCGAGAAAGCACGTAAGCACGTGGCACCTCGACATCCTGGAACTCGAGAGTATTCTGTATAATTCCACGCAAACCGAGGGTGCGATGCTCGTGCGTGACTTTAAGGCCGGGAGCCTGCCTATCAACCAGTACACCAACGAGGCGACCTTTGGCATCATGACCGGAAGCTCGCGCAAAACAAACGATCCACCGGGCCCAGTCAGCGAGGCCAATCCAAATTTTACGGCCGCAGATGCGAACCTTATCTTCATGCATGAAAGCCGAAGCTTCTATGTGCCTCGGGGCAGAACCTGCTCCAGGCTCCGTCAAAGCGAAAGCGCAAAGATCGCCGCGTGTTGCACCCCGTATGACCTGCTCTTGGTTGGGGAGATGCGGTGCCGCTTCGATACAGGGCAAGGCCAGGAAGTTATGGATGACGAGGGTAGAGGCAGCGGAGACATCGAAAGATGCAGCGGCAGAGATGAGCTCGATGGCCTTTTGCAAGGAAAGAGCCAATCCGCCGCGATCTGCCGGTATGGTGAGCCCGAACAGTCCATGCCTTGCCAGCATGCTATGGAGGGTCGGAGGGAATGCTCGACGATCATCCGCGTCTGCGAAATTCAACTGACTGAGGTCATCGATCAGACTGGAGTATAAGCTGAAAGCACGAACTCCAGCTGAACGTTCCGGCGCCTCCTCGAAAAGGGCGCAAACTTGAGGGGACATAGCCATGCGACCAGAATGAATGGCCTTGCGCTTTATGCCAATTATCCCTGCGGCTGGCCCGAATACACATTGGTATAGCTCGCTCGCCTGCGCTCCAATTTGGGCGGGGACGCTCGTCAACGGGACGCCCGCGTAATTGCCGACCGGGGCGCGTCCGCCGATTCTGAGGACCCCTGCGCTCCGCATTAGAAGGTGACGCATGACGTTATCGTTTTTCCGGATGAGTGAACGATGTGCAGCGGGCTCGTGGCACATGTCTCTCAGTAGAGTCTGCGAACCGGAAGAGCGTTGATCAAACTGACTATGCTGGCTACGGAAAATCACTGGCCCGGCTGTTTTCCACTCTCAGCGCACTCCCACGTGGCGACCTGGACCATCCCGCCGACTGGCGCCGGCGATTCTCGCGCCGAGCTTTACGAAGTCCGGCCCGATCGATATCGCGGAACGATTATGAACAAAGAGGCAGCGCCGAGCTCGCGATACAGGCGGTTCCCAGCGTTCAGAAGCGAGTCAACCGGCGCTCTGGTGGAATAAAATATTGGCGCCTATCCAGTTCAGGCAAGGGGGCTACGTTTCCTACGATCACTTCTCACTTGGGAAAGGTGGCCGAGATTCACGTATGCTAATTACCCAGTTTGACCCGCTCTTCATTATCAAGCCGCCCGTCTCTTATCCCCGAGTCAGGCAAAAATGGCGGCCCCAGTACCGGCCCTTGGCCCCCCCCCAGAGGTGCTGGGGCCGTTTCCAGCCGTCGTCAAAAGGTTGGTCGGCAAGCTGCTTGAAGACCCCGAAGCCTTCCTCTCGCTCACGACTTGCAGGTTTACTGCCGCAGCATGGTGAGCAATTTGAAGACCGACGTGGAAATTGAACTCCCTCGATGTCCGTGCACGGGATTCTCTCGGCGACGTGGTTAGTTGACGCTCGCCGCTGCGTCGCCGTGAGACGACGGGTCAAGCGTGACCCATTCGCGGAGCCAAGCGGGCTCATGTGACTTTCTCGTGACTGTGTCGTCAAAGTCACCAAACTGCTTGAGCGTCGGCCTATGTTCGTCGGGAGCGAGGATTTCCATGTACGATATCTACGTGAACGAACGGAACGACCTTCTCGTCGTTCCTCGGGGCGATTCCATTCCGCTCCATTCCAACAAGAAGTGGCGGAAGAAACGCACCGTGCGGTCGGTCAGCGAGCAAATTCGCGAAGACATCCGGACGCACGGCTACCATCGGCGAAATGTTACCGCCAAGCCGCGTGTTCGGCGAGGTTGCGATTCCTCTCAGCCACACGCTGAAAACGCTAGCTGACAAGGTGGCTTGATCTGCAAAATATGAGTTTATCCGCATCTTAGGTGCAAACGGTCATAGGTTTCATTTGCGAACCTCGGCTCTAGTGGAGAGTAGACGAAGGCGCCGCGTGGTCGAGAGCAGAGCTGTTCGCCGTTACCAGCAATGCTCGCCCGGCGCGGTCCTCAATGCGTTTACGTTCCAGCAGTTCGATTTCGACGCAAGCGAGATTCGGAAGTGTTGCCGCCCTTTGGTGTGCAGCAGGCCAACGGAACAACTTCATGTCTGGAAAGGATGCAATCGATCCTTTGATGCACTTGGCTCGTCCCGGCCTGCTCTGAGATCGAGAGTCGTTACCGCTAGGTCGGCATAGAACGAGCCTTGCATACTCCACGTTTCGAGCTGTTGCCAAATTTTCGATTGGTGGAGCGCCGGACGCTGACCATTGCTCGTCGCCTGGCGCTCGCCCACGTTGCTCATCCGCTGCATGGTCTCTTGCCCGCATCTCGTGAAATCAGACTTGCCGCGGTGCGCCGATGGGCCCGGCGCCGGCGAGACCGAGCTGTGTCTCCGGGCCGCCGATGAGCGAAATTGGCAGGTACCGCAGTTATAGATGTGACTCTCAACAGGGATTCACACCTGTTATTTTCGGAATCCGGATTCGTTCAGATCATACCTGGATGGGCAGGTAATTTTCATTTCGTATTTTTTCAGCCCAAAGTACGGCCGCTGATTTCCGCGACCAGCGCTTAGGCAACATCAATCTGGCCTCAGCGGAATTTCCTCGCTGGGGTCCTTTCTTTCGTGAAACAGATGCATCAGATTGGCGGTCTTGCGGCTGCGTTCAGTGCTTGGCCGGCTCTGTGGACTTTGGCCGTTGCTTGTCCAGCCTGGACAACTCGCCGCGCGAACGGCCCGCCTCTTGAGCAAGTTTTTGCTTCGTTGGAGTCCCGCGATGCCTGATCGAACACTCAACACCATCAATTACAATGCTGTTACGTCGCTGTAGGATCGATATGTCGATACAAGGAAGATGCGCCGCGGAATTGAGAGATCCGTCCGTCCTCTTGAACGCACTTCAAACCGACCCGATGGCGACGAGATGTCAGACCGAGGCCAGGAACGGTATCTGGCGCTTCAGACTGCGCATCAGAATTGGAATGTAGGCGGAGGGAGAAAGCCTAGCTTGGCACCGGGTATACGTCTGCTCAGATAAGATTCTTCGGAAGCTCGAATGAACAGAGGTGTCTTCGTCGGGCCGAATGGCCCGCAAGCCACAAGCTTGGCTCCTTTTTTATCTGCCGAGGCGCGGAGGACACGTCAGACAAAACGGCTCGGTCGGGCCAACCGCTGCTGACATGGACATGGATAACCGGCTCTCGATGCCGCCTGCCGATCAAGCTCAAATGGTGTCTAGATGGTTCGCCCGAAGCTGAAAAACCCTGGCATTGCTGCCAGGGCTCCGCATGTGTCGACCTCTTTGAGAGGCGCAGTCAGAAATCCATACCGCCCATGCCGGCGCCGGGAGGAATTGCGGGACCCGCCGCGGCCTTCTTCGGCAGTTCGGCGACCATCGCTTCTGTGGTGATCAGCAGAGCTGCCACGGAGGATGCGTTCTGGACCGCGATGCGCACGACCTTTGTCGGGTCGATGATGCCCTTGGTGACGAGATTGCTGTACTCGCCCGTCTGGGCATCGAAGCCGAAAGAATATCGCTCGTTCTCGAGGACTTTGCCGACCACGATCGAGCCGTCTTCGCCAGCGTTGATCGCGATCTGGCGGGCCGGCCAGGACAGCGCCTTGCGCACGATCTCGACGCCGGTCTTCTGGTCGTCGTTCTTGGTGCGCAGGCCCTTGAGCTGCTCGGAGGCACGGAGCAGGGCGACGCCGCCGCCCGGCAGGACACCTTCCTCGACAGCCGCACGGGTCGCATGCATCGCGTCATCAACGCGATCCTTACGCTCCTTCACCTCGACCTCGGTCGAGCCGCCGACGCGGATCACCGCGACGCCGCCCGCGAGCTTGGCGAGACGCTCCTGCAGCTTCTCACGGTCGTAGTCCGAGGTGGTCTCCTCGATCTGCGCCTTGATCTGGGCAACGCGAGCGTCGATGTCGGCCTTCTTGCCGGCGCCGTTGACGATCGTGGTGTTTTCCTTGTCGATCATCACCTTCTTGGCGCGACCGAGCATCTGCAGCGTGACGTTCTCGAGCTTGATGCCGAGGTCTTCCGAGATGGCCTGGCCGCCGGTCAGGATCGCGATGTCCTGCAGCATGGCCTTGCGACGATCGCCGAAGCCCGGAGCCTTGACGGCCGCTACCTTCAGGCCGCCACGCAGGCGGTTGACGACGAGGGTGGCGAGCGCTTCGCCTTCGACGTCTTCAGCGACGATGACCAGCGGCTTGCCGGTCTGCACCACGGCCTCGAGCAGCGGCAGCAACTCGTTCAGCGAGGAGAGCTTCTTCTCGTTGATGAGGATGTAGGCGTCGTCCATCTCAACGCGCATCTTGTCGGCGTTGGTGACGAAGTAGGGCGAGATGTAGCCGCGGTCGAACTGCATGCCCTCGACGACGTCGAGTTCGGTCTCGAGCGACTTGGCTTCCTCGACCGTGATCACGCCCTCGTTGCCAACCTTCTTCATGGCGTCGGCGAGGAACTTGCCGATCTCGGCATCGCCGTTGGCCGAAATGGTGCCGACCTGGGCGATCTCCTCGTTCGAGGTGACCTTCTTCGAGTTCTTCTGGAGGTCGGCCACGACGGCTTCGACCGCGAGGTCGATACCGCGCTTCAGGTCCATCGGGTTCATGCCGGCGGCGACCGACTTGGCGCCTTCGCGCACGATTGCGGCTGCAAGCACGGTGGCGGTGGTGGTGCCGTCGCCAGCCGCGTCAGCAGCCTTGGAGGCGACTTCGCGCACCATCTGGGCGCCCATGTTCTCGAACTTCTCCTCCAGCTCGACTTCCTTGGCGACGGCGACGCCGTCCTTGGTGATGCGCGGAGCGCCGAACGACTTCTCGAGCACCACGTTGCGGCCCTTCGGGCCGAGCGTAACCTGTACCGCGTTGGCGAGGATGTCCACACCACGCAGCATGCGGTCGCGCGCGTCTACTCCGAATTTGACTTCCTTGGCTGACATAAACAATTCCTTCGGTTGATTCTCTCATCCTTCGGTGCGCCTGGCAGACGCCCGCCGGGGTGAGGTGTGCGCGTAGCCGGGTCAGGCGGCCTTCTTCTTGGAAAACACATCGGTGAGAACGCCCATGATGTCGCTTTCCTTCATGATCAGCAGGTCTTCGCCGTCGATCTTGACCTCGGTGCCCGACCACTTGCCGAACAGAACGCGGTCGCCGACCTGGACGTCGATCGGAATCAGCTTGCCGGTCTCGTCGCGGCCGCCCTGGCCAACGGCGATGACTTCTCCTTGCGAGGGCTTTTCCTTGGCTGTGTCCGGAATGATGATGCCGCCAGCGGTCTTCTCTTCGGCGTCGATGCGCTTGACCACGACGCGGTCGTGAAGCGGACGGAAATTCATACGGGCCTCCTGAGCGTTTGAACGAGTTGGCGTTTCGCCACATTGCAACAGTATCGTTGATAGCAAGAGCCAGGCCAACGAGGAGGAGCGCCTTTTGCCTGCAGTTCTGCTGAAGCGCGCGCCTGGACTGCGCGTGTTAGGTCGGAAGCAGACGCCATCATGTCTAGAGACAGTCAAGCTGTTGCGAACATGACATTGCGTTTCGTCAACACCACCATATTCCCCCTATACCCTTATCTTGCGGTCTCGGGTGCACACCGCGGGTCCTGCGAAGTGAGGGGTAGCGGAACGTAGCGTGACCAGCGGTCGACGGCCCGAATTGGCGTAGCCTTCCGGAACCGAGCCGATTCGTCGGGGGCGACCAATTGGCTCTGGGGCCCGACGACCTGGGAGGCCGCGTGCCCCGTCGGATTGGCCGTGATCGATGCCCCTTGGGAGTTCGGGCCGCACCAATGCTGTTTTCTCCGAGCGCCCGTACAGGGATCGGCGAACGTTGCGGTGAGTTCTGCGACCATCATTCAGCGGCGGTCAGCCTGACCTGGGGCACCTCAGCAACGCTCGGCGTGATCGCGCTCCTTCAGGCCAAACAGCCTAAAAGTTGTGAGCCGAAGGATCGTGAGTGTGCGAATCTGGAACGCCGATTGTCAGATGGCAGGGCGACATTGGCTGGGCTGCAACTGCGATCGAGGGTGATTGGTCTTCGTTGCGCAGAAGCGGTCATTCTGTCCTCGACCGCTCCATCGAGAGCCGCCGACGGGTAATGCGCCGGCACGACGATGTTTAGACGTAGATGATCTTTAATCTAGAGGGCGAGGCACCGCACACCGGCATAGCTATCCGATTCTTGTGCACGTCTCCCGATCTACGTTCGCCCGGCTGTGGCCCTAAGACAATCGCTACGGCTCCCGCCGCGACAGACGCCCCTTTAGTATCACAGTCCAGATGGCCTTGGATAAAGGGGGACGGGCATATGAATTATATACGTTGATATGCATTGTGCGGGGGCGTCTGGCATGTGATTGCGGCTTCGAGCAGGAAATTTCAACTATTGGGGAAAGACCGGTGTCTTCTGTGGAAATACATCAGCACATAGTTTCCCTTCTTCAGAAGTCGGATCCGGTGATCTTGGATATCGGATGCAACGACGGGACCGACACACAACACTTTCTCAACCTGTGCCCGCACGCGCAGCTCTACTGCTTCGAGCCTGACCCCAGAGCGATCGCGCGCTTCAAGAAGAAGCTGGGTCCATCTCTCCACAAGGTGAAGTTGCTTGAAATCGCGATCAGCGATCGAAACGGACTGATCGAATTCCATCCAAGCAATGCAGATGGTGATGCGAAGGAATGGGACCTTTCCGGCTCGATACGCCGCCCGAAAAATCATCTGACTGAGTATGATTGGGTTCGTTTCGACCGTCCCGTCCCGGTTCAAACGCGGCGGCTTGACGATTGGTGCAACGAAGCCGGGCTGAACAGGGTCGATTTCATCTGGATGGATGTCCAGGGAGCCGAAGCCGACGTCATCGCCGGCGGCATGCAGACCGTCAGCAACACGCGCTTCATCTACACGGAATACAGCGACCGCGAGCTCTACGAAGGGCAGCTGTCCCTCCAGGCCATTCTTGGCCTGTTGCCGTCGTTCGAAGTGGCGGCGCATTATCCGCGCGACGTGGAAGGCGATGTATTGCTTAGAAATACGCGCTTCTAGCGGCTACTTGAATACGACGCTCATTCGTAGCTGGAAGACTGATTTGCGCAATTTATGCCGCCCAAAGCTGCAAAACCAGTAATCAATAGGGCGAACAAACATTAGCTGGTCGGACAGGCTGGCGAGCGTCATTTTTGTTCGCGGCTGTTTGGTGAGAGTGTGACAATCACCGGCTTAGCGAGCCCGCACCACCAGCGAGTTTGCGGTCAGTCGCCCGAGCCGTTTCAGATGCTTGAATCAGCACTACCAGCCGGCGCTCCAAGCGTTTAAGCGTCTGAACGGCTGCTGTATGTTCTGGGCCTCTTGGAAGCTGGTGCACTCGTTCGAACAAATGCCAAAGCAATTGCATGAGTTCGCGTAGCTCCTTGAGTTGGCCGGATTTCGTCACGCACTAGGCGCCGCTATTGTGTTTCATGCCGTGAGTTGATGCTCACGCCGTCCCTAGCCTCTTCCCTCTTCGAATGGGTCTGCATCTGGGGACAACTTGGTAGTAGCAGGCGTCATTGAAGCTCCCTTTATCCATGCGAGCATAGCTGTTGCAGCCGATCATCCCGCGGGGTCTCCTCGGTCGTTCCGGGACGAATTAATCTCACGGCCAGGGCTTGGCAAGGACTGTGCCATCGCCAGCCCCGTTCAAAAAGGCATGTGAGGATGCTGCTTGCCTTTTGGTCAGTTCGAAAGTCGCGGCAGCGGACGAGCACGACTGATGAAATGAGCGTGCGCCGCCACTTCAGCGAGATAGTCATCCACCGCGGTTCGCGCGAGGGAGCTGCCGGGGTGACGGAAGTGCACGGAAATTCCGTCCTGCCAGCGACTGATCCACAGGTATGTCTCGCAAGCATCAGAACTGCGACTGATCAGAAATCGTGTCCGCCACTGTGGCCACAGGTCTGACCCGGGCACAGTGCGATTGTCCATATAAGAGACCATGAAACGGTCGCGCAGCGCGGTGCCGAGCAACTCCATCGCTTTTGGAAATGGCACCTGAGCGGTTTTCTTGGCTCGCTTGAGCTCGAGCCGCGCGGCGTGCAGGAGTTCCGGCAACGTGCCGGTCAGGCGGAAACGCACCGGGCTCATCCCGACATACCATCCAACCGAGCGCATCGAGCGCAGATCGTACCGCGTGTGAAAGGGGGCAACGGCGAGGAATTCTTGTTGGTCTGCCAGTGTCTTTCCGGCGAGCCCCAGACAGGCGAATAATCCCGTCGTAGCGTTTCCGCCCTGGGACCTGCAGCCGCGATCGAACTCAGATGCTTGTGCCGCATCGAGCAGCCACATTCGTCCTGTGCGTTGTAAGGTCTCCTCCGGCGCACCGAGTGGTAGCGGAAAATCCGGCAATTGACCGCCGTTTGCGGCGATCAGTTCGCGCCAGTGAGCTATAGCAGGATGATCATCGGTCAAATCGCCCAGTCGCTCTCGTTCGGATTCAGCGTGGTCCAGATAGCTGCTCACCGGTGCCAGCTCGGGCGCCACTCCGAGGATTGCGGCTGTGTACAGCTCGCGGATTTCGTATGGCACCAAAGCGATGGAGTAGGCATCGCTGACGGAGTGGTCGCAGGCCAAGAGGAGGCTTGTCGATGTCGGCCGGGTGATCGTCACGAAGACATATGCCGGCCAGGACACCGGCCTGGTCTCTGCGTCAAACAGCTCTTCCAGCAATTGAGCTATTTCATCGGGATCGGCGCAGTCACCCACCACGGCTTTTTCAAGCACTGCCGCGCCTGGACCAATCGTGACACGACGAATTGCCGATCCATCCTTGACCAACCGGCTGCGTAGCGCCTCGTGCCGGTCGACCCAGCCAAGGATCGATTTGGTCAGCGCAGCGTTGTTGAACTCGCCCGGCAAGTCGAAGGCGGTGCCGAGCCAGCCGGGCCGGCCATCGTGCGCAAAGCGAAGGTGGTCTTCCTGAACATGGGACGGACGGCGCAGGTCGGGCCGCCAGCTGACCGGGTCCGGAACGCTGACCCGCCACACCATCAGCCGACCCGCCTGCCGATCAGTATCGCAAAATTGCTTGATGTCCATGAAGGGCCGTCGCGATGGTTACAGGTGCAAGCTGTGCATGCGGCGCAGCGGCGAGCGCCAGATCCAGAGTATCGAGGCAGTGCCAAGCACACTGCTCGCCAGCAACATGGTGCGCAGGCTCGTTGCAGCAGCGGCCGCGCCGCCGACCAGTGCGCCCAACGAGCCCAGCCCCCACACGACGCTGCGGATGCTCGCATTGACCCGTCCTTGCAGGTGCTGCGGGACCAACGCATATCGAATTGGAACTTGCTGCACGTGGTAGAGTCCCTGGCCGATCCACAGAATGAATTGGGAGAGCGCCACGCATGCCACTGCTGCCCACCAGGGCCCGGTGAGCAGGCCTGCAAGGCTCATGCCTGCCGCGCTCACCGCCAAACCGGTCATTAATACGGGACCAAGCCCAATTGTCCGGCCGGCCCACGGTGAGCCCGCCGCGCCCACCACACCGCCGAGAGCGCCGATACCGAGCACCATGCCGACGATTTGGCTGTCGAACTCGAGATGCCTGGTCAGATGCAGGAGAAAAGCCGCAGAATACGCGTTGTGCCAAAAGATGAATGTGCCGGTGGCCAGGGTAACGGCCCTTAAAACTGGATCGCCGAACACACTCGCCAACCCTTCTGCCATTTGGACGAGCACAGTGCTCGAGGGGGCCGCCGAGCATGAGGCGGCACGCATCGGCACCAGCGAGAGCAACGCGGCGGCAAGCAGAAATGAGACGGAGTCGGCCAGGATTGCGGTTGGAGCGGAGAAGGCGTTGATGAGCCAGCCGGCCAGGAACGGACCTGCGGCCATCGCGGTCGCTTGGCTGAACTCCAATGAGCTCTGCGCCCGAACCAGCTGAGATCGATCCAGGACTGTGGGTATGCACGCCAGATAAGCCACGTCGGCGATCACCGCGGCTACCCCAACCAGCACGGTTGTCACGTACAGCTGAACCATTCCCAGATGTCCAAGGCTGGCGCACAACGGAATGGTGGCAAGCGTTACCGCCATCATCACATTGGCCGTCAGAAGGATTTGTCGGTGCGGGAGACGGTCGACGATGACCCCGGCGAACAGGCTCACGAAAAGGCACGGTGTCCGACCGCAGGCCAGCAAGAGCCCCGCCTGCGCCGGTCCGGCATCCAGCAGGGTAATTGCAGTCAGCGGCAGCGCCAGCATGGTTACGTTGGAGCCCAGCAAGGAAATGGTCTGGCCGACGAGCAGCGCAAGGTAGCTGCTTGGCAGCCGGTGAGGCGCATCAGATCGGCGCCGGCGGCTCACGCGTCGCCAGACGGCGTTGAGGCGGACAGATAGCCTAGTCGGGCCAGTTCACTTCCGGCGATCTCCTCGAACTCCGAAATCTGAGCTGGCGTCAAATCCTGGACGTGGCGACCGATCCGCCCCTGATGCAGCGGCTTTCCCGCAGCCTCGGCTGCCGGATGGTCGTGCGGTTGTTCGAACAACGCGTGTTCGTATTCAGCGTGACGCAGCACGGCCTCGTCCCAAGGCAAGCCGAGGTGATCCAAAATCGCCGCCAGAGTAGTGCGTGGACTGCTGACGAGGTCCTCGTAACGCACCTCGAGGTAACGGCCAGGCGGCGCGATTCTGTGCGGCCGGGACACCACTTCAAACCAACCCTGCGCGGCATCGGCAATTGTTAGGTATCCCCAGTCAGGAACTGTCCTCAGATGAGAGGCGGCAACGTCGCGGCCGTCCCGCACGATATGCACGAAATGTGCACGCGGCCACAGGCGGGCGAAGTCGTCGACCCGGGTGATCTTCCGCTGCAGTTTCAATCCCCAGCGTTGCGCTCCGCTGTGCGTCCGGCGCAACTCGCCGATCTCGTTAATGAGGTGGCATCGGTCGGCGAACGAAACAATGTCATTGCCGGTGACGACCATGACCTTGCTGACAAGTTCGCGCACGTCATCGAAGTCGAGACCGAAGCGGCGGCACTGCACCACAAAATGCGTCCCATCATACCAGAACGGATCGATTGTGTTCTTGCTTGCGCCCATGAGCCGTGAATCGGCCGAAAGCAGATCGATGGCACCAAGAATGTGCGGCCCGAGGTTGGGCGGTTCGAGGAAGTCGATCTCTGGCCCGGCTACCAGATCCAGATGCGAGTCGAGCACGATACTCAGCAGGGTGGTGCCCGACCGGTTGTCACCGCCGAGCAGCACCGGCGATGTAGAAAATGGATCCGGCTGCGACATGGCCCTGCTCTCTGTTCGACATGCGTGCTTGTCAGTGGACGGGCGCATTGAACCAGCGCCGAACCGCTCCCGGGGTGGCAACGAAATGATCTCTGGCGAACCGTACTGCAGCTGCGACCGGATCCGGGTCGCGAGCCGGGTTCTCCATGCGGGACAGCGCTGCCGGAAGGGCCTCTCCAGCTGCTTCGACGGCGGCCTGCACATCGGTGTCGGACACTGCCGCCGATGGCATGAAACGCCCGCCATACTGCATCAGGAAGCCCCGACCCCACATTTCCTGGAAGAAGGCATGGCCAAGCTCGGCGTCAGCAAATACGACGTCGAACATGGTGGGCCAGGCAAACGCCCATGCCGCGACCTGCTGTTTTGTGAAGACGCCGTTGAGCCCCTTGATCAATTGCTCGCCGACCTCGCGCATCCGGGCCAGCGCGGTCCCGTCGCGCAGGGCGTGCAGGGTGCTCAATGCAGCGGCGAACGGGGTGACTTCGCGCTGGTAGGTGTTTCCCATGTATGTCTTTTCGGCCGCGGCGAGTACGTCCGCCCGGCCCGCGACTGCCGACAGCGCCATTCCGTTCGCCAGTCCCTTGCTCAGTGTAATCAAATCGGGCGTGAGGCCGACCGCCATGTGGTACCCGCCAAGGGCGTAGCGGAATCCGGTCATCACCTCGTCAAGGACAAGCAGGGCGCCGTGCCGATGCACCAGCCTCTGCAGTTCCTGATGATATTCTGGCGGGAAGAAGTTGACCTCCGGGGTGATGATCACCGCGGCGACGCGCTGGACACTTGCCAGTTGATCGAGCAAGTCGAGGTTGTAGCGGAAGTCCACGCTGTCGCGGTCCCGATTGGGCAGCCCCATCTCGGGGCGGTCCTGCAACTGCCAGTCATGCCAGCCGTGATATCCGCTGGTCAGTACATGGTTGATGCCCGTGAACGCGCGGGCAAGGCGCACGGCTGCGGTGGTAGCGCAAGATCCGGTGCGGAAAAACATTGAGCGTTCCGCGACGGGGAAGATCTCCGCCAGCCGTTCGGCCAATTCGACCCGGTGCGCGGACAGCGGTCCGGGCAGAATCCCGCCGGTGCGGCGCATCTCAGCGGCTGCGTGCGCCACGACCGGCTCGTATCCGGCCCCAAGCGGTGCGGCACCGCTACAGGAAGTGAAATCGACGTATTGCTTTCCATTGATGTCCCATGCATGCGCGCCTGACGCGCGCGTCATCACGATCGGAAAACGCCTGTTGAGATCCCACTTCTGCGAAGCGGTGACGCGCAGGGCGCGTCGCAGTGCCGATCCTTGCCCGTCGGTCGCGGTCACGGCGGCAGTAGGCGTGCTGATCGACAAAACCCGTCTCCGTTGCGCTCGTTACGTCAGCTGCGTGACTATTCTTCGAGCGATCCGCAGCGCGTTCGCCTGAATGGTGAAGGTCGGGTTGACGCCTCCGGCATAGGGGAAGAAGCCGCCATCCGCGACATAGAGATTGTCGATGTCATGCACGCGGCCCCAGCGGTCAACCACCGATTGTGTCGGATCGATTCCCGCCCGACAGCCGCCATGCAGGTGGCCGCTGCCGAACTGATAGTTCGAATCTTGATAATCGATCTGTTTTACCCCAGCTTCGGCCAGCAAGTTCGACGCGTGTCGGGACAAGTAGCCTAGTCGGCGCTTGTCGAGGGGATGGGTCCGGTAATCGAGAATGATCTTGGGCAAACCCAGCCCGTCCCGGCTGGTGGCCAGCCGGACCGCATTGTTGCGCATGGGCTGATCGGCCGCCAAAAAATGCAGCCGTAGCCTTATCTCGCCGGAATCCGTGCGTTCGGGCTGACTTGCTTCGTAGATCATTCCGCCGAGCCCCGAAGGCGCCTCGTCGTCCAGGTAGTGATCGGACACCGCGACAGTGGAGAAGGGGTGGCCGGACTGGGGCGTGGTCGGCGGATTCAACGTGGTCCTACCGGTCACGTAGCCGCTGATCTTAAACGAGATGCCACTGCCTACCATGCCAGACGCGTTGCCGATGCCGTTGGGCGCTGCCTGTTGCGCCGACCGTAGAAGCAGGGCGGCAGACTGCACCGCGTTGCCCGCGAGTACAACGCAGCGGGCGCGGACCCGAGCGCGTTGTCGGTTGAGAGTGTCTACCCATTCCACCGCATCGGCGCGACTGACGTTGCCGAGCTCGATGCGGACGGCCTTGCTGCCAAGCGCAATCGTCAGCGCGCCCGGCGGCAGGGCGATACCCCTGAACGGCGAGCGTGCGTCGGCCCTCGCGCCGCTCGGGCACAGATGTTCGTTGCATGGTCCCTCGCAGCGACAGGCTGGCCGGCCGCGATATGGGATCGAGTTGATTGCCAATGGAGTGGGGAACGGCAGCCGGCCCAGGCGTGCCCCGGCATCGGCGATCAACTGGCCCTGCACACTGTATTTGTGCGGTGGCAGAACGGGGGGATCGCTCGGAGGCTCGAGCGGGTCCGCTCCAGCCAGGCGGGCCACTCCCACGCGCCGTTCCAGCTCATCATAGAATGGGCGTAGTTCGGTGTAGTCGATCGGCCAGCTCGGGTCGAGCGCGTCCCTGGCCACATGCGCACGTGCGTCAAAATCGATGGCGCGACAGCGGAAGGCTATTCCGGCATATAGAGTCATTCCTCCGCCGAGCGCGCAGACGGTCCACGGACGCCCGAACGGCGTCAACGTCCCTGCCGCAGACTGCACCAGGGCGCTATCCATGCCATTTTGGACGCTCGCCAGCGAAGCGCCGGGAGGAAGTGCTCGACCTTCCTCGAGAAGGAGCACGCGCAATCCGCGTTGCGCGATCTCGTGAGCGACCGTCGAGCCGCTGGCGCCACTCCCGATTACGCATACATCAACAATATCGGCCGTCATTATCCCATCTTCTGGCAACAAATATCGCCGATGCACAATCGCGCCGTATTCATTAGAAAGAAGGTGCCATCAAACAAGTCTCATCGCGAGTGCTGAACGCGCGGCCGATCCATGCGATCGCCCCGGACTATGCGGTTCGGCTTCGCTCGTTTGCCAAGGACCATCGCCGCAAGGACCATCGCCGCAAGATCGTACAATATGACGCCGCGTGCGATTCAAGCCCTTCGAGGCGGCAAATGCATGAGCAAGCGACTTTTCCGGAATGCAATTTTTGATAGATCTAAGAGCTCTCAAAGCAAATTGACCCACCCGTGCTCCTGTTGTGGGAACCAAACATATATTTTCGTGATCGAGAAGGCGCTCGCAAGTTCAGCTTCGAGACGCCATGCGGGGAGCTTTTAAGGCCGCACACGCTGGAATGCGTCAATCGGTCACTGCTCTCATATATCATTGTGCGAATTGTACCCGGTTTGATCGCGAGAGGCTCAGCCGGTCCGATGGACCACCAGCAATTCAATTTCTTTTACAACTCTCCGCAAGCATCAGCCGCTGGGTAGAGCGATTCAAGCTGTGCCCTTCATAGACGACAAAAAAAGGCCCGGCCTGATCGATGGCCGGGCGTGAGTCAGTCTGGGGAGCGAGGCTGCTAAGCGTCGCGCCAACTTCCGTCGACAGAGGGAGGACTGTCGGCGGCATTTGCGGCAAAACTTTCACCGCAAATTCAAATTGCGAAAGGATCAATGTCGGACAGACCTGGCGTCGATTTTTCCTCCTTTGCGTAATCTCATGGACAATGATGATTGGAACAGTGGCATTGCTCTTTGCTGTACACACCCCGACCGCATCGGCGTCATCATCTCATCACGGCAGCAACAGTAAGTCCCGTCGGGCATCCTCGTTAGCTGCTCTGAGATGGTACAACGTGACGCCGCGTGCGGTTCAAGCTCTTTGAGCTGACCCGCATGCAATTCAAGCTGATGGGCTTTCACAAGCAGCTAAGTGGTCCGAGGAGGGCAGACGTACGCGTTGCATTCGCTTTTTTGATAGTCGTGGACCACGCCGCCATCGAGGCGCGTTGCGCGTCATGTTTTCCATGTGATCTCATGCCTGTTGGCCTTTACAGAATCTGACGTGTTCTCTGATTGGCGGCCGACAATCTTCAGCGCACCATTTGAGCGTCTTGTTAGCCAGCCGAATGATACGGTCGGCGTCGCGGGGCGCAGCTCATTTAGCGCGCATCACAGAAGGCCCAGAGCTGTGCTGGCAACAGGGAAATAGCTCTGTGGCCCGCAAGCTCCTCGGCGATTGACGATGCAGATTTCCTGAAGCTTGCTGGCGTTCCGCGAAATCCGATCGGCGACACCTGTTCGTTCGGCGGGATCGCGGCGGGGCGCCGGCCGGGTGGGCGAATTGCCCTGGATTTTGTCCACGAGCAGTGCATTCGCTTTAAAGCCAATTGCAACTGGCGCTTGGTCTTGCCGGTCGAATGGCGAGCACCGCCTGAGATGTCTAGACAAAGCTGCGCAGGCAGCAACGGCCGAAAGCAATTCAGCGCATCAGATGGGCGGGACGGAATTCTGCAAGCAATTCGAGCGCCGATCTCGCTGAAGAAGATCAACAGCATGTCCGTTCCATTCAATGAGCTTCCTGCGCCGAAGCTCCTGGATTGTCCGATTCGCGTGTACCGTCGAAAGGCCGCATGCATCGGCGATGTCTTGCTGTGTGAATGGAACATGGAAGCGACCATTGTTCAGAAGCCCGACGAGCTCAAGCCGCGCGGCGATCTCGCAAAGAAGATGAGCAAGCCGGGGCAGCGCTTCCCGGGAGCCAAGATTTTCGATCCATTCGCGATAGATCGCCGTGTGAATCAACGTCTCCCGCCAAAACGCATGGGCGAGCGCGGCGGACTTCGCGAGGAGATCCCTGAGGTAGGAGTGGGGTACAAGGGCAATGATGCTCGTGCCGATGCTGCGGAGATCGCGATCCATTTCCGGAAAGTGAAGGGTGTGCAGGTCGGGGATGTCCCCAGGTATATAGAAGGACGTTATCTGGGTTCGATCCGATGCCACTCTTTCGCGAGACAGAAAGCCGCCCATCACGACTGCACAGCTCACAGGCCGATCCCCCTGGCGCGCCAGGCACTCGCCAGGAGCAAACCGTTTGATGGTGTGAGGCATGCTTTCGAGCTTAGCTTGGTCTTGCTCGGACAAGCCCGTGACGCTCCGCAGACGCGCAATGAGCATTTGGTGCGGCAAGCAACCCCCGTTCTATCGCCGGGGTACGCCGATATCGACACCTATCCCCACCAGCCATGGCCGCGGCCATTCTGCACGGTTCCCCTTGATGTTCAACGTTTCTCCTACTCTCCTATTCGAGCTTTGCGCGATCTCGAGGGGAGACGCCGGATAGCCCACAAACGTACCGGACGATGACGTTCTGGCTATCCCTGAAAGCTCGACGATAAACCACTTACTTCTGGAGAACGACGAAACATGGCGCGCGATCGCGTGGACCGCCGAGCTGCGGTACCCTCCAACCGGCGTCAAGGCTCACGAGCGTGCAGCGAACGTCGGCTCGACACTGACGCCTTCCGCACCGTACCTTGGCGGCAGCCAAGAAAAGCAATTCCGGAGCCGGGGCGGCTCATCTGGCTGCGCAAGAATGCATCTAGTTTGCGGTCGATCATGAGTGAGGGCGGACGCCGTCGAACGGGCGGCGGGATCTGAAGCCCCTGAAACACGATCGGCAGACCTTCTCAGCAGGAACGGCGATCGCCTCGTCAGCCTGCGATAGGTTTCGGGGGGCGGTGCGCTCTGTCGTCAACGTGACGTGCAAATCAGGCTGGCAATAGAAATCCGAAGTGATTATTCGTTCCGGCTCCAAGAGGACAAAGCTCGACCTCCTGGCGCGTCATGCCAGCGAGTTTATGTAAGTACGAAACGGACCGATCTGTAGCGCGGATAACACATTGATCGGCTCGGTGAGACAGTTGGATCGCTGCGTACAGTGTTTCGTGGCGTCGAAAGGCCGATGTGCCCGTACAATTACGAGGCGATAGGATGTGCTTGAATTGTCGTTCGCGGTTATTTGGTCGGATAGAGGGTCAAATGAATCATGCGGTTGGGAGCCGCCATGAATTGTCGACTACGACAGATGAAGAGCGGGAATTGGTGCGCTGCAGAGAGGAGATAGCACGTCTCAAATTGCTGGTCGTGCAGCTTTCTGAACTTGTCTTGCGCAATGTCACGCAGAATGCAGAGGGCCAAAAGTCGCAATCCGGCTGACGCGTTCGGCCGTATACCGAATGGTCAATCCGCAGATGATGGACGTTAGACAATAGCCATTATGATCCGCAGCGCGGCGGCCCCCGGGGGAGGGGAGCGGCCCCGCCCTTGTTCTTCATGGGGCGGGGCCGCATAATTTCCGGTCGAGCCGCTTCATGGATCGATAGACATGAGTGCGTATCGCGCGGAAAAATGTGGGTCTGCAGGCTCTCGATCAGCCGTTTCATCTTGTCGATCGCTCGCTCATAGACCTGCGCTATGCAGGTCTAACAAGCTCCATTGCCTCCAACCCGGTGGAGGCGTTGAACCTGGAGAGCGCGCCGTGCGTCGATCGGGTAAAGGTCAACGATCAGCGTTTTGCAGGCGGTGCTGGCTTTATGCCGATGGTGATTTACGGATACCAAGCTGCTCCACAGCGAGCTTTGATATCTGGATCGCCAACCCCCTTGCGCCGGTCTCGATAACCTTCTTTGCGACGATTTCGGCGATAGGGTCGTCACGATCAACCAAGCAAAGCGCATGCAGTGTCCGTGCATAGGCCAAGCTCAGACATTCAATTTCGTTCGGCCGTAGCTTACTGCCCTGGAGCAATCGATCAATCGGCATTGATCATCGCTCCAGGAGACACGCCAGCTTTGATGCGTCGGCCTAAGATGCGTCAAAACGCGCTCGGGTTGGTCTCGCTATAGCCGCCCTTGTCGTCCCACCTGTAAACGACATAGTCGATCTGCTTGATGTCACCCTTGGCATCGTATTCCAGCTTGCCGATCACCGTGTCCCAAGAGCCCGCCTTGATCACGTCCATCACCTTCCTCGGATCCGTTGTGCCGACTTTGATTGCGGCCTGGGTCCAGACCTGCACTGCAGCGTAGGTGTAGAGGGTGTACCCTTCGGGATCGACATTCCTGGCTTTGAACTTACTGACGATGGCAGCCGCCGCCGGCTTGTTGCGTGGGTCTGGCCCGAAAGTGAAAAGCGTGCCCGCTCCAGCTACGCCGGTGACCGAGGCAAATTCCTTGTCAGCCAGGGCATCACCCGACATTAGTACGGTCTTCAGGCCCTGATCACGCATCTGGCGCAGGATGAGACCTGCTTCCTGGTGATAGCCGCCGACATAGACGAGATCGATATTGTCTCGCTTCAGGCGCGAGACAATCGCATTGAAATCCTTGTCGCCCTTGTTATAGGACTCGTAAATCTTCTCGATGACGCCTGCCTTGTTGAGGGCCCTCTTCGTCTCGTCGGCAAGCCCCCTGCCATAGGTGGTCTTGTCGTTGAGAATGCCGATGTTCTTGCCCTTGAAATGCTTGGCGATATAATCGGCAGCGACCTGGCCCTGCTGGTCGTCGCGGCCGCAGACGCGCGCCACGTTCCATAGCTTGCGCTCGGTGAACAGGGGGTTGGTCGAGGCGGGCGTGATCTGCAGTACGTTGCCGTCCGCGTAGGCTTCCGAAGCCGGGATCGACGACGAAGAGCAAAAGTGCCCGGCAACGAATGGAATCTTGGCGGCAGCGATCTTCTCCGCGACCGATCGCGCCTGCTTGGGATCGCAGGCATCGTCCTCGATGTCGAGGGCGAGCCTCTTGCCGAGTACGCCGCCGGACGCGTTGATCTGCTCCACCGCCATCTCCGCGCCGTTCTTCATTTGCCGCCCGAAGGCGGACTCGCCCCCAGTTATCGGTCCGGCGACGGCGATGGTGATGTCCTCTGCCAATGCCTCGGTGGACAGCGCAATAAGTGCTCCAAGCGCAAAGCCAATCAGCTTGAGTGATGTCATGGATGGTCCTCACAAGGTAAATGCAGCGGCGAGTAAGTCGAGCAAAGCAAAGCGAACCCGGCGACGGCCAGCGCCTAAAAAGCAGCCGGACATAAAGTCATGGTCGCGCATCGAACCCCTTCGAGTGCACTGCCATGATGGAGCGACAGCCCACCTTGAGCCGGTGGAGAAACAGTTCCGTCTCGCCGAACCATATAAAGGTTCGAGGAACTATCGGCAGGCAGCTCATCGCCCGAAAGCAGTACAAGGACATTTTCCGATGCGGTTCCAGCAGAGTGATAGGCCGGGGCGCGTGCGCAAGGGTAGAGCTAGATCAACGAGCAACGTTAACGTACAAATCGTCCCGTCTCATTCTCGCAACGCGTTGTCCATTTCATATTGCCCGCCGCTCGTTCAACGCACGGGCTGCCTTGGACGAACACTAGCGGAATCATGCAGCCAGGAAAGTGATAGCTCGGTCCGCAACGTACAGAGCCCGCCGCGTCAGCAATGCGTATGCGAGAGGCGGGCTGTCCGGAGGGGGAGGGATGAGGCGATCCTTCACACCGTCCCCCGTATGAAAACAATCAACATGTGTCACCGATATCGATGGAGGCGGACATAAGCCAGCGCAGAGCTGTTTTCGCTGTCCTAGCTGCTGGCACGAGGGCATCGCGATGCTCTCGGCGTTAGCCGAGCCGCGACTAGGTCAGAATCCTTGTCGGTCCTTAGAGGTCGTCGAACCCTGGATACTTGATAGCGAGGCCAGCCTTCATAAGGCGACAAGGCAACCGGCGCCCGTTTCAAATGAAAGCAAAGACGAGCAGGCTTGAGCAGAGGAGTGCGAAGCTGGTTGCGGTCAGCGCGAGAAGACCACCGGAGACAAGGTCATGATTGCGCATGAATCACCCTCGATTGAACCTATAAGGAGGCACAGAGAAGCAGTTCGCCAAGGTGAATTCTTGGCGATTCTTGTTGCATTGTTCCTGCTTTCGCTGCGTGATGGTGCATATTTGCAGCGTTGTTGCGCCGTAACTCGTTGAAGCGCGGCGTAACAAGAGCGGATGGAGTTCGAAGCCTGTCAGAAGTGCATCAGTGCTCGAGTGACGCGGCCGGCCTTGGTCATAAGCTCGGATTCGCTGGCGGGCCGCTCGCACTTTGGACTAGCCGTACAGCCTGCCCGAAACTCGGCATTCTGCATATTCAAGCACATCCGTTCGCGAAGGTTCCGGGCTTTGGCAAACCGGGTTACTTGGTCGGCCCAAGCGGCCGGCTATGTGCGTTTGCCGCGCTTGCCATCTCGGGCCGCATTTCCGCCCTCGCGTGCTCGGGTGTGTCGTCCTTCCAGCGTACCGAGCCGAATGGCCTTTCCAGCATGCGGCGAACACGTACCGGTGCAGGACCGATGTGGAAGTGAATGGCCCGCCGCTCCAGCGCTCGTTCCGATTGGGTCGGGCGGTTGCGCCAGCGCAAATAATCGAGCCAGGTCGGAAAGTGATAACGTTCGGTCCACAATTCGGGATCGGCGATGTCGCGCGCGATCGACCAGCCATAGGCGCCGTTGCGCTGGCGGGACAATTGCACGTCTTGCATGACGTTGTGAAACGCGCGGGCATTCTCTTGTGCAATCCGGTATTCGATCTCGACGACGAGCGGCCCGCTACGTCCAGTCAAGGCGAGCCGTACTTCGGGATCGGCGAGCAGCTCGGGCTCTTCGCCGCGCGCGCCGACACGGGGCATGGGTAGCCAACGGCCGATGAGTGGTGAGGCGAGCATCAGCGCGGCCGACACCAGCAGCGCGGTTTCAACGCCGGCCGCGTCCGTCAGGTGGCCCCAACCCCAGCTGCCGACGGCAATCCCGCCTGAACTTGCCGCCTGATAGGCCGCGAGCGAGCGACCGGTCACCCAGCGCGGCGCCGACAGCTGAACTCCGATGTTGAACACCGCCCATGTCAGCATCCACACGGCACCTGCCAGGACCAGCGCGGCCGCGGTCAATACCGGCTGGCGGCTCAGCGCCACGGCAGCCATCGCCGCGCCCATGGACAATGCACAGGCGCGAATCGCAGCTTCGCCGCTCATCTGCCTGCGGATCTCGGCAATGTTCAACGCGCCGACCACGGCCCCCACGCCAAAAGCACCAAGCATGATGCCGTAGGTCTGGGCGTCGCCATGCAACACATCCCGCACCACCAGAGGCATCAGCGCTGTAATCGCGCCGGCTCCAACACCGGTTACAAGGGTGCGAAGCAATACGACCTTGATCGATGGCGAATTGCTGATGTAGCGCACGCCAGATACCATTGCGCGGCTCAATCTTTCAGGCGGCAGGCGTGAGGGGGCGCGGACGCGCTTCCAAAGGAACAACGCGGCCATCAGCGGGAGATAGAGCAGCGCGTTGAGCGCGAATGCGGCCACTGCACCGGCGCTAGCTACCACCACGCCGCCGATCGCTGGGCCGACGCTCCGTGCGATATTGTAGCTGATGCCATTCAGCGCAATGGCCGCAGGTAGCTGCGCTTCCAACGGCACTTGTTCGCTTACGGATGATTGCCAGGCCGGTCCCATAAGCGCCATGCCGCTGCCGACCACGAAGCAGAGTACGAGCAAGACGTTCGGTGTGGCCAGGCCAAGCCAGGCGGCCACCGTAAGGCCAGTTGCGCCGGCGAGCGCGATGCCAAGCGAAACCAGTGCCACGATGCGGCGATCGTACATATCAGCGATTGCGCCCGCTGGTATTGAAATCAGCATCACTGGCAGCAACAGCGCGGTCTGCACCAACGCCACCTTGTCAGCTGATGACGTCATCTGCGTCATCGCCCAGGCTGCACCTACACCTTGTATCAAGCTGCCGACATTGGACAGGAGACTCGCAATCCAGATGCGACGGAAGGTCGCGTGCCGCAGAGGCGCCGTGATACTTTCGGCGCTACGCGACGGGACTTTGGCTGAATCGCTCATGTTAGATCGTGATGATCTATCATGATTTGATTCTGGCGCGGATCACAAGGATGTTCCCGGCCTGATATCGCAGCGAAATAAGACGTGTCAATCAGATGACGATGTTCCGCTGACTGCCTGTCTTCCATTCCAGTAAGCGCTGTTCATTGGTGGCTATATGCTGCATCCAGCGCATCGCTTACATGGACACGTAGAACAGATGCTGCATCGCTCGCGTGCAAAAATTTGTACGAAACGTACAAATGGCGGAGTCGACGAGTGCGGAATCGCTTGTCGGTGGGTAGAGTGAACTGCGACCCTCTTTGCTAACAAGCCGAAGGCCCATGTCACAGCACTATCCATAGTGCACGGGCTTCGCAGTGTTTGATGGACCTTGTTGTCTCTCGGGGCGAGTGGTTGCAACCCAGAATAGGGTAGGCGGCCTCTCCTATCCCGCACGACCGAGACCGCGGCGAAGGATCTCCATCTAGAACACAATAGGATGCAACAGATCGAGCTATCCCGGCTCGGCCCGAGAGTTTTTACCCAATGGCTGCAAGTTTGTCGCAGCTCGGATGAATTGTGAGCTGCGACATCGGCTCCGTGAACACGCGGATTGTTCCCGTAGCCTGATTCAAGGCTTTCCGCTTGGCAATCTAGTCGCTCGCATAAGCGTCTCACACTTCCGGACGAGTTCCCGGGCGAGCGAGCATGACGCGGGATTCGGCAATCCGTTGTTGCGGGTCGTGCGGAGTTGCTCGTGGATGACCGGTCTTCATGGAAACCCTGCCGGTGCTGAACGTCCGAGCAGGAGACGACCTGCACTTTGAAGTGTTCCTTCGTTCAAGGCTGCGTGCTGGGCAACCGCGAAACTGTCGCACATCGCGCGCGCAAGATTGCTCGTCGTATAGAGTGATTGCGTTCCTGCGAGACCGCTTGCGATCTTGCAGACTTCGGCGCTCTGTCGGGCGGCGTTGGTCGCGGCAAGCCGCATCAGGGTCGTAGTAGTCGACTGGACCGTATCCTGCAACGCTTCCTTCCATAGCTCCTCGGTGGCTTCATAGAAGAAGGAGCGTGCGGAGCGCAGCATGGCTTCGGCTCTGGCGACCTCCAGCTGGATATAGCCGCGCTCTGCCATCACCGGCGCTCCAGTAATCGAGGCGCGGCCCCGGCTCATGGCAATCACCTCGTCTAGCGCGGAGCGCGCAATGCCGATGCCCACAATCGCATGCGCCTGCGCAGCGAAAGTCACCGAAGGATAACGATGGAGGGGTCCGTCGAAAGCCGGTGGACCGCCGCGGATCAGTGTCCATTCCTCTGGCACAATAACATTGTCGACAACGATGTCATGACTGCCGGTGCCTTGCAGGCCGATGACGTCCCAATTGGGACGGATCGCTACCTTGTCGGCCGGCATCACGGCTATGCGTGCAAGTCCACTTGTTGGATCATCGTCTAAAGTGATTCCAACGCCAATTAGCTCCGCGCCCGGTGATCCGCTGGCGAAAGGCCACACGCCGTTCACAACAAACCCGTCGGGACTGCGTTGAGCGGGCTGGAGCGGGAAAACTGCACCCGCGTACACCACGTCAGGTCCATTGGCATATACGCGGCAAAGCGTGTCTTCAGGGAGAGCGGAGAGGTAGCGAGCCCCGTCGCCGAAGCTGGCGACCCAGCCGGCTGATCCGTCCGCTTCGGAAATGCGCTCGATCAGGCGACAAAAATCGGCAGGCGTTCTCTCGTCGCCGCCGAAACGTTTGGCGGCCAGAGCCCGGTAGACGCCAATGCGTTTGAATGCCTGAATAACGTCGTCTGGAACCTTCTGCGCGCGGGCGAACTCGTTTCGGCGCGCGCGGATATCGGCCAGCAGCGGCGACAGATCATCACTCGTTGTAGCCGAAACATCCGTTTCTGGTGCGATCATTCCTGGCGGAGCGTTCATGTTTGCCCTCGGTGGTGAGACGACCAGCGGTGTAGCCGGTCATTGATGGAGATTGCGAGCGCATGGCAGAGCCGGCCGTATTGAGTGAGGCCGGAGAAGATCTCCCATTGCCGCAGTTGATCTCGATCGTGACCAGCCTGCAGGCTCCTTCCTCTCCAAACCGCTTGCCGAACGGATCAGGTCAAAAACACTGTCTTGAGAGGCCGGAAGGCCGAGCAAGACGTGGCCATCGGCGCTGCCCTTGAGGTTGGACCGGTAAGCAAACGACTGCGGCGGCGACATCCGTCCTCATCTGTTTGATCATGACTGCGAGAGTTGACGATAGCGCTTGCTTGTCATCTCTTCTCAGGCTGGGAGTTGCGAGGCCTCACGAACCTATGGATCCGTTTATCGTCTCGCCAGCAATCGATGTGCCATCAAACAGGGCCTGTCAGCTGTGTTTCCGCGGAAGTAAATCGCATGGCACGAGCCGAGTCAGCGGGATGTGAGCGTCATCTGTGTCTCGTTCCAGCCACATCGTGTCATCAAGCGGACAGGGTGCGAGGTGAATGACCTGACATGGACCTCGACCGCGGACGAGCCCGCCTCGGCTATTTGCCGTCACTGCGACTTGGCGATATGGCGTATCCTGCAAGGCACCCGACATGCAGGGCAGAGCATGCAGTGCTTCTCTACTTTGTACCAGGGTTGACGCGGCTCGACCGTGCCGCTTGCGCCCTGGTAAGAGGCGAGGGCGGACGCACGCCGCGTTGCAAACGCGAGGGACCGGCTGCAGACGCTTCCTTCGCATTGCCAAGTCCTGCCTGGGTGCTGCGGTCCTCAGCTTATGCAAGCGGCTACAGAGAGCTTCCAGCGGCTTTTGAAGACTTTCGAGCCTGCCAGCAAGCGACCCGCTGTTCATATTCCGCCGTGTCGGACACAAGGCAGTCGCGCAGTCTCTTGGCTCGGTTCACTCTTTCGAAGGCCGCTGGCGGCTTTTCTTCGACGAATTTTAACTGCCTCGGATCCCAACTAAACTTATGCAGCTCATCCAGCAACAGCGTTGTCATCGTCTGCCGGTCCCTGTTGGTGAGATCAGTGCAATACGACAGCTCAGATAGCGATCGATGTTGGCGCGCGCGGGTGCCTGCATATGTCGCCGCTCCCTGTTGTAAGGAACGCTCCGGGCAAAGTTTGTTACCGCCCAATGCCAGCACGTGCCGGCACTTGTCGCTGTTTACCCTTGGCAGCCAGCCGGAAGAACGACCTAACTCCCGTGCCTCCTCACTGCACGCGCACGGGACCTGATCAGAGCTCGCAGGTGCCCGATGGAAAATGATACCACGAGCTGGCCAGGCGAGCAGACCTTCACGCCTCACCATCGGTCAAAACCTTGTACCGTCCAAACGTCCGAACCCACGTACCGTGCCAACCATTGCACATGCGGCGAGCTGTTCCTTTGCGGTTTCCGGAAGCGTTATGAGTTCGGAAGGAGTGGATGCCTTCCGGATTAGCGCGACACATCGGCGGGTTAGGTCTGCCAAGTTGGATCATTCGACCTGTCGCAGCGAAGCGTTGCGAGTTCCGGTCTGTCGTCGAAACTCGCTTGGACTGAACTCATTCGTGTCAGTGAACAAACCATGTCACGAATCGTGAGACATCCAAGCTCGCGACCCAAACCGGTCAGAACGCTATCGTGGCATTGGCTGCACCGCGACGCTGCTCCGGTTGCCGTGATGCGCGCCACAAGATCATCAGGGCGGCGGGCGCTAGAATCGGCAATGGCGTTGGAAACGGTTCGTGCGTATCGAACAATTATGATGCAATTAGATCGCACTCACTGCCGTGGTGCGCGTTCGTCCGGTTCGTGCCGAGGTTGCGCGCGAATGGCGAACAGTAATCTGCCAACATGACTATCCGCGAGTGAAAGAGTGCGCAGCGCAAGGCTCGTCCTCTCATCGGGCCCTCTCGGTCAAGCGTTTTTTGGGTGCAAGGGATTAGTGGCGCAGGTGTTTCCGTGCGATGTCGACGATTCAGCCGCGGCAGCAGCGCCGGAGCGGGCGAGTGTGTGGAGATCAGGCTAGGAATGCCAGTTCTACTTGACTGTTGGGGGCTGTGGCTCGCCTTGAGAGCGGTCATTTGGGAACGCCCTTGAGACGTTCGAGTGCGCTGGTGGTCGTGATGGCCCAAATCGAAAGGCGCCTCAGCAACGCTTCTGTTCATCGCGTCTACCGACCCGACGGAAGGTATCGCGGTGGTTTGCCGCTCTGCCCAGCATGCCGTAGAACGTCCCGCAAATGCGTCGCGCTCCAGTGGCCCGAGCCAGATTGTTGGACAAAGACTTGATCGATTGCGCGGCCGCGTGGCCGGGATAGCCGTTTGAGCGGACAAGATGTAACTTATAGAAGCCGAAACGACGACGGCCATCTACGTGATCGAAGCGTTCCGAAATCGGGACTGGCGCCTCCGATTGACAGGCTGCAGCCATGGGACGGCGCAAAGGTCGCGCGGCGCTCTGCTTGAGGGCAGACAGCTGCGTTCTAACAGGATCAAAGACTGCGCGGCGTTCCCTCGTCTTCCCTTTCGATGGCATAGGCTGGATCTAGCAATGAACTTAACTCAACCAAGCAAGCTTGAGCGCCATGCCGCGGCCGTGGAAGCTATGAGAGAAGAGGGCCGGCGGCGCGGCCTCAAGGCACGCGCAGGTGTTGATTTTGCTTCCAGCGATTATCTGGCACTGGCGAGCGCGCCACGCATGAAGGAGGCTCTGTTCGCTGCGCTCAAGGCTGGAACGCCCATCGGAGCTGGCGGGTCACGGCTCCTGCGCGGCAATTGCGAGGAACACGAAGCTCTCGAAACGGAAGCGGCGCGGTTCTTTCGGGTGGAGGCAGCGCTGTTCTTCGGTAGCGGTTACATCGCAAACTTCGCTGTTCTGACAACGCTGCCGCAGCGAGGCGATCTGCTCGTTCTCGATTCGCTCGTGCACGCCAGCATTCATGAAGGCGCGCGCGCGGGCCGAGCGGAGTTCCGGATAGCAGCCCATAATGATCCTCAATCTGTTGAAGACACGATTGGCGATTGGCGCGCCAAAGGCGGCGTAGGGCGCGTCTGGATCTTGGTCGAGAGCCTCTACAGTATGGACGGTGACTTCGCGCCGCTTGCAGATCTGGTTGAAATTGCTGAACGGTACGAGGCGTTCCTGGTTGTGGATGAGGCCCATGCCACAGGCATTTACGGCGAGCAGGGGCGGGGGCTCACAGCGCCATACCAGGGACGCGAATATATTCTGGTGGTCCACACCTGCGGGAAGGCTCTGGGCGCGGCCGGTGCTCTTGTCACTGCATCCAGCGTATTGCGCGATTTCATGGTCAATCGGTGTCGTCCATTTATTTTCGCTACCGCGCCATCGCCCCTGATGGCAGTCGCTGTTCGGCAGGCGCTTTTGATTGTACAGGAGGAGCCTGAGCGGCGGCGACGCCTGATCGATCTTATCGATTTTGCACACCGTCAGCTCGCCATCTGCGGCCGCCCGACCCCTTCGAGCTCACAGATCGTTCCTTTCAGGGTCGGTGACAACGCCCGCACGATGCGGCTGGCCGCTGCACTGCAGGCGCGCGGTTTTGATGTCCGAGCAATACGACCGCCAGTGCCCCCGGGCAGGGCAAGATTGCGGATTTCGTTAACGCTTAATGTCGAGCAAGATGATGTATCCGAGATGATCGATGCGTTGGTCGAAGAGACCTGGGGTAAGGTACGGTGAGGTCCCACAATCGTGATGCTGGTCGGTATTCGGATCGATCAACGATCTTCCAAGGAATGCGCCGGGGCGCGCAAATCCTTCCGCCGATCGGTGATTACGACGTCCTGCGCTCATTAGTTCCGCTTTATGCTGCGCAAACATAAACTCGACATAAATTCGACGAGGTTGCTCTTTCCGACACTGGCGGCCGCTTCGTTGGCTGCCGAAGGAGAAAAAGCCCGATGTCGACACGAGTAGCACTTTTCATATCATCGGTTGGCTGGACAGCCATCTTCGTCGCAATTCTTCTGTATGTAATCTTTAGTCCTGCTTGATAGCCATGGTCGGACGGTACGCATCGTACAGGTTCTGAACCTGTTCGATATTGAAGGCGTACTGAAATCAGCATACCCAACCGATCGCCGGATCGTACCCATGTCGCGCGGTCAGCAATCACTTTCACGACCGTCGATGGAGCAGCGTCGCTGGAATGCCCCCTGTTAAGCGCAAGTCATCATGCTGCGAAGAACAGCCAAGCTCGACAGATGGTTATCATCTGACGATGGATATGGAAAGCAACCTTCCGAAGGGATGGCAGGTGCCGGTCACACTCGAGTTCGAATAGGCCGGTTAGACGATGGTCTCGCTGGATATTGATGTTGTCCGGGATCCGGATCAAAGCTCCCGTCAACGGGAGCGATTGGGAGGACGGTTTAGGATCGCACCCCGGCCCTTTCTCGATGTCGGCTTAAGGTCGATTTGATTGTAGGTCGCTTGCTTGACCTATCGACCTGAGCTCGAGCCTGGACCGAGACATCACCTTTTCTGTGAACCACGACCGCCGCATGTGACGGTCCGCTCGTCTCCCCGAAACTCGTCAGCTTCTCGAAAGCCAAGCCTCTTAGCAT
>NZ_LFLZ01000015.1 GCF_001189845.1 Bradyrhizobium tropiciagri
ACCGCTGGTAGAAGTCGCGCAATCAGAGTATCACAAATGCAACGTTGTGCATTACAGCAAATTTGACCGGCAATGTCGCCGATGGGTCAAAAGCCGCCCTTGGCGGCCAGACCGGGCGACTTCCGCTTTGTGGCCAGAAGCGGACCGTCGGCCGCGATCTCAATCGTGTCTCTGGGGTCAGAAGCAGACGTTCATGCGGATAGCGACTTCGCAACAGCTCTCGCGTGCTCGATGAATAACTTTGCCAACGGGCCCGGTGTGCGGGTCTTCAATGTAAGAAGTGCGACCGCATAGTGGGTAATCGGGATTTCGACCGGCAGGATTTTCAGCCCTACCCGTCGGGAACTGAATTGGGCAACCGAGTTCGGTAGAATGCCGACGAATTTGCCAGTTGCGATAAGGGTCGTGGTCAACTGAATTGACAACGTGGCAACCGCGGGCCGGGGCGCTTTCAGTCCGCTGGCGACAAAAATTCCCGAGATGATTCCACCGGGCGCGCTGTCATACGGCGGAAGCACCCACGATTGCTCCATCAAATCAACAAGCGCGATGCGGCGGCGACGCGCCCATTGACTATTAGCTCCAGCAACGGCCACAAACGGCTCCTGAATTAGCGGCTCGAAGACCAAATCCTCTTCGAGAAAGGGATCCGGCAGCCGTCCAATCAGAAGTTCGACCTTGCGCTCGCGCAGTGGACCGAACTGCGCCAGCGCGACGTCTGCATGGACCACACGCAACTGCACCCGCGGATGCTGTTGCAGGAAGCGCTCCGATATCGCAGGCACCATGCCTGCATTCATGATCTCTGGACATCCGATTGCAAGTTCACCCGACGCGGGATCACTCAGGAATTCGATCTGCTTCAATCCCTGACGCATCTCATCGAACACGTTGATTCCGCATTTGAGCAGCGCCTGGCCGTAATTGGTCAGCTCGACGCCCTGCGCGGTGCGGTCGAACAGCTTTACCTTGAGTGTCTGCTCGAGATCGGAAATCGTCTTGGACACGACGGGATGGGAAATCGCAAGGCGCTGGGCAGCCTTCGCCATGCTCCCCGCTTCGGCCACAGCCAGCACAATGTGGAGGTCGCGCAGCCTGATCCGCCGGCCAATCCGCTCAGACCATTCCATTTTCGAACCCCTTAGTCTGCAGGCTACAGGGATATCCAAAAATCGAACTTTCAAACTACAGGGACCCGAGGCAGCATTCAATCCGCGATCGGCCATGGCTTCCGGTCCCCGGCAGCCGCGCCGGCCCTGATGGAGGGAGAGATGTCCAAGCGAAGTATCTTCGGCGCTGCGATTCTCGTTCTTTCAACCGTCGCAACGGGAAACGCCAGCGCGCAGGACGCGGTCAAGATCGGCATGGTCATGCCCATGACCGGTCCACTTGCTGCAGCAGGTCAGCAGGTGCTGGCGGCGCCGCCTTTATATGAAACAGCACGGCGACACGGTTGCCGGCAGAAAGGTTGAGCTGATCGTAAGGGACGGCGCGTCCTCGGGCGAAACCGGCAAGCGCCTGATCCAGGAGCTCATCGTTAATGACAAGGTGGATATCATCGGCGGAGGCTTGACCGCAGACCTTTTCGCGAGCGCCGGCCTCATTACGGAAGCACAGAAGCCGACCGTCATCATGATTTCGAGCACGACGGCAGTGGTCGCGAAATCACCATTTTACGTCCGCACCAGTTGCACGCTCGCGCAATCTTCCGCGATCCTGGCCGACTGGACGATAAAAAAAGGCCTCGCCAAGGCGGTGACACTGGTAACGGAGTTCGCACCCGGGCTGGAAGCCGAGGAAACCTTCACCAACAACTACAAGGCCGCGGGCGGACAGATCGCGGAAGCGATCCGCGTCCCGCTGCGCAATCCCGACTTCGCCCCCTTCCTTCAACGCGTCAAGGACGCCGCCCCGCAGGCGTTGTTCGTGTTCGTACCTTCGACTCAAGCCGCGACGTTCGCCAAGCAGTTCGTCGAGCGTGGTCTCGACAAGGCAGGTATCACGCTGATTGGGCCCGGTGACCTGACCGACGACGAAGCCTTGCCGAACATGGGCGATGCCATGCTCGGCGTCGTCACCGCGCACTTTTATTCGGCAGCGCATGCATCCGCCGTCAACGCGGCATTCACCGACGCCTATCGCAAGGAAGCGAAAGACGGCCCGAACTTCATGGCGGTCTCCGGCTATGACGGGATGCACGCGATCTATGAAGCGCTAAAGAGGACTTCCGGCTCCGCGGATGGCAAGGTGCTGATCGCCGCCATGAGGGGCATGACCTGGGAGAGCCCGCGCGGCCCGATGTCTATCGACCGCAACACTGGCGAGGTCGTGCACAACATCTATATCCGGAAGGTAGAGAAGACCGGAAGCGAACTGCGCAATGTCGAGTTCGAGACCTTCAACAACGTCAGAGACCCTCGCGTCGCGGCACAATGAAGCATCTCGAAGTTATCGTCGCGGGAGGCGGCATCGGCGGGCTGAGTCTCGCGCTCAGCCTGCATCAGGCCGGAATAGCAGTCCGTGTCTACGAGGCCGTGCGCGAGCCCGCGCCGCTCGGCGTTGGCATCAATCTGCAACCGACCGCGGTACGTGAACTGACTGAACTCGAACTGGGCGACGTCCTTGCGGTGACCGGCATCGCTACGCAGCGGCTCAATCTCTGCAACAAGTTCGGCCAGCTGATCCATGCCGAGCGCCGGGGGCTGGAGGCTGGATATCGCTGGCCGCAATACTCGATCCATCGAGGGAAGCTTCAGCGCCTCCTGCTCCAGGCCGTCCGCGAGCGTATCGGAGACCAAAATGTCCGAACCGGACTGAGGCTGGTCAGATTTGAGCAGGACGAGAACCGCGTCAAGGCTCGCTTCGCTGATCGTCAATCCGGGTCGGACCAGGTCGAGGAAGCGGACATTCTCGTCGGCGCCGATGGTATCCATTCAGGCGTTCGGCAGCAGCTTTTTCCTGGAGAAGGCGCGCCTCGCTTCGCCGGTCAGGTGTTGTGGCGAGCGGCCGTGGAGGCCGAATCGTTCCTCGATGGCAAGACGATGGTCATTGCCGGTCATTTTCACCAGCGAGTCATCGTCTATCCCATTGCTCGGAGGCGGAGCGGCAAAGTCCTCATCAACTGGATTTGCCAAAAGACGGTGACGAACCAGGCACCACCGCGCGAGGACTGGAACCGGCGTGTTGCGAAGGAAGAGGTCTTGTCAGCGTTCGGCGGCTGGAAATTTCCGTGGCTCGATCTGCCCGCACTGATCGATCAGTCACCCGACATCTATGAGTTTCCACTGGTCGATCGCGACCCGATCGCCGCCTGGTCGTTCGGCCGCGTCACTCTACTTGGCGATGCTGCTCATCCGATGCAGCCAATCGGCGGCCAGGCCGGCTCCCAGGCCATCCTCGATTCCCGTGTGCTTACCCGTGCCCTGGTTGAAACTGATGATATTGTCGCGGCGCTAGGCCGTTACGACGCGGAGCGCCGGCCGATGATGAACGACATCATCGTGCGAAATCGCAATTTTGGACCTGAAGCGGCCATGCAGATTGCAGAAGAACGCGCGCCAAACGGCTTCGCTTGCATCGACGATATCATCTCACGTCAAGAACTCGATGCTATCGTCGGTTCCTTTGCAAAGGCCGCGGGTCTCGACGTCGAAACGGTCAACCGTCGGCCATCATACGTCTCTCGGCAAGAACAGCTGTCCGAGCCAACTTCTTTTGGTGCCAGGCAGGGCCCTTTGTAGGCAAGACGAGGTCGCTGTGGGTTAAAAGCCCCGATGGCGACCGAACCGGGTGACTTCCGATCACCCTCGAAGAGCCGACCTTCCCGACCGTCCTGCAGACCGTCGGTTAGGGCCAAAAGCTGATCGATGGCGTGGGCAATCAAAACGCCAACGCTCACAATAATCAGAAAGGCAATAATGACGTTAAACATGGCTGCACAAAAACGTTTGGCCCGCGATCAGTCAAAAGATTTCCGTTATTAAGGTTGCTTCTTGTCCATGACTGATGCGCTCAAGACACGCGGTCTAATGGATACAAGGATTGATTTCCTCGCCCAGCCGACAGCCAGCCATGACAAAGGGCAACAAAAGCTGCGGCTGGCTGATGTCCTTGAACTGTTCGAGCTGATGCGATGAGCGAACCGGCATGCATCCTCTGCGACGATTGCAGCTGTCTGTGAGGCGCACCAGGATCAGCCGTGGACCGGTCCGCACGCCTGTACATGTGGTGGTGCCGGCGCACCCTGCCCGAAGTGCAACAAGCTCGAAGGCGAGCTACCTCGGTTGCCGCGCGGGTTTCGGGACATGTTTGATAAGGGTGACCGCTGAAACCGGAGGCGGTGTCCTTGTGTGGAGCGTTTGAGCCGATCCAAGATGGCCGGATCTACATCGAGAAGATTAACGCTCCGATGCTCTACTAGGACAAGGCGGCACCGGCCGAATTTCGCTGCGGCGCCCTGGCGGCCCATTCGGAACCGTTCCATGTCGGCGGCGTTTGCCAGCAGGCTCGAATGCTGAGATCGCCGACATAAAATGGATTCTAGTTGTATTGGTTGGTGGCGTAGCACCAGTTCAAACCGATCTTGTATTTGAGAAGCTATCGGATTGCCTGACCGCCGAGGAGCAATTGCAGCACACCTATGCCGATGCCTACGCCGCTTTAAGTCAACGCTTCATTATTGATGAAGGCCGGTTCGACCGGCGCCGCAGTCGCAACTACCGCCGGGCTCGAGAAGGTGCGACCGGAAAACTTGCGAATGCCGGGACCTGCATTCCGCATGCGGGGACAGATAAGCCAATCACCTCGCTAGACAATCAAGCAGCACCGGGGTCTCAGGCGCCTACGCCTGCTCCTTCGCCAAGCTCAAAACCATAGCGTCAACGATGCGGTCCCGCGTTTGCTTCCGACTGAACGATGCAAAAAAACAAAATCCCGACGCCGGTGAGGGCCATAGCACAGTGTTCGCGAAGGCGGCCACACCATTTCGATTTAGATGAAGTAGTTGCAGAGGAAAGCTTATGGTGCGCTTATTGCTCGGCATCAGCTTGATCCTAGTCGGTTTGACGGCCACTGAGAACGCTCGGGCCCATGGTGCTTGCGGCGTTGGCTGTCATACGACGGTCTTTGGCGCATGCGTGCGTGATGGGTGGCAAGAAGCTCGGCCGGTTCGGAATGAATGTCCTGCTACCTCACGGCCAACCCCGCCCTGCGGTCACTACTATCGATGGGCGCGCCCCTTAACCGCTTGCATTCAGCGTTGAGGGCGGCTCCGTCACATTCGCAGCCCGACGGCAAATGGCCCCAGCGCCGAGGAAACGCTGAAGCCGTGTCCCGTTGCTCGTATCCGAGAAACCGGACTGACGGAGCACGAGATCGCCCAGAAGCTCGGACGCGTGCGACCGGGACCGGCGAAGTCCTTCGACGGCATAGAGCGCGGTAAGCGGCGGTCAGCCTGCTCATCGTAATCCAACTGCCCCCCCCGCGGCGAGCGCGTCTATTCACTCAAGCTGATTTGCAGGACAACATCGTATGCGCGACTGCAGAGCAAGATCGCTCAATCGTTCTCCAACAGAGGACTAAGAAAGGAGATGCCGGCGCACTTCTCCTGGTCTCATATCCAGAGCAACTGCGTGTTCCAACGCAAGTCGCCTCTGGATCAAAGCGACTGTCCATCCCTCAGGAATAACGTCCAGCGCTCGCTCTAAGGCCTCTTCGCGTGAGGTCGCGGCAAGCCAGATCTGGATCTCGCCGTCATCGGTTGTCACGCGAACTAGATGAACCTCGGTCGCCTGGTGCATGAGAATTAATAGCAATGCCAGTTAGTTTGTTTCTACTCTTGCGGACGGTTATTTTCTCAATTGCCTTCGGCGGCTGTAACCCTGGTGACGTCAGCCAATCGTTGATGTGGGCTGCCGTTTCGGCCTGACGGGCTCGGCGAAGATATAGCTCACGCTGCGTGCCCGGCGGGAGCTGCGCGGCAGCTTCCATGAAGCGAGCGGCCTCCTCGGCCAGTCTCTCTTCGAATGTCTTCGTATGTTTGGTTCGGTTGCGACGCTTGATAAACATAACGCGGTCCTTCCGCTGGATGACGGCGGGAACGCGGTGACAGCGATCTCATCACCGATGGATACCGGGGGCTGCGCGGTGATGGCAAAGTGTACGAAGGCTCGCGCCAAATTTCCACTAGATATTCTAGTAAACGATTGTTTTTATTACAAAATACTCAAACATCTCAAAACACTAATTTCCCGTCTAGTGATAGTCACGCTGCCTGATCTCGCTCTTAGCAATAGATCGTCATGCCAAAGCATCGTCGCGCCCGGACGCTCCATCGTCGCGCCTGGCGCCTCGTACCATCCGCCAGCACGCTTGATCGGCATCATATCGCACTGGACAGCCCGGGAGACGTTGGTCGCTATTGCACGGTTAGGCACCCAGAGTGCTGCATGAACGGCCAACGGTGCCGGTGATGAGGTCTGCAACCGGCTGATCGTGGCGACCAAGTCGATCGCATAGCCGACCCGGCTCATTTCCGTCCTGTGATCGGATGTCACCAAGTACACTGCGGCGAACTCGCCCCTGCGTAGTAGGTCGCGGATCGGTTGGCATAGTCGGAAAGGTCGATCATCGGCGCGCCTCAACGCGAGCAGCCTTATCATGCCCGTCGTGCCAGCTCTTGCCGTCCTTCATCCGGCCCACGCCACCGATCCACACCTTGCCATGCGGGTTAACGATCGGGCTAAAGCCCGGGCAAGGAACGCTCAACCACGAAGTTCGGCGTATGCGCCGGCTGGGCGCGCTCGTCGATGACAGGCGAATCCACTTCGGTGCCGCCGAAGCGCACCAAGATCAGCGCCACCGATCGGTCGATCCGGGATCGTCCGTTCGCTGCAGCGCTCGCGCTCCGCCCCTTTCGCGCTGGCACCCCGCTTAGGAACAGCAACGGGCATTCCGAGTTGATTCCGGGATGAGAGGCCAGGAGCACTTCCGTGCCCATGACGATGGCATGCGCCAAAGACCTTGAACTCATCGCTCTGCGGGAGCTCCGCAGTCTCCCCGGCGGAGAGTATGTCTGCCACGTCGAAATTAGTCCCTCCGGTACTGATTGGACCTTGGTGGCGGTTGTCCGTGATGGGGCTGACCCTGAGCAGGTCCTCGTAGCAGCAAAGACCACCGAACTGAGGCTAAAGCAGCGGTACTCGGTGCGATTCGATTGGTGAGCTAATTTAGTCTCCGACGCCGTTATGGGCCGACAGGCTCGCGCGCGGTCGCTACGGTCTCGTCGAACGATGCAAGCACAGGCCGTCAAGTTCCTATAAACGCGGTTGGGCGCACGCTCGAATGGGAAATGATCCCATCCGAGAGGCACTGCCATGGTCGAGAATTATACCCTTCCATCGTTCGATGATATGCCGAACGACTGGTCCGACGCTCCAGCCCAGTACGCGAGATCGCCTTCGGACAATCAGCGACGGTTCGATCCGGACGCCTACCTGAGATCGGTGCACAACGATGATCCGCAGCGCCCTCTCATGTTCGACGATCTCCCATCGCCGGGACCAGATAACACACCAATGGCCGGGTCAGGAATGGCCCGGAACAGAACAACACGACCAATCGCAAGCCGAGAACGAACTGAAGAGGTTCGGTCGAGAGGCGGCGCATGGTGTGCGGTCACTTCCACCTGACGGACACGATGGCGAAGCAGCGCGCCGGGGAGAGTGTCAGTCAACTCCCATTGAAAATTAAAGCACTTTCGGCCTTCCAAGGCCAAAATCTACCATTCGGGTTAAGGGAAATGGCGTTTCCTACTGCCGCTTGGGTGAAGCAACGTGAGCCGCGTCAAGGTTCTATCGTCGGGCGCCTCCGGGGGCCAACCGCCCGTGGACCTCGCGCCAGGTTGGCGGCGCCACCCCGTCGGCCAGCGGCGTAGCTTCATAAATGCCCTTCGCGATGGCACGCGCGAGCTGAAAGCCGATGGGAGTCAGCGATTATTCACACTGCACCCTTCCGACCACTCCGAGCTAAACTCCATCTATTCAGCGACGCTTCTTCATCGCATGTTCCAAACCCTGGCGAAGAGACTCCGGAGTATAAGGTTTCACGATAAATATCGCGCCCAATCGCGCGGCTTCAGATTTCACTCCGCTGTCACCTGTCGCGAGAACCAAGCACAGATCGGGCCAGCGCACGTAAACGTCTCTTGCGAGCTGCAGACCGGAAACTCCCGGGAGGCCGACGTCCGTAAGTAAGATGTCCACGGGTTGCTCATCCAAGATCTTCAGCGCCTCTTGAGCCGTGCTGGCCCCTTTTACCTTGCATCCGATATCGCTCAGCATCTCCGTCGTCGTAAGGCGGATGAGGTCGTCTCTTCGACGAGCAAAACGGTCGCGTCCTTGTAAGTCTTTTCGCTGGCCAAGTGTTGCGATCCCTGAGCCACGCGCCTTTGAGCTTGATTGGCCAACACGTGTCTGATTTTCCGGGCGAGCGCCTCGCGCGTGTAAGGCTTGGCCAGAAGATCGACCCCGGGATCGAGCCGCCCGCCGTGCACGATGGCGTTCTGAGTATAGCCGGATGTAAAAAGTACGGCGACGTTAGGCAATCGTTCCTTGGCTTTTCGAGCTAAGTCCGGGCTGCGCAGCATGCCAGGCATCATGACGTCGGTGAAGATCAAGTCTATCGGGATGCCGCTATCGACGACGACGAGTGCGCTCGCCGCATCTCGCGCCTTGACCACGCGATAGCCGAGCTCGGTGAGCATCGAGACCGCGACCTCGCGAACCTCATCGTCATCCTCAACCACGAGGACGGTTTCCTCTCCGCCTTTGACCTCGCCGGACGGAGACCCGACCAGAGTATCTTCACTCGCCACCTCTCGCGGGAAGTACAGCTTCACCGTGGTTCCGGCACCTACCTCGCTGTAGATTTTGACATGTCCGCCGGACTGCTTGAGGAACCCGTAAACCATGGCGAGGCCTAGGCCCGTGCACTTGTCCTCCGTCTTGGTTGTAAAGAATGGCTCATAGACCCGTTCCAGGATGTCCGGCGGAATGCCGGTGCCCGTATCAGTCACCGCGATCATCACGTATTGTCCCGCGGACAATTCCTCATGCTGCCGGACATATTCGTCATCGAGGAAGGCGTTGCTTGCCTCAATCGTCAGCCGGCCTTCGCCGTTCATCGCGTCGCGTGCGTTGATCGCGAGGTTCAAAACCGCATTTTCCAGTTGATCCGGGTCGATAAGGCTATTCCACAGTCCACCCGCGACTACCGTCTCAACCTCGATTTCCCCACCCAGGGCGCGACGAAGCATCTCATCCATACCGTTGATAAGACGCCCGACGTTCACAACTCTTGGCTCCAGCGGCTGTCGCCTCGCGAAGGCAAGCAACTGGGAGGCAAGTTTCGACCCCCGGGCAACACCTCCGAGAGCGCTTTGGACCCGCATCTCGGCACGGGCATTGCCGGCGATATCCTTGCTCAGCAGTTGCAGGTTTCCGCTGATGACCTGCAGCAAGTTGTTGAAGTCGTGAGCGACGCCGCCGGTGAGTTGCCCGATCGCCTCCAGCTTCTGCGAACGGATCATGGTCGCCTGCGCCGCTTGGAGCGCAGCTTCGGCCTCGCGCCGTTCGGTGATATCCCGCGTCACCTTGGCGAAGCGACGAGCTTACCGTCATCATCCCGAATGGCATCGATCACGACGTGCGCCCAGAACGCAGTGCCGTCCTTTCGGACCCGTTGACCTTCGTTCTCCCATCGCCCGACTCGGGTCGCCGTCTCCAGGCCGGTACGCGGAAGCCCGGCGGCGCGGTCGGCTTCCGTGTAGAAGTTGGAGAAATGTCTGCCAATGATTTCTTCGGGAGTATAGCCCTTGATACGCTGCGCACCGGCGTTCCAACTCGCCACGTAGCCGTCCACATCCAGCATGTAGATGGCGTAATCGGTGACGCTCTGAACGAGCAATCGGAACTGTTCTTCGCTTTCCCGCAGTTTAGACTCGGCGGCCCTTCGCTCGGTCAAGTCGCGGGTGATCTTGGCGAATCCGACAAGGTCCCCCTCGGGCGAGCGGATCGCGTCGATGACCACATGGGCCCAGAACTGCGTGCCGTCCTTGCGCACGCGCCAGCCCTCGCGCTCGAAGCGGCCTGTACGCTCTGCCTCCGCCAGCGCCAGCGCAGGAACGTTCTGCGCCCGCTCAGCGTCGGTGTAGAAGGTCGAGAAATGACGACCGATGATCTCGTCCGCTTCATAGCCCTTGAAGCGCCTGGCGCCAGGGTTCCAGCTGGTCACACGACCCTCACGATCCAACATGTAGATCGCGTAATCAGTGATCGCCTCGAAGAGAAGCCGATAACGGCCGTCGCTGGTCTGGGCGGCTTCGAAGCGGTTTGAGGTTTCCATCCGAATCCTATCCCAGCTCCAATGTGGGTTGGGACGCAGCCTACTGAAACTGCGCTGAATCGATACGGTTCCATGAACGGGATGGAGGCTAGCTTCTGGGACACCTCAAAGGCTAGTTGCCCCTCCACCCGTTGGCCCTAGCGATGCAGCACCGAACGGACCGATGAGTGGCGCTGCATTCGCTTCGTTCCTAATCAAAAGGTCTCGCATCCGGGTCGCGCGGTCCTCAGGCCTGGCCTCTCGGCCTTTGATGTGGAGAGAATCTCCTATCCCGGGCTCTGGGTTTGCGAGGGCAAGATCGAAGGCGATCGAGCGGCTTTACGTTTTAGGTCGATTGAAGGGTTCAGCCTCTCGCTTATGCGCGCGCCGGTCTCAGATTGCCGGTCAGGCAGGTCGGCTATTTCAGGCGGATCGGGCCGTGTAACCAGATAGAGCTCGCCGGCAAACAGCATAAAAGCGGCGACCGCCACGCCGAACATGGCTAGGACCAGATCGTGTGAGTCATCCAACCGCATTGAACGATAGTTGGCCAAAGTATGCAGCCGTCGCCTTTGGCTATCCGCGCGAGCGCTAGTGTAGAATAACAGCGGGCCTTCAGACCTTTGGATATCCGCGACAGGCGTCGTTGAACGGCGGGCGATGGCTCCCGTTTCAACATCCTTGGGATGATCTCGTTCCATACTATGACGTTCTACGAAAGCCGACATACGCCAACTATCTTGTGCCGTTCAACAGCTTCGCCGAATACGCTCCGGAAACAAATTCTGAGACGAAGAAAAAGGACGTCGTTTGGTTCGCGCTGAGCGACGACCGGCCGCTGGCCGCGTTCGCCGGAAGGCGCTGCAGCGGCCATTGGCTGAGGATGCGCTCGAGATCGTCGCGCGCGGCGAGGCGAAGGAAGGCGTCTCGGTATCGTCAAGAAGGCAACCGGAACGGTGTTCAGCCAAGCGCGCAGCTTTGAGATCGAGCCTGGCCCGAAACGGCACGCTCTTTTTGCCGACAAGCGCCGTTCCATCGACCGTTGCCGAACCCTCGGTATACGTGCCTGTGAATCCGCAAGTGACTTCGCGGCCGCCGAATAGGAAATTCACGCCGACCGCGTCGGCGTGTTGGCCGGTCGTCAATTCGCCGCGCCACTTTCCGTCATTGAACGTGTACGCGCCGAAGTAATAGAAGTGGCTATCGCCGCCCAAGACCCGACCGTCGTGAAGAACTATGATGCCGCTGGCGTGAGCGTTCGATCCATCCTCCATCATGATCCGGATCGAATACAGGCCATTCTTGACGTCTGACATCCCAACGCCCTCCCCGCGGCAGAGAATAGCGTCGTGGAACGGTCGAAGCGATGGCTACCATCGTCGCAGCTGCCAACGAGGGTTACAGAACCGTCTCGATCAGGCCCAACGTCTTTGCTTCCTGCGCCTCCAAATACCAGTTTGACGGCGCCTTCTGCATGACCTCGTCGATCATCACGTTCGATCCCAGGATGAGATTATGAAAACCCTCGTTCTGCATAGCGATCGAGCATTCGATTTCGTTGAGCGTCGCCCTCACGACAGCGATGCATGTCGTTAATGGGCCATCGATCACCAAGTTCTTAGAAAGCTTGCGTTCATGGATCATCAGCCGCGTGCCGCGCGCGAGGTATCGGTTCGGCCGCGCGAAGAAGCTCAGGAACGTCACGCCGGCCGAATAAATTACAGCCTTACCAAGGAATACGAAGCGCCGTTGCGGTTCCGTCTCGCTCGCGAACCGCACGTCCTCCCCCATCATTCGGGCGACCTCCGGATCGCCACCTAAGGTCGACAGTTCGATGACGACAAGGTCTCTATCGGCCGCGTTGTCGAACTGCGTTCGAAACGCGGTGTACATGTTGTAGTCGACGACGCCCGAGAGGCTGATCGCCGGCGATTTAAAGGCGGTGGCAGGCAGCGGGGCTAGTTCCATCGGGTCGATCCTTCTGTGGCAGTCGTGGTCTCAGCCCAACATGCAGATGCCGCGCCGAAAAAGGACTACTCCTCGGGCAACCGATACAGAACCCGATCGCGGCGTACGGTCATCCGCCAAAGCCCGGCGATTGCTGAAAGACCGATCCGTAAAACGAGCACAACCAATGTAATCTGGAGCCAGATCAGGCCGCCTATCTCGCGGAATACAAACTCGACGCGAGGTCCCCACGGCGGCGGAATGGCGTCGCCAATCGTCTCAATGCCGCGCTGAAGAATGCGCTGCGCGCCAGTTAGTAGTTCCGGCTTCCCGTAGAAGGCGGCTACGATCAACACCCATGCCAAGATCGCCGTGATGGTGCGGAAGGAATGCACCTTCAAGTGATAGCCTAATCCGGGCCGATCGTAACCGCGAATTTTCGCCATCGGGTGATCCTTAGTCAGGACCCGATCAGGATCACTACATCGTTCGCTTATGACGCTTGTGGTGCTTGTGAGAACTGCTCTTCATTCCCATTCCGCTCTTCATACCGCCCTTTTCGGCAGTGTCATTGGCCGTTGCGCCAGGATTTGCCGACGACGGGCTGCTTGAAGCGCCCTGGCCGCTCTTCTGCGCTGGCGAATTGCCTCCGCCACCACCTTGTGCGGACGCGGCTGCAATCGATCCAAAGATAAACGCCGTAGCCAAAACCACTTTCGCAATTCTCATGGGTATTCCTCCGATTGCTGCCCAAGTGGCAAACCAGGGGAGTCCCGAGTGGTTCCAAAAGGCAACTTCGGGCGGAGCTGCCCTCGGCATAGGCAACGGCCCAAGGCGAGCTGAGAAGTGCGTCGGATTGATTTTACGACGCGAGGACGACCGGCAGCGGACATCATTCTGAGCGAGCCGGAGTCATAGCCAGCGCGCATGAATGAAGCTGAGACCGCACGACTGATGAAGGTGTCCGAGGCGATCGTCCGGGAGCTCGACCGCCAGGGCCTGGCGGATGCCCTCGTTCGCGCTCCGATTCGACGCGCTCGAGCTAGCACGGGTAGCGATCCGGGCGGCGGACGGCGACGTGATACCGTTTCGAAAGCCGTAAAGCTGATGGACCTCACCCTCCGCCCCACCGTCATAGCCGGCGACCGTGGACTAAGACGTGCGGCGGCCTTGACCCGATCGCCGAAATGCGTCGCGGCGTTCACCGCGTAGCGCCCGCTCATGCAGTAGCCGACGGTGCCGATGATGTTGGTGTTGGCGGCCTTCTCGGGTCTGCTTGTCGTCGCCGGCGAGCCTGGCGCCGGACGCGACCGGGAAATTCGAGGTGCTGGCGTCGGAAGCAGTGGCGGCCATACCGCTGGCCTAATTTTAGAACGGCTCAAAACTTTGCGTACAGCAAAAATTAAAACCCCGCCGTAGGGCACGGCGGGGGCATGCTGACGCGTCTCAGCCTCAGTGCATGTGGCTAATCAGGTAGAATCCGCCACCGAGAACAATCACTGCTGGTACGGCCCAAAGTATGATCACAGGCATAGCTTCCTCCTCCATTTCACGCTGGAATAACTTGGCAATGAACTTGACGTTCCTGCCGTGCCACGTCTGCGCGCCAACACCTTTTGATCTGGATCAAAAGGTTGGATCAGATCAGATGGAGAACGGTTATTAAGCCGCCTCAGTAGCTCTACCGAGAACATCGGTCACCACTTCAGCAAGCCCTCACGGGATCAAATCGTGCTGGTGGAAGAAGGCCACGTCGACTCCAGATCCGGTTCGGTGGTGACCAGCTTGCCAAGTTGGAGGGTCAACTCGACCAACCGCTTCACGATCCCGCGTCGGCCTGCCAGGCTCCAGTCACATGCGAAGGGCCGCTGCGGGCGGCCCTTCCTCGTTCATCCTTTCAAGCCCGAAGGATCAGTCGATCTCTTCGATGATGCGACGCTCATGGGGTTCTACGATGTAGGTGTGACTGTCTCGGTTGATGTATCGGTACTCCCGAAGGGTCGGAGCATCGCGGTAGACCTCTTCCGGGAAAGCCTCGATCTCGACATCCTCTGGCACGCGCTCTCCGGTCCGGACCTCGGTCCTAACGGTGCTGCCCGTCGTGCGACGCTCGCGCTCGACCGGACGCGCCTTAACGTGCTTGCGGATCACGTCGCGATCTCGGTCGCTGAACTTCATCTTGCGCTCCTCGGTCCGCGCCGGCGCGGAAGCGGTCGAACGCCCGGAGTAAGGCAGGACGGTCACGATCTTGTAGCTGGACGGCTCCACGATAACGATCTCGTCCTTTACGAGAACGAAGTCGTAGCCACGGTACTGTGGCAGGATTTCTACGACTTCGGCGGGCAGCGGTTGCAGGCGGACGTCGTGCGGCACGACGGTGCCCACCGACAGTGAGAAATTTACGTTGGTCAACGGCTGAACGTTCAGGTGTGAGATCGACGTATTGATCCGGGTCCGCTGCTGATCGTTGATGTTCACCGACGCGTTCACGTTGGTATTCGCCGAACGCTCGGCCGTGTTCTGCTGATTGTTCGGCTGCTGGGCCGCATTGGTCGATCCGGTACCAATCGGCGCCTGGTTTGTGCCTGCGGCGGGCGGATTGGCGCCCTGCGTCTGGGTATTTGTGCTCGATGGCGAATTGGTCTGCGCCTGGTTGGAAGGCGTCGTGGTCTGGTTGGCCAGCTGGTTGGTCTGAGCCTGGTTCGCCGAGTTGTTCGAGGTCGGGGCTTGCGTGGTATTGGTGGTCGTACCGGAACTGGACGACTGGCTTGCGGCGGGCTGACCATTCGAAGAAGGGGACTGCGTCTGCGCCGAATTCGTCGAAGGGTTGGTCTGCGAAGATGAGCTGGGAGACGGAGTTGATGGCGAAGTCGAAGGCGACGTGGTCGATGTGGAATCCTGCTGATGCTGCGCCGTCGGCGGATTCGAACTTGATGTCGGTGGAGAAGACTGTGCGAAGGCCGAGGTCGCGAGGGCAACTGCGGCGGTCGTGGCCAGGAATAAACGCTTGTTCATGTGAAACCTCCCAAATGCGATCGTCGATCAAACCCTCGACAAGACGCTCGGTTCCTCTTGGGCATTCTCGGCAAGGCCGGATTAGCAGAAAATAAGATTCCTTAACTGCTTTGGCGAACGCGCTAAATTCGGAAATAACAGGAACTTCACTTCGTGCTCTTCGTTTGCGGAGGCTATCTTCTTTGCTGTTTGAGGAGGACATCATGAAGAAGTTGATCGTGTGCGGGGCGCTCGCCGCCTTCGGCGCTCAAGCTGCCAATGCTACTGAATTCTACATCGTACGCGACGCGGCTACCAAGAAGTGCACAGTCGTCGATACAAAACCGACGCCGACCACCACGACCGTCGTGGGCGATGGCGTCTATAAGACCAAAACGGAAGCGGAGTCTGCCGTGAAGACCACCAAGGTCTGCACCGAGCAGTAATCTCAACGCGGCGCGTCGCGCGAGGTAGTCGAGTTGCCGCTGGAGCTTGTCCGGACCGGTTCTTCCGCTAACTTCAGCTTGTCCATCGAAACGGCGATGTCGTGCTCGCTCATTCCGAGAAGGCCGCCGATCCCGATAACGACTGCGTCGACCTTGCCGCTCTTGTCGAGGAGCAGTTCGTTGATGTCGCCGAGCTTTTCATTGGCGTCATTGTTGACGTTCAGGCCTATGAGCTTCGAGGCGCGCCAGCTTCCCTCAAGCGCCATCTTTGCATCAGCGGATTGAGCGCTCGCAGCAGGCGCAGCATGATCGGCCGGTTGAGTGGACTGCGAGATCGCAGTTGCGCCGATGCCCTCCAAGATGAAGCAGTAAGGCTGTCCGCAACGACATGCGGCATCGATGCGGAGCGGAGGCCGATCGCGGGCCTGCCACGCCCTCGCAGCGATCATGACGAGTCCGAAGGGCTCGGCCGATCGCCCATCTCCGCGGTGAACAGCAGAAACATTTGCCTATTTTTCCCGTTGTCGGCGGGGCGCTCAAACAACGTGGAGGATCGTTGATGAAGAGAATTGCAATGTCGGCGCTGATGGTCGGCGCTCTCGGTCTAGCCTCGGTGGCCACGACGTCTCCTGCCGAAGCTCACTGGCGTGGGGGCGGCTGGGGACCAGGCATCGCAGGCGGTCTGGTCGCGGGCGCGGTCATCGGTGGCCTTGCTTCGTCGGCTTACGCCTGGGGACCGGGCTATGGCTACGACGGGGGGCCTGGCTACTATCGAGCGGGCTACTACGGTGGGCCCTACGCCTACGACTACGGTTACGACGAACCGTATCGCTGGGGCGGCGGCTACGCCACAACCTACTATACGGCGCCCGTGTCATACGGCTATCGCTACCGCCGCGTCGTACGCCCTGCCTACGCCTATTACAGCGGATCCTATCCGGTCGTTCGGCATCGCTGGCATCGTCATCATCACTGGTGAAGCCGGACCAACTGCACAATGGAGGCCGCGCGGAAGGCGCGGCCTTTTTGCGCATCGGAGAATTTTCCGCTCACCGCCGTCGGCCGGCAACGGGTCGTGCCGATCGAAGGCAAGCCGCCGTTCGGGCGCTCTTGTTGGCGGCTTCGCCGACCGCTTCGAATGTGGACGTGCCTGGGCGGAGCGGGCGGATTCTTTCTTGACCCCGGCGGAAGGTGCTGCGGGCATGGCGGCCAAGGCTTGGCGCACCTGCTCCTGCGGGTCTTCAGAGGTGACATCTGCCTGCACGGTGCTCGGCACTTCGGCGCGCGGACGCGTGTCGAATACGATCTTCTCCGGAGGAATTCGCGCCGAGCTAATCCGGATGATGGTTGTCTGGATCCGCCGCGGCGGCAGTTTCGATGGGAGCCGGCAGGTACCGGTCCGCCGCGAAGAGCAACGCCAGCAGCAGCCCCCCGACGAAGAAGAATTAACGAATGATCGGCATGGACGGCCGTTCGCAAATCAGAAATCAGGTATCGGCGGGGGCCGGCTTGCAGGGGCGGGCCGCTGCCTTCAGCGACCCGCCCGGAGGGCTTAGTCGCAAGAGCGGCACCATTTCCAAAACCGATTGCGCGGCACCCGTGGATCTATTTCGAGCTGAGAAGATCGCAACTGTCCCGGACCGATCACTTCATGACTGCCGCTTTTGCGGAGTGAAGCTCACCCTCGTCAGAACGATCATGGAATCTGAAAGCGGAGTTGTCATTCATACGTTTGAATGCGAGCGGTGCGGAGACCGCACTTGGACCGACTAAATTGAAATCATGAAGGCGTACACAATCTCAAGCGGTTCACGACGAAAAGCCGATCCGTACTGTCAACTGCAACGGAAACGGACTGGTTAGTTTGTTGCGGTCAATGCGGCTGAAGCCGGGTTGTCTATAGGCTAGATGTCCTGACAAACGAAAAGCGACCCCAGCGCTGGGGGCGCCAGGGTCGCCACTAAGCTCCCGGTCGGGGGGCAACCTAACGCAGGAGCCAAATGACGACTCCTGGCGTTGCCACTTGTTCCCAGAGGCGAACCTCAGCCTACTCTGAGGTTTTCCGCGGACGTCTTGCCCCGGTTGTTCGTTTCTTCGTAGCTCACCTTAGCACCCTCATTGAGGCTGCTCAGTCCCGCTTTCTCGACGGCCGAGATGTGCACGAAAACATCCTTGCCGCCGTTGTCGGGCTGGATGAACCCATAACCCTTGGTCGGGTTGAACCACTTCACAGTACCTGTAGCCACTAGACCAATCTCCTTAGAGCTAATGACTGCAACCTAGGTCGATAGCGCTTTACCGCGCAAGGCCAAACGGGCCACGCTGTGAGCCGCTAATTGGATAATGCCGCTAGTTCCCCAATCACCGAAAAGAAACGACCCCGACGCGCCGCGCGCGCCGAGGCCGCATTCCAACTCTCGGCAAGGGCTTGGGGGGTCTGATTTTGCCGAGAGCCCGTCCAACGACTCTTGACGCCCTCTCTCGTTCCTCTGTCCTCCGACACACAAATTGGACCTTATGGGCTACTTCGGCGGATGCGTTAGCAAATCGGGAACCAAATCGGCGCAGGCTTCTTTGTGGGACGGGACCGCTGGGGACATATCGCGGACCGTTTCGGGAGGAGCTGGCGTGCCGGCCCTGGCGCCAGCTCTTCTTCCAACTGTGTGAAGCAAGTAACAGCCGCTCGGTACAAGCGTTGCTAGATTGTCGTTGCTGGGAATTTCAGGGCCCAGAGGCTGGAAGAAGAGGGCGCCGTCGGGACAAACCATTTCGGGCCCGGCGGCGTACTTTTGAGATTTGCCGGCCAAGCGCGTGAGCGTCTCCGTGATGAATGGCAACAAAATCGCTACCAAGACTGTGTTGAAGCTGGGAACCTCACGCTGCGGATGACGCAGAAGCGGTTCGCGCGCCTCACCGCGCTGCAACCTCTACGATACTACTTCTGGGGTAATCGCCACAGTATGCATTTTGTGCCAAGCTATAGCCATCAGGATTTTGCCAAGCCTTCCTGGGGCTAGAGCCAGCGCCGCCCGCAAGCATTTTAAGCGAGGCGGCGTTGTGTTGTCGGGTGTCCTAATTCCCTCTCAAGAAATGGCCCCAGCACTTCTGGGGGCCGGTGCTGGGGCCGTCACTCGATCCGCCGATCATATTCTTGGAGGTCGGCAGCCTCGATACTGCGCCCCGCTCTAAGCCTCCCGCAATAGCGTGCGCGCAACAGTGTCCACGTTCCCCAGTGCGAGTAGGGCAGCACCGGATTGACCAACTTGTTGTAGGCCGCTCCAGGCACAGAGGTAGACCTAGCGGCTTCTCACCTGGGCCGTTGGGCGCGATCATAGAAAATGGGATCCAGGTCTCGCGAGTCCATGTTCGGAGCGACCGTCAGGCACCTGGCCAAACGGGCCACCGAGGCACGCTGGGAGGCCGATGTACTCGCCTGCCAGGCATGGAATGCCCGCATGCTCGCGTTTCAGGGGCCTGCCGAGCACCAAGAAGATCAATGGCTTACTTCGTTCTATTTGCCGACAGCGCGACCGCCGCACCAGAAACCGCAACAGATGCGTCCACTTTTCGTTCAGCGGTTCGCGCTCCGCCCGCGATCAGCCGAACTGAGAAGATGGACGAGATACTTGCCGGCGCTCATTTTCGGCGACACGTTGAACGAATGATCGAGCCCCCGCTTGCCGTACACCGTGCAGGTGGAGCGCGGCCCGATATCTGACAGAAGGATCTCGTCCGGCCTGCTCGCCGCGTCCATCGTGACGTTAGAGCAGCGGTAGTCTTTGCAGAAAACAGCGATGTGCTTTGCGCCGGTTTCGCGCAATACGCGAAACGAGATCTTAGTTGGATAGTCCTTTCATCGTGCGATTACAGCCGCCTCTCATGCTAGCTGATAATCCACGAAGCCTAGCGAGCGGCCACGTTCCGTCCACCGTCAATCGGTCAAGGTCATTGCCGGGAATAATTTAGTTCTACTCCAAAATTATGCTGGACTAGATTGCCGATGCTTTATCGCCGACTGAGCAAGATACTGCGCTGTTGCAGATCCCTGACTTTCTCGGGCGCGATGTCGAGCTGGCCGAGGATGTCTTCATTGTGCTCGCCCTGGTAGGCCGGCGCACCGGGGGATGGCAATTCCGAGCTACTAAAGATCCAGGGGTTGCCTGGCATGCGGACGACCCCGCCGGCGCGGTCATCGACCTCAACCACGGCATTCCATTCCTTGGCCCAGTCGGTGTCAGCGAACTCATTGACAGTGCGTACGCGGCCTACCGCAAGCCCCGCTTCGCTGACTTGCGCCTGCAACTGCTCCAGATTTTCGAAGGTCGTGAGCCAGGTGCGAATTTCAGCAAGCAGCGGGCCGAGGTTTTCCCGGCGTAACCTGGCGGTGGCATAGCGCGGATCGGCCAGCAGATCGCTCCGCCGCATCATCGCGCAGTAACGCGTGAACATCGGCGAATAGATCGGACTGGCGGCGATCGTCAGGCGAGCGCCGTCGAACATTTCGAAGATGTGAGATTCGTTGGCTGAGAGCGCGATCGGTTCACCGTCGGTATCGATCTCCGACATCATCGCGCCGGCGCGTTCGTTGACCGAGAGCATCGTCGCCGCCATCGAGACGTCGACATGCTGGCCTTCGCCGGTGCGATTGCGATGCTGCAGCGCTGCCAGCACGGCAATCACGCCTTGCAGTCCGGTATAGATGTCTGCATGGCTGCAAGAATCGCCGCGTGGCTCGGACAACGCCTCGCCGAAATGGTCCTGCACGATCGAGGTCAGGCCGGTTTCGGCCTGCACTGTCGGCGCAAAGGCCGGGCGATTCCGCCACGAGGTCGTCTGTCCGTAGCCGCTCAGCGACACATAGATGATGCCGGGATTGAATGCGCGGATGTCCTCATAACCGAAGCCGAATCGTGCCAGGGTACCGGGACGAAAATTCTCGACGATGATGTCGGCGTCCCGGCACAGCCGGGTGACGATTTCGCGCGCCTCGGCGTAGTTCAGATCGATGCTGAGATTTCGCTTTCCGGCGTTCTGTTGCACGAAATAGAGACCGATGCCGTTCACGTTGGGCAATCCGGCGCGGCCGATATCGCCGGATGGCGGCTCGATCTTGGTGACATCGGCGCCAAGGTCACGCAGTGCCTTGGTGCAGTGGGGACCCGCCAGCACACGGGTGAAATCGACGACCCGAAGTCCATGAAGTGGCGCAGCCGACATCGTCAGTCTCCCTCGAACACGGCCGTCGCGGGGCCGGAGGCAAAGAAGGCGTCGGCGCCGCGCTGGCGGTCCTTGGTTTGCCAGATCATGTCGTTGATCTCGACCTGTCGGGCATCGGCGGCCGCGATGCCGCCCCGCCCCTGCAGGTTCGCCTGCATCTTGATGCCCTTGATGACCCGGGTCGGGCCGGCGGCCAGCTGCCGGGCCATGGTCATCGACGCCCCTGACAACTCGGCTTCCGGAACCACGAGATTGATGATGCCCCAGCGCTCGAACGCCTCGGGCGTATGACGGCGGCCGAGCATCGAGATTTCCTTGGCCCGCGCGATGCCGGCCCGCTGCGCAATCCGCTGCGTGCCGCCGAGCAAAGGCAGCAATCCGACAGCCACCTCGACCTGGCCGAGGAAAGACGTGTTGGCCGCGACAATCATGTCGCAGGTCAGCGCGAGCTCGAGGCCGCCGCCGAGCGCGCCGCCATTGACGGCGGCGACCGTCGGGACCGGCACATCCTCGAGACTGCGCCAGACCCTCTCGAGCCCGGCCTGATCGGTGTGCAGCTTGGTGCCGGTTCCCCAGGACGCCATCTCTGCACCGGCGCAGAAATGCCGCATCGCGCTGCGCAGCAGGATCGCACGGCAGCCGGCCGAGAGCACTTCATGGTAGGCCGCGACCACATCATTGATGAGCTTGTCGTCCAGCAGATTATGCGGCGGCTTCGCCAGCGTGACCACGCCGACCTTGCCGTCCAGCTCGTGAGTTACAGTCATGCCAATCCCTCGCTCGATCAAAAGCCGGCAGCAGGCTTCCGCCGCAATGGCGCGACCGGCTTGCGTTTCCTCATCGCGGGTTGCTTCGCACAGCTCCCGCCGTTCCTGATGGTTTGAATGTCGCCCGTCATAATAAACGTGACAACGTCAAGCTCTGCCAATTATGATGTCGAAAATTGCCAAACGGCCGCGAGAGCCGTTCACCGGCCTGTCAATCTGTGCCAGCCGGACGGGGAGAAAACGCCATGAAGGCGATCAAGATCGTGATGCCGATCTCGAGCGATCCCGATGCGCCGACGCAGAGCCTGCTCGGCCTCGGCGCACTGGCGGCCGAGCTGGCGGCGCAGGGCGTCTCGGTGCGCGAGCTGTTCGCACGCACCGGTCTCGATGCCACACAACTGGAAGATCCGCACGCGCGAATCTCGCATAGGCAGCGCCTGGCGATCTACCGCAACGCCATCCGGCTGGCGAAGCGATCCGACATCGGATTGCTCGCGGGCGCGCGGCAGCGCATCAGCGACTACGGCATCTACGGTTATGCCATGGTGTCGAGCCGGACCTTCGGCGAGGCGCTGATGTTCTCGCTCGACCACATCACGATGGCCGGGCCGGCGGTGCGGCAGATCAGCTTCCGGATCGAGCACGGCGCGACCGCAATCCTGCGCAGCCATGGGCTCGATCCGCTCGGAGAGCTGCTGCCCTTTGCCGCCGAATTCTGGCGCAGCTCGATGACGGCGCTGTTCAGCCGCGTGCTCGAGGCGCCGTTCCCGAGCACGCGGATGATCTTTCCATTCGCCGCGCCGGCACACTGGCGCAACTACGAGCGGATGTTCAACTGTCCGATCGAATTCGACGCCGATCGCATGGAATGGCACTTCGACGCCAAGGCGCTCGATCTGCCCTGCCCGAACGCAAATCCGATTACCGCCAAGGTCTGCCAACAGGTCTGCGACGTCGTGATGAAGGAGCGGCCCGGCGAATCCGAGCTGGTCAGGCGGATCCGCGCCGCATGTCTCAACAGCCCCAACAAGTTTCCGGCCGCGGCGGAGATCGCATCCCAGCTCGGGCTCTCGTTGCGCACCTTTCACCGCAGGCTGGCGGAGGATGGCCAGTCCTACCAGGCGATCGCGACGGGATGCGCCGGTCGTTGGCCACCGAGCTGCTCGAGAACACGCACCTGGCCATCGACCAGGTCGCCGAGCGCGTCGGCTTCGCCGACGCGACCAGCTTTCGCAAGGCGTTCAAGAAGTGGACCAACCGCTCGCCGTCGGATTTTCGTCATCCCGAGCAGCGCGAGAACCCGCGAGCGCGATGACAATCTGATCGCCGCGCCGACCGGGCGTCAGGGCGCAGCGACGAGCAGCATCGCCAGCTGCGCAACCACGAGCAGGCACAGTGCCACCGCCAATGTCAGCAGATGTCCGAAGCGGACTTCGTCCGGATCGACCGGCGAGTCCAGGAGCTCTGTGCAGACGAGCAGACAATCCACATCAACCACCGTCAGTCATGCTTGCTTCCGACATGACGGCATCGGCCGGCTCGATCCTGCCGACACATGATCCGAACCCGATGGTCACATAGCCTTCCCTGCTGCATCGGCCGCGGAAGGTGACCTCGTCGCCGTCCTGAAGGAAATCCCGGAGCTCTCCGTTCGGCAGCACGGCCGGCCGTGATCCTGCGACGGTGAATTCGAGCAAGCTCGAGAGCTGGGCCGGACTTGGTCCCGAAATGGTGCCCGTGCCGATCAGGTCGCCCGGCTGCAAATTACAGCCGTTGATGCTGTGGTGGGCAACCATCTGCGCCGGCGTCCAGTACAGGTACTTGCTGTTGGAGGTGAGAATCGCCGCAGCCGACCGGTTCGCCGCACGCATCTGCGGAGTCGAAAGCAGGACCTCGAGCTGGACGTCGAGTCCTCCGCGGGATTGATCGGCGTCGTCGAACAAATAATCGAGCGGACGCGGATCGTTGTCGGGACGCTCCAGTGCCGGGACGCGGAACGGCGCCAGTGCGTCTGATGTGACGACCCAGGGCGAAACCGAGGTGGCGAAGCTCTTGCTGAGGAAAGGCCCTAGCGGAAACATCTCCCAGCGCTGGATGTCGCGCGCCGACCAGTCGTTCAGCAGCGAATAGCCGATGATCTGCTGCGATGCTTCGGCGATCGGCACGGGACGGCCGAGCCGGTTGCCGGCGCGAGGTAGAATCCCATCTCGAGCTCGAAATCCAGCCGCTCGCACGGACCGAAGCTCGGTGCCTCGCCGGCCGTCGCGGGCGGGCGCTGCCCGAGCGGCCGTCGCACCATCCCTCGCCCGACCTGCACCGATGACGCCCGGCCGTGATAGGCGATGGGGACCCATTTGTAGTTGGCCGGAAGCGGGTTCTCCGGCGTCAACAGTGCGCCGGCCGCCTGCGCGTGATAGATGCCGGCGTAGAAGTCCGTATAGTTCGAGACGTGCGTGGGCAGATAGAGCGTTGCGTCCGCGACCGGCGTCAGCAGTTCGGACGCATGGCGCCTGATATCATTGGCCGCACTGCCCTGACCAAGCAGGTCTGACGCGCGGCGACGTAACTCCCGCATCGCCGCGGCTCCGAGCGAGAACAACGCATTGAGCGTGCTGTCCTGGAGCGCCTGGCGGATCGGCAGCGCCAGCCGTTCGTCCGAACCGAGCGCCCGCTTGAGGTCGAAGACGCGATCCCCGATCGCCATGCCGATCCTCGGCCGCGGATCGGTCGCGGTCGCGAAGACGCCGAGCGGCAGGTTCTGGATCGGGAAGTCGGTGTCGTTGCCGTCGGCGGTCTCGACAAAGCTCCGCCGTGCCGGGTCGTGCGTCTCGTCGAGCTGCCGCGAACTGATCATGCGTTGTTTCACTCTCCGCAGGCGTGCTGCGATTTCACGAACCGGCCGCCGCGAGGCTGACCTGATCGCCGGCCAGGGCCGTTCCGATCTCGGACTGGATGAGCTGCGCCGTGAACGCCTCGTGTTCGCGCGTTGCACGTGCGCTGCGATCCGTCACCGAGAAAAGCCAGACGAACAGGAAGGCGAGCGGCATCGAGAACAATGCGGGATTGTCGTAAGGGAACACCGCCGAAGGAAAGCCGAGGACGGCGACCCATACGGTCTTGCTCAGGACGACCAAGACGACCGACGCAACCAGCCCGGCGAGACCGCCGGCGACAGCGCCACGCGTGGTGGTTCCGCGCCAGAACATCGCCATCGCCAGCACCGGAAAGTTGCAGCTTGCGGCAACCGACAAGGCAAGCCCGGCCATGAATGCAACGTTCTGGTTCTCGAAGGCATAGGCTAGCAGGACCGCGATGACGCCAATTGCCATCGCAGCGATCCGCGACACCAGGAGTTCGCGGTGCTCCGACGCCTTGCCACCGGTCAGCACCTGGCCATAGATGTCGTGACTTACGGCCGAGGCGCCAGCGAGCGTCAGGCCCGCAACAACCGCAAGAATGGTCGCGAACGCCACCGCGGAAATAAAGCCGAGCAGAACCGGGCCGCCCATTGCGTGGGCGAGATGGATCGAAGCCATGTTCGGCCCCCCGATCAGGTCTGCGATCTTGTTGAACTGGCCGGATGCTGTGACATTGAAATAGCTGGGCTCGGGCATCAGGATTGCCGCGGCGGCAAAGCCAAGCACCGGAATCACCCAGCAGAAATAGGCCACGCACATCGTCGCGTAGAACACGGATTTGCGGGCCGCCGCGGCGTCACTCACGGTGAAGAACCGCATCAGAATATGTGGCAGGCCGGCCGTGCCGAACACGAGTGCCAGTCCGAGCGAGATGGCGGAGACCGGTTCGGCAAACAATCCACCTGGCACAAGGATCGCAGCTCCCTTGGGATGAATGCGGCTTGCAGCCTCGAGCAGTCGCGCAAGGCTGAAATCGAAATGCCATAGTGCCGCAAGCGCGAGCAACGTTCCGCCACACAGCAGCAACACCGCCTTCGAGATCTGCACCCAGGTGGTGGCCTGCATGCCGCCAACGATCACGTAGAGGATCATCAGAACACCTACACCAACCACGGCGAGCACGTAGTCGATCCCGAACAGCAGCTGGATCACCTTGCCCGCACCGATCAGCTGCGCGATGAGATAGAACAGGACAACAACGAGGCTTCCGGTCGCGGCGACAAGCCGGACCGATGTCTGGTCAAGGCGAAACGCGGCTGCGTCCGCAAAGGTATAGCTTCCGAGATTGCGCATGCGCTCCGACATCAGGAAGAGCACGATCGGCCACCCCGTCAGGAACCCGAGGGCGTAAAGGAAGCCGTCGAATCCGTTGGCGTAGACGAGCGCGGAGATGCCGAGGAATGCGGCCGCCGACAGGAAATCGCCGGCGGTCGCCAGCCCGTTCTGCAACGGTGTGATCGCGTGGCCGGCAGTGTAGAAGCCAGCCTTCGATTTCGTGCTGCCCGCCGAACGGTAGGTAATGAGGAGCGTGATGGCGACGGTCAAGGCGAACATCGCGATGGCAATCCAGTCGGGCCCGCGCCCGCCCACCATCGGCGCGCCCTGCGCCAGTGCCGCGGATGGAAAGGCCACGCCGAGCGCGACAAGCAGGCATCTGGCGATCATCGACCAAGCTCCCGTTTGACGGCGCGGGCGAGTTCATCGAAGCGGGTATTCGACCGTTGGACGTAGATTCCGGTGAAAACCACGAGCACTGCGACCATGGCGAGCGCGAGCGCAAAACCGAGAGGAAGAGCGCTCCCCGCGATGCTCGTGCCAAGCGCGGCTTTTGCGACCGAAACCAAGGCAATGAACCCGAAGAACATGACCAGCGTCAGGATAGACAGGATCCATCGCAGCCTGGCGCGTCCCGAGACCAGTTCCCTGAACGTCGCATCGGCGAGGATCTCCCGCGTGCGGCCGGACGGCGCCTGTAGCATCTGGTTCCTCCTTCGAAGACATTGTGGACCGCCGTGCCACGTCTGCGCGCCCTGCGTCGCAGAGAATCAAAGCTTCGGAGGTGTCTTCCTGCTGGGCTCAGAGCATCAGAATCCGGACCGAATCCGACAAGGTGCTATCCTGCCAAACTACGGGTGATTTCATGCCATCGGCGGCGAGCCAACTAAATCGAGATGAGTCTCGGTCCGCTCTACACTGTAAGGATGTCGCAGCAGCGCGGGTTCATGGCGCGCTCGGAGGGCGGGTCAATTGCTGTGTTTTCAACGGACTACGGTGTCGAAAAAAGGGTTTAGGTGCATTTTCACGCAGCGGCAGTGGCACGGAGGCGATTCTGAGCGCATATCACAAACCATAGGACGATAGTGTCAGGTTGGGAAAACGGAATAGCAGCGACCATACGGCTTATCCGCTGGACGGGCACCATCGATGTCGACGCGCTCAATACCAAGTCCCGCGCCGGAGCAACTGCATCCGACCTTCAGTTGACTTGCGAGGTGCAATGACAGGCCGCCCCAAGCCATGAACCGGATCGGCCGCAGGATTATCTTCGCAGTGCTGCTGATCGTGGTGCTGTTGATCGTCTGGCAGTTTCTTGAATCGCTTTAGAAACCCGCCAGCGCGAGCCGCGGCGACGACAAGACGGCCTTTCATGGCGCCGCTTAGGACGCGCTGACGCGCGCAATCGCCAACGCCGAGGCGCTGGTCCCTCAGCACAACGCTTCACGCCGCCGTTTAGGTTTAGGACCTTTCGGGCGCGTTGAGCGTTGTGACGCGTAGCACTGGGGCAGGCAAGAACCCGGAGGTTGGGTCATGTCTACTGTCCCTCTGGACCTCGAAAGAAAGATCGCACAGCGGTGGGCTGCCAGATTTCGGCGGCCAGTGTTATCGGCGCGTGAAGGGCACGAGGCCGACGGCCAGACTGAACAGCTTGCCGCGCCCGTCCAATCCGAACCAATGCCCCGCCAGAAGCATCGGCCTCGAAGCCTCAGCAACAGTGTGAGTGCGGGACCGAAGCCCCGCACCTTTGTTCTCGTATTGCAGCTGTCCACCGATTGTCCACAGAACGACCGAAACGTTTCAGGATCGGACCACGAACCTGCTCGTCAATACGGCCCCGAGAGCCGTGGTAAGGCCTAGGAACGCCAAAAAATAATCAGCAGTACAATTCCGATCAAATGACCCAATCGCGTTGCCGTCGCAGGTGCCGATAGTTCATCGAGGCCACTCCGTCAGCGCGAAAATTCTACCATAAGCGCTTGATTCTCCGATGGGTGAGTTGCGGACGGTAGGAGTACTGACCTATTCCGCCGATGCCGCCGGTTCGGTGGCCCCCTATCTAAGACTGTTCACACTGCCCCGAGCAAGCCGCGGGTGGCTCGGTCGATCTCTTCGACATAGCGGCGGCGCGCGAGCGACTCGGGCAAATAGCCGATCACCTTGCGGCTGTCGGCGGATTCGACCACGGCCAGAAGATCCGCCTCCGCCTTGTCGAACACGGCCATCGCGGTCTTCACGTTCATTTCGGGCAGCAGCACGTCGTCGAAATAGCGCACGAGCTCCACCACCTGGATGTCGTCCGCGATGGGATCGAGCTCGACGGAATACAGTTCTGGGAGCAGCACCAGTCCGCAATATTCGTCGGCGTCGTTGACGATCACAATCGCCTGCAGCGAGCTCAAGGGGAACTCGCGGCGGCAGGCCGCGATGGTCGAGGTCGATGGCGCCTTGGCGACGTCGCCGCGCATTATCCCCTGCACCGTCAGGTTGCGCAGCCAGCCGACGTCGTTGGCACTTCGGATCGTCTCCCCGCGCAGGTGCAGGCGCCAGGTCGAGAACGAATGGCCGAACATGAACCGGACGCAGATGCTAGTGACGATGCAGCCAGCCAGCACGACCGCGGTGACGTCGACGCTGCGCGTCAGCTCCAGCACCAGGAACGACATCGTCAGCGGACCGCCGACGATGGCGACGCCGAGCGTCGCCATGCCCGTGAGCATGCCTACCAGGGGATCAATCCCGAGCTGCGGGCTCCCGAGGACGACCAGCGCGGCGAACAATTTTCCGAGCAGGCTGCCGACGAACAGCGAGGCGAAAAAGAGACCGCCGCGGAAGCCGGAGGCGAGCGAGATCATGCACGCGGCAAGCTTCAGCACGATGATCGTTGCAATCAGGCCTGCCGCCATCTCGTGGTGCATGTCGAGCACCATCGCGCCGTGGCCGGCGGCGAGCACCTGCGGCGTGACGATCGCCAGCGCGCCGACGCAAATTCCGCCGATCGCCGGCCTGATCCAGAGCGGAAGCCAGGACTGTGCGAACATGCGCTCGAACAGAACGGAGCTTCGCATCACCAGAATTCCGACACCACCGGCGATCAACGCCAGCACGATCAGGGTGAGGTATTGCTCGACGCTGACCGTGCCGACGCTCGGAACTTCCAGCAAATAGGGCGAGCCGCCGAGCCATTTCGCGGCGAGTGCGCCCGACAGCGACGCGGCGAGAATGGGGGCTGCACTCGCCACCGAGTATACGCCGACGATCAGCTCATAGGCATAGAACGCGCCGGTGATCGGGGCGCCGAACGCCGCCGCGATCGCGGCGGCCGCGCCGCAGCCGACGATCAGGCGGAGGTCGGTGCGCCGCAAATTGAGGAACTGGCCGAGCAGGGAGGCGACGCCCGAGCCGATCTGGGTGTAACCTGCCTCGAGCCCGACCGACGCGCCGCAGCCGTTGGAGATCAGGGTCTGGCTCGAGACCACCACGCTGTCGCGGAGAGAGAGATGCCCGCCACGCAGCGCGTTGGCCTCGATCGGATCGACCGCGTTCGAGATCTTCAGGCGCCGCCGCGACCACTCCATGATCCCGAGCGCGAGCCCTCCGACCGCGGGGGCGGTGAGCGCCGCCCACGGGTTGATATGGTCATGGGCGCTGAGGCGGACGTCGACCGGGATCCCGTAGATCAGGACGTGGGCGATCTGCGCGACCTCGCTCATCAGCGTGACGATGGCACCCGCGATCAAGCCTACCAGGAGCGCCAGTGGGATCAGGTAGAATTCGTTGCGACGCAAAAGCGCGCGCACCCGAACCAATAATTTGTTGGTTCCTCTTCGCAGGGCAATGTGGCGGATCGCGAACACCATTCAGCTCTTGTAAGGTCCCTGCGAAGAAAGGTCAGCGGACCGGATCTGCGATGCCCATCGGGCTTAGGCTGCTCCGCGAATCTGGACAGGTCAACGAGAATTAGAATTTTCCCCTTCTGGGTGCAATTGCTAGGCCAAGCCAATAGCAAACTGCATCTGCCGAGAAGGAGCTGATCGGCAGATGGTAAGCGAGGCGCCATCATCGCCTGTGGTCATGGGCCTCATCAAGCGCGTGCTCGATGAGCGGCCCTCGCGTACTGCGCCCGCCGCGCGTTTCCGAAATGAGCTCGAGGACTACATGTCCGAGGAGGACGCGGATGATACGTTCAAGACCATCGTGTCGCGGGGCCGCTATGCGCAGCTGGTTGCCCTTGACGAACAGTCGGAGACATTCAGCCTGGAAAACCCGGGCTGAACGGGGTGACTTGCGCCACTTCAAAACATTCTACGAATGACCGCTCAGGGTCAAAAGCGCCGTTTTCAAAGTCTGACAGTCACTTCTGGTCTACCCCGATAAGCAGACAATCTCGGAGAACGCCCAGACTTCGCATTGGGGGCCATTACCAGAAGTCATCATCCAGCCGGATACGTCGACTAGGCCGGTATACCCGCATTCTGAAGCGCTGACCTCAGTTGAGGTTGCGTCTCCAAAGATCGAAACGACTGTTCTACGTGCGCCGTGCGGAAGTCGGGCTGCCTTCTCCGTCTATTGCGCCGGTGATCGTGTTGCGACCAGTTGCCTCTAAACCTGAAATGACACCTATGCCAGGGTACGAAATGCGACCGTCTGGAAACGCACGCTGCAGTCCCCGGCGTCGCAGTACGCCGGCAAAGATGTCTGCAAGTTGATAATATTCCGGCTCATCCGGCGTACAAAAACGCGTATGCGAAGCGTGCAATTCAGACAGCATGGTGTTGATGACGCGCGCCAGAGAGCCTTGGGAGGTTGCCCGCTGAACGCCTGGGAAGATATCTCTCTCGAACCGTCGGCCAGTCCAGTCCGTTGTGACGCGGGTCGTAAAAGCGACCACGTACGGTCTCCCAAACGCTCTCGAAGGTCGAGACGCCATCAGCGGGAACGTAGGAGTTGTCAGTCTCTCCCTTTAGAGGCTCCGCGGCGTTTGGGGCCTTCGCAGCCACGGCACACGCCGTAACCATGGCTGCTAGTCGCAACACTTGGCGACGCGAAGGCGATGTATCGACAGCCTCTTTCATCTTCATCGTCCGATCTCACGGTGAAGCGCATGCCGGGCGCATTCGACGGCCACGCGATGCCGGCCTGTTACGGAATGGTCGCACTCCATTGGGCGAAGGAGGCGGTCATTGAGGTCAAGACACGCCAGACCAAGATAGCGATCCTGCCGCTCGATGCTACTTCCTGCAGGACTTTGCGTCAGTCGAGCCAAGATTAGCCGGTGGGCTTTATCCGCCTATCAGCACCGATCGGCCTCGCATCTCGACTCTGAATACCTTCTACATGAACGAGTATCTCGGCCTCTGATCAGCTTGTCGAAGACGGCTGCTCAGCGCAGCAAACAAGCTCAGGCGTGAGATAGCCGTCATTTCGGTGGGATTTGGGGATGCAATCTCGGCATAAAGCTGCACGGCGGCCTGGTGAGCCGTCGCCATACGTCGCTCTACGGGCTGAGCGGACATGATCAATTTTTGAGTACCAGCCCCAACACCCGAGGTGATCAGCTCGGCTGCGACGCCACGACGGCGGAGATCTCTTCAAGAAGCGTCGCGTGCTGTTCCCAGGGTATGCAATCGACACTCATCTGCGGTCGCCCGGGATTGTCGACCCGGCTGTCATCAACCGCCTGCCCGGTCTCCACCGCCGCCGACAGGAACACGTGATCCATATTGCGATTGAAATAGCGTAGAAGAGCGTCCCGCAACGCCGGCTTGGTGCAGGCCATTGCAGCAAGGAGGCCATAAGCTCCCCAGTTCGACACGCCGGCGACGATGAGCACATCGACCGGGGTTGTTGCTGCGATCACCTCGCCGTTGGGAATTCCGCGTTCGATGATCTCCTTGGGCAGGGATCCCATCCCGATTTCATTGCCCCCGTCCCCAATACCGATCGTGTGCCAGCGACGCTTCGCGGCGGGGTCACTAAAAAGAAGATGGAGCGGCGCCGTTTCGCGCGACATATCCCATCCGTGCTCCCGATGAGGCTTTCCATCCGATCCCGGAGAGGCCCGCTCAATTGCGATCAAGTGAGTTATCGGTCGATCGTCCGTTTCCAGGTACTGTCGTAAGCGGAGAACCGAATTCTCTGTCGTCGACACGACCTCGAGATTCACGGATGCCGGCAGCGCATCGACTACGGCCCACACCGCCTTTGCACACGGTGCATCGGTGATGACCGTTACCGGGATCCCCGCATTTGCGAGGCCCGCGGCCAGATGGGCCATCCCGCCGAGCCCATCCGTTTCCGGAGAAGGCGGCTCCGCGTGCTGGATATAGAACCCGGTGACGATGCCAACGTGCGCGTTGGGCGTGTTCATGATGGCCTCTGCGGCGCGGGCGAGATTGCCTTTTGCCCACTCGGTCATCTGGCTGATGTCGCGTTTGACTCTGCGCCCGATGATCGCCTCGATCCGGGCCACGGACTCATTTACTGTCTCCACCTCGACTTGCAGCGTATTCACGGATAGTTCGTCAGGTTCGTGTTGGCTTCCGGGGATGGAATAGCTCTTCGACGGACTGTTTCGGGTCCTTGATGCAAGAGCGGTCCTTGCGATCATTTTTCTGGGCATCGAGCTTCTGCAGGAAACGGAAACGCGGCGATGGGGTCGCGTGCCCCGATCGCCCGTGCTTGGTCATGCCGAAACCCTTTTGGCCGCCATGTGTCATTTGATCGCCAACGAAACCGTGCAGCTCATTTCTTGCACCCGGGAGTCGCCACCGGGGCCAAAGCTTCATTCGGTTCGCCGAGAATAGCCCTGATCGTCAAGAGCCGCGAGGGTTGTGGGACAGTCGGTTTACGAGATCAAAATGCTGCAGTGCGGCACATTGAGACGCGCAACGCTACTCGCGGATCAAAGGCGCGAACCGGACGGGCGCTACGATCGTGGTTGTGGCCGTTCCGTCGGCGTGTTTTGCCAACACCACAAGCTTCTGATCGAAGCCGCCAACCGGGATGACCATGCGGCCGCCAGGCCCCAATTGCGCGATCAGCGGCGGTGGGACGTGGTTAGGAGCTGCGGTCACGATGATGGCATCGAAGGGCGCATGCTCCGGCCAGCCTTGGTAGCCATCGCCGATCTTGGTCGAAACATTTGTGTGAAGGCGAAGAAATAAAAGCCGCGGCTGAGTACGCCGAGGCGCCCCTGTCGGGGTGTCTTCGGACACGACAGTCAGCAACTAAAACGGACGTGAAGTGTTTCCAAATCGGGCGACTTTCAATTGGGAGAGCCCGATGCCTAGGAAATCCCTGAGCATATTATTCGCAGTAATTGCCGTGGCGTATGCACCGACTGTTGCTTCTGCGCGCGGAGGCTTCGGCGGTGTGGCTTTCACGGTGGCGGGTTCCACGGCGGGTTTGGTGGAGGCGGCTGGCATGGCGGCGGTTGGCGCGGAGCCGGGTTTGGAGAAGCGGCTCTTGGACTTGGGATAGGTCTCGGCCTGGCGGGTGCCTACGGTTATCCCTACGGATACGGCTACCCGTATGACTACGGCTACGATTACGGCTAAGGGGCTGAGAAACAGGAAAAGAGTTCGCCCCGGATTGCACAGCAAGAGCACTTTCGAGAGATACTGCGAACAAAATCCCGAATGGGGCAACCGAGCAAAAGCTCTCGTGCTCGCGAACGGTGAAGCTGCTCGGTTGCGCAAGGGCGATCCGAAGCGGCTCAGCACGCACCGCAATCGAGGACATCTCTTCGAGCCCCGCAACACAGGAATGCGCTGGAACGGATATCGCTACTGCAAGAGGTGTGACCGAGACAATCAGAAGGTCGGACCCGAGCTGAGGCCGGAGGCAATAGAAGCCGTGCGCTCGGCAGTGCTGAAGGGAGAACGATTGACGACATAACCCAGTAGAAACGGTCGCAGAGCGATCTGCACGTTCAAGGCACTCAAGCGCTATCGAATCGAGCAACCGGAGTTTGATCGCTTTATGATCGAGAACGCCAAGAACAGGATCTCTCGCGCCGTGCTAGTCAAATGCCGGATAGTACCTGCCGACGCGGCGTACTTTCGACTGGATGTGACGCGCGATGACATCCCCCCTTTCGAAATGCTGCCCGGTGACTATGAATGGATTCAATCGATCCTCCGTTCGAAGCGCGTGCCGTTCGAGGTCAGGGGTGACCTAGCCCAAGACATCCTTGTATCGCTGCTTGCAAGGGCCATTAGCCGCGATCAAGTGGCTCGTCGGGTTGATGACTTTCTCTCGGCGCACTACGGCAAGAATAGCCGGATGGGCTATGGCACAATTCAGGCCCCGCTCTCGCTTGATGAACCAATTCGCCGAGACAGCAACGTAACGCTCTGGAGCAAAGCCAGACACCGGCTTTGGGACGACGAACTATAAGCCGGCCTTGATATTACCTCTTGCGCTCGACTCCTGGTTGATTCCGAGTCCCCGAAGAGATCACCGGAGCTAGACGACGATGGCGACCATCGGCACCGTGGCTTGTCTCGCAATAGCTGGCATAGCGATGCTTGCCAGAGCGCGCTTTAAAGCGCGTGCGTACCACCGCCAGCAAATGACCGCCAACGCTATGCGCTCAATGGGCACCGATTGATTTGACCGGCTCAGGAACTTGCTTGCTCCTGAGCGGTTCTAAAGGCGTCGTACTTTGACGAATTTAGGATTAATCAGATGAATCGGTTGCTAGCCGTTCTGGCTTTTTGCGCTATCTGCATTATTCCAAACGCTGCATCGGCACAGCATTCAAAGCTACAGCTCAATCAGCCTTCCGATTTCAGCTCTCGTCAGCGCTGCGCATGCGGCACATCATGGCACAGATCTATTCACACCGTTCGATACAGGCACTATCGGCTGCTGAGATCGGCATATCTGATCGGTTATGATCCCCTGCCATATCGCTTCGGCTCCACGTTCGTTTTCGAGCCGCCGTATCGCTATTACCATCGGTGACGGCGGGTCCGCGATGAGCTGGATTAAGGTACTGCTTTTGCTTTCCGTGCTTCTTCTCGGATGCGCTGATCTCGCGACAACGAACAAGATTTTGGAGATGGGGTTCGGCGCGGCAAACCCTTTTATGCGTTTCGCTCAGACTTGGTTTGGTGCCTGGTGGTTGATTCCCAAGCTGGGGTTGACGTTCCTGATCATGGCGCTGCTCTGGCGTAGCAAGAATGTCTTCAATGCCGCACTTGTGGTGGCGTTTTGCGCGACCCCGTGATCAACAACGTTCTCCTCATTATTGCGTCCATCCCGGAGTGAAGCCGCTCGGCGCCGATGGTCCCCAACGCACGTTAATGCCACCGGCGTCAGGAAAACCTCCTTGGCGCCGTAAGCCCACTCCCTTCCTTCTCCGGTGTGGTCAGAAGATTCGATCTGTTGGGAAAGGTGAGCGCCGCGGCCTCTCGGCGACTTCAGATCGAGAGGCCAGCCGCAAGCGCCGGCTCGTCAAGGGACCCGAGGAATTCCAGAAGGTGCGACAGCGCCCGAAATCGGAAATGAACAGCGCCGGGACCAGATGGCGCCGGCTGATCGAGATCGGGTTGAAGGCGCGTCCCGGCGGCAATCCAAGAAACCTAGCGAGCAGCTAGGTTCCACCCACCATCAATCGGTCAAGGCTCCGTCCGCGACACCGCCCCCGCGATTCGATGGCATGACCCCTGCACTAGATTTCCTGCTGGGGATTCAGTGTCCCAGGAATAGACGCCGTTACGCGGTGTATTTTTGAGACGGCGCCCCGGATCAATGGGGAGGTATCGTTGAATAGTGCAGCACCTCAGAAGGCTAGGTTTCTCGTTCGGACGGGAGGCACCGGCTGGATGGTCTACGATCGAGAACTCAAGGGGCCAGCGCAATTGGAAAAGGGTGGCCGGTTCGCGGAGAAGCTGACGAAGGAACAGGCTGAAAATCTAAGGCAGATGCTGACGGATTCCCTGCCACCGCCGCCTGCGGGCAAGCGTCGCGCCGCGCGTTCCGAGTAAATTGCATTGTTGTCCACAGTGTGGATTACGCCACACCGCGCGGACGTGAATCGCCGTACCATAGGCTTCAGGAGTGTGACTCCATGGGCCTCGGACCCGTCGCGAATGGCAGGCTATGCTTTGGCGGCCTACATGGGCCGCGCGGCGTTAATCGAGCTCCCGCCTGACAATTGGAAATACAACGCATTCCGGTTTCGCGAATGCAAGAGCGGCACCATTTCCAAAACCGATTGCGCGGCACCCGTGGATCTATTTCGAGCTGAGAAGATCGCAACTGTCCCGGACCGATCACATCATGACTGCCGCTTTTGCGGAGTGAAGCTCACCCTAGTCAGAACGATCATGGAATCTGAGAGCGGAATTGTCATTCATACGTTTGAATGCCCGCGGTGTGGCGATCGTACTTGGACCGACTAAGGCTAGCAGGCAGCTACCGGATCTAGAGATCAGTCACTCACCGCAACCACACCGATCCTCATAAAAACACCAGCGCCCCTACCGGGGCTGGTGTTGAAGTTGCGCAAGCGTGTAGCGTGCACCGCTGCGTACGCTGAGCTTTGCCAAGCTGGCCAGCGCTAGACAATGCACCGATTGGTCTATGCGGAACTCGCTAAACCGGCCCGAGCTAGAGGCCAACGCTCAACGCGACGCCGGTCACATCGCGCAAAAGTTCCCTGGGTATATTCTTCGCACACCGCGTTTACCGGTCACTTGCCTGCAGGCATGGCAACTGCTGGACTTGTAGGCTGCGAACTCGTTGCCAAGAAGTCACGCCATCGAACCGAATGGATAGCCGGCGTCATTATCGTGGCGGCGCTCGCGCTCGCAGCTTATTGGTGAGGGATAGATGGGGCGGCATTTTTTCTGAGCCCCGCAGTTTGCTTCTAATGCGTTCATTGATCAGAGCTCGAATTGGCAAGAAACCAAGTTCAGATATCATGGAGCATGTCGCGAAATGAATTTTTATTATCAGTCTAGCGCTAATCATTCAGGCCACACGCAACAGCTACGCCCCCTGTCGATCAAGCGGATGGAAGCCAGAGCAAGACGCGCTTGGGATTCAAGGCGACTGACCTGATCGTCTACCCTGCGCACGGCGTCGGTCAAATCGTTGCGATCGAAGAGCAGACTGTAGCCGGCGCCTGCCTCGAGTTCTTCGTCGTCTATTTTACGAAGAGCAAGATGACACTACGCGTTCCAACGAGCAGAGCGGCCAAAACCGGAATGCGTTGGTTGTCCGACTCCAGCACCATCCAGCACGCACGACGAATCCTGGGTCAACCACCTCATAAGGCGCGGGGTAATTGGTCGCGGATTGCCCAAGAGTACGAAAGCAAGATCAATTCGGGTGATATTGTTGCAATTGCCGAAGTGATGCGCGATCTCCACAGGCGCGCTGCCAGCCCGGACCAGAGCTACGCCGAACGGCAGCTCTACACGGCGGCCATTGATCGCTTGTCCGAAGAAGTAGCTCTTGTTAGTGGCATGACCGAACAAGAAGCGGTGAAAGAGCTGGAAAGTGCGATAGCCACCGAAGTCAGGCGCAGCGCCTAGTTGAGGCTTCTCGAACCAGTCATAGCTTTGCATCCAAGGCGACGCGCTGAAATGCTCATCACCGCAAGCTGAGAGGGAAACTCAAGCCTGTATGAGCGCGAACTACCGAGATGACGGAAGATTCTAAGATGCAGATGAAGGGTGACCGCTCATACTCCGACCCCGAGAAGGCCGCCCGCAGGCTCATGGAGCACGCCCGGGCGTTCGAGCCCATCCAGGATGGCCGGATCTACATTGAGAAGATCAACCGCCCCATGCTCGATGAGGACAAGGCGACGCCGGCCGAGTATTGGGCTGGGCTACAGCACGCAATCGGCCAAGGCTGGCTCGAGTACCATGAGAGTGGGACGTTCGTGAGACTGACGCAGTCTGGGAAAGATCTGTTCACCTGACAGGATCCCAGCGAGATGGACTGGCCGGAACTGCCTTTTGATTTCCAGAAAAAGACCCCGGGGTGAGTGGGCACTCCCCCGGGGCCGAGTGCTGGGCGTCCAACGTACTGCCGGCAGGACAGCACCTGAACGGCTGACAACCCGGCGCGCGACGCGACCGTTCCTATTTGAGCAGGACACTGGGACGCATCGGCCTCTTTCATTTGCCCTAAAATAATAAGTCCCAGCGCCCCGGGGAGGGTGACGCTGGGACTGAAAGCGAATGCGCCAACTTGGGGGCCGGAGAACGCATTCACGATTGCCTAATTTTCCCGATTGGGAATCGTTCCTAACGAGAGGAGTTGCGGTTCAAAGAAAGGCCCCAGCACCTCTGGGGGCCAACGGGCCGGTGCTGGGGCCATCACTTGATCCGCCGATCTTATATCTTGGAGGCCGGCGGGTTCGATCTTCCGCCCCCCTCTCAGCCTCCCGCAATAGCGCGCTTGCAACAGTGTCCTAGTTCCAGCGCCGCTCAATCCTCGGGATGGGGCGTTGCGCCGTTGCGCCGAAGAACGCCGGGTCTTCGGCGATGTAGTCGAACACCTCGCCGTAGCTGAGGCCGAGCTTTTCATGGATCAGAGCCCAATGGGCGCCATCGGGAAGGTCCAGCGCGTCGAGCTCCTGGATGACCTCACGCACACGCTCTTTCGAAGGGCGGCTCATATCCTGCCTAAAGAAATGGCCTCAGCGAGGGGGGTACAAGCTGAGGCCCAAATCGATCGTCATGAGGTGCTAAGTTGTCACCAGATGAAGAGACAGCTCGCCACCAGCGCGATAAATGACGCCGCCAGTCCGACCAAGCTGTGCTCGCTCCCATCCATCTGACCGAACTCGAACATGATGCCAGTATGCGGCCGGCCGGACGTTCCCGCATTCACTTAGGTATGGCAGCGACTTGTCATAAGAAACGGCCCCAGCACCCTTGGAGGGCAATGCTGGGGCCTCACCGCGCCGGCTGAATACCGCAGGTCGGTCAAAGAACTGGATCAAGGTCAAGAACCGGACGCATCCGGCCATGTCGCGGGAGTTTTGAATATGGTCAAGGACGTTTTCGACCAATGGTGGGAATGGGCCAGGAAGCCGCTGGAGAGCCATGTGGAAATCCCCGTAGAGATCTGGCGTCCCGTTTCACGACTTTCCCCAGAAGATCGGCTTGACCGTCGGACGGTCAATGAAGCCGTGGCAAATCACAAAGAGCCCGACGCCGATTAGGGTATCGCGGCGCCAAAGCAAATGCCTATTGCCTGCTTTACCTAAGCTATTGGCTCACATCACCTAATCGTCGTAGCTTAGTGGATGCGGGGTTCGCTGCGTTCGGCCAAGGATCAATTATGTGGTTCCGGATTTTGGCGGTGGGAATTATTGGCTTTGCCGGTATGGGTGCAGTTGCAGCGCTCGCGAGAGATCCGGCGCCGGCACCGACCCTCGAGTATCCAGTGGCGGAGCGCGCTAAGAAGGCCGATCGGCTTTCGCTCGTCCCAGAGCAGCGGACGGTGCGCACCATAACGAGCGCTCCCGCGGTGCAGCCAGCACCGATCGCATCGGTACCGCAGCCACCTGCCCTGCAAACGAAAACCGTCCTGGAGCCTCCCGCTCCTGTCGTCGCCTCCCATCGGGGCGAAGCGATCCATTCTAGTTCGAAAAAGAGAAAGCGGCTCGCCAGCACCAAACAATCTCAAGCCGCCCAGGTCGAAAAGCCGATCCGCACCGTCGACTGCAGCGGAAATGGGCTGGACGGTCTCTTGCGGTCAATGCGGCTCAAGCCGGGGTGCTTGTGAGCTGAAGTGGGAACGGCCCCGAAGCGCTTGCCGACGGAAGGCTCGTGATTATTCGAGCGGTAGAGAAAGCGCCGGCAGCGGCTTGTCGGCCCGCCCGCAGCCAGATCGTCCCCTGACTGGCAACACGGAGGTCGAGGCAGCCGCGGCCATCGGCCGGCTCATGAATTGGGCCAGATTAGCATCCGACGACCATCCCACATAAAGAACGACTGCAAGGACCACCGCCACAACGATGAGAATGCCGAGCATCGATGTGGCGGCCGCGCTCGACCAGCTTCCGCTGCTGAGTAGTGGCATCAAGGCTCTCCGATACCGAGCTGTCGATTTGCATTAAATCGTCTTGAACCGGTCGGGTGTGATCCGCCTCACATCTCACGCGCACTTGATGGCAAGGTAGCACCAGACCGAGCCCGCCGGGCGCGGCGTGAACCGGCGGTCCATGAGACCCCCGTTCACTGAACTGTCATGTGCGATTGCTAACGCCAGATGGTCGTGACGTTTCGGAAACTCGTCACGGTGACTTCATCACCCCGCTCGCGGTCCGAGCGGGGCTTTTTTGTGGTTTGCCGCGCGATCTTGCTGCGCAATGGCTGCGCGGCAAGCCGTGGGAATCAGAGCCATCCGAAAGCGACCCCAGCGCAGGGCGCGCCGGGGTCACCACTTAAGCTCCCGGTCGAGGGCGCCACCTGTCCGGGAGCCATGTTGATGACTCCCCCGGCACGCCACTTGTTCCCATAAGTTGAAGAACAGTGTCGCACGCGGATTAGAATAACCCTGTTAAATTGTGATGCTGCCTGCCGCTCGGAGACTGTTCCGCCCGGCATATGGACGTGTCCGAAGGCGAGCGCGATGTTGATGACAAGCGCGAACAGCGCGAGCCATGAACCATACCTGAGATGTTTCCGAAACCAGAGCACACTGCGCGGTGCATAGCCGACGCACTGATGGCGTTCAGGCAACTCTTCTTTCCGCCAGATATTCGCGTTTCCGCCAGATATTCGCGGCCGGTGGCCTCAACATCCCGCGTCCCGGCTGAGGCTGACCTTGAGCTTTGATCATCCCGCCATCCAATTGCAGGCGTCTTGCGGCCCAATCATCAAGGCCGTCCAGCGTTCGTGCCTTCCTCCTGCTGAAGGCTTCCCATCGGCTTACGCGCCCGAGCGGGCTCATGGAGCTCAAACTCGAGTTTCCCGCCACGCTCCGCGCACGGCAAACGATCATCTGCCACAAGTGCATGACGGATCTTCCCAAGGTGAGAATCGTCGTCGACCTGCTCAGGCGAGAGTTTTCTGATCTGAGGACGAGCCAAGTCTCGGAGGGACGTCGAATGTTGGCGCAAGCAATTTCAAAACAAATTAGAAACAAGAAGGAACCTCACCCACACATTCGAGGCGAGAAGCCTATTCGGTAGATCCGTCATCTGTCGGGGGTAGCGCTACCTACGTTCCCCCGACCGCTGTCCGCCGAGTTTATGGTGCCCGTGGCCTAGCGAGCGAAGGTGGCGCGCTGCCTAACTTCGCAATCCGTCTCAATTGAAATAAAATTTGATGGGATAAGTCCAAAAGACGACTTGATCCTTCATCCTTCTTTGATCCTGCGATCCTCCATTAATCGAATGGGTAAGAAGTGATGACCGATCAACAACTTGCTCTTCAGGCCGTCAGCGAGGCCCAACGCATACTGAACGAATACCTTCAACCCCGCCCCCACGACAATGAGCGCATTCTCGACAGGCTGGTGGAGGTTCTTGAGCGGCCCGATCTGGTCGTTGCTGTGAGCCGATTGCAGCAACGAAGTAGTCTCTGAGTGCTCAGATGACGAAACAATTTCCATTAATTCTTTTGGCCGCCTGCATCACTTCCTCTCTACTAATTGGAATGCCAAGCACGCAGGCGAAACAACAATGCAACGCCGCGATACCACCAAATCCGCGCGAGCATTGGTCTTGGCGCCTCATCGACGGACGAAAATGCTGGTACGTAGGCGGGCCGATGCTCTCAAAATCATTGCTGGATTGGCCTGCGCGGGTTTCGACGCAGATGGGTCCCACTGAAGCGCTTGCAAGCGCCCTCATAGAGAAGCCGAGCGATCCGATTGGTTCAGAAGAATGGACGCCGACTCGTCAGAATACTTTCGATGCCCTGTGGCGCACCAGGGTTGAACAGCGGTAGACGGTTGATCTTTGCATTAGGCAAGACCGCCTTGCCGTCCCACGGCCTGCCTTAGCAATGCGCAAGGTGAATAGCGGAGCGGCCTTTCAGCGGGAATGCGCCCGAATAGCTAAGCAATGAATCCGGGATGTCCGCATTCTAAGTCGAAAACGACACGCAGACGTTACGGACATGGACAACGATACTTTGGAAAAGGCCGCCAAAGCAGGCGGCCCTTTCATTCCGCTTATTACTTGTCTGCCGTCCAAGTTCGCTTAAGCAGCGCGTTCCCTGTCTGCTTGCTCCGAGGCGGTGGTCGCGGTTTCTTCAATGCCCTTTTCGTAGTTGCCCGCAAACCTCTCAATGCTATCAGCCCACATTCTCAGCATTAAGACCTGAAAGTGCAAGATTGGTTTCAATGCGCTCATGCCCATCGCCGTCGCTGCGAGCATGCGCCCTTGTGGGCTGCGCGTGAATTGGTTCGCGTTATCGATCTTGTCCGTCATGCTGCTCGCTCCTTCGATCTGGAGTTACAACTGTGATTATCGGGTCGTGCCGTTGCGTGATGCCAGGCATTCGGCCAAAGCGTGATCTGCTGCGCCTCTCGCACTTCGCTCGTCATGCACTTCGTCCAGGCTTTTCAAGTAAGCGACTGCCGCAATCTGAAAGAGATCGAAGTCATATTGGCCGGCGTCACGAAGATTATTGACGTAGCGACGGAGGGCGGAGCGCCTGTCATCGTTCTCGCTGACACCGCTGTGGAGCAGCAAGTAGTTCCGCCAAGCGAACGCACACGCACCTTCTCTTGCCTGAGCATTCATGGGCACCTCCCTTAACGTCAGAGAAGGACTGGGAGGCCTGTTTCGTTCCGAAATTTTCAGGCGCAGTATTCGCGTTGCTGGCGCGAATGCGATCTGCCCCTATTGGAACGCAACAGCGTGGTTCCGCACATTAATTCCGGTCGCGAAGTATGCCTGCTCTCGATTTATGCTTTGAGATTGATCGAAGGTACGCCCGAGCCTCTATCTATCTCCTTTAACCGACGTAGCGTCGCGCGAAGGTGGGAAGGCAAAGGCGATTGATTCCGATCGAGGGCAAGGGGAAGCCTTTCGCCTACCTCGTGACAAAAGGGCGCGGCAATGTTCCCTCTCTACTTGCGGGGCATACAGCTCAACCATGGGACACCTCTCAGATCACGCCCAAGGCTACCGCAATAGACATTTCCACGAGGAACGCGGGGGCAAGAGTGGCTACGGTGATAACTGCTTCCACGAGCGACAGGTGCATGGTTGACCTCGCGGTCCCGCGGCGCCCCAAGTTAAAATTCACATAAGTTAAGTTGGTTTCGGCTCCGACTGCATTTTTCTGAGCCGGTGGAACTCCGTTCGCGGTTTGCCGAGATCGATCCGCTTGTGATCCAAACGGATATTTCACTCCAGGCGTCCTCGATGCCTGCTTTTGAGCGAAATGCGGACCTACCGTAGCTTGCCTTGAGAGATCAACCGTCGGTCAGCCGCGCTCGTTTTCAGAAATCCTGTTGACGGGCTACGAAGTCGCAACTTGGGGAGCTTGGAAGCCCGTCGATAAGAAAATAGGGCCTCCGAAATATTCGGTTTCGCGAGAAGGGCCTCAGCGACAGCCAGCGCCGTGCATTAGGAGCATCATTTCCGTAGAACCACGGGATTTCGCCAGTGCCCCCAATGCCGAGCGTTTGGATTCGCGTTGTGTCCGCCCGGCACCTAAACTGCGGGCATGCTGAAGCGAGCGCCGTTCGAGCTTCCGCTGGATGTGGCTCGCCAGTAGGCGGCAGACATCGAGGTCAGCGGTCCCCACTCGCCATTTCAGATCGACACTGTGGAGAATTCCCGCAAAGAGAGCGAGCTTTGCGGTGTCGAAGTCAAGTAATCGCAGCTCAAGAACGTCTTCTTCCGTTCGAGCCGATGATTTCGCCGCATCTGATCAAGCGCTTCCCGTGAGCCGGTCGGCCAAAGTGGCGGATGCATTGAGATGGCGGATCGTTTATTAAAACGGTGAGGCGCTGCAGACCGTATGCCCAAGCCGAACGGACCGAACGCGGGTTTTGTCGAGAGATGGCTGGAACAGCTAGGGCTGTCTGGCTACCTGCAGGCATTCCTCCACAACGACATAGACGCTGGCGATTTGGCGCATCTTACCTCGACCGATCTTGTCGAGCTCGGCGTCACGTCAGTCGGACATCGCCGCCGGCTGCTCGATGCGATCGCAAAGCTTGCCGTGGAGGTGCAGCGGCCCGAGCCGAAGGAGAAGCCCGCCCCTCGGACGCCTGCGCCGCGGCCGCTTGCTAACGCCGAGCGACGGCAGGTCACGACCATGTTCTGCGACCTCGTCGGCTACACCAGACTTTCCTCCGATTTCGACCCCGAGATCGTGCTGGAGCTCCTCACCAGTTACAAAGATACCTGCGCCACGCTCATCGAGCGCTATGGCGGATACGTGCTGCGCTACGTCGGGGACGGCGTACTCGCGACCTACGGATATCCGCGCGCGCGCGAGGACGACGCAGCACGCGCGGTCGCTACCGGGCTGACGCTCACCGAGGAGATCGGCAAGCTGGTCACACCACGCGGAGATCAACTCCAGGTACGGATCGGCATCGCCACCGGGCCCGTCGTGGTTGGCGACCTAGTCGGCCATGCCGCCATCGAGCGGGACTCGCTGGTTGGCGAAGCCCCCAACCTTGCCGCGCGGCTGCAAGGCGAAGCCGGGGCCGGCGAGGTGCTCATCGCGGAAACAACCGCGAAAATTATCGGCGGACAGTTCCGCCTTGCGAATCTCGGCCCGCGAAGCCTGAAGGGCTTCGACGCACCCGTCACGGCCTACCGTGTGATCGGGGAACAGCGGGGAGCGACCCGCTTCGACGCTGTGCATGGCGCGGTCAACCTGCCTATGATCAGTCGCGAGTACGAGGTCTCCCGACTGGTTGACCGCGCCGCCGCCGCCCTGCTCGGCCAGGGTCAGATCGTCGTGATCACCGGCGAGGCCGGCATTGGCAAGTCGCGCTTAATCGATGAGATGCACCGCAGGCTCGAGATCAGGCCGGAACAGCGTGTGGTGCTGCAATGTTCACCGATCCACGCCAACCGCCCGTTCCACCCGATCACCCATTATTTTGACTACATGACGGGTGTGGAAGCGCCGGATGCTGATGTGCGCCAGCTCGACAAGCTCGAAGCAATGCTGCGCGGCCTCGGCCAGGCGAGCCCCGAGCGGCTGGCGCTAATCGCCGAGCTGTTGCGGCGCGAGAGCAGCGACCGAAAGTTATTGCTCCGGCTTGCGCCCACGGAAATCAGGGAACGCACCATCGCGGCACTGCTCGACATAGTAGAGGCAATCTCGCGCGAGAGCCCAATCATCGTCATCGAGGACGTGCACTGGGCGGATCCCTCGACCAGCGAATGGCTGAAGCAGTTGGCCGGAATGATCCGCAGTCTTCCGGTATTGCTGGTCGCGACCATGCGCCCGCAGGAGATGCCGGATTGGGCGCGGCATACTGGAGCGAGTATTCTGCAGCTGGCGCGGCTGCAGCCGGACGAGATCAGGCGGCTCGTCAATACCATCGCCGCCGAGTGCAAGATGCCGGCCAGTATGATCGATGCGATCGTGGCACGCTCAGACGGCATCCCGATCTTTGCTGAGGAATTGACCCGCAGCCTGCAGGCGATGGGGGACGCCTCTCCCGGTGCGATGGACGCGACCGCGATCCCGGTGACCTTGAACGAAATCCTGCTGGCGCGGCTCGACCTGCTTGAAAATGGCCGTGAGACGGCGCAGCTTGCGGCGGCTATCGGGCGCGACATCCCGCTCGATCTGATGATAGCCTTATCACCCTTCGGCGAGGCCGCTATGCGGGAGAGCGTCGAGGGGCTGGTCGGAAGCGGCATCTTCGTCACGCGTCCCAGTGGCTTTGGTGATGTCGTCGATTTCCGCCATGCGCTGCTGCGCGACGCCGCCTATCATCTGCTGCTGCGGCGCGACCGGTTGCGCGTCCACAAGCTGATTGCCAACACCATCGAGGAGAAGTTTCCCGCACTCGTCGACAGCATGCCGCACGTGCTGGCGCACCAGTTCGCGGAAGCCGGGGACCATTCCGCCGCCATCATTTATCTGGAAAAGGCAGGACGTGACGCCGCGCGTCGTTCGGCGGCCATGGAGGCGGTCGCCCATTTCACCGCGGCGCTGGAGCAGACCTCACGCCTGCCACCGGGACGCGAACGTGACGTCCGAGAATTCGACCTGCGCCTTGCCATTCTGGGACCACTGATCGCGGCACGTGGCTACGGCGCGGGCGAGGTCGAGGGGCAGATCACGCATGCCATCGAGCTTTCAGCGCGCATCGGCGGCGGCGAACGCATCGTTCCGGCGCTGTTCCTGAACTGGATCGCTCGCTTCAACGAGACTGATGTTCGATTCGAAGTGGCCCGCCAGATCGTGCAGGTGGCGGCGCATGGCAGCACCTTAGATAAACTGATCGCGCATCGCTGCATGGGCACGACTTTGTTGTTCCGTGGTGAGTTCGCCGCGGCGATCGCCCAGTTCGAGCTATTCCAGAAATTATTCGTTCCTGAACAACACAACGAGGTGCTGAACAAGGTCGGCGCCACCGTCCATGCCGTCACCGTCAAGGTAGGGCTTGCTGAAGCCTGGACTATGCTCGGCGACGTCGAGCGAGCCGGCATCTGGCGCAAGGCTGCGCTCGATGATGCCATCGCGAGCGGCCACTACCAGACGATATGCCATACCACCGCTTTCGCAGGCGGCCTCCTCGCCGCCTTGACGGAAGATGCCAACGATCTTGCCTCCCATGCCGCGCGATTGCGCGACCTCACGCTAGAGCACGACCTTCCCTACTGGCGGCCACACGCCGATCTCCTTGCAGGCCTGGCTGACATCCATCGGGGATATGTCGAAAAGGGCTTCCGTCTGGCCCAGCACGGCATGGAACGCATGATCGCTGAGCGCTTGCCCTCGCTATCTGCGTGGTGCGTGGTGTTTGCCGGCGGTTGTGTCAGGGCACACCGCCCCGAGGAAGGGCTAGTGACACTAGCAGGCATCGCCAACGAGATCGATACCGGCGAGCGCTGGACAGCTGGCGAGTTTCACCGGTTACGCGGCCTGTTGCGACTACAATCCGGCAACAGCGCGAGTGGCCTCGAGGACCTCACGGAAGCGCAGCGGATCGCCGGTCAGCAAGGCTCGGCACTGGTCGAGCGCCGCGTTAAGGCCGATCGCGAGCGGGTGGCCAAAGCAAGCTGAACCTTCACCGCAACCTATCTGCCATTTCCATTTGGGACGCGGCCCGAGGTCGGCAGCGATTCAAGGCAAAACTGGGTTTATGGTGCGCTCGGAGGGAGGGCGCATTTGACGCGATTTCAATAGGATACAGGGGCCGAGAACGAGCTGAGGTGCATTTCGCGGTCAAAAGTGCCCTTTGGCTCGACCGCTGAATACGAGCCCTGCCCTATGCGATGTGAGGTTGGCCTCGCCGCTCATAACGGTCTGGTTGCAGGTTCGAGTCCTGCCGGGCCCACCAAGAGGACCAATATCTTACTGGGTCCTCGTTGCCCGTAGCGCGACGGCCGCACCAGAAACCGCACCAGATATGTGCACTTCTCGTTCGTGAGCCCACGATCGACCGCTACGTCATCGGTACTCAGAAGCCGACGTTCTGCGCGTTCGTAGAGCCGAAAAATCGTGCATTTCGATCACGGGTGCGGATCGGCCCGCGCCTGGCAGGCCTACACATCTTGCCCGCCCTCGATGACCGGGTGAGCCATGCCGCCGGCGCTTCTTATCTGGTCAACCACATCAGCGAGCTTGCTCGAGGCGATGCACCTCGTTGTCGGCAAGGACGATATCTCCCCTGCCTTTAAGGGAGCTGAAAGGTTGAAAGACGGTCGAGCCCAACCTCACGGCGGAGCGGTGCCTCGCTCATATTTGCTGACGGCCCTCGGCGAGATATCCGTCGCTCGGCAGCCGCCGTCATACCGCCGCTCTCGACCACTCGCACGCAACCGTCCTTGCGCGGTACAAATCCATTCTCAAGTTTTCCTTCAGAATGAATGAAGCTTCCCCCCGTTTATCACGCTCCGCCGCTAACCGATATTCCGCGCGTATTCGCACACTCAAGGAGGTTAGCTATATGGATCTAAAGCTGAAGGGACGCACTGCACTTGTGACGGGAGCAAGTTCCGGAATAGGCGCCGGGGTGGCGCGCGAGCTCGCGAAGGAAGGCGTGCGCCTGGCTCTCAACGCATTCGACGCCGAACAGTTGCACCGGGTAATCAGCGACATTGGTAGATCGACAGACCAGGAACCAGTCCTCTTAGCTGGTGATCTCACTGACCCCAAGCAACTGCATCGCATCGTTGGTGAGGCACGCGCAGCTCTCGGAGAGATTCAGATATTGGCGAGCTGCGCCGGAGGATCCCGTCCGACGTCCCTTGACGAAGATGAGGCGTTTTGGGACGAGGCTATGGCGCTCAACTTCCAGGCGACCCGTCGCATCGCACAGGCCTTGCTGCCCGACATGCGAAGGAGCAAATGGGGGCGAATTGTTAGCATCAGCGGCTCTATGGAGCCTCGCACCCTCAACGCGGCAAGCGTCGCAAAGGGCGCAATGCATCTTTGGGCCAAGGGACTTTCCTGTGACGTGGCGGCGGAAGGCATTACGGTCAACTGCATCGCGCCCGGACGGATAAACAGCGTCCAAACACTTACTCGCCTTCATCCAACCGAAGAAGCCCGTAGAGAGTTCATCGCCAAGAATATTCCGGCTGGAGAATTCGGAGAACCGGAGGATATTGGCCGCGTTGTGACATTCCTTTCATCCCCGTTGGCTCGGTACATAACCGGCGCGGTCATTCCGGTCGACGGAGGAATGCACTATTTCGCGCATTAAACTTCGATGTGCGAACATGGCTCGGAGATCGGCTTACCTGAACGCGCGGCCTCCGAGCTTTCATCTTCCGATCTCTAATATCGATCTCCGAATTCCGACCCACTCCCCCTCAGCGTAACGTTCACGAGCAGCGCCTCTCAGTTTGAAAAGGCCTTGAGCATGGACTCGATGTCCCCGTGTGGCAACTCACGCGCGAACGCCGCAATACTATCGTACGCCGCTTGCCGCACGTTCGCCTCCTCCCCCATGCTTCGGACCAGTTCCTCTACTTGAGCGGCAGAAAAGTCGTAGTCATTCGGCGTGCGGGCCATCTCGTCACGCAGTACGGCGCCATCCTCAAGTTCCAAGACGATCGCACAGCTCAGTCGTCCGACGGACGGATCGCCCTGGAGTTCAATGCGTGAAGCCAGCGCATTGACTGCGGCATCGTCAAACTCAAGCATCGAGTGGATGGTCGGCGCGCCGCGCAACAGGGCGTGTGACACGCAGAACGGCACACTCATCAGCGTCCCGGCAATCGTTGTAAAAGGGCCCCTTGCATCCATCCCCGCATAGCCGGTCTCATACGGGTTCATCCGCACCTCGACCCGATCGACATTGCGACCAGCAATCATCTCGCGCAATCGGAGGGCTGCGGAAATCGGCGTTTGATTGAACGCGCAAACGGGGAACGGCTTGAAGGTGACACGCCGTAGTGCCCAATCCTGCCCCAGTCTGGCCGCCACGTGCGATGAATCGATCCCTCTTTTGGTAAAGACCTGAAACAGGCCACGCGAACCTTCCAGCGCCAAGGGCGACGTCAGATTCCCCTGAGCCGTGAGCGAGGCTGCCATGACACCGTTCACCGCTGCAAAGCCCAACTGGAAGCGCCATTCCTCCGTACCGTCCTCGATCGGCTGCAACAGGCCACCCGTCACAGACGCGGCGTTTGCGATCGCCGCATCGACCTTCGCTGCAGGAAGCTGCATGAAGTGGGCACTGGCCGCGGCAACAGCCATCGATCCATAAAGCGGCGACGCACGGAATCCCTCAACCGTCGATCCAGCAGATCCGACGGCTTCAAGCAGGCCACCAACCTCATAGCCGGCAATGAGCGCAGGCAGGAAGTGCGCGAGTGGCCATCTCTTGACCTCCGCGAGCGCGACAAGGGCGGGTATGACCATGGCGCCGATATGCGCCGCACCGCACGTGTCGTCCTGCGTGCGCCCATGAAAGAGCGCGGCATTGGCGAAAACCGCACCCAACAGCGCCGTTTTCCGGCCATCTCCCAACATCGTCGCACCGTTCGCATCAAGCCCGTGCAGTGCAATGGAGGCGTTGCGCGCGCTCGCTGCGTACGGGGTCATATTGCTCCCGCGCGCAACTCCGAGATTATAGAACAGGCAAGTACGGGCCTTCGCCAAAATGTCGTCGGGCACCCGGTCCTGGACCAACCCGGCGACGAACTCCCCCAAAGATCGCGTAAGACTAGCCATCACTCACCCAACTCAGTTTCATCTCGCCAAGACCAGATCCAGATCGCCGGAAAGCGCCGCCAGACTACGGCCGCGCGTTGATATCAATCGGCCAGCAAGCACTCGAAAGCGCTGCTGTCGATCGGACCCATCCGCTTCGTCCGCGTGCTCCTACTGCATCACAACGAGCAGGTCTTTCGCTTCAACCTGCACACCGGGTTCTGCGACGATCTCGATAATCACGCCATCCCGTGACGCATGGAGCGCCGTTTCCATCTTCATCGCTTCGAGCGTAAGCAGCACGTCCCCGGCCGCGATTCTCTGGCCCTCCCGAACGGCGATCGTTGTAACTGAGCTGGCCATGGGAGCCGCGACATGCGTTTCATTCGTCTCGTCAGCCTTGCGGCGCGCCAATACCGCGCTTCGCGCGGCGCGGTTGGGAACTGTGATGACACGTGGCTGGCCATTGAGTTCAAAGAACACCTCCACCATGCCATCCGCACGGCTGTCCCCTATCGCGGTCAGCCGAATGACCAGTGCCTTCCCGGCCTCAATTTCGACCGCGAGTTCATCTCCGACCTGCATTCCATAGAAAAAGGTTCGCGTGGGAAGAACCGAGAGCGGACCAAACTTGCGTTGCGTAGCCACAAACTCAGCGTAGACTTTCGGATACATCAGCCATGAAGCGAACTCGTCGTCTGCGGGCGCGCGACCGGTCGTTTTCGCAGCCTCGGACCGCAACGCAGCCAAATCAGCGGGAGGAAGCAATGCAGCGGGGCGCACCGTGATGGGCGCACTCCCCTTGAGCACCCTCTCCTGGAGTTTCACAGGCCACCCTCCCACTGGCTGCCCAAGATCGCCGCGCAGCATCTCGACCACGGACGCCGGGACGGCGATTTCGCGAGAAGGATCGAGCACGTCGGCTGGCGTTAGGTTCTGCGCGACCATCATGAGAGCCATATCGCCGACGACCTTTGAAGAGGGCGTCACTTTGATGATGTCGCCGAACAGCTCGTTTGCGTCGGCATAAGCCTTTGAAACCTCGTGCCATCGTGCATCCAGTCCCAGCGATCGCGCTTGCTCTCGCAGGTTGGTGAACTGCCCACCTGGCATCTCGTGGAGATAGACTTCAGAAGCCCCCGCCCTGTAGTTGCTTTCAAAGGCTGCGTACTGAGCCCGAATGTCCTCCCATGCGGAGGATATGCGCCGAATCGCTCCGCCATCAAGGCCGGGATCCCGGTCGGAGCCGCGCAACGCTTCGACGATTGAGCCGAGGCAAGGCTGCGAGGTTGTCCCGCTCATCGAGTCCATTGCCGCGTCGATGGCGTCGACACCCGCCTCTACCGCCGCGAGAACGGTGGCGCCAGCGATTCCCGAGGTGTCATGGGTATGAAAATGAACCGGAAGGCCCGTCTCTTCCTTCAACGCTGTTATCAGCACGCGCGCTGCGGCAGGCTTCATTAGTCCTGCCATATCCTTCAACCCGAGGATATGAACACCGGCGCGCCTCAGGTTATGAGCCAGTCCGACATAATATCTCAGATCGTACTTCGTACGCGTGGAATCGAACAGATCGCCGGTATAGCAAATGGTCCCTTCTGCAAGCTTGCCGCTCTCGACCACGGCATCAATCGCAACTCGCATGTTCTCGACCCAGTTGAGGCAATCGAACACGCGGAAGAGATCCATGCCCGCTTCTGCTGCTCGGTGGACGAAGTGGCCGATAACATTGTCCGGGTAGTTTGTGTAACCGACGCCGTTCGCCCCTCGAAACAGCATCTGCGTCAGGATGTTTGGTGCACGCGCGCGGATCAAGCGCAATCGTTCCCAAGGATCTTCCGAAAGAAAGCGCATGGCGACATCGAATGTTGCGCCGCCCCAGCATTCCAGACTGAAAAGCTGCGGCAGGCCGCCTGCGTAGGCCGGCGCCATCATTGCGAGGTCATATGTGCGCATCCGGGTCGCGAGCAGCGACTGGTGAGCATCGCGCATGGTGGTGTCGGTCACGAGCACCCGGCGCTCGTCCAGCATCCATTGCGCGAAGCCCTTGGGACCGAGCTTTTCGAGCCTCTGACGCGTGCCTTCGCTCAGCTCCGCGTGCATGGCTGGAGGCTCAGCCTGCCGCGCTTCGGCCGGCGGCCGGGCCCGGTCGCGCGTCTCCGGGTGACCGTTAACGCTGACGTCGGCAATATACGTCAGCAGCTTCGTCGCACGGTCCTTGCGCCTGCAAAAATCAAGGAGCGCAGGGGTCTCGTCGATGAAGCGCGTCGTGTAGTCGTTGGCACGAAATCTGGGGTGACTGATCAGATTGTGCAGAAAAGCGAGATTGGTCGCGACCCCGCGGATGCGATACTCCATCAAGGCGCGGTCCATACGATCGATCGCCTCCTGGGGGGTCTTCGCCCAGGCCGTGACCTTCTCAAGGAGTGGATCATAGAAGCGCGTCACGATTGCACCGGAATAGGCCGTGCCGCCATCAACCCGAATGCCGAAGCCGAAGGCGCCGCGATAAGCGGTAATCCGCCCGTAGTCCGGAATGAAATTGTTCTCCGGATTCTGGGTTGTAATGCGACACTGCAGTGCATGGCCGCGCAGTGCGATTGCGCCCTGCTGGGGAATCCCGACCTCCCAATCCCCGCTCGGGTCTCGCCGGCCTATCGCGCCTCCCCCAGAGATGCGGATTTGCGCCTTGACGATGTCGAGCTCGGTCACAACTTCCGTCACCGTGTGCTCAACTTGAATGCGGGGATTGACCTCTATGAAATAGAAAGAGTTGGTATCGGCATCCATCAGAAACTCGACGGTGCCAGCCCCGACATAGCCCGTCGCGCACGCAATCTTGAGCGCCGCTTCGCAGAGCTCATCGCGCGCGACCTCGTCGAGATAGGGCGCGGGCGCGCGCTCGACAACCTTCTGGTTACGCCGTTGAATCGAGCAATCACGCTCGAAGAGATGCACGAGATTGCCGTGGTCGTCGCCGAGGATCTGCACTTCAACATGGCGGGCATGGCGCACTAGTTTCTCGAGGTAAACCTCATCCTTGCCGAAGGCGCTCATTGCCTCGCGCTTGCCCGTCATCACGGAGCCGAGCAACTGGTCCTCACATTCGATCGGGCGCATGCCTCGCCCGCCACCACCCCAACTCGCCTTGAGCATCAAGGGATAGCCGATCTCAGCCGCGAGACGCCTGACCAGTTCCGGATCGCCTGGAAGCGGCGGCGTCGCAGGCATCACCGGAACACCAACTGAAGCGGCGAGGTCGCGTGCCGCAACCTTGTTGCCGAGCCGGCGCATCGTCTCTGGCCTCGGGCCGATAAACGCAATGCCCGCCGCCGCACACGCTTCGGCAAATTCCGGGCTCTCTGACAAAAAGCCATACCCCGGGTGGATTGCATCCACCTTTCGCTCGCTCGCGACGCGGATGATCTCCTCGATCGAGAGATAGGCCTCCAGCGGCCCCATTGGCTCCTTGAGGTGCCGACCGCGCCCGATCAAGTAGGCTTCGTCAGCCTTAAAGCGATGCGATGAGAGCTTGTCTTCCTCCGCGTAAACCGCAATGGTTCGGATGCCGAGTTCCGTCGCGGCGCGAAAGACGCGGATCGCAATCTCCGAACGGTTGGCGACAAGCAGACGACGGATTTTACGCATGGTTGGCCGCTTCCCTCACCTGCCGGAGAATGCGGCGCGCCCGCTCGACGACAGGCTCATCGACCATCCGACCATCGACCTGCACAGCCGCACCGTCCTGAGCTGCAGTCAAAACACGCTCTGCCCAGTGGATCTCGTCCGCGCTGGGGCGGAACGCGGAAAGGACCGGTTCAACCTGGCGCGGGTGAATAACGAGCTTCCCCCCAAAGCCAAGAGCACGTGCGCGGCGCGCGTCTTGTGCGGCCGGCTCTTCGCAATCGATGGCTGTGGTCACGCCATCAAGAGGCGGCGAAACGCCCGCCAATCGACACCGGAAGACAAGCTCGCTTCGCGCCGCCAGCAACGCATCCCATTCGTGTTCTGAACCTACGCTCATGGCATAGTCGATAGAGCCGAATGCAGCTCCCCAGACACAGCTTGCCCGCAAGATCGATTGCAGCTCAGCCATGCCGCCGACGGTTTCGATGAGCACAAGCACGGGCACTTGACGACCGAGACGATCGAGCAACACCCCGACATCTTCCGCGGTCTCGACCTTGGGTAGCATCACGCCAGCGAAGGCCTGATCGCGAAGCATCGCAACATCGTCAAGGAACCAGGGCGTACCCACAGCATTGATCCGAACGATGACGTTCTGCAAATATTCGGGAAGCTGAGAAAGAAGCATTCGCGCCGGAGCCTTAGCCTCTGGCGCGACGGCATCCTCCAGATCGACGATGACGCCGTCTGCTCCGCTCCGCCAAGCCTTTGCAATTCGGTCGACGCGGTTCGCGGGAACGAAAAGCGGTACGACCGGAAGAGGCCTTGTGACGGTCACCATATCGCGTTGGCCCATGTCGATGCCTTTGCTATTGTCGTCGTGCAAGAAGTCCGCGACCGATGACGTGTGCCTGAATTTCGGCTGCGCCTTCAAATATGTTCAGGATGCGCGCATCGCACAGCACGCGGCTGATCTCGAACTCGAGCGCGTAGCCGTTGCCGCCGTGAATCTGAAGGCTGGTGTCGGCGTTGCCCCACGCAACGCGCGCCGCAAGAAGCTTGGCCATCCCAGCCTCGATATCACAGCGGTGGCCCTTGTCCTTCTCGCGCGCAGCGACATAGGTGAGCTCGCGGGCCATGACCGTTTCCGTCAACATCATAGCGAGCTTGTCGTGGACGCGCGGGAACTCGACGATCTGCCGCCCAAACTGTCTCCGCTCGAGCGCATAACGCAGGCCAAGATCGAACGCTTTCCAGGCCACGCCGATCGCTCGCGCGGCGGTTTGGATACGTGCTCCCTCGAACGTCTGCATGAGTTGCTTGAAGCCGCGGCCTTCTTCCCCTCCCAGCAAGCTATCCCCGAGAACGGCGAAATTCTCAAACGAGAGCTCGTATTCTCTCATCCCCCGGTACCCAAGCACATGGATCTCGCCGCCATCCAGTCCGTCGGATGGAAACGGATCGGCTTCGGTTCCTCGCGCTTTCGCGGCCAGAAACATGCTCAGGCCTTCATAGCCACGCGCCCCCTCGGCGGTTCGCGCAAGCACGGTCATCAAATCGCTGCGCGACGCGTGAGTGATCCATGTCTTGTTGCCGGAGATGCGCCAGGTACCGTCGGCATCCCGGCTTGCTCGCGTCCGCACGGCTGCGAGGTCCGATCCCGTATCGGGCTCGGTAAACACCGCCGTCGGAAGGATCTTCCCGGAAGCGATGCCGGGCAGGAAGCGGCGTTTCTGCTCTGATGTCCCGGCGAGGGAAATCAGTTCGCCAGCAATTTCCGAACGTGTGCCGAGCGACCCCGCGGCAATCCAGGCACGGCTCAGCTCTTCCGAAACGATCGCCATGGCCAGTTTGCCAAGGCCGAGCCCGCCATATTCCGGATCGATGCAAACTCCGAAAACACCGAGCTCGGCCATCTCGCCGACGACATCATCGGGAATGAGCTGGTCCGCGAGATGCCAATCATGAGCGTGGGGGGCAACCCGTTCGGCGCCGAAGCGGCGAAACTGATCGCGAACCATATCCAGCGTTTCATCATCAAGACGCTCGTCGACGGTCGCTCCCGCGACGATCGCGTCGATGAGGGCGCGGCGATTGGCGGGATTGTTGCCCTCGGCCTGGAAATATTGAAACGAAGCGTCCGCAGCCAAAACCGCCGCAGGCCCGTGCAACCCAATCTCGCTGGGGCGCAGGACCTCGTTTTGGCTCATCGGAATCCCGAAGGCGAGCTGAGCGAGGTATTCGCCAAGTCCGATTCTGAGGACAAGCGCTTCCGCTTCACCGAGCCGCCCGCTTGCGGCAAGCCGGCTCGCCCAGTCTAGTGTAGCGGCGAGCGTCTCGACGAGAGTTGCAGCCCAGGAAAGGCCGTGCAATCGGCGCTGCTGATTGTCGGCACGCCTCGGATCGATCCGGCCGCCGTCCACCAACTCTGTCGCGACGCATCGCGCGAACTCGTGCACATAGGCTCGTGCGGCGGTGACTGCATCCGCTGCAGAGGCAAGCAGAGCTTGTGAAGAATGGGACATCGTACACATCTGCCTTCAGACTATTCATGATGGTCTTGCGATAATGCCGGCATCGACGAGCCGGCCTATGTCGGCGGTGCCGAGCTTGAGCACTTCGCTGAGCACCATCTCGGTGTGCTCGCCCAGGCGAGGCGCACTTGGTGGACTCGCGCGCATCTGCTGCGATATGCGCGCAGGTGCACCTGGAGTTGGATAGCGATGGCCGCCTGGATGTTCGACCGGTTCGAAGACGCCGTACCCCGCCTGAAAGCACTCCTCATGATCGACGGCCTCCTTGAGGGTCCGATAACGTCCGTAACACACGCCACGACGATCGAATTCCTCAACAAGCACATCATAGTCCCGCGCGGCGATCGCATGTGCGACAAGCGGATTGAGCGCGTCGCGCTGCATGAAGCGCGTCCCTTCGTCCGTCCCAAGCTTGACGCCCAGTGCGGATTCGAGTTCGGTAATGGCGGCTTCCAGGTTGATCGCCTCGACGAGGCTCGACCATTGCCGCGAGGTAATCGCGATGACGATCACGCGAACGCCATCGCGCGTGACAAAATCGCGCCCGAACGCGCCGAATAGATCGTTCCCGACCCTCGGCCTGTCCTGCCCCAGCGTCACTTCGGCTACCTGCCCAAGATGTCCGAGCGTACTGGCAGCGATGTCGCTCAACGGCACCTGGATTTCGCCGCCGTTGCCGGTTTCGCGTCGCCGTCGCTCAGCAGCGAGCAGCGCGAAGGCCGAATAGGCCCCACAGATGAGATCCCAGGCCGGCAGCACGTGATTGACCGGTTGGGACTCAGCCTCCACAGGCCCGGTCATGTACGGCAGGCCAAGAGCAGCGTTGACAGTATAGTCTACCGCCGTCGCGCCATTGCCCCAGCCCATCACGCGGACCGAGATGAGATCCGTACGGCGCTGCGAGAGGACTTCGTGAGAAAACGCGCCGCGCGGCGCCTGGTTGGTCAGGAACAAGCCGGCACCAGAACCGCGTGCTGTGACAATTGCGGTCGCAAGCTCCCGTCCTTCGCCGCGACCGAGATCGAGCGCGACCGACTTCTTGCCCTTGTTGAGCCCTTGCCAGTAGAGCGACGTCGCGTCGGTCGCAAGCGGCCAGCGCCCGTTGTCGAGCCCGCCGCGGAGTGGATCGATCCGAATGACCTCCGCCCCCATTTGCAGCAGATGCAATCCGCATGATGGCCCGGCCACGAACGACGCCATTTCGACCACGCGCAACCCTTCAAGCACCTGATACATGGCTTGCGCTTACCTCGTTGCGAAGCTGCGGCCGATAATCTGCCGGTGGACCTGATTGGTTCCTTCCCAGATCTGGGTAATCTTCGCATCGCGCATCAACCGCTCGACGCGATAGTCCTTGGTGTAACCATAACCCCCGAACAGTTGGACGGCCTCGGTGCTGATACGCATGGCAAGGTCGGACGCGCGCATCTTCAGCATGGACGCTTCCTGATTGATATCGCGCTCGCCAGCCTCGATGCGCCGGGCAAGAGTCCAGAGCCACGATTCGCACATCGCGAGATCGGTCGAGAGATCGGCCAGCGTGAACTGGATACCCTGAAAATCGATGATCCGACGCCCGAACTGGTGGCGCTCGTTGATATAGGCGACGGCATCCTCAAACGCCGCACGGGCAATACCGAGTGCATGCGCAGCGACGCTTGGCCGAGACTTGTTGAGGAAGTCGAACAGCATGGGAAGACCTTTGCCAGGCGCCCCCAGAAGATTGGCGCGCGGCACCCGACAGTTGGTGAACGAGAGCGCAGCAGTGCTGGAAGCGCGAGTTCCCATCTTGTGTTCCGTGCGCAGAACTTCGAACCCGGGAGTGTCTTTTTCCATCACCAGCAGCGAGATTGCATTCTTGCCGTCGCCGAGCGGGGCCCACTTTCCGAAAATCACGAGGAGATCCGCGACGTCGCCGTTCGTGATGAAGGTCTTGCCGCCATTCACGACGATCTCGTCACCATCCTCCTCGAACCGGGTCTTCATGCCCGTCGCGTCGGAACCGGCGCCGGGCTCGGTCAGACACAGAGCCGCAAGGCCCCCTTCGGCAATGCGCGGCAACCAGCGAGCTTTCTGTTCCGTTGACGCGTAGTCGACGAGTGGACTGGCGGCATGAAAATTCGTTGCCCAGACGATACCCGTCGATGCACAGGCCCGCGCGATCTCGCGGCAAACAGCCAGATATGCAGTGTACGACAGCTCGCTGCCGCCGTACTCCGCGGGAATGAACATCGAGTTCAGCCCCAGTTCGTTGATCGCCCTGATGTTGTTCCACGGGAATTCCGCCGTCTCGTCGTAGTGTGCGGCGCGCGGTTTGAGAACGTCATCCGCGAGACGTCGAACGCTCTTCAGCAACAGGCGCTCTTCTTCGCTGAGTTGAATGCTCGCGTCGAGCCGATCGAATACAGTCATGATGTCCTCAGATGCCTATGCCATAGCCGCCGTCGACGACGATCGTCTCGCCGGTCAGGAACGGGATGTCCTCAACGTAGAGGGCTGCGATCAGACGCGCGACTTCCGACGCATTTCCGGCTCGCCTGATGAAAGATCGCGTCCGGACTGCCGCGCTCGCGGCTTCGTCCCGCAGGAAGTCGCGATTGATGTCGGTCTCGACGTAACCCGGCGCAACATTGAGAACGCTGATGCCTTTGCGGCTCCATTCCGCCGCAAGACACCGGGACACGGCGGCAACCGCGGCCTTGGATGCGCAATAGGCGACACTGCCGCCCACGCCAAGCCTTTCGAAGAACGAGCCGATATTGACGATCAGCCCGCGTTTGTTGGCCAGCATGAGAGGGTACGCCGCCTGACACGCCGCCAGCACCGCCGTGGTGTTCATGCGCATCACCCACTCGAAATCCTCGATCGACATGTCCTGCGCGCGCACATCCTTGTGCACTCCGGCGTTGTTGATCAGACCACCCAGTCCACCCGCCAATTCGGCAACCTCGGCAATGACGGCGCGGAACCTGGGCATGTCCGTCACATCACAGGGCCGTGCCGCGAGGCGCGCGCGGACGTCGTCCGAAATCGGCGTGTCCGATGCGGGTACGGCGCCACTCCGCGACACGCAGCCAACCGTAAAGCCGCGCCTCGCTAGCTCGAGAGCCACCGCGGCACCGATACCTCGGCTTGCTCCCGAGACGATGATCGCTCCTTGGATCACGGGACGCTCCTAATGACCGAACTTGGATGTATCTGGCACGCGCTTGTCGTTGAACGAGGCGCCGAGCTCCCTTGCCTCTTCGGTCTTATAGTAGAGCGGCAGAACGAGATCGTGCGTCACGCGGCTTAGACCAACGACACCCTGGTGGCGGGCATTGAACGATGCCTTGACGCCTGCCAAAGCGTAGGCGCCGCGCTGAGCGGTCTCGTTGGCGAACGCCATGGTCCGGTCCCAGAATTCCGCATCCGGCACAACCCTATTGACCAAGCCGAGCGACAGCGCCTCGTGTGCCGTCATCTTGGGATTGCAGAACCAGATTTCCTTGGCCTTCTTCTTGCCGACCAGATCCTCAAGATACCAAGTGCCGTAACCCGCATCGAACGACCCCATCATCGGTCCGACCTGCCGAAAGACGGCGCTTTCCTTCGCGATGGTCATGTCACAGACCATCTGCAGCACATTCCCGCCGCCGACCGCGTATCCGTTGACGGCAGCGATGACCGGCTTCTGGAGGCGATCGATAGCCTCGTACATCTCCAGCGTTGGCACCACGCCCGGATAGAGATTGGTGTCTGCAAGTTCGTTCTTGCGCCCGCCAATGCAGAAAAACCGGTCACCGGCGCCCGTCAGCACAACAACGCGCGTGCGCGTCTCGTTCCGTATGGCTTCAATGCAATCCCTGATCTCGCGGCACATGGGCGGCGTGAACATGTTGCAGTCGTCCGGGCGATTGAGGGTGATGATCCCGACTGCCCCTTCCTCGCGATACAGAATCGTCTCGAAATTCTGCGCTTTCGTCATTGCACCAGTCCTTTCTCTTGAAGCTCGGCGATTCTCGAGGCCGGGTAGTTCAGCAATTCACCCAGGATTTGCGTGGAATGCTCTCCAAGGCCTGGAGGCGCGAAATCGTAGCCTGCGGACTGCTCATCAAATTTGATCCCAAGCCTCACCTGTGGAACTTGGCCTAACCGCGTCTCCAACGCGTACAACAAGCCGCTTCGATGCAACTCCGGATCTACCGAGACCTCGGCAAGCGTATTGATCGGACCGGCAGGCACCCCGAAGCGCCCGAAAAGCGCGAGCCACTCGGATCGTGGCCTCTCTTGCAGGAGCGCACCGATCTTTCCGACCAGTTCGGACCTTCTGCCAACGCGGCCCGCGTTGTCCTTCAACGCCGCGTCCTCGAGCCAGTCCGCACGACCCGTGGCTTCGCAGAAGCGGCGCCATATCGCATCGTTCGCAAGACCGAGCGTGATGGGTGCATCCAGCGTCGCAAAGACCTGATAGATCGCGATCACGCTGTCCTTGGCGCCGCTTCGATGCGGCAGGTCGCCGCTTCCGAGATAAGACACAAGGCGCGGCGTCATGAAGCGCGTCATGGACTCGACGAGGGAAACATCGACCAGATGCCCGTTACCCGTTCGCGACCGGTCGAGCAGCGCAGCCAGGCATCCGAGGGCGGCATCCATGCCGGCAAGCAGGTCGGCGGCCGGCGTTCCTACCTTCTGCGGGTCGCCGCCAGCTTCACCCGTCAGATCCATCACGCCGCTGTAGCCTTCAGCGATCAAATCGTAGCACGGCAGATTGGCGCGAGCGCCCTGTAGGCCGAACCCTGTCAACGACACGTAGACGAGGTCGGGTCTGATCTTGGCGAGCTCGGCATAGCCAATTCCGAGCTTGCCTTGCACGCGCGGCAACTCGTTCGAAATGACCACATCCGCGCTTCGGACGAGATCGTGAAGAACCAGCGCGCCTTCCGGCTTCGAATAGTCCAGCCCGATCGACCGCTTATTCCGATTGATGCTCAAAAACCACAAGGCCTCTCCGCCAAGCGTGGGCGGGCGCCAGTGTCGCGCGTCGTCGCCAACACCGGGCCGCTCGATCTTGATAATGTCGGCCCCCAGATCAGCGAGGAGCAGGCTCGCATACGGCCCGGCAAGGGACGTCGTCAGATCGAGCACGCGAGTTTCCGCTAGAAGCTGGAGCCTTCCTCCCGCCGAACGCCGCGGCAAGTTGCCCGCCGGCAATGCATCCGTTCGATCCGGCGCCATGCTATTCTCCCATCATCGGCGTTAGCCCGCGGCACACATGCGCCAGCCGTGGACCCACGTCTTTCACCAGCTTGTCCGCGCTGATCTGAAATGTTGGGGCGACGCAGTTCATGGCCAGGACGTTTTCTCCATCCGGCCAGATGATGGGCGCAGCAACCGCGCGCGTATCGCGTTGCCATTCACCGTCGACCAGGCAGAAGCCTCGCTCGTTGACTTCAGCGATGCATTCCTCAATGCGCTGCCTGATTGCCGGCCATTTCTCCCGGTGTCGCCGCTCGAAGTGATCGTAGAAGTACAGGCGCTCCTTTTCCGTAACGCCCGCCAGGAATGCGCGGCCGACAGCCGAATTCTCGAGCGTCACGCGCGTTCCCAGGTCGTGGCGCATCGTGCGCAAGTTCGACCCATGCGTCATCGCCACATAGATCATCGACAGTCGATCACGGCTCGCTAGCCCAACCGAAGCCAGCGCATGCTCGGACAACTTCTGCATATGATCGCGGGCCAACTGGCGTACGCGCATGTTCGAGAGAACGCAGTATCCCAGCGCCAGTATGGATGGGCTCGGCTCGTATTTGCCACCCGCATCGACATAGTTGAGATAGCCAAGGCGGAGAAGCGTGTGGGTCAGCCTCGACACCGTCGCCTTTGGCAGCCCCGTTGCGCTGGACAGCTCATTGTTGCTCAGAGGCCCCTCGCCTGGACGGAATGCTCGCAAGATTTCGAACGCTCGCCCGATCGCGGCTACGAACTTCCGATCGTGCGCAATGTCTTCGCCGTCGTCTGTCTCGTCGGACTTTCCGAGGCTCTTTCGTGTATCCATCGCCGTCTTCCGCTTCAATCAGGCCTTCCGATCAGGAGGAATGCATATCGATCAGCCCCGCGAGAATGTCGTCACGCAGCTTGGACCGCTGGATCTTTCCGCTCGGGGTCATCGGAAAGGCGTCGACGAACGCGACAAATTCCGGGAGCTTGTATTTGGCGAGGCCGCGCTGCTCGAGAAAGCGCACGATGTCGCTGAGTGCAGCGTGCTGTCCCTGTCGGAGAACGATGCAAGCGCAACTCTTCTCGCCGAGTCGAGCATCCGGCACCGGCACCAAGGCGACCTGATCGACCTCGGGCAGATCCGCGATGAGGTCCTCGATTTCACGCACTGAAATCTTCAGACCACCACGATTAATGACCTCCTTCATCCGACCGACGATTCGGATGAAACCATCTTCATCCATGACGGCGAGGTCGTTGGTGAAGAGCCATCCGTCCGCGCGGAATGTAGCCGCGGTTCTTTCAGGATCGTTGAAATAGCCCAGCGCGACGTGCGGCCCTCGTGTGGCCAACTCACCAACGTCCCCGGGGGACAGAATTGACGAGCGTGACTTGTCAAAGATGGCAAGCTCGCCGCCTTTGACCGATCGGCCGTCGGTTGCCCACAGCTTGTCATCGGGCATGTCAGGGGCTGACGCACTACCGACGAAGCACTCAGTCATCCCCCACATGCCGATCAGTGTGCAACCAATGTCCCTTCGCGCGCGTTCACCGAGCACTCTGGGGATCGGAGCGCCTGCGCAGCCGAAGATCCGCAAGCTCGAGAGATCGTGAGATCCGAGCGAAGGCGACTCCAGCAGCATGGTCATGAAGGTCGTGGCGGAAAGAACAAACGTGCATCGTTCGGCTTCGATCAGGCGCAACGCGTCTTCGGTGTTCCAGACATCCTGGAGTACGAGAGTCCCGCCGACTGTAATCGCCTGGCGAACGCCCCACTCGAACCCCGTTCCATGCGCAATGGGTGACGGCATCCAGACGACATCATCGCTCGTCAGGTTCAGGAGACGCGCCATCTCCTTGGTCGAAAACATCGCGGTGTTGTGCGAATGTAGCGCCCCCTTGGGGCTCGACTCGGTCCCGGATGTAAAGATCAGCGCTGTGATATCATTGCCGTCGTGCCCAACGTCCGACAAATTTCCTTTCCTGACCAGGATATCATCGTACGGGCGCATGCCTTCGCACGCGGAGCCGCCGACCACATATATCTTCGACAGGTTGGGCAGGTTCGGCCAAAGGTCCGCATACATCGCGTCAAACGCGAAGCCGCGATAGTTCTGCATCGTCACGAGCACTTTCGTGCCCGCACACTTCAGGATGTAGCCGAGTTCCTTGGCACGGTAGTTCGGAAGCAGCGGGTTGGTAATCGCGCCAAGCCGTGTGGCGGCAAGGTGAAGCACGATGAACTCTGCGCAATTCGGCAACTGCAACGAGACAACATCGCCCTTGCTGATGCCCGCGCTCGCGAGGCCGAAAGCGGCGCGATCGACCTGCTCCGCCAGTTCACCATATGTCAGGCGCACGCCATCGGGCGCGACAATGGCGGTTTTTCCCGGGTCACGAGAAACAGCCGAATCGAAATAGTCCAGCAACGTCTCGTTCGCCCAGTCTCCTGTCTGGAGATAGTGGCGCTGCTTTTCAGCCTGTGTGACGGCGCACGCACTCATTGATCATCTTCCGTTGTATTGAGGCCCGAATGCGCCGCGGCAGCGACGTGCGCGCGTCGAGGCGGCAGAAACCCGGGGTCGCCCAGGGCGCCGTGCAATTCGCTGGAAATGGCGAAATGTTCGACGAGACCTGAACATCGCAGGATATCCACCGGACCGCGCGCAAAGCCGAGACCGAGCACCAGCGTCTTGTCGAGTGTCTCAGGGCTGGCAAGACCACGGTCGAGCGCGATCAATGCGCGATTAAAATAGGGGCGCATCAGACGGTCGAGGATGCGGCCGGGCGTGTCGGCGGCGACAACAACGACGAAGCCGGCGGCCTCAAAGAGGTCCCGCGCCGCCGCCAACGCCATGGGCGTCGTTGCGGGCTGGGTCACGAGCTCTATGACATTTGTCGCCGTATCCCGGCCATTGCGATAGCGGGCAAATCCCACCGTTTTGTCTCCCTCACGACCGAAATCCTCGCCCGTCAGGGTGCCGAGACAGTGGCGCTGCAGCTCGACGATAATGGCCCGGCATCCGTCGGCGTCGATTGCGTCGAAGACTGAACGAGTGACGTCGCCAAGCACGAGCAGGATGTCGGCTGACGGCTCTGGAGACAGCGGGAACGGATGCGCGCTTGGAAATGACAAGCTGTCTCCGTGTACCGACAAACGGAACTCCGTCATGTCATGCTCCGAATGCTTGTTTGTCGTTGTAACGATAAAAGCCCCGGCCGGACTTCCTGCCGAGCCAGCCCGCGGCAACCATTTGACGCACAATGTTCGGGCATGCGAGCTCGGGATCGAGCGTGATCGGATAGAACGCGTCGCAGAGGCGCTCCTGGGTGTCCACGCCGACGAGATCAACGAGCTCAAGCGGCCCCATGGCGTGTCCGTACGCGGCCTTGACCGCCTTGTCGATATCGACGGCGCTGGCAACCTTGTCCTCCACCATGCGGATGGCGCGATTGTTCAGCGGAATGACGAAGTGGTTGAGGACGAAGCCGGGCGAATCCTGCGTCTCGACCGGTATCTGCCCGACAGCAAGGCAGAATTGCCATGCCCGCTCGAAAGCCGCCGGCGCGGTATTGAGACCGGGGGTCACCTCGACCAGCTTCATCAATTGCGCAGGAAGACAAAAATGCAGGCCGATGACCCGGTCCGGATGCCTGGACGCCGCAGCGATCCGCGTAATCGAAAGCGTCGACGTGTTCGATGCCAGGACCGTTGAGACCGGACACAGGCTGTCGAGCCGTTGAATCAGGAGCTCCTTGGTTCGCTGATCCTCAAAAACAGCCTCGATGACGAGATCGCAGCTTGCGAGCGCGTCAAAATGCGGTGCTGGCACGAGCCGTGCCAACGCGGCATCGGCCTCCTGCTGCGAAAGGCGCTCCAGCTTCACGGACCGCGCGAGGAACGCGGCAGCGTCCTCCCGGGCCTTCGCAATGCGCGTCTCTTCAGTATCGTGCAGCAGGGTTTCGCAGCCCCCACGCGCCGCCACGATCGCGATGCCGATGCCCATCGTGCCACAGCCGACGACGGCGACTTTTCTTATCGAACCGTCAGACATTGCTCATCTCCGGCGATAGCACACATGAGCGACGGACGAGACCACCCCGCCCGCGAGACGAACGAATGGTGATTTTGGTCGACGCGTTCAGCCGATCCATCATTGTAAGGGTTCGCGTCATGACACTCTTCTTGCTGCCTGGGGCTGCCACGCCGATTCCATGGATTCCGGCTCCTCACGCGTCCAGCACCATCAATGAGCTTCCAACCAACGCACGCCGTTTGAGCCACGGCGACGGGCGATAGCGAGGATCGGCATAGAACTTTTCGAGTTCTTCAAGGACCGTCAGGACGGTCTTCGGACCGAGCCGGTCGCCGAGCGACAGTGGGCCAAATGGATATCCGAGCCCGGTTTTGACCGCGAAATCGATATCCGCGGGTGTGGCGATCCGCTGCTGTGCGATGTCGCAAGCAACGTTCACAATCATCGCAAGCACGCGCTGAACGATGAATCCCGGGCTATCGTGAATGAGCGTGACGGCTCCGCCAGCCGCATCTATCATCCCGACCAGGCTGTCGCGAACTGCGCCGGAGGTGGTTACGCCTGGCATCACGGTCAGGCGTTTCGCGTTCGTAATCAGTGGATCAAGAGCCATGACCCGGGACGGGTCGAGACCGTTGCGAACCGCGCTCGTGGTCGCGTCAGCACCGAGTGGCAGCGTCAACAGAATGGCGTCTCCCGACGCCTCGGGCGGCTCCGTCCACTGGATCCCAAAACCCTTGAGCTTCTCCTCGACCCAGGGAAAGCGCGCGCGATCCTCCCGTGAGATAGATACCGGCAATCTCTTCCAGTCGCTCGGCGCCGGCCGCGGCGCTATCACCGGCTTACCGCCCTCGTAACGGTAGAACCCCTCCCCCACTTTCCTTCCGAAAAGCCCAGCCTCGACCTGACGTTTCAGCAACGGAGCCGGGCGGAACCGCGGCTCGCCATAAAACTCTGAATAGATCTGCAGGAGCACCTGAAAGGACACGTCGAGCCCCGTCATGTCGAAAAGCTCGAACGGCCCCATGCGGAAGCCTGCCGCTTCGCGCATGACCAGATCGACATCCTGCGGGCTCGCGATCCCTTCCGAGACAATGCGCGCGCCTTCGGTATAAAGGCCTCGACCGGCGTGGTTGATCAGAAATCCCGGAGTATCCGCCGCCTCAACGGGTGAGTGCCCAATTCGTTGCACAAAGGCCGCAAGCAGGCGCATCACTCGTGCGCTGGTACGGGCGCCCGGAATGATCTCCGCGATCTTCATGGCAGGGACTGGATTGAAGAAGTGGATGCCGCCAACGCGCTCGGGATAGCGGGCAACCCGCGCAATAGACGTAACCAGAAGGGAGGACGTATTGGTGGCCAGGACGCAGTCTTCCGACACGACGGCCTCGAGTTTGGCAAACAAGGCGCGCTTCGCGTCGAGGTCCTCAACAATCGCTTCGATGACGAGATTGGCCTGCGCCATGTCCGCAAGCGACCCCACGACCTTCAGTTGCGCCAATGTGCTTCGCACCTCGTCGTGCGTAATTTTGCCCTTTGCACGTCGCGCTTCGAGTTCTTTCGCGATGGCTGTTACGGCGTCGCCGGCCCTCTCCTGCACAGCATCGAAGATCAGCACGGGAATGCCAGCACGAGCGGCGACCTGCGCAATGCCGCGCCCCATCGTGCCCGAACCGACGACGGCAAGCACGAACGGGAATTCGGGTTCAACGTTATTGCTCGGCTGGTCTTGAACAGTCTGGATCATGATTTGGCCTTAGCGATCTTGAAAGCGAGGCGCGCGTTTTTCCAGGAAGGCACGAAGCCCTTCCTGGCCGTCCGCGCTCCGATAGGAAAGGGTCGATGCCTGCGCCTCTATGGCGAGGCCATCCTGCAGTGGCCTGTCCGCACCGAGTCGAACGGCATCGCGGATAAACCGCATCGCGGTCAAGCTCATCGAAGTGAAACCACGTGCGAAGGCCTTCGCAGCCTCTAGAGGATCATCGTCAGCAAGAATGCGGCTGACGAGCCCGACCTTCAGCGCTTCCTCCGCCCCGATCATGCGACCAGTCAGCATGGCCTCGAGAGCGATGGCAGAACCGACGAGCCTCGATAGTCGTTGCGTGCCGCCATAGCCTGGAACAAGACCAAGCCTGACCTCCGGCAACCCGAACGCAGCGCTCGGCGTTGCGAGGCGGAATGTACAAGCAAGACACAGCTCGCATCCGCCCCCTAGTGCATAGCCATTCACGAGCGCGACAGACGGTTGGCGCAACGTTTCGAGCCGGCTGATGATCCTCTGCCCGTGCAGAGTTCCGTCCAGTTCCTGCTCGACCGATCGGCCGGCCAACTCCGACACATCTGCCCCCGCAGAGAACGCCTTGCTGCCCGCCCCCGTGATGACGACGCAGCGCGCGTCGCTCGCCTCGATCTCATCAAGCCGCCCTTCGAGGATCTCGAGCTGCGCAAAACCAAGCGCGTTCAAGACAGCCGGACGGTTGAGCGTCAAAACCGCGAATTCGTCCTGAAATGCGAGGTCAATCACAGCATGCTCTCCAGTCACGATCTCCACTCCGCCACGTCAGGCTGCCAGATGACGGAGCTTGACGTCCTCGTTGGCCCGGAATTCATCAACGGTACCGGTGAAGACGGCCGTCCCCTTGCTGACAATCGTCACGTCGCTCGCTACCCCGAGACAAAAGTGCATGTTTTGCTCTGCCAGCAGGACCGTCAGACCGGCTTGTCGAAATGCCAGGATCACTTCTGCGATCTGATTGACCATGATCGGCGAAAGCCCCTCAGACGGCTCATCCAGCAACAAGACCTCAGGGTTTCCCATCAACGTACGCGCGATGGACAGCATCTGCTGTTCGCCGCCGGACAGTCTTCCGGCTGAACCCGCGCGTCGTTCGTGGAGGATCGGAAAAAGCTTGTAGATCCGATCGATGGACCAGTCCGTGCCCCCATGCGGCCCAGCCTTCTGCGCGATCTCCAGGTTTTCCTCGATCGTGTGCATTGCGAAGATCTGACGATCTTCGGGCACGTAGCCGATACCTCGACGCGCAATCGAATAGGTCGGAAGCCCGCCAATGCCATGTCCAAAACACTGGATCGTTCCGGCGTGGACAGGAAGCATGCCCATGATCGCACGCATGGTGGTTGTCTTGCCGGAGCCGTTGCGCCCCAACAACGCCATCACCTGCCCAGCCATGACCTTCAGATCGAGGCCGAACAGGGCCTGGCTCGTTCCATAGAACGCGTCGATCCCTTGAGCGAGTAGTACCGGCTCTGCCCTCATGTCGCACTTCCAAGGTAAGCTTCGATGACCTGCGGATGCCTGCGAACTTCGGCTGGTTCGCCGCTTGCCAGAAGCGCGCCGTTGCGCAGCACGAATACCTGCTCGGCGATACCAAATACGATGTCCATGTCGTGCTCGATGAACACCAGCGACATTCCTTCAGCCTCCCACAGACGATAGATCCGATCGATCATGAGGCGACTTTCGTCGCGCCCCATGCCGGCTGTCGGTTCATCGAGCAGCAAGATCCGCGGCTCCAAAGCGAGCGCGAGAGCGATGTCCAACAGCTTGCGATCGCCATGGGAAAGTGTGTCACACCGAGACTTTTCGACATCGGAGAGACCGATCAGCGAAAGAATATGGCGTGCGTGCTCAAAAGCCGCCGGAGCAGGAAACGCGCCGATGAGATCGAACAGCCTCTGCCGGTGCGACAGCACGGCTGCCGCCATCGCCTCCCTGACGGTAAAGGTCCCGAACAGACTTGCGACTTGAAATGCCCTGCTAATCCCTCGCCGGACGATCGCACCAGGCCTCAGGCCGATCAACTCGCCTTCATCGAGCCGGATGCTGCCTGCCGTAGGAGATAGATGACCCGTGATCATGTTGAACAGGGTCGTCTTTCCCGCGCCATTTGGGCCAATCACCGCGGCACGCACGCCGGGCTCCAGCGCCATCGTGACATCGCGAATGGCGTTCAGCCCGCCGAACGACTTCGTGAGATTGGAAATTTGCAGGTGTCCACGCATCTAAACACCTTCCGTGTTCGACTGCTGGATCGCAGCCTCGTGCAGTCCGGATTGCGCTCCGCTTGCCCGCTCCTTGGATCGCCCTCCGGTTCTCTCCGAAGCGAAGCGTCCATCCGAAGCATCGCGAACAAAGTCGACAACTCCCTTGCGCAATCCAAGCGACGTCACGAGGATCGCCAGCCCCAGAAAGAGGCCGCGATGCGCCGTATAGGCGTTGACGACCGTATCGAGCAGCAGCAACAGACCCGCACCGACCACCGGGCCGGCAAAGCCGTTCACCCCGCCAAGCATGATCATGAAGAGGCCTTCGCCCGACATCGTCCAGAACGCGAAGTTTGGATACGCTCCAGAGACGTAGAGTGCGGTCAACATGCCGGCGATTGCGGCGAATGCCGATGCGAGGACAAAGGCCGCAAGCTTGGTGCGATAGACGTCGACCCCCAGAAAGACTGCACGTTGGGGATTATCGCGGATCATCCGCAGTGCCGCGCCGAACGGTGAGCGAACAATCCGCCACAATGCCCAGGCAGCCGCAACGAAGATAGCGATGTTAAAGACGAAATACTCGCCTGGCTGCATCAGATCGACCCCGAGAAATTTCGGTCGCGGAATGCCGCCGATCAGCCCCTGCTCCCCGCCCGTCAATCCACTGCAAGCGATCAACAGCGAGTAGAAGAGCATCTGAATCGCCAGGGTCAGGAATGCGAAGTAGACGTGGGTCAGCCGCACGCAAATTGCGCCGACGACCGCCGCGACCGCACCGGAGAGCGCAATCGAACACGCGGCGGCAAGGGGAATCCCGAAGCCGGTCGTACGCAGCAAAATGGCGAACGTGTACGCGCCAAGGCCAAAGAACATTGCGTGACCGAACGACAGCAGACCCGTGTAGCCGACAAGCAAGTTGAGCGACAACGCGAAGAGGCCGACACCACACAGACGAATGATGCTATCTCGAACAGATCCGCTTTCGACTAGGCCGCTGAAGATGACTGCGCCAGCGATGATCGTGACCACAACCGCGACCTCTTTGAGCGTTCCTTTCATCTCAAAGCTCCCTCACTTGGCGGCCAAACAGCCCCTGCGGCCTCACGACCAGGACGGCGATCATGATCACGAAGATCAGCCCCTCGGTGAACAGCGGGAAGCCGATACTTCCGAACGATCGCACCAATCCGATCATCAGTGCTGCTACGAGCGCGCCAGCGATTGACCCCATGCCGCCGATCACGGTCACGATGAACGACTCGATCAGAATGGCGAATCCCATTCCGGCGGTCATTGAGCGCACGGGTGCAGCCAGAGCTCCTGCGGAGCCGGCAAGCATTGCGCCGAGGGCAAATAGGGATGCGTATACGAGCTGGGTGTTGATGCCCAGCGCCGCTACCATGCCGGGCTTGTCTGCCAACGCTCGCACGATCTTTCCGTAGCGCGTCTTTTGCATCAGGAGCGCGATGCCGATCGCGATCGCCAAGGCGATGCCGACCAGGAAGAGATAGAAGGGAGGTATGACGCCGCCGAATAGCAAGATGGGCGCGCGCTTGAAAGCACTTGGCATTCCCATTGAGAGAAATTCGTCGCCCCAGACGATGCCAACAAGATCGTCGAAGATCAGAATGAAGGCGTAACACACAAGGATCTGGAGCAGCACATCGGCGTGATAGATCCGGCGCACGACCGACGTCTCCAGGGCGGCGCCCAGGGCTCCGACGCCCGCGGCCCCTGCTATCACCGCGGCCGTGTAGCTTCCCGTCGCCGCATACGCCGCGTAAGCGAAGTACGCGCCGAGCATGTAGAACGAGCCGTGCATGAAGTTGACGAAGCCGAGCACGCCAAAGATCAGGGTCAGCCCCGCCGCAACCAAGAAGAGAAGAAATCCGGAAATGAGGCCTGCAGCGACTTGCGTAACGATACAAGACGACGTTGCGGCGCAGATTCCGAGCGCAGATAGATCCACGGCGCGGGCTCCTGAGTTTATCAATGTTTGCTGCTACGGTTAGGAACCCGCCTTCAGCCGAAGCCCACACGCCGCTTCCAATCAGTCTCAAGCCGAAGCACTTCCGACCAGTCCGCAGGTTGAACATCAACGAGATACGGATCATTGGGGACGATTCGGCCCCATCCCAGGGCGTAGTCGACGATCGTCTGATCTTCGGATCGCATGACGGTCTTGCCGTCTCTCATGCCGACTGGTGCGGCCACCTGCATTCCCTTGATCGCCTCCGCAAGCTTGGCCGGCTCAGCGCTATTCGTTCGTCGGATCGCGTCGATCACGAACCGCGCACCTACACACGCCTCCCAGGACCAGTTGGTTGGTTTTGAGCCGAACCGCTTGTTGTAGGCCTCGGACCAGCTGGCATTCTCGGATCGGGAGGGAAATACACTCACGTACCGATTGGACGAGAACGCGCCGGCCGCTGGCAACTGTTTGACCGACATGAGCGTCGTGTAGTCGGCCAGGTGAATTGCGAAGACACGAACGTTGTCGAAGAGACCGAACAAGTTCCCCTGATCGATGAAAGACACCAGGTCGCCACCCCACAGTCCACAGAAGAGCGCTTGAGGCCGGGACTGAAGGATCTTGGTGATGCTGTCCGTGTAATCCGGCTGGAAAAGCTTTGGCCAGGATTCTGCAACAAGCTCCACCTTCGCTCCATTGGACTCCACATAGCCCATGAATTCCGGCGTCGCCTCCCGCCCATAAGCGTAATCGGCGGCGATCGTCGCCCATCGCGTCAGGCCTTGTTCCTTGGCGATCTTCGCAGCAAATGCCCCACCCACGATCGAGTCGTGGAGAGCCTGGCGCGCACTCCGAAACGAATTCCAACTCCGCAGCTTGGCGTCGGCAGTGAGCTGAGTCGTCTCGGAGATGACGTGCATCAGGAGAGCCCTGGACGACCTTGCAACCTCATGCGCCGCGAATGCGGAGCCAGATGCTTCGCCACAGAAGATAATGTCGCAACCTTCGGACTCGATAAGCTCGCGCGTGAGGCGGGCCGCATCCTCCGGCTTCCCCTTTGAGTCCCGATCCACCAGTTCGATCGTCCGCCCCCCGACCCCGCCAGCGGCATTGAAGGCTTCGAACTCAAGGAGCAGTCCGTTCTTCGTCGTGATGCCGAGTTGCGCGACACGCCCCGAGAAAATCGAAGTCAAACCGACCTTGATCGGACGCGATTCCGCGTGCGCCTGCCTGAAGACGCCGGGCGCGAGACCGCTCATACCAACAGAGACACCAGCCGCGATTACAGAGCGGCGAGATACAGAACCGTTCATCGTTAGCCCTCTGGTCTCCCTTGACAGCAGCGATCATCGGCACGGCCAATGGCCGGCCGGGCATCGCTGGTTGTCGCTTGTTAATTTTCTGCGCCGATCTTGGATTTCGGCGTTGCCGTCCCGCTGTGCAGAACAGCCGCGTTATTAGGCGCGATGAGGCGCCCGATAAACACGACCGGGATGAGATCACCTCAAAGTATTTCTTGGGAATGTGACCTGCGGTCGGACGTGACGCCTGTTCTCCGGACACGCCTCAGAGCAACGAATGCCTTCTCATTTTCGACCGGAGGCGGGCACTCACCTCGGGGCGAACGCTCTACTTCCTCGTCCTGCTCGACGCGCCGAAACCATTGGATGCCCGGATGGGCACTCACCTTCCGAAACGAACAACCGGGTGCAATGGATTTACCTCGCGTCCACTTCGCGCAGCAGAGAACTGGCTTTGTTTCGCTGCCTCGGACCGAAACGCTCGATCATGAACTCGACAAAGGTTCGCACCTTGGGAGAGATACGCCGATCCGGTGGGTAGACGACGTGGAGTGGCCTTGAGGGGAGTTCATACTGCGTCAAGATCTGGATCAAGCGGCCTGCATCGATCTCTTCTTGTAGCAAAACGATCGGGAGCATCACGATCCCCATGCCGGCCACTGCGGCGCGGCGGATCGCTTGGGCGCTGTCGACCCTGACGCGCCCTTTCACGTCGATCGTAATTGGATCGCCTCCCGCCTCCTTCAAGCGCCACTTCACTCCGGCGTCATGCCATTCCGAACTCGGCGAGTATGCGAAGGCGAGACACTCATGTTCCTTGAGATCAGCCGCTACTCTTGGCATCTCCCGTTGCGCAAGATACTCCGGCGCGGCACAAATGGTCATTCGATAAGGAGCGAGCGGGCGCGCGATCAGGCCCGAATCTGCCAGCGTGCCGAGGCGAATCGCGACTTCAAAACCATTCTCCACCATATCGACCATTGCATCCGAGAGAACGACGTCGACATCCACCGAAGGAAATCGATCGAGATACTCCTTCATTGCGGGAAGCAGGCATTCCGTTCCGAAAGTCGCCGGAGCCGTGATCCGCAGGCGTCCTCTGGGTGTACCGAGCGTGTCGAGTGCCATCGTCTCAAGATCCGCGACCGAGCCCAAAATTTCCAGGCAACGCTCGTAGTAGGCAGTGCCGAACTCTGTGAGATGCTGACGTCGCGTCGTTCGTTGGAGAAGAGTGACCCCCAGCCTCTTCTCAAGAGCTTGAACGTAATTGCCTACCATGGTCGCCGACATGTCACATCGGGTTGCCGCGGCAGTCAGGCTGCCGGTATCGACAACTCGAACGAATACTTCCATCGCACGAAGGACATCCATTGCAAAGCCAGACTTTGAGATGACTGAAATGCGGACCAGTTTATCAAGTAGGTCGCTGCAATCCATCACTATTTGCTCGGGAAAAGCCGGGAGACAACATCACGGCTGGGAACTGGAGCTCGTGGACGAGCGGCCTTGAAGATTAGGCGGCCACCTCGTGACCGGGGGCCTGCATCTGCATTGTGCGAATGCACGCGGAGAAAGCCGCCCGCCCGGGCTAGCAGGCCGGCTGTCCCAATCAACGAAATGCCACGCATCGAACAGCGTCAGGACGTCTCAACGACGCGCGTGCACGGATCTGGCCGGAGCAATAGCGATCTGGGAAAAACGTCCGTGACCACCTGCTTCAGCGGCAAGGCGTTTCACAGCGGCCATTCCTTAGACATGAGCCCTGTTGAAGAACGAGGCCCGTTCGCTAAGCGCGTTCAAAAATGGCGGCGATGCCCTGCCCACCGCCGATGCACATTGTCTCCAGTCCGTAACGGCCCTTCCGCCGTCGCAGTTCATGCATAAGGTTGGCGAGAATGCGTCCTCCGGTCGCTCCAATCGGATGACCGAGCGAGATACCCGAGCCATTGACGTTAAGCTTTTCGTGACGCTCATCTCTATCTGTCCAGCCCCACCCCTTGAGAACGGCCAGCACCTGTGGAGCGAAGGCTTCGTTCAGCTCAATAAGGTCGATATCGTCCCATCTGGAGCCAACACGCGAGAACAATCTATCGACCGCGGGCACTGGGCCTATCCCCATGCGCGACGGGTCGCACCCAGCGGCTGCCCACCCAACAAACCAGCCTATCGGTTCCAGGTTTAGCTCTGCGAGCTTATCTTCTGCGACCACCAGGCAAGCCGCCGCTGCGTCGTTCTGCTGGCTAGCGTTGCCCGCGGTCACCACTCCGTCCTTCTCGATAGGCTTGAGGGTCCCCAACGAATCCACCGAGGTATCCGATCGGTATCCCTCGTCGTGCGCGAACACTTTAGGATCGCCCTTCCTCTGCGGGACAGCAACTGGCACCAGCTCATCGGCAAACTTGCCTTCCCTCCACGCCGCTGCAGCGCGCTGATGGCTACGAGCTGCAAACTCGTCGCAGGCCCGGCGAGAGATGCTGTAATCGCGCGCCAAATTCTCGGCTGTTTCGATCATCCCCGAGATGACGCCGAATCTCGAGATTGGCTGGCTCATCACGCGCCCACGCGTCAATCGATCATGCAAAGTGACCGAACCAGAACGCGCGCCACCTCGCATGTCGGTGGTATAGTACTCTACGTTGCTCATGCTTTCGACGCCGCCCGCGATAACAACGTCAGCGGCACCCGTCTGCACCATCATCGACGCATCAATGACTGCCTGCAAGCCAGAGCCGCAGCGGCGATCTAATTGGTAGCCGGATATCGTGATCGGGAGACCCGCAGCCAGCGCCGACCAACGCGCTATGCACGGCGCTTCGCCACTGCCATATCCCTGCGCAAACACGATGTCATCGATCCTGTCCGGATCGATGCCAGACCGGTCTACCATCGCCCGGAGAATGACAGCCCCGAGCTCGCCTGCCGTCAGCGTCGATAGAGCCCCCTGAAATTTTCCAACTGCCGTGCGCAATGGCTGGACGATGGCCGCCCGCCGCAACGATCTGTAAGTAGGCACTATCCTGTTTCCTTTTGAATATCCGATGGCACGGCCCCTATTGCAGTGCTGCACTCCGGGAGGGAAATCCCTTAGTTGGTCCGTCAAGGCGAATAAACACAAGCCGGCTTGGATCAATTCGAAGAATGACTTCGGAATGTCCCATGCTGAGAGCTTATTGCGTCGACATCAGACCGGCGCCCGCATGCCATGGAAGATCGCGCCGTCCTCCCCCCAACAGAAGGCTGTCCCGATTGGCATGCTAAGATTTTGGATCGCTGCGCCAGCGCGACGTGAACGTCCCGCGCACGTTTCAGATATTGAGCGAGGCTCGTAAGAATTCGAGGATCTCCGCGCCGGGCTATTTCAGCTTGCCCTTTTGTCCCGGGCCGGGGTGAGGAACGCATGCCTCGCACCTTCAGTGAGCCGAAGGCTTAGCACCTCGATTGGGTCATGGCGCGCTCGGAGGGCAGACTCATTTGCCGTGATTTCAATGAGTTACAGCGGCGGTGCATTTCGCGCGCAAGAGTGCGTTTGGCCGAACCGCTGAAGAAAACCCCTGCCCTATACCAGGTCAGACTGGTCCCACCGCTCATAACGGTCTGGTTGCAGGTTCGAGTCCTGCCGGGCCCACCAACGAGATCAATAGCTTACTCTGTTCTCGTCGTACGTAGCGTGACGACCGCACCAGGAACCGCACCAGATTCGTGCACTTTTCGTTCGTGGGTCACTCGCGCTCCGCCCGCTATTGGCCAAACCGAGAGAAGGAGCGAGTTAAATGCTGACGATCGCTCCCCGCTTCATCGCCGCGAAGAACCTCAAATCGGCAAGGCGGGGGTTTCTAACACCGCGCTGTTGGCTTGCGGTAATCGCACGTGGACCCGGCAGTTACGACACGCAGTCGCCAAGACCCTTCACCCTCCGAACCCCGTTTAGGATCTACTCATGGGACGTGGCCACAGGCCTCCTTCGGACCAGGATTCAGACTCTTCTGGGGACATTGGATCGGCTCCGCCGCCGGTCTTTGCAGAATCGGAATTAAGCCACCGGTGCAACTCAAGCCTGCCAATCTGGTTGCGGTGGACTTCGTCGGGGCCATCGGCCAGTCGCAGCAAGCGCGTCGTCGCGAGCGCGGCCGACAGGAAATGGTCGTTGTTGGTTCCACCGCCACCGAATGCCTGTATCGCCCAGTCAACAATCGTCTGCGCCATATTCGGCGCGACGACCTTGATCATCGCGATTTCCTGCCGCGCTGCCTTGTTGCCGACGGTGTCCATCATATAGGCCGCCCTGAGAGTCAGCAGTCTCGCCTGCTCGATCTTCATGCGCGCTTCGGCCACGCGCTCAAGCGTCACCGTTTGCTCGGCGAGAGGCTTGCCGAACGCGACACGTTTCAGCGCCCGCCGGCACATGCGCTCTAGCACCCGCTCGGACAGGCCAATCAACCGCATGCAATGATGGATGCGTCCAGGCCCGAGCCGACCTTGCGCGATCTCGAATCCGCGTCCCTCGCCAAGCAGCATATTGGCGGCCGGCACGCGTACATTGGTGAACATCACCTCGGATGCGCGATCCGGCACGCCGTAAAATCCGAGCACCGGCAGCGAGCGGACGACACGCACTCCGGGCGTCTCTTTCGGCACCAGGATCATCGATTGACGCTTGTGACGGTCCGGATGCTCAGGGGCGGTCTGCCCCATGAAGATGATGATCTTGCATCGCGGATCGGTGGCACCGGTCGTGTACCATTTGCGACCGTTGATCACGTAATCATCGCCGTCGCGCACGATCGAACTGGCCACATTGGTCGCGTCGGATGAGGCAACGTCGGGCTCCGTCATCGCAAACGAGGAGCGAATCTCACCGGCGAGCAGCGGCTTCAGCCAGCGTTCCTTCTGCACCTCCGTGCCGTAGCGCAGGATCGTCTCCATGTTGCCGGTGTCCGGCGCACTGCAATTGAACACTTCAGGAGCAAGGTGCGAACGTCCCATGATCTCGCATAGCGGCGCATACTCAAGGTTCGTCAGCCCGTCCTCGTGAGCAGGCAGAAACAGGTTCCACAAGCCGGCCTGTTGTGCGAGCGGCTTCAGTTCCTCGACAACCGGATGCACAGCCCAGGGCCCGAGCCGCTCCGCCTCCTGATAGTATCGGCGCTCACTTGGGTAGATGTGCTCCATCATGAAGCGCTGGATGCGCTCGGCCAGTTCCCGGCTGCGTTCGCTTTGAGTGATGTCCACGTGAATACTCCTTACTAGCTGCGCAAGCCGTCCCTGAGCGTGTTTCGCGTGATCTTCCCGGATTCCGTCTTCGGCAAATCCACCACCACGCGAATGTCGGCGGGGCATTTGTAGGCCGCCAGCCGCTCGCGGCAAAACCGCGTCAGCGCGGCGACGTCGATCGTGGCACCCGGTTGCGCGGAGACGAAGGCCAAGACCGTCTCGCCGCGATACGGATCGGCAGCGCCGACAACGGCGGCCTCGCGCACCCCCGGAAAGCCGTAGATCACGTCTTCCACTTCGCGCGGCCAGACCTTGAATCCGGAAGCGGAGATCATGTCCTTCTTGCGATCCACGAGGTAGAACCAGCCGCTCTCGTCAAAGAAGCCGATATCGCCGCTATGCAGCCAGCCGTTCGTCAGCACCTCATCGGTTTCCGCCGGCTTTCGCCAGTAGCCGGCCATCACGCCAGAGCCGTGCACAACCACCTCGCCATGCTCGCCCGGTCCGAGCGGGCGGCGATCGTCGTCAACAATGATCGCATCGACGCCCGGCGTCGGCTTGCCGATCGACAGCGCGCCCGACTCGGGATCGACGGGAATCTGACCTTCATTGGGCGCAAGGTGACTTGCAGACGTCAATTCGGTCATTCCATAGGAACTGCGGATAGCCCGTCCAAACCGTTTCGCAAAGGCATCGATGACCGAGGGAGCAATGGGCGCGCCGCCCGAATAGATATGTACGAAGCTGTCGAAATGGCGGCTGGTCGCGTCGGCCTGATTCATGAGCGCGATGTATACGGTGATCGCACCGACGATGAATGTCGGCCGCCATTCAAGGAAGGCATCGAGCGCGACCCGCGGCTGGAAACGATAGGTCAGTACCATCGCCGCGCGTGCACCGAAGGCGGCAACCATCTGAATTTCGAAGCCGGTGATATGGAACAGCGGCGCGACACAGAAAATGCGCGACGTGTCGTTCAGTTCGAAATGATCGCGGCAGATCTGCGCGGTCGCCACCAGATTGCGATGCGTAAGCATGGCGCCTTTGGGAAGGCCCGTGGTTCCCGACGTGTACAGCAGCAGGCCGACGTCGTCGGATGTCAAACCCGGCAGCGGCGCTGCGGGTGCATCTCCGGCGAAAATCGTCGCCAGCGCATGAGCCGGCGGCGCCGCGCCCGGTTCAGGCAGCACGCGGACATCGTTACGCGTCTGGAATTCACGAGCGCTGGTCCAGAGCACCAGTTCAGGATCGACAAAATTGGCCGCGGGGAAAACATTGTCCCATTGATCATCGTGGCAGATCACCACCTTCGGTTCGCAGTCCGCAAACAGTTTCCGAAGCTCCGGCGTTCGGTACATCGGGTTGAGGCTGACAACGATGGCCCCGACCTTCCAGGCCGCAACGCTGGCGATGACGGTTTGCGGCACATTCTGAAGAATGACGGCGACCCGGTCGCCGCGCCCGACCCGCTTGCGCGCGAACAGGCCGGCGAGTTGATCGCTGAAGCGGTCTATATCGGCATAGGTCAGCGCCGCATCGAAATAGAAGACCGCCGACGCCTCGCCCGGCGCGGCACGAAATAGATCGAGCGCCGTCAGCCTTCCGGGATCGGGAGGAGCCACAGGCGTTTCCCCGAGCCGCCTGCGCAGCCGACCTGCGGCTTCCTCATAGGCGCGCACGCGCGACGCGGAATCCGAGCCGGCGGTCATTGCCTCTTGCCATCGCTGTCGTAACGATACCAGCCGCATCCGTCCTTGCGCTCATTGTGACCCGCGGCCACCTCCGAGCCCATCATCCCGGCGCCGACAACGCCGATCTTCTCGAATTCACTCATTGGTACTCTTTCCTCGATAGACCGAGCCGAGACGCACGCGCGGCAACGCGACGCGGCTCGCGATGGGCGGTTGGGCCGCCCCCCTCTCTTTCGCTTGAATGACGACGCGCGTCCGCCGAATGTGGAGGCGCACCAACACCTGCGCCGCGTCGACGTCGCGCGCCCGGATCGCGTCCATGATCAGAACGTGCTGGGGATCGGAGAACGGAAAGCCATCCTTGGCGTAGGTCTCGCTCACAAACTGCCGCCGAAAGTGCTGCGTGCTGTTCCAGAAGCGTTCGACCATCGCCAGCAATTGCGGCATCCGCGCGCGCGAATAGGTCCGCAGATGAAACTCCCGATCAAGCTGGATGTATTCTTCGAGCGTCGTTACCTGCTCGAGCTCGCGCACAATGCGGTCAAGCGTCTCGATATCCTCGTCGGTCAGGTTGGGAACGCTTTCGCCGATCGCGAGCGGCTCGACCGCTTCGCGGATCTTGTAGATCTCGACCGATTCCTCCGAATTGACGTCGGCAATCCAAGCGCCACGGTTCGGCGCCATCACGACCAGCCCCTCGTTCTCGAGCTGCTTCAGCGCCTCGCGCACGGGAATGCGGCTCGCTCCGAAGTGAGCCGCAAGAAGTTCCTGCCGAATCCGCGTGCCAGGCCGCATCTCGCCGCTCAGGACCGCACTGCGAATCTCGCTTGCGATCCGCTCGCTCATCAGGCGGCCGGCATCCGGATCGTCTTCATTGGCGTCCCGCGCCACGTCCTTCCAATGAGGAGGTCGCTGATAGGCACTCATGAAAGGCCTCCTGATCAGTGAATGGCCGCGTACATGATTTTGTCCTCGGTCGCATCAGCACGTGCCATTTCCTCAACGATTCGCCCGCCACGCGCGACCAGGATCCGATCCGAGATAGCCAAGATCTCCGGCAGATAGGAAGATATCACCACGACCGCCTTGTTCTCCCGGGCCAGCTTGCGAATGGCCTGATGGATTTGCGGGATGGCGCTGACGTCGACACCGCGCGTCGGCTCGTCAAAAATGACCACCGTCGGTTCCTGGGCCAGAGACTTTGCCACCACGACCTTCTGCTGGTTGCCGCCGGAATATTCCACGATCTTCAGCGTTCGCTTTAACGCCGAGATCGAAAGCGCCGAGATCCATCGATCGGCAATCCGCTTCATCTCGCGCGTAGAATAAAGGAACCGCTTGATACGTGGCGACGACAGATAGCCAAGATAGATATTCTGATCCACCGTCATCGTCTCAAAGAACCCGTCGACCTTGCGGTCCTCGGTAATATAGGCGATTCCATCGCGCACCGCCTGCCGTGGCACCCGGTAGCGGACCGGCTTGTCCCGCAGATAGATCATCCCGCCGCGCAGGAAGTTGCGCTTGCGCGCGCCGCTGACGATTTGCGCGATCTCGGACCGTCCCGCTCCGACCAGCCCGAAAATACCGACGACTTCTCCGTTGAACACCGAAAACGACATGTTCTTGACGATGCTCCCCATCGTCACGTTCTCGACCGAAAGCACCTTCTCGCCGGGAGGTGAATGGGGCTTCGGCGCATCGGGATCAGCGCCGTGGGTCGCGTACTGCGCTGCGGTTTCCTCGCGGCCGACCATCATCCGCACCAGCGAGTCCCGGGTGACGTCCTTCGCCGGCACGGTGGCAACCAGCTTGCCATCCCGGAGCACGGTGATGCGATCGGCGATGTTCAGTGCCTCTTCCAGCGCGTGCGAGATGAAGATGATCCCCGCGCCCTTCTCTTTCAGGGTATTGAGAAGATGAAACAGATGCTGCGTTTCTTCGGGCGTGAGCGATGCGGTCGGCTCGTCGAAGATGAAGACCTGGGCGTTGTGGCGGACAGCCCGCACGATCTCGACCATCTGCCGCTTGGCCGTTCCGAGGTTCTCCACCAGCACCAGCGGATCAACGTTGAAGTTCATCGATTGCAGCGACTGGGTCGCAGCGATGTTGATCTTGCTGTAGACCGTAACCCACTTCTCCATGCCGAGTTCGAGATTCTGCGCCACGGTCATCGAGGGCACCAGACTCGATTCCTGGTAGACCATCGCGACACCGCCCTCGAGCGCATCCTTTGGCGATGCGAACGAGACCTTGCGGCCCTGGATCATATAGTCGCCGGAGGTCAGCACGATCGCACCGGCAATCGCCTTGCAGAGCGTCGATTTTCCCGCGCCGTTCTCACCTAGCAATGCGTGGATTTCGCCCGGCCGCAGATCGAAGTTGACGCCATCGATCGCGTGCAGGCCGCCATAGACTTTGCTGCCCTTGACCACCTGGAGCAGCGGGATTTCCGTCTGTTGTTGCGCCGGCATGGTGTTCATCCTTCTTCCGCGCCGCGACCGGCCGGCAGTTCGACGAGGCAATCGCGTCCCTTGGACACTGCCAGCACGCGCGAGCCGATCGGGCGGACGGTCGTGACGCCGTGGACACGGCCATCAACCCGGCTGTGCAACGTCTCTACCGCAAGTCCCCTGGTGTCGAGCCGGGCGACTAGGCCATACGAGCGCGGCGGTGCCCACGGCTTCTGGATGCCGAGCTTCTTGATACGCCCGATCTGAGTCGGCTCCCGCGGATTAAGACGACCGTCCAGCACCGGCCCGATCCAGAGCTCGGACGGCACCGTCCGCATCATCTCATCGCAGAACGCCCGTTCGCGCAGGACGAATTCGGTCAATTGCGTGCGGAGCGCGAGGAAAGCCATCCAGACCTCTCCGTTCGGGCCGCAGCCGAGACGCGCCGGATAGCCGGTATAATTCTTGACGATCACGCGCCTGCCTTCGCCTGCGCGCGAAAAAGCGCTCAAGCGGTGAGCCCAGGACTCGGCGACCCACACCTCGCCGCCGTCGGGAGACACGGCCACGCCGAGTGGCCAGGCGAGCTTGTCCGCGCGCACGCTCACATTACCGAGCGAGGGATTGCACGCAATGAGACGACCCGACGGGGCTCGGTTTTCCATCAGGTCGGCGAGCCATAGGTCAGGTCTGTTGTTGCGCGAGCCGTCGGTCAAATAGATCGCGCCGTCGGGCGCGACCGTCACCGATAATGGACAGGCGATCTTCTCTCCACCGACACTTTCGAGCTTGCCGGTGATCTCTCCAGCTGGGGAGAGCGCCACCAAACCCACGCCGGAGACGCATGCGAGCAACCTGCCGACCGGCGTGCAGGCAAGGCCGCCGACCGGACCGTCGAGCGTTGCGAATACCGTGCGCTTGTTGAAATCGTCCCCGGTGCAACGCAGGATGCGGTTGCCGGTCGAGACGTAGAGCGCGCCGTCCTGCCCGAGCACAATGTCGTCCGGTCGTTCGATCTCGTCGCCGAGCTGGCGGGCCTGATCGAGCCGCTGGTTCGGAGAGAACGCGCCGTCGAGCACGGGAATGACATGAAGCTCGCGGTTCGGAAACAACACGCGGTCGATGATATCGCCGAGCAGAGACATGGCTTAGGCCCCTCCCCAATAGGACTTGTGCGCTTCCCAGGTCGGATCAGCGTCCTGCAGGTGGACACGGCCGATGCGGTTGTTCTCGAGACCGCCGATATAGAGATAGCCCTTGTGCTCGCGGACCGATGTGATGGTCGGATGCGAAAGCCCACCTGGATCCCAGAGCGATTCCGTCACCACGCCATTGTCGTCGAACTTGACCACACAGCCGTAGTTGATGCCCGGGCACAGCCACTCGTCTGGCGGAATTTGCTTGACCATGCGGGTGCGGAAGACAGGGTTGCGCATCGCAAGGTCATAGACCGGCGTGCGCAGGCCGACGAAGGCAAGCCAATACTTGCCGTCGGAAGCGCGGTTGATGTTGTCGCAATAACCCGGAAGGTTGTCGATCAGGACTTCGCTGGTGCCTGCCTTCGGACCGGCGATCCAGTAGCGGTTGATCTGGCAGAGCCAGGTGCTCGCCCATAGCACAGACTGACCGTCATGCGAGATGCAGATCCCGTTGGGAAACGTCAGGTTCTTGAGAACAGTCCTGGTTGTTCCGGTTTTCGGATCGTGGCAGATCAGCCGCCCGTTGCCGCGTCCCTCAAAGCCGTCGAGCGCCCAGTCGGTCAGTTCGTAGCGGGTCGAGGCCTCACTGAAATAGATCCTGCCGTCGGGCGCAACGTCGAGATCATCAGCGAGATAGAGCCGCGAATCGTCCTTGAGGCGTGTCCGGGTGCGCGTGGTTCGGTCAGTGACCTTGAAGACCGAACGATCGGGCTTCACGCCGTAAACACCCATGCCCGCGATGCAGACAAGGAGGTTCTGATCTCGATCGAACGCCAGCCCAAGCGGCCGGCCGCCGATGCGCGCGAACTCCTCACGGACGGTATAGTCCGGTGCGAGAAAGCGGATGATCGAGCCGTTGCGGTTGACGGTGTAGAGATTGTCCCTGCGGTCGAGGATGATGTCTTCCGGGCCCTCGATCATGTTGAGGGCGATCGCTTCCGCGTTCTTCAGGCGGTCATTCTCCGCGAACGGAGTGCCGCTGCCACGCTCGACCGACGGTGGCGGCTCAAAATCAACCCAGCTCGGTGTGACGTATACCTTTTGCAGCACCTTGCCCTTGTTCTTGACCCACTTCACGTTGAAGCCCACCGCGAGCAGCAGGATGATGCCGATGATGGCGGTCGTCAGGTTGCCGGAGATGCCCAGCCGTACCATGCCGCTGGTGAGCATGAAGATGATCGCCGCGCCCATGACGGCGCGCGCGATGGTGCCGCGGCCGCCGGCCAGGCTGATGCCGCCGAGAACCACCGCGGCCAGCGCGTTGATCTCCCAGCCCACGCCGGTGTCGGTGCCCGAGCTGCTCTGCCGCGCGGCATAGAGAATCCCCGCCAGTGCCGAGATCGCCCCCGACATCACATAGGCCGAGAACAATACGCGCTTGACGTTGACACCGGCGTGGCGCGCCGCCTTGCGGCTCGACCCGACCGCCATGATGTGGACACCGGGCTTGATGCGGGTGAGAAAGAAGTGCGTTCCGACGGCGAGCAGGATCAACACCAGCATGTTGAAGGGAATGCCAAGAACCCTGCCGGATCCCATGAAATCCCAGGTACTGGAACCGCTGTCGATGCTTGCGAGTTCATTCGTGAACGCGACCGTCACCTTGTTGTAGGCGGCGCGGACGATGATGAGGACGACCAGCGTGGTCAGGAACGGGCGGGTCTTGCCGTAGGCGATCAAGCCGCCGTTGATCGCGCCCATCACCGCACCGAACAGCACGACAAGTACGAACGTCACCGGCAGCGGCAGCCCAATAATGAGATAAAGATAGAGCGCGAGGAAGTTCGACATCGCGAACACAGCGCCGACCGACAGATCGATGCCGCCTGACAGCACGGAAAACGCCATCGCGACCGCGACCATCCCCTGCTCCGCGAAATTCCGCATCAGCTCCTGAAGGCTGCCCGCCGTCAGGTAGCGCGGGATCATCACCGCGAATGCCAGGAAAACCGCGATCGTCAGTGTGAATGGAATGATCGGCTCCATCCACCGCTTTTCAAGCAGCTCGCCCAGGAACAACTGGGGCGAATGGCGATGCCAGGCTCGTTGCAGGCTTTTCATCAACAGACTCCAGCGGGTTCGGCGCGGACGGGGGCCGAACGGCGGGACGACGCAGGGAATGGGGATCGGCAATTCCGGCCTGCCCGCGCCGCAGTGGGCGCGGGCGCCGAAACGACTTACTTCGCGCCCTTCGGGATGCTGAAGCAGTACATGCGGTCGTCCTTCGACTTCACCCAGGCGGGGGTCGTGTAATAGGCGGTGTTCTTCGCACCCGGCTTGTCGCCGCTCTGCAAGAGCGCGATCACCGCATCGGCAATGGTCTGCCCCTGCACGTCAGCGCGATACGACAGGTTCGCGGAGAACGCGCCTTGCTCGAGGAGATCGCAATCCGCGGGTTGGCCGTCGCTGGCGACGAACACCTTCACCTTATCGCCCATGTTGGCCGCCTTGAGCGCCTGCGCCGCGCCTGCCGTCTGCGGTCCCCAGACGCTGAGGATGCCGCACAGCTTGGGATGCTGCTGCAACACGGTCGTCGTGATATCGCCGGCCTTGTTGGCGTCCCAGCTAGTCGGCTGCGACGACACGACCTTGATCGAGGGATCGGTCTTGAACACCTCCATCGCGCCGTTCTTCATGTCGAGCGAATAGGCCGCGGTCGCCTCGCCTTCGAGGATCGCGATTTCGCCTGAGCCCTTGCCGCCGCCGCACTGATTGATAACCTCGCGCGCGATCTTGGTGCCGAGATCCTTGGCATCGACGCCGACATAGGCGTCGGTCAGCGTATTCGACGCCATGTTGACCTGCACAACATAGATCCCCGCGTCCATCGCACGCTTCAGCTCCTTGGCAAGCAGCGTGACGTTCGGATTTTGCACCACGATCACGTCGGGCTTTTCATTGATGTAGTCGCTGACGGTCTGAAGCTGGACGTCGGACTTGAAATTTGCATCGCGCGTGACGAGCTTGATGCCGTAATCGTCGAAACGATCCTTCATCACGCGCGTCCATTCGGATTCCAGAACGCCCATCCAGACCGGCGACCAGGCGACCGTCTTGCCTTTGAGTGCCTTGTCGAATTTCTCGCGCAACTGGTCGCGCGGCCCGGCAGCCTGCGATGGCGCCGCCACTAGAGCGGCGGTCGCCACGATCGCCGCCAGTCCGATGCCGGCAAGCGCCTTCCTGTGCACCGATTTCGTCATGTCTATTCCTCCCCTTTTATGTCGGCCGACTGTTGCGGCCTGTTGATGGAAGCCGAGCGTCAATCACCCTGCTTCGACGTCTCCTCGTCGCGCGGATGCAGTCGGGAATCGAGCAGGATCGCGATCAGCAGCACGATTCCCTTGACGATGTTCTGGGTCTGCACGTCCATATCCATGATGGTCATGCCGTTCAGCAACACGCCGATCAGCAAGGTTCCGGCGATGACGCTCATCACGTTGCCGCGGCCGCCGACGAGGCTGACGCCGCCGAGAACGACAACCATGATGACGTCGAAAATGATGGTCGATTCCGCGACCTGGAGATGCATCAGCGCCGTCTGCGCGACCATCACGACGCCACCGATGTAGCCGATCGCAGCGCACAGCGCGTATTCGATCATGGTCAGCGGACGGGTGGGCAGTCCGGTCTGACGCGCGGCGTCGGGATTATCACCATGGGCATAGACGAAGCGCCCGATCACGGTGCGCGACAGAAAGAGATGCACGACGACCGCAGTGGCCGCGAAGATCAGGATCGAGATTGGGACGCCGCCCCAGACATTTCCGCCAAGCCGCAGGAATTCGTCGTGCCCCTTGGAAAGATATACGACATAGTGCTGCACTGCGGTGGTGCGTACGACCCCCAACACCGCAAGACTCGACGCCAGCGTCGTCAGCAGCGGCGGCATCTCGATCACCGAGATCAGAAACCCGTTCAGGAAGCCGATGGCGATCGCCATCACGAAGCCGATAAACAGCGCGACTGGCGTCGCATAACCCGAATTCATCAGAATTATCGCGATCGCAGTGGAGGCGGCGAAGGAGGCGACTTGCGACAGGTCGAGTCCGCGTCCAATCACAACGACCGCCATGCCGAGCGCGAGAATGCCGAGGATCGAAATGTTGCGCGCCAGCGCGAACAGATTGCCGAGCGTCAGGAAGCCATTCAGGAAGATCGAAAAAACGACGATCAGGGCCGCGCACATCGCCAAGACGGCCGTTGTCTGTGTCAATTTCGGCCCGCGCGCTCCCGAACTGCCGGTCACGGGATCCTCCCAGGTTAGTTTTTATTCTGGGAGGAAACTGAGCACAATGTATCCAAAAGTCAACGCCTGCATCCAAACATTGGGCGACGAGCTTCTTGCGAAGGAATAACGCGCTGTAGCAAAAGTAATAAGATAATATTTTCAGTTTATTACGCCAAGCAATCGCGATATTCGCAACATCTTCACGTGGCTCATTCCGGCAGTTGAGAGCCAAAATGGACGAATTGGATACATTCGATGTTAAGCCGAGCCGAGCGTGAGGCTGTCAAGCTGAGATGGATGTCGCCCCTCGGGGTGGCGCGGCGAGGTCGCCAGTCATGCGGGAATCTGTTGCACGTGATTATGGAACGCGCACCGCCGCTCAACACGCCACGAACGCGAATCTTGATAGCGACTTCCAAAGACGCATTGCGTCTACTTCGCGCCCGGTAACTGCGGCCGCAATTGCCAGGCGCTATTGGGTCCGACCTATCGACGGACGGAGCCCATCGGCACAGCTGGACGTCTGCTTGTGGTGCGCTCGGAGGGCGTTCGCATTTTCTGTGATTTCAATCGCTTATCCCTACGATGAAGAAGCAGAGGTTCATATCAACCTTGTAGGAGCCTTTCAGCTCCCATTGCCGACCCTTACGTCCCGAACGTAGTAAGCGATCGAAAAAATCAACAAAATCAATGAAGCTTGATCCTGATTGACCACCGTTATCGCTGTTTGTTCACGTCGGTGGTTGGCGTCTGATGCCGGGCTCGCAGAGTGAGTTGAGGGTCGTGGTCGACTTCCTGCTCAGACCGTCAACGGGGCCGCCTCGGTAGCCTCGGAAGTCGGCCAGGGTTGAATGGTAGTATGGGCGGAGCTGGCACCGGCAATCGGGATGCGTGTGATCATACCGGCTAAAACCGAGACGCTCCGACAAGGCGGTTGAAGGAGATGCCTGCTATCGCGCGGCTTCGCCATCCATTACGACGCGGCCGTTCTCAGGGACGCCCATCAAGCAAGGGGTAACCAGCGTTGTCCGCGCCGGGGCGGATCGACGTCGTGGCGCGAAAATCGCCGCAGGGAGCATGACTCCCGACGGCGTTTTCCAAGGGCAGCAAGCATTGAGGCCGGATTTGGACACGGAACTCACAGATGCAGGCGCACTAGCTTAGCCAGGCGGAAGGTAGCCGCCCGGTTTTAGATCCTTCACCATCGCAAGATTCTTATCGATGGCCGACAGCAGCTTGTCGAACGCATTTCCTGGAATACTGACTGGGCTCGACGGCTTGCCCCCCGAAACGGCTCCCAGCTCGTCGGCTGACAGTTCACGAATGCTCGTCAACTTCATTTGCTTTCCTCCTGTTGCCGGCGGCGACATTGCCACCTGGTGCAGGATGGATACGAACTCCAAGCGACGGCTGCTGTGACGTGCGTCACATGCGTAAAATCGACGCTGACCACTGGCGCTCATTTGGAGCCGCTCGTCTACCGAACGAATGATCGAGCCTCGCTTGCCACAAGCCGTGCGGATAAACGGGGGCAACTTGCATCAGAAACGACCTCGCCCATGTCCAGCAAACGCGACCAGACCGACGGCGTCATGACGAAGGGCCTATCCTATCGGTCCGATCAAACCTCCCTTTAGCGCACCAGACCTCCGCCTTCTTGCGCCACTTCAACGCTAGCTCGCGACGACCAAGAACCGTGACTTTAGTCACGCGAAAGAGGATCTCAGCTGTCATGCTCGCAACTCGATGAACGCGGTGTTCATCACAGCAAGGGAGTACGAATATGATCGACGAGTTGAATGACGCCGAACTCGGTCTCGTCAGCGGCGGTCTGCAGGACGGTTATCAGTTCTGCCCGAATGGACCGGCAGGAACCGGTGTGTATCCGTCGTATGTAAATTGCGATGGGCTTACAAATCGACAGGTTTACGGCGCCTTCTTCGACGGCTTCAACAAGACATCAGGCCAGCCGCCTATTTGAATGATGCGCCCGCCTTTGCTGAAGCCTTGGCGTGCGCTGCCGTGAATCAGCCTGATGAAATGGCCGTCTCGACAGTCTCGGTGCACGACCTGGTCCTTTTGTCGTCGCCAGCAGCCTCGGATCGGTGAACTGCAACCGGCAGCCTGGGCGCATCAGAGAATCCCGCCGGCCAAAACCAGCGGGCTTCTCACTACTATGGTCTCGGCAAGAGGCGTCCGCTGCGTCGTGAGATCCACCATCTTCGACGCTCCGGAGCTATTTTGCCTGATGCACCAGCAGCTCGGCAATCCGATCATCGGCGCGGCGGAGCCTCCGACAAAGTTCGCGACTGATATTTTGTATCACGAGGACATACGCGTGGATGTCTGCCTTACAATACATGTAGAGGCTTCGAGCCGTGAGCTCGTACAAGACGGTTTGGCTTTGCGCGGAGACCGTGGCCGATCGATTTTGCATTTCGATGAGCGTCATCTCGCCAAAAAAATCCCCGGCCTCAAGACCCGCCATCCGAATGGAGCGCCCCGAGTGCCCAAGCCTGCTCACGACGAGCTCGCCGGAATGAACGATAAACATTGAACGCCCCGGCTCTCCTTCCGCTACGATCGTGGCGCCAACGTCAAAGCGGCGCTCGACGAGCATTGAGATCAGCAGATCGAGGCTTGTATCTGACAGCCCTCCGAAGAAAGGCGTGGCGAGCAGGAAAGCTTTCAATTCGGGAGAGCTGACAGCCATCGCGCCACTATACTGCCGCTCCCAGCGGCAGCAAGCCCGGCGGTCCGAGTGAATACAGGGTCTGCTCGTTCAGGTGAGCTGGCGCCCCGCGTCTAGCCGACGCGATCGCGCCTGGGAGCTTCGCTGTGTCGGTTCGTGCGCGATCGGAGCCGGCATCGTTCGGAGTGCCGGCTCTGACGCGCACCTACTGGCCGATCACGCCGGAAACGGTCCGAACGGACCACCCGTAGGAAAGGTAGGTCCGGTGCCAGTCGGAAGCCATGGACCACGCCCGATCGTCGGAGAAACATAAATGGCCCCTCCATGACCGTCGGAAACCGGGATTCCGAAGCAACCGCCGGTCACGGATTCAAATTCCTCGTCCGACAGCGGACGGACCGTCTGATGCTCATTCTGGTATGCACTCATCAAAGTCTCCATCTGTCTAAGGTGAACGGATGATCGCTGTCATCCGGGTGCAGCTTGCCGCGTCAACGCGCACTGCGCCGTGATCTTGATCACACAGTTCATACAGGCGATGCAGACCCACACTTTCCACGGGAAATCGTCGACGATCTTGCTGATTGAGGCACGGCGCTGAAGGGAGCAGATCGGCATGCCGCGCTGCCACTAAAGGTAATGCGAGGTCCTCGTTTCCGAGACCTCGCATCCATTGACCCTTTCCGGTAGCCCAAGGCACGAACCCGTTCGAAGCTAGCTCCGAACGGGTCCACCCGGTGAGGTGGGAATGTGAAGTTGGCTCAAAAGCCAATTTATGAAATCGGAAACAGCCGAACCGCCGGCTCCGCCATTGCCGCGGCTTCCACCGCAGGCGGAATCGAGTTCGTCAACCGTCAACTCCCGAGGCTTCTGCATGGTACGCTCTCTCATCTGTTGGGCTTGTGCCGCTTGAGATCATGCTCGCCGCCAAAGCGAAACCCATGATGCGGACTCGCGCTGGATCTCGCTTTGGTCGGACGGTATGCTCAAAACAGCTGGCTGATGCAGTACCCGATCCCGCCGAGGAGACCGCCGCCAATGGCACCAGGTACGGCGCCGATGCCGCCAACTGCGGCGCCACCCATGCCGCCCGTCACTCCTCCGCCCAACAGCGACTTGGCGAAATCTCCCCAGCTCCATTTGCCGCCGGCCACCGCGTCGAGTTCGTCGATGGAAAGCTCGCGAGTCGCTGCATTGTCGTTGGTGCTACGCGTCATCTCAGTCCTCCTTGCTGTGTTCATGGTGCGGGACCACCCCGCAACCAGAGTCAGCATGTCTCAGCTGTCCGGAGGTCTCCGTGAGAATTGTCACTGAGCTGCACCATACCGCGATCAAGCCGGCTGATTTGAGCCGCGCGAGTTTCAAGGGTGAGGCGAACGTTGCAGCAGATCACCCGCATTCGGCGTCAGCAAACCCGTGGCGCCTTACAGGCGATCCCGAATGGAGTTCAGGATGCCGGTCGTTGTATCGATGACCCTCAATGCCTCCTGTGCTTTTCCGAACCCCACCGGATTTTTGTTGCATTGCTCGGACAACTGAACCAGCCGCTTTCTCTCGCTGGTCAGAATGACGTTGGTTTTATCGACCGCAAACTTGACGACACCTCGCAGCGAATTGTCGTCACCGACGTCGGTCAAATCCTTCTCCATCGTGATCAGATATTCGTAGCTGGCGAGTTCGTCGGAAATCTGCAGAAGCTCGCGGATCGTGGAGTTGACACAGACGATGTCCCCGTTCGGCACGTCCGAGCGCTTGGCGGTCTCGACGAGATCAGTCATCAGATTCGAAAACAACGGCTTCAAGCTTTCCGCCTGCTTGCGATCGCTCTCGGAAAGTACACCGGCCCGTGACACAGGGGACCATAGCAGACCCAGCGCTACACTCGTGACGAGCACGGCTTGCCGCGCGTGCGCTGCAAAAAACCGCGTTGCCCTGCCGCTCAGCGTGTGCATTCGAAGCTTGCCACCGATTTCGCGCCGGCCATTGTTGTGACCACGTCTGATCTATGCGAAGATGCCGGCATATTCATTCAATCAATTCAGTCCTTTGCGTGCTGATATGTCGACCTCGGAAACGCTCGGACAACCGCAGAATAGGAGTGCGACCTCCGAGCCGCAACGGGCATTTCGGGCGACGGCACTCGACCGCGCGGCCTCTCCTGAACAGCTTGACCAGCTCGTCGTCATCACCAGGCCTGCCGACTGGATTATCACGGTCGTTTTCCTCGTTGTGGTGGTGGCCGCGGTCGTGTGGGGCATTTTCGGGCGCGTGCCCACCCGCGTCTCCGGCGAGGGAATCCTGATCAGCAATGGTGGCAAGGTGGTCGACGCGGTCTCGGCCGCTGCCGGCCGGCTGCAGTCCGTTGCCGTCACGGTCGGCGACCACGTCGACCTTGGTCAGCCGATCGCCCAGATCGTTCAGACTGACATTGAGCAGAAGCACAAGGCGGCGGTCGAAGTATTCAGGGAGCGCCAGCGCGAATATACCGACCTCAAATCGAAGGTCGCAGCCGAGCTCGCCGCCAAGAGTCAGAATTTCGAGAAACTCGAAGCCGCACTCGAACAAGTCATCAAGGCGACCGGCCAGCGCGTCGATTATCTGTCGGTCGACGTCAAGAACCTCGAGGGGCTGCTCGCGAAGGGTTACACAACGCGACGTGCTCTGGAGGACCGGCGGCAGGAACTGAGCGATGCGCAGCAACGCCGCCTCGACGCGCAGAACGAGATTCTCAAGCTCAGGGCGCAGAAGACAGACCTGGAGACACAGCGAGAACGCGACGTTCAGCAATCCGAATTCACCCTGAACGAAGCGCGCCGGCAAGTGAATGCAGCCGCGGAGCAGTTAAGCCAGAATACGCAGGTCCTCAGTCCGATGGAAGGCCGTGTCCTCGAAGTGAAGATCTCTCCCGGCTCGGTGCTCACGGTCGGGATGCCCGTGGTCCAGATCGAAAGCGAAGGCAGCAAGCTGCAGGCCGTCGTCTATATCCCGGCCGAACATGGCAAGCAGATCAAGCCGGGGATGGCGGTTCATCTCGAGCCGAGCACCGTCAAGCGCGATGAGTTCGGCATGATGATGGGTACGGTCTTGAGCGTCTCTGACTTCCCGATGACTCCTCAAGGCATCAGCGCAGCACTGCACAATGAAAGCCTGGTGTCCCGCTTCTCCCACAATGGCGCGCCATATGCCGCTGAGGTGACGCTTCAGGAGGATGAGTCCACCGCGACGGGTTATCGCTGGGCCGTGGGCAAGGGGCCCGCCACTCATTTGACGAGCGGGACGCTGGCGCGCGCCGAAATCACGACCCGGCGACAACGGCCGCTCGACCTGGTGATCCCCTTGATCAGGCACCTCACGGGAATTGATGGATAAGCCCTCTCCTACGTCGGCAAACGCGCGGCACGGTCGCCTGTCAGGACTGCTGCGCAAGAAGGTGAAGCGGACCCCCGTCGTCCTGCAGATGGAGGCGGTCGAATGCGGCGCTGCGGTGCTCGCGATCGTTCTCGCCTATCACGGCGCCTGGATTCCCCTGGAGCAGCTCCGCATTGCTTGCGGCGTATCGCGCGACGGCAGCAAGGCAAGCAATATTGTCAGGGCAGCGCGGCGCTATGGCCTTGTTGCAAGAGGATATAGTGTCGAGCCGTCCGCGCTGGTCCAGCTCCCGACGCCCTGTATCATCCACTGGAACTTCAATCATTTTGTAGTCCTGGAGGGTATCAAGGGCAGGAACGCCTATATCAACGATCCTGCGAGCGGCCGCAGACGCATCAGCATGGCCGAGCTCGATCTTGCCTTCACCGGGGTGGTGTTGGTCTTCGAGCGCGGCGAAGAGTTCAAAACGGTCGGCAGCAAGCCCAACGGGATCGGGCTGCTGCTGGGAGAGTTGCGTCACTCAAGGGCGGCGGTTGTCCTGCTGGTGATCGTGAGCATCGTGCTTGTCATTCCCAACATCCTTGCCGCAGGCTTTTCCAAGATTTTTGTCGATAACATCCTGATTCAGCACAGCGATAGCTGGCTCATGCCACTCCTGATCGGAATGGCGTTAACGGCAACTTGTCGCGGGGTGATGGTCGCGGTTCGTCAGTCGGTGGCGTTACGGCTGCAGGCAAAGCTCTCTGTTGTCATGACCAGCCGCTTCCTCTGGCGTGTGATGGCGCTGCCGTTGGAATTCTTTACCCAGCGCCATGCCGGGGACGTCGCCAGCCGCGTCGCATCGAACGAGCAAATCGCGCGCCTCTTGTCCGGCGGCATTGCGATGAACGCACTCAGCTTGACGTCGGTGCTTCTCTTTGCCGGCGCGATGGCGGTCTATGACGTCAGCCTGACGGTGCTGTGCATCGCGATCGCCTTCCTGAACCTTCTCCTGCTTCGCCTGATTGGGGCGCGACGGCAGGAGCTCAGCTACCGGCTCGCGGTTGAACGGGGCAAGCTCCTGGGCGCCACGGTGGGCCTGGTGCGCACCATCGAAACCATCAAGGCAAGCGGCCTGGAAGATGATGCGTTTGGCAAATGGGCGGGCCTCCAGGCCAACAATCTGAACGCCGAACAGAAGCTCGGTGCATCGGCCATCATCCTCGACATGGTGCCGACGCTGCTCTCCGGGTTGATGACCGCTGCGATCCTGGGGCTCGGTGGTTTGAGGGTGATCGAAGGCTCGCTGACACTTGGCAGCCTGGTTGCATTCCAATCCCTGGCGGCGAACTTCTCGGAACCATTCGAGAATCTCGTCAACTATTTCGGCGGCCTGCAGACGATCAAGGGAGCGCTCGAACGGCTCGAGGATATTCGCAAGTACCCACTCCGGCCCGCGCCGCCCAGCAACCTCGTCGATAGCGTTCCACCAAAGCTTGCTGGCAGGGTCGAGCTTCGCAACATCAGCTTCGGTTATTCGGTTCTGGAACCGCCATTGCTGGCCAACCTGTCGCTGGCGATCCCCGCGGGATCGCGCGTGGCGCTTGTCGGCGTCTCCGGTAGCGGAAAATCGACGCTCGGCAAATTGATCTGCGGGCTGTACGAGCCGTGGGCGGGAGAAATTCTCTTCGATCAATGGAAGCTGGCGGACCTTCCACCCCAGGAATTCGCAAATTCCGTCTCCTATGTAGATCAGGACATATTTCTGTTCGAGGGGACCGCGCGCGACAATCTGACCCTTTGGGATTCGACAGTGGATGAGCGCTACTTGATCGCCGCCGCGAGGGATGCATTGATCCACCACGACCTGGCAACACGTCCCGGAAACTACGACTGCCACATCAATGAGGGCGGAGGCAATTTCAGCGGAGGGCAACGCCAACGTATCGAGATCGCCCGGGCACTCGTCTGCAACCCGTCGATTCTCGTCCTGGACGAAGCAATGGCGGCCCTCGATCCGATCACGGAAAAAGTCATCGACGACAACCTGCGACGCCGAGGCTGCACTTGCATCATTATCGCGCACCGCCTGAGCACAGTGCGCGATTGCGACGAAATCATCGTACTGGAGCATGGCCGGATCGTGGAACGCGGCACCCACGAACAGCTTGTCGCGCTCCAGGGCGCCTACGCAAGGCTCGTGACAAGCGAATGAGTAACCCCGTTACCAAAGATGAGTTTGTGAACATGAGGCCAATTGCTGCCTCCCCCGCTCGCCGCACGGCGATCGACCCGCGGCATCCCGTTCTCCTCAACGAACGTGATCACGCGCTGGAGGTGAGTGCCGGTCATATCGATATCTTCGCGGTGGAGACAGATGGCGTCCGACATCATCTGCTGAGGTGTGAAATTGGTGAAGTGATACTGGACCTGCACACGGCTTGTGAACGGTCAGCGATACGGCTGCAGATCGTCGCAGTCGGGGGCCCTGACGCGGAAATCACCACAGTCCCCCGAAACGAGATCGCCACGGACCGCATGTCCGGCTGGATCGCCCGGCTGTCCTCGCTCGCGGCCGGCTCGGCCCGATCGGACGACGCTTCCGAATTGATCGGTGGCGAAACGAGACAACTGCGTGCGGGCGAACGTTGCCGCGGCCCGAAGCGAAGCATCGCGTGGGCCCGGATCGAAGCAGGAAGCGTGAAGGTACTGGATCTCGCCCCCGAACTCGAGGCCGGGGGTCCCTTCATTCCGCTCACAGCGGAGACTTCGCTGGAAGCCGGCGAGAGCGGCGCCAGGATCATCACAGAGCCGACCACACCTGAACCATCTCTGGTCTGGCCAGCCCTCGACTGCTTCCATGTCGTGATTGTCGCCAGTCTGGAGCGGTGGCTCCGAGATGAAAGGTCGTCCGAACAGCAGCAACTCGCCCGGCGAGCCGAGCTGACCCGTGCGCGGACGCTGGATGCCCTCGAGCGCCTGTCCGAAGTGGTCACGGCCCCAACCGGTCGCGCGCAGGTCGAGCTGGATTCCGGTGACCTCCTGCTCGACAGTTGCCGCCTCGTCGCCGACGCATTGGGAAGCTCCATCACTCACGCAAGCCGAACGCATCCCGCGGGCCAGAGATTCAGCGACATTCTACAGATCGCGCGTGCATCGCGATTACGAATTCGTCGCGTCCAGTTGCGCGATCGCTGGTGGAGATCCGATGCCGGCCCCCTGCTGGGGTGGCATGGGCCCGAAGGCGACCCGGTTGCTCTGATCCGCGACCGGCGCGGTGGGTACACGATGATCGATCCGAAGCAGGGATGGCGACGACCGGTCAATAGCTCGGTTGCAAGCGCTCTCGCACCGGAAGCTGTCAGCTTCTACAAAACCCTGCCCGCGCACCCGCTTCGCTATCGTGATCTGCTGTCATTCGCGAGCGGAGGCCTCTCCGCCAGCGTGGTTCGCATGGTCCTCGCGATCATCGCCATCGGGTTGCTGTCGCTGATACCGCCGCTGGTAACAAATCTGCTGGTCAATTCCGTGATCCCACGCACGGAGATCGACCAGCTCGTCGTTTGTGCGGCGGCGCTCTCCGTCACCGCGATTGCGATGGCGGGACTGCAAGGCATGCAGGGACTGGTCACCATCCGGCTTGAAGGCCAGCTCGACTACAAGCTTCAGGCCGCCCTCATCGATCGCCTGCTCAGGTTACCGGCGTCGTTGTTTCGCGACTACACGACCGGAGATTTGGTCGACCGTTCGATGGGCATAGAAGCGACGCGCCAGATCGTGACGGGACGAACCTTGCGAGGCTTTACATCGGCCCTGTTCGGGATTTTCAGCATTGGGTTGATGTTCTATTATGACCTCCGGCTCGGCAGCATCGCGCTCCTGCTAATCGCGCTCCGGGCGGCCGCGATCGTCGCAACCAGCGCCGTGCGAACTTACTACGAAAACAAGCACTTCAATCTGCAAGGCAAGGTCAGCGGCTTTGTGCTGCAATTGATCGCTGGCGTCAGCAAGCTTCGCGTGGCGAACGCCGGAAGTCGCGCACTGGCGCGATGGTCGGGACAATTCGCTGCTCAGAAGCGCTACTTCATCGCCTCGCAGCGAGCGGCCAACGTTCTGGTCGTCTTCGAGACGGCCTTCCCTCTTCTGGCCACGTCGATCATTTTTGCGATCGCCTCGCGCACCAATAGTCAGCTCCTGGTCAATCTCGGCGCCTTTCTCGGTTTCCTCGCCGCGTTCGGCCAGACCACGGCGGCGATCGGCAACTTTGCCTCGAGCATGAGCGAATCGCTGGTGGTCATCCCTCATCTGGCCAGGATGAAGCCGATTCTCTCCGCTGCCGCCGAGATCGCGGAAGATCGACGGCCGGCGGGCGAGCTCACAGGCGAGATCGAGTTCTCTGGCGTCACCTTCCGCTATATCGAGGATGGACCGATCATCCTTGACGATATCACCCTACACGTTTCGAGGGGGGAGTATGTGGCGGTTGTCGGTCCTTCAGGAAGCGGAAAATCATCGCTGTTGCGATTGCTGCTGGACTTCGAACGACCGGAGGCCGGGACGATCTTCTATGACGGCAAGGCGCTGAACACGATCGAGACCAATGACGTGCGACGCCAGCTTGGGGTTGTGCTGCAAGACACGAAGCTGGCAACAGGCAGTCTGTACGAAAATATTTGCGGCGGCGTCGACCTGACGCTGGACAAGGCCTGGGAGGCCGCGCGGCTGGCGGCGCTCGACGCCGATATTCGGCAGATGCCGATGGGTATGCACACGCTCGTTGCGGAAGGGATCAATACGCTCTCGGGCGGACAGCGCCAGAGGGTCCTCATTGCCCGTGCGCTGGCACGTTCGCCACGCATCCTGCTTTTTGACGAGGCAACGAGCGCGCTCGACAACCAGACGCAGGCGATCGTCGGCGCGTCGCTGGAACGGCTGAACGTCACGCGGATTGTTATTGCACATCGGTTGAGCACAATCCGCCACGCGGATCGAATCGTGATGCTGGTCGGTGGCAAGATCGTGCAGTCGGGAAGCTATGACGAGCTGACAAGCGGAACTGGCCCATTCGCGGAGTTCGCGCGGAGACAGCTCGTCGCCTAGCGGCTGGCCGATCTGTTTCTCTTCTCCTTTAGCGCAGCCTCTGCATTCAGTACTATCCCCTGACGGCTGCGAGCCCAGAGAATGTCGGATATGTCGTCACGTGGTCCCGACCCGGGCGCCATGGTCGCAGCAGGCGAGGCCGACCTGGCCTATTACCTAGCTCAGAGATCGCCGAAAAATACTTCGATGACCAGCAACGCCGAGGCCCAAGGCAAGCGCAAGCTACCAGCCGCGGCCTGTGGGCAACTCCTTAAGCATTCCTTTGCTCTAAAGGGGTCTCCACCCCACGGGCAGACGCGGCCTCACTGCACAGATGAGGCCGAGTGGCCGAACGGTCTGGAGGTTCGCAATGGCCATCCTCGAAGCTATCTTTCGGGCATACCGTCACTGTTCTAGTGCTTGTTCGATCTGAAGCTGGCCTGCGAGCCTACTATCACTTTCCCTATGACGTGGGCTCGCATTCACATAGTGGGCAGCGAACCGGGCAGACTGGATTCGGGAAAGCGTGATGCGCAGCAGCTTGCTGCGCAATCGATGCGCAACAAGCGTTGATTAAGTATGCCGCGTTGTCCATCGGCGATCGCGTGACAACGCAGATTCCAAGCGAAGATCAGAAGGGCCAAATTGATTTGACGATGCCCTCCACCGCGCCGATGACCTGCTTGATTCCGCGAACGAGGCCGTGACCACCGTTACCCGTACCGGTACCGTTGCCATCACCATCCGCACCGCCGACCACACGATCGAGGGCTTCCATCGACATTTCATGGTCGAATTTGTTCATAGCCATTCTCCTGTTTCCGGGAGGGGCCACCCCCTCAAGCCGTGATCACAGGCATACAAGGTCATCGGAGTGGTCGCTGTGATCCGCATCACCCTTTGGAAGCGCGGTTGCCGCTCCGAACATCAGCAATCAAGTGGCCGACGTTTTGAACAAACCACACGGGACCGGTCGCCGCGTTTCTCGCCCACTGCTATCCCTATCGGGACGGAATGAAGCGACTTTGGCGGCTGGTCAAGCCCGTTCGACCGATCCGCAAACCCGGCGGCGTTATCACCATAAAGAATTCAACCGTTCTTGCATTCGCCGGCATCAGTGTCGAAGCCGCCGACAATCCGGATTGGGTACTTCAGCTGACTCACACGGAAGCTGCTATTGCCGCGCGTCACGGATGCCGGGCCGAGCAAAGTTACCCAGATTGGCTTGACGCACTGATCATATCATGGCCGAAGGCAGTTCTGCCGGTCATAAAAGATCAGATCGAACGCGAATGGTCTTCGCCTTCTGAAACGCCTACCACATTCTTGTATCGATACGGTTCACTTACCAACGCGATACAGCTGCCGGTGCAACGCCTCATAGTCTCAACCATTCTCAAGTCGGACGCGAATACGGTCCAGGTAATCAGAAGTATTCTCAAGGTTGTCCGCAATTTGGAATTGGATGCCGGACAGCGCAGGAAGCTGTTTGCGACCGCGGAAGCGCGCTACGACGAGCATGTCAAAGGCGAGAGGGACGATTTCGCTCTGTCCTATTTGGCGCTCTTGCTCATAGTTGATGCCGACAAGGCTATGTCGATCCTTGCCAGATGGTTAAATTCTGGACCCAAGGTTGCCCGGCAAGTGCGGGCGGATAAGACATTCAGTACGTTGTTCGACCGCCATGATTCAGTCATTACGGGCGCCCTTTCGAGCGCGCCGGTCAAGACGCTGGAAGCGCTCCTTCACTTGGCCTACACCCACATCCGCCCGAAGGACGACACCATACGCAGAGGCTCCTACAGTCCCGACACGCGGGATAATGCCCAAAACGCGCGCGATGCTATTCTGACGACGCTTTTGGAAAGACCAGGCGCGGACGCCTACCAAGCAATCAAGAGACTTGCTGACGATCCGGTCTTTGCATTGCGTTCGCACCGGTTTCGCGAGCTTGCGCGCGGGAAGGCCGAGCGCGACGCTGAAAGTCCTGCGTGGAACGCCGCAGAGGTAATCGCATTTCAGCGTCAATTTGCAGCTCCGGCAAAAACGGGTGCAGATTTGCTCCGCATTGTTGGCGGCGTTCTAGCCGACATCGCCAGAACCCTCACGCAAGGAGACGTTACGTCCCGTCCGCTACTAGAGCGAGCAAAGGATGAAGACGAAGTCCAACACTGGCTCGTAGAGCAGATGACAGCTCGCGCACGTGGCCGCTTCCATGCATTTCGCGAAGCTGAAGTTGCGACGCGCGACAAGCCGGACGTTATTGTTGCATCAACTTCCGCGCCCTGCGAAGTGGCAATTGAAGTCAAGCATGGCGGCAAGGGCTGGACTGCTCGCGACCTCGAACATGCGTTGCGAACCCAGCTTGCGGAAGATTACTTGAAGCCGGAAAGCCGTCGTCATGGTGTGCTGGTCATCACGCATCATCGCGACAGGCGATGGCTCGGTATTGGCGATAGCAAGCCCATTTCCTTTTTCGACTTGATCGCATGGTTATCGGGAATCGCATCAACGATCACGGAAAATGCTGCTGGCCCGATTGTGGTGAAGTGCGTGGGGATAAACGCTTGGTCAAATGGAAGTGTTCCGCCTGCTTCGAAGAAGCGTGCGGCGCAGCGCCCCCGCAAGCGACGACTTTCCGCCAGCAGAGGCCAGAAACTTGCCAAATCGGGCCGTCGTTGATGGCATTCCAGTTGCTTGGTTTCCTTTAGGCGATATCTCCCTTCTTGGTCGGTCCAATACTGTAAGGCCGGTTCAAAAAGAATTCGCGATTGCCGAGCGCGGCCTCTGCGTACTGATCGATAGCTACCTGGATCGCCTGAACATGGTGATAGCACCAGCCTTCACGAGCAGAGAGTTGCCGGACTTCGTTTAGTGCCCTGATGAACGGCGGCGGGTCTTCGCAATCATCGAACCACTGCGGACGCTCCCTCACCATTTCCGGCCTCCGAGAACCTTACCCTTCGGCTTCGGTAGCGCGGCTTCATCCGGTCTCGGTCAGCGCAGAGAGCGTCGATCTTGTCGAGCATCCGTTGCAGCAGCGCTTCGGCCGAGCTGGTCGGGATACCCGCTCGCTGAAGCTGAACGATTTCTTTGCGCTGGCGGCTGACCTGCACGCGCATGCGCTCGATCTCCGAACGGAGGAATTCGAGTGTGGGCATATTTTGCTTCTGGAACTGACGATGAGTCTCTATAAGAACGAAACGCGAACGATGAGTCAAGACTGCAAAATGGAGAGGTCCTGCCGAGTGGGCGCGCGCACGTCCGCTTCGGAAGGCAAAACCGTCGCGTGATCCCGCGCCAAGGTCGTCGCCTTGTGACGCGAAGCGGACGTTAACGGCATTACCTCTGCAAGTGGACGCCCGCCGTTTTAGCGATAAAGTACGGCGCTGCAGGCCCGTCGGGGCGTTTGAGAGCATCGGAGTTTGAAATGACCGATTTCGTTATGCCCCGGACGCACTACGCCCGCAGCGGCGAGACGAATATTGCCTATCAAGTGGTTGGCGATGGACTGATGGACCTCACGCTTGTGCCCGGTTCGATCTCCCACCTCGAAGTGATTTACGAGCTGCCAAACATAGTTGCGAGTTTGCGACGCTTTATCCGCTTCGCGCGGCTCATAAGCTTTGACAAACGCGGTCAGGGCCTCTCCGATCGCGTGCCGGGGGTGCCTTCGTTGGAAGAGCGAATGGATGACGTTCGCGCTGTCATGGATGCGGCGGGGTCTCGCAAAACAGCTCTGTTGGCTTTCTCAGAGGGCTGTCCCATGAGCCTCCTCTTTGCGGCACCCCACCCCGATCGCGTCTCCCACCTTGTGCTGATCGGAGGCTTTCCGCGAGCAGGCCACTCAGTGCCGGCCAGTCAGTTCGAAGCGGTTATGGACAAGATAGTTGCAGACTGGGGCTCCGGCCAAATGATGCGACACGTCGTCGGCATGACCAACGGCGGCACGGATGAGCTCGCAGCGCTCGGCAAGTTCGAGCGAATGAGCTGCAGCCCCGGTGCGTTCAAGTCCATCATGTTGATGAACCGGCTCATTGACGTGACGCCGGTCCTGCCAAACATACGGGTTCCGACACTCGTTATTCACAGCCAGGCCGACGCAGTAGTGCCTGTCGCGGAGGGCCGGAAGCTCGCGGCTGCAATTCCGGGCGCGAAGTACATTGAGTATGAGAAGTTTCCGCACGGGGTCTTCTTTTCTGACGATTGCGAGCAGGTAATCGGCGACGTTGAGGAATTTATCACGGGCAAACGGCCCGAAGCCGAAGGCGAAGCAGATCGGGTGCTGGCCACCGTTCTGTTCACCGACATCGTGAACTCCACGACGAGAGCGATTGAACTTGGAGACCGCCGCTGGCGCGAACTACTTGATTCCCATGACCGCCTTGCTGCACAGGTTGTCGAACGACATCGAGGAAAGTTGGTCAAGACCACTGGCGACGGTATCTTGGCGACATTCGATGGCCCCGGGCGTGCTGTTCGCTGCGCCCTCGCTTTTGGCGATGCGGCACGGCAACTCGGCTTGCCCCTGCGCGCCGGACTGCACACCGGCGAGGTCGAGGTGCGAGGCAAGGATGTTGGCGGAATAGCGGTTCACGTTGCCGCCCGCGTTATGGGGCAGTCAGGCGCAAATGAGGTATTTGTATCTCGAGTAGTGACCGATCTGGTTGCGGGAGCCGGGCTGAAATTTGCTGAGCGGGGCTCATTCGATCTGAAGGGTATTCCGGGGTCCTGGGATCTGTTTGCGGCCGTCCAGTAGCCTGCATGACAGCTATTGGGCTCAAAGCGGCGTTCGCTTGTGGCATCTTCGATGTCTGCCTTTGAGGACAATCCGGACTTACCCGCGCTCGCTTTTACAGAAAGTCCTGCTCAGCCGCGCTCGTTTTCAGAAATACATTGCTTACCGATGAACACAGGCGTCACAGGCTTGGCAGTCACCGGACCTTCGTACCGCGCCGCGAGGGCCAGCAGCCGCCGCTTGATGAAAGGATCATCCGCACGGTCAGCAAGGTCGCGGATCAGAATAGCCCGCTGCTTGTTAAATTCATTGTCCAACATGGATCACCAATAAAACTGCATTATACTGGTGGTCATTGTACCATGTTATTTTTGAGTCATGTATGTTTAAGCCTACCAAAGCCGTCGAGATGCCAGGCTTCATCAAGCCGCAGCTTGCCACGCTCCGGAGCAAAGCGCCCAAGACCGGCTACCTCCACGAGATCAAGTACGATGGCTATCGGGTTCAGCTTCACCTGAACCAAGGGAAAGCCAAGGCATACACCCGCAACGGGCTCGATTGGACCAAGCGGTTTGCGGCTATCGCCAAGGCTTTCGACATTCCCGGCCAGGCTATCGTCGACGGCGAAGTCGTCGTCGTTCATGAAGGCCGAACCAACTTCAGCGAACTACAAGCCGAACTTGCAAAGGGCAAGCAGGAACGGCTGCTGTACTACGCGTTCGATCTTCTGTGGCTCGATGGACAGGACTTGCGGAAACTGTCGCAGATCGAACGCAAATCGATGTTGCGGGGTTTGTTCGACGCTTACGCGCTCAAATCTCCGCTTATGTACAGCGAGCACCTTGAAGGCGACGGACACGAGTTGTTCGAGCACGCGAGCAAGCTGAAGTACGAAGGCATCGTCTCGAAGAAGGCTGATGCGTCCTACCGCTCTGACCGCAACGACGGCTGGCTGAAGGTCAAGACTGTTCAGCGAGAGAAATTCCCAGTGATCGGGTTCGTAAAGGACCCGACTGGTGTGGCCGCCCTCTATCTCGGTAAACAGGAAGGCCGAGAGCTGGTTTATATGGGCAAGGTTGGTACCGGCTGGTCGCGTACCGTTTCCAGTCGAATCCGTAAGCAGCTCGACACGGTCGTTAGTCCGAAGTCCAAGCTGACCAAGCCGGTGAAGAAGCCGAAGGCGACTTGGGTTGAGCCGAAGTTCTACGCGGATGTCGAGTACCGGGACATCACGTCCGAAGGGCTTCTGCGGGCTAGTTCGTTTAAGGGCCTCTCAAAGCGGTAAGAAATGTGCATCCGGCGCTCTGGGCTCTGCCAAGCCGCGTCCGCTTGCGAGCGAACAGGCATTAAGCCGGTTGAAAGCCAGCGCAATTTCCAGAATAATCGGCATTTATTGCGAAAGAATGGGGCTGATTATGGCTGAGCTACCATTGCCGGAAACTCAATACGCTCAGAGTGGCGAATTCAATATTGCTTATCAAGTGATGGGCGACGGCCCAATCGATGTGATTTTGGTTCCGGGCATTATCTCGCACATCGAGTATCAACACGAATTGCCAGGGTACACTCGCTTTCTTAAGCGACTTGCCAAATTCGCTCGCGTCGTAACCTTCGATAAAAGAGGGCAAGGTCTATCGGACCGCTTGGCGGACGTGCCATCGCTCGAAGAGCGGATTGATGATGTTCGGGCTATTATGGACACGATCAATTCCCGGAAAGCCGCGCTGGTTGGTTTTTCAGAGGGAGCGGCGATGAGCGCTTTGTTCGCAACCGCCTACCCTGATCGCGTCACTCATCTTATTCTTTTTGGGGGACTGGCTCGTATTTTAGACTTGCTGCCGCCTAACCTCAGCCCGGAGATCATTCAAGAACGCTTGGCGAACCTAGTGAAACGGTGGGGAAACGGTGATTTTCTAAGAAATGTCTTTGCCAGTGAAGCGAACAATCCCGACGCAATGGCGCGCATCGCCAAATTCGAAAAGTTTGCTTGCAGTCCGGGCGCCCTGAAATCCTACATCCTTTCAAATAGGCGCATAGATATAAACCCAATACTTCCCGCCGTTCGGACACCGACGCTCGTATTGCACCGAGCGACTGATGCGCAAGTTCCTGTAAGGCTCGGCCGACAACTGGCGGAGGGAATTCCGGGCGCGAAATACATTGAGTATCCCTCCGGTGATCACGCGTTCTGGACCGGGAGTATTGATCAAGTTGTAGGAGACATCGAAGAATTTCTCATCGGGCACCGCGTCGGCGACGAGTACGATTTGGAGCGCGTTCTTGCGACGGTACTGTTCACAGATATTGTTGATTCCACCAACCGGGCTTCGGAAGTCGGCGATCATCGCTGGCGCGACCTACTAGACAGCCACGACGACGTTTCGAGCAGGCTGATCAGCAAGCATCGCGGAACCCTGGTGAAGAGTACGGGCGATGGTGTTCTTGCAACCTTCGACGGCCCCGGCAGGGCCGTACGCTGCGCTCTGGCGCTCAGCGAGGAAGCCGAAAGTATCGGCTTGCCAGTACGAGCGGGTCTGCATTGTGGGGAGGTCGAGATCAGGGGCAACGATATTGGTGGTATCGCCGTCCATGCGGCCGCTCGCGTGATGTCTCAATCGTCGAGAAGCGAAGTTCTGGTATCTCGCGTGGTTACCGATCTCGTCGCGGGTACGGACCTAAAGTTCGCTGAGCGCGGATCATATCAGCTGAAAGGACTTCCCGGAAAATGGGAGCTTTTCGCCGCCAGCAGATGATCTGAACCCGCGCGAAAAGCAAGAGACTGCTTGGCAGAGATTTTTTCAGCCCCAATGCCTAATTTCGCGAGAAGGGCGAACGTACCTCAAAAGCGATGACCCCGACGCTTTCGCGCCGGGGTCAATCGTGATCATGAGGCGCGGGTACATCCGCCGCGCCGTCCGATCATACTCATCCGTCACTACACCACCCGATCATGAGCAAGCTGTGACAGCGACGTGGCGCTGACGTGTTCACATCCGCGCGAAACCGGCCCGCAGCCAGTTCGCGCTCGCGCCACTCAACTCGACGCCGATGCTCAACCGCTAACGCCTTCCGCGCCTCCATATCCCGGATGATCTGATCGATCTCAGCGCCATCCAACGTTCGCTTGATGCGCAACACGACCGACAGCGCGATAACGACATCGCCATATGGCTTCAGCAAGTCGCGCGCGACGATGTCGCAGTGCGCGATAAAAGTGGCAACCGCCTCTTCACTGGAGCAAATCAACATAGCCAGCTCGCGCGCCTGCCGAATGTCATCGATAGGCTCGGCCGGTTCCTCGTCGAGCAGCATGCGTTCCAGCTGCTCGACCGGCCATAAACTCAATGCACTTGGCGTAAACATTGCCGAAGACATCTGCGACAGGGCGACGATCCTCGCCCGGCTGCGGCATCATCGGGCGCAGAGCGTCCCGAACGTGGGAAGCATCACCGCGACCCTCCGCAAACGCTTCAGCATGGCCCAGCCCCCAACACAGACCTTCAGAACCACGAACCGGGTCCGGGTTCACCGTGACGCCACCCACTTCATGTCCCAGCAGACGCGTGCAGACGGCATGACCAGCTTCATGGATGGCGATACGCACATCGTCATCGAACGTGCGACCGAATGAGGCAAGCAAGCGGTCGTAATCATCGAGTTCCACGTCAAGACCGCTGCCGTGATCAGGATCAACGCCGACCTCGACAGCGGTCTCGATCTTGGCGAGAAAAGCTGCTGACCCTTTCTCAGCCGAAGTTGTTGCATCAGACATAGCCAAGCACCTTCTTATGTCGCGCCAGCATGCGCGCGCGAATGATTGCAACAGGATTATTGCCCAGCTGCGGCATTGCGCGAGCGATCATCGCAGCGACAGCGGGCGGAATGCGGCCGTCGTCCTTCGGATCGACGACCCAGCCGTCGATCCGCGTCACGATTTGATGGGGTTGCCAACCGGGCGGTGCTGACTTTTTCACGTGCGCGGCACCGCGATCTCGATGGTGTGCGCTTCGGCGCTACGGTCGATAACGGTGAAGTTCGCTTCGCGCAGCACCGGATCAGGCTCGATCTGCGGCGCAGCATAGGGTTCCACGATTGCGTCGAGGTCAACGACATCCAGAGCTTGAGGGCTGAAGTCACCCGCCACGCATGCCACGGAGCTGGGCGCGGCGGGGGTCGGTCGTGGCTGTCGCAATACCGCGATTGAGGGCGCGATGCGCGGTCTCCACGAGCATGGTCGCGTCGTTCCACTGACCGGCAAACTTCTTGCAGCCGTCGTGGTCGCGGTAATGCGCGCTGCGCAGCATGAAGACGGTCTGCGTCGCCGGGGCCGGCTCGGTCACCACCATAAGCGCGGGGGGCTCATCCGGGATCGCCTGTTTCAGTCGTGGCCTTGGCCGCCTCATCCTCACATTCGGCAGCTTTCTGACGGTAGTATTCAGCGGCTTGCGCAGACATCTTCTATCTCGGAAACCGTGGCCGCCCGATGTGAACGAGCTTCACCCGCTTTCCCTTGCGACGTTTCGGTTGTGGTGGCTTGATCGGTGTGCCGAAAAACCGCTCGCGCGCGATACCGTTGTGGTTGATCGTCCATGCCCAAGGGCCGCAGATTGCGTCGCCGCATAAAATTAGGTGCTTGTTGCGACGGCCGAAGATGTGAACGTAGATGGCCTCGCGGCGGACAATTGCCCGCCGCCTGGCCCTGACGGCTTCGAGGTGATCGTCGAATTCCTCCTCGAATGCGGCGCGGAACGTTCTCACTGACGGGTCGATGAGTATCGGCCACCGGCATCGCACACCAACAAGTCTTGCTTGACCAGCCAGTCAACATCATGGTGCCCCTGCCGACCGTGCAAGCCGTGCTGCCTATCGGGATGCTAGGCGCGCTTGCTGCTGCCAAAGACCAACATCAGCGTCGCAAGCGCCTGCCTGTGCTTCCAGTCGCTCCGGTTCGCGTTGACGAGTTCCGTTTGGGAGCCGGCGCACGCTTAGACGACTGAGAAGGGGCAGTCACTTGTGCACAGCGTCATCGTCCACCCGAAAGCCTTGAGAAGCCTTCGCGGTCGAGGTCAAGGGGGATGGCCGCACTGGTCGGCGAAGGACTCTTTCCGGAGGCCCACCATAACAGGGGGTCATACGCGGTAGCGGGGGAAGGACTCGAACCTCCACCCCAAGTTTAGGATGCCTGTGCCCGGGCCAACCATCGACTGTAGTAATAGGCCGGGTCCCACGAAGCGAAATTATCGCCTTCGCGGCACCATCGCGCGGGCACCTAACAGCTTTCGTAATCGGCGGGGCGCCTGCCAGTCATCGTCGACGAACCAACTCCTCCGGATCGACCCTAAGAGCCTTGGCTATCCGCTCAATCACCAAGAGCGATGGATTTCTTTTGCCGCTTTCGACCCCGCTCAAATACGTCTGATGAACCTCGGACAAGCCCGCGAGCTCTTCTTGGCTGAGTTTCCTTGCCCGACGTAATTCTTGAATGTTGAGACCGACTCGATCCTGCAAGCGCATGCAGGACAGCAAGGGAAACTGTGCTGTCTAGCCCATAGACTATGAGTCATAAAATGAGTATCCTTCCCTCCTTCCAGGAAATTGGGCGACCTATGTCAGCAAGTCTGGTTGAGCTGAGCCTCAGTCCCTTCGTCAAATGTGGGCGAGAAATCTCGAACGTCGGCTATCTCGACGTGTCGACCGGGAGAGTTGTGGCTTCACTGGAAGTCCCTCTCGGGCTGATCGAACGCGCGGTTCTCGCTAACGTGTCGGTGGAAATAGCTTTGGCAGGCGACGGTAGAATTGCGTCCTCCGTCGCTGGAGAGGCATCCGCTTACTCGTCAGCAGTCAAGACGGTTTCCATTGACCACCTAATCCAGGAGTTTCTGGCTGGCGACAACCTGCGTCTGGAAGAAACGACACAAGCGGAGCTGAGAACGCTCCTGAATAGGCTTCAAGATTCAGCTCGTGCGGTGCAACGCGCGATCGCGTCGTTCGAACGTTCGGCAAATGAGGCATGAAAGCGACCCAGCGAGGCTCCGCTATTGTGTTCGGCTGAGGGGTCTTTGGCGATCACCGGCCAATGCTGATTTCCGCCAGTGAGACCATTAGCCAGAGCGCTGGCCTTTCGCGAGACAAATCGGCGCGCGCATGCGTTTAATCCTTGCCGGACTGCTAAGTGCCGACAGGCGCTGACTCGCCGAGCGCCTGGCGACACCCGTCGCGGCGAGGCCATTTCCTGGTCCCTCCCACATAGCATGATGCTGCCTAGGCCCATGAGATGATGCATCAGGACAATGATGATGTGGAACTAACGGCGCGCCGCCGTGTCCAACGACCTCGCCGGGCAAACCCAACGCCTGACGGCGTCGTGATGGAGATGGCGAACATTGACATCGTTGACTCTGGTGTCGCCGGCCAATGAGCGAAACATGCTCATGGTCCGACGCTCCACTCTCGTTCCAACGGCACACCTTCTTGGGACGCTCACAGTAGAGATGTCGAAGACCGCTGGCTGCACTCATATGCCCTTCGTCTAACAGCCCAAAGCTTCTACGAAAATTCACCATCGATCTGTTGCGTGGTCCCCTGGTGGCGCGTGGCCACACGCTCGCGGCCGCAGACGCAATCAGCAAGACGCGTCTTGGCCTTGGCTTGGCTCTGGCGATATCGCAGACCCTAACAGCGCTAACTCTTGGATGTGCAGACAATCACTTAGCCGCCTTTAGGCGACAGTGCTTTTATCTTGTCGTCACTCCCTTCCATCCTCTTCATCGGGCTACGTCACCCTGGCTTTGCTCAAATTGCCAAGTCGATGCACGGCGTGATCGATCACATCGGCACAAAATCGAACCCTTTCGCTTGAAAAGCGGCGGACAATTTGAGCCTTGAGGGCGCGCGCTGAAGCATCATTACTGCTCGTGAGATGGACGAAATCACACCTCCGAAGATCGAAAAGCGGAGTTCAATTCCACGCGAAATGCGAGCGTCAGCTCAAAAATACTGCGTCAAAATCCCTCGGATCGCTCGCATTTTTGCGAGCTGCGAAGCCCTCTTCCAACACAAAAATGCTCCTCTTCTCCCTCCCAAAGCGGCGCAAGCAACGCAAAAAGGCCCCGCCTCCGAGGAGGCGGGGCCGATGATCCGATGCGATCAGTCGCCGCTGCGGCGCGACCAGATCAGGGTGAAATCCTCGTCGCCTTCGACCTTGACCAGCGAGGCGTAGATCGGAGCCGGGAAGCTCGGATCGTCGAGCTTGACCGAGAGATATTCGCGGTCGCTGTCGCGAACGGTCTTCTTCCACGCGGCGCCGAACTCGGTTGCGCCGGCGAAAATGCGGTAGTCGGGAGCCTTGTCGTGGTCCTTCTCGGACGCCATGAACTTGGCCTTGATGTTGAGCGTCAGCGTCTTGATCGAGCCGGTGTAGCCGTTGTCCGAAGCGGTGAAAGTGCCGATGGTCGCCATGATAATCTTCCTCTGTTTTGCTCGGGCCGCGCCCATCGCAGCCTCGATGGCTGTCCTTGGCCCGGGGAGCGATCGGCCCGCAGCCGTAAGGCCCGCAGCGCCAGCGGAGGACGGCGAAAGCCTGCTTTTTTGTCTTGCGCGAGGAATGACGCCGCCAGGCGGCAGGGGAAAAAAGCAGGCGTGAGCTGTTGCGGGAAGGCGATCGAGGCTCTTGCCGTCCCTCGGGCCTGATCAGCCCATTCGAGGGTGCGTTGGACGCGAGCCCACGCCCAAACTGACCGGGATTAGCATGGCTACCGGCGCCCACCGCAGCACCGGGAAAACGACCGGATCGATCAAGAAAGGCCGACGTCTGCGCATCAATGACAGGAACGACGCACCAGGAAACGAGCGCGAACTCAATCGCATTTTCGCTTGCGAAAACGACGGCGGCGCCAAGAGTATCCGCCGCAATTGCGTCTCGGCTCACGAGGTCTGGACACGATCAAGGCTTCCAACCTGATCGCCTCGTCACGGCAAGGGATGGCGCGACACAACCGCTCCGGGTGCAGCAAGCGGCATGGGTCGGATGGATCCTGACCCGCATTTGAGGAGCGGCTAGCGTGGGTAATCGCCGCTTCTTTTCCTCTAAGCCGGCCGCGCGCCATCAGGCGCGCGGCCGCAAATTTGGAGCTTGCCGGGGCCGCCCTTGCGGCCCCGGCTCACCATTTACTCCGCAGCTTCCAAGCAGGAAGCACTGCCCTGCGCGTCATCTGGCGCATCAGCCCGATCGTCCGTCCTGGCCGTCCGCAGCAAGGACGGTAGCCAGCCGGTCGGCGCCAGTAACTGCTCGGCGGCGGCGGCCATCTCGGCTTTTTTCATGCCCGACAAGCACTCCGCGGCCTCCTCGCTGACGCCTTCACGGACGGCCTCCAGAATGCCAGCTTTGGTGACGCGGCCAAGATAGCTGCCGACCGTCGGCCGCCAGTATCCGGTCATGTCGAGGGCAACCGCCTCGGCCAAATGCCGGGCTGCCGCGAGGGCGCGCGGCCTCCGGTCAAACGGCAGTTTGACCGCGTTGACGGTCAATGCCGCGCAATGCGCGAACAGGGACATGCGGCTGTCGTGGTCGAGTCCGGTCACGAATTCCCAGAGCCCGCTGGCGTCCTTGGGCATCTGCCTGGCCCAATTGGCATGGCGATCCGACCACGCCTTACCGGCCGCCGTGTCCTCGATTCCAACCGCATGCACGGCCAAATCCGTCTTCATCGGTTGGATGCCGACCACATGAGCATTGGCCCCGAAATAGAAAATCTGAACCGCCAGCGCATGCGTCACCGCGACGATGGCGACGTCCGGCTGCTCACTCAGATTGAGGCGCAGCCCCAAGGTGCGATGCGCGGTGAGGTCCCGAACGAGCGCGTCAGACAGCCGTTGATCCTCGTCCTCGTCGTCGCTGGCACTCTCCTCTTCTTCACCGTCGTGCGCAGCTTCGACGCCTCCTTCGCCCTCTTCTTTCGCTGCCTGAGCGTCGCCTTCATGCCCGGTTTCAGCGTGGGGTTTCTCGTCCTCGGGGCGGATGAAACCCCGCTCGACCCGCACCGTGCCGTCGTGATTGAGGACCACGAAGGCGCCGCCGCGCGCGACGTCGGCAGGATCGTAGGCCTGCCGCTTTGCCTCCAGCCGCTCGATCTCAGTCTCCAGCTCGCCGAGCCGCGCGTCCACGTCGTCGGGCAGTTCCTCGGCCGTCTGATGCTGTTCGGTCAGCCGGTCGAGCTCGGTCTGGACCGCCTGAAGGGAGGCCTGATCTTCCGCCGACAGCTCGACCGGATGCGGGTAGACCCGGCGCAAACCGTGGGCATGCGGGAAGTCGAGATGGGCTTCCGTCCACCGCCATCCCTCGGCCGCTCGCAGGTTATCCGCCTCGCGGCCGAGCTTTGCGGTCACCAACAGATCGAGCAGCGAGACGTCTTCCAGATAGCCGCCGCAATCCTCGGTAAAGAGGTCGCGCAGCACCGTGCCGCCCGCCTCTGTATAGGCCTCGAGCCCGACGAAACGCGCTCGCCGATCCGTGGCAGCAACGTGGGACTCGGTGAGCAGACGGCGGATGGTGGCAGCATCCGGGTCGAAGGGCAGGCGCTCATAGACGGCTTCCTGCCGGCCATGATCATCCGTGATGGCAAACGCCATCAGCTGCTCAAGCGTCAGCTCGCCGTCGCGATAGAGCTGCACCAGTTTGGGCGACACCGCGCCTAACCGCAGGCGTTGCCGCACCACATGCGCGGTGACGCCGAAGCGCGCCGCGATCTCCTCCACACCGAGCCCGCGCTCATCCGAGAGCTTCCGGAACGCCTCGAACTCGTCGGCCGGATGCATCCTCTCCCGGGTGACATTCTCGTCCAGGCTGATTTCGTGAGGGTCGTTCGCGGTATCGATGACGCAGCGGATCGGTTCGTTTTTCTTGATTTCCTTGCGCTTCACCCGCAGCAGCTGGGCCAGCCGCCGGCCCTCGCCGATGGTCACGCAAAAGAACCCCGTCGCCGCCCCCTCGCCATCGACCTCCGGCTCGACAACCAGATTCTGCAGGATGCCTTTGACGGCGATGCTCGCCGCCAACGCCTCGATTGCGGCCCCGCTGTGCGGCGTCCGGCGCGCATTCTTCGGCGACTTTTTGAGCTTGCCGAGCGGAATGCGAACCTCTGTTCCATCAGGTATTCCAATTGTTTTGGCCGACATGATCATGCTTCCTTTTGCTTCCATGGGTGCAAGGCGCACCACGCGCCTGCACCCCTGCCCATCGGCGAGATCGGGGGTAGCAAGTGCCAGGACGACCCGGGCGGTGGGGGATCGCCCGCCCGAAGGGCCGCTTCGTGAGAAGCGGGTCTGCACAAGCGTGTGCCACATCATCGAAAGTCGACAACGTGAAAGCAGCGCGGAAGACCGGGGAGACCGCTCGGGGCGGCGTCGGCGAAAGCCGGCGCTTTACCCTGGCGCGCGCGAGGGGCAGCGCCCCTTCAATGTCTTCATTCAAGAAAAAAGACGCGAAGCGGCCGTCGCCGCACCGAAGGTGCGGTGGTTAGGTGATAGCAATGGCGTGATGCTCTCAAGCGTGAGATTGTTGGGCAAAGCAAAGGAAGTGTAATCAAGCCAAGAGTGAGAAAATCGAAACGCAGCCGACGAGAGTGCAGTGATAGCGACGCGGGCATGCAATGACCGCGGGCACCGAGGCGACTGCGGTCGCGAGACCGGTCTAAAAAGGCACCCGAGCGCGGGTCAGTGATAACGACGCCGGCATGCAATGCCGGGGGGCCCGCGAGCGAGTGCCTCCGGCGAGCGACACATTATATTCTACTCCTTGCGCGAGGGATCGCAGCCAATTGGCCGACTGTGCACTCGGTTCACAAGAGCCCGCCGCGGCGCCTGCCGCACGCGTTCAAACCAAAACCAGGAGAGCCAAGACGAGAGTAATATTTGGTTTGTGCGTCAAACATTCGAATCCGAAGTATCAGAAACGATTGCAGCTCTTCGAGAAGCCGGGGCGCGTCGCTCATTGCACACACAACCCTACTCTCTCCTCATCACGAATCGCTGCCCCGTGATAGCGGAGGAACGAATGACAGACCTAAGGATTCGTCGTAGCAGGAGCTATCTCAATGTTGACGACGCGAGAACGAAGGCCAGCAATGCGGACCCTGCGGGGATGGGCGATCCAGGTGCTCCAGGAAGCGGGCGCAATCCACGAGTGCGACGAGCACGGTTGGATGCAGGATCACGGCGATCCGCACGCACGAGAGCGGGCCTTTGATATCGCGCGTGGAGACCCACCATCAGGCATCTCCCCTGATGCAGCTGCGGCCGAGGTGCTCGACGTGCTGAACTCGATCGGTGATACCTGCCCGGAATGCCTCCAGGCTAAGTGAGCGCTATAGAAGGGCTTGTGCTGAGTCTAAACGCCAGGCCGGCCTTTCCATCTCAGCGGCCCATCTATTTCTCCACGCGCTTGCGCGCATTGACCTAGCTAGCCCCGCGCGCGCCGCAGCGCAGTCTCCAATCGCGTCTTCTCTTTATCCCAGCGGGCTTCTTCGGCCTGCGACCTCTTCTCGAGAGCCTCGACCTCGGCCTGGATCGCCGCGGCCCGTTTCGCGTGCTCCTGTTCGGCCCTATCGAACGCAGGCCGCGCCTTGTCGACCGCCTGCTGACGGCGTTCGCGCTCCTTCTGCCTGGCGGCCTCCTCTCTCGCTCGTTCAAGCTCGCGACGCCCTTCCTCCCGTTCGTAGTCAAGAGCGGCCTTTCGCTCCGCAGCCTTGTCGACGGGACGAGAGCCAGACGTCTTCGCCTTTGAGTCTTTCGACTTGCGGGCGGCTTTCGTTGGTTTGCCGTCGCCAAGATCGGTGGGCAGATCGGCATGCTCGTTGAAAGATCCGTCGGATCCGACTGGGCGTCTGAGCACGACGCCAGGCTTTGCCATGGTCGCGGCGATGACGTCCGGATCATCGCTTTCCTTCGCCGCACCTGATGAAAGAGATTGCTGTCTGCGCCCCACGCTTCCAGCGCCGCTTTCATGGAGGGCGCGGCTATCGCCAGATCGAAGAAGCCCAGCGAGGTCTGGTAGGTTTTCAGTTTTCTCGCCATGACACGCATCCCCGCCCGCCGACGCGATACGATGCGCCGTTTCACCTATCGCGCAAGCAAGGAATGCCGGAAGCGAGCGAATAGCGCTGCCGGCCCGGGATAGATCTCGGCGCATCCGGCTTGCCTCAGCGAGCTCTCGGTGAACCCGCCGCAAAGCACGCCGATGGTGGCGACCTTGGCCTTCCCCGCTGCTTCGGCATCGTAGGGCGTATCACCAATCGCGACGGCGTCCGCGCCTTCGACCTTGAGCTTCTTGAGAACGATCTCGAAAATGTCCGGTGCAGGCTTCGATTCCTCGGCATCATCTGAGGACGTCATCACATCTACCAGGTCCGTGATGCCAGCGATGTCGAGATACTTACCGACTTCATCTTTCTTGGCCGAGGAAGCAACCGCTATCCGAAGTCCGGCATCGCGAACGCGTCGCAGCAGGTCCGCGACCGCCGAGAAGGGACGCACGAGCGGTAGATATTCGGTCTTAAACGCTTGCCGCGCACTCCTCCAATTCTTTGCCGTGGTCGCGTTGTTCGTCGGCGGACAGGAAAACGGGAATGAGCTTGTCTCCCCCTTTTCCTATCTGGCTTCGTGCCTGTTCGAAACTCACATCGTGGCCGAACTGGAGCATGGCTTCCTGCCATGCCAGCGCGTGGAGATCCACCGAGTCGAGAAGAGTGCCGTCCAGGTCGAAGATAGCGGCTTTTGGATGTTTCACGACACTAAGCCGACTTCCGCTGCGGTTTGACTGCCGGCTTCTTCGCCGCAGCCTCTTTCGCCGGTTTCTTGCCTGCGATCGGCATCAGCATTTCCTTCTGCCCGGCCGCCGCCTTGCGCGGTTTCTTGCCTGATTTCTTCGGAACCTCTGTTGCTGCCGCCCCGTCTCTTCCAATGCTCTTGCGCAGCGCGTCCATCAGGTCGACGACGTTCTCGCCCCGAGGACGCGCCTTGGCGGTGACGGGTTTGCCCGCGCGCTTCTGGTTGATGAGGTCGATGAGGGCGGTTTCGTACTGGTCTTCGAACTTGTCCGGCTCGAAGTGGCCCGCCTTCTGATTGACGATGTGCCTGGCGAGATCGAGCATGTCCTTGGTGACTTTGACATCCTGGATATCGTCGAAATATTCCTCCGCGGAACGGACTTCATAGGGATAGCGCAGCAGGGTCCCCATCAGCCCCTTGTCCAGCGGCTCCAGCGCGATGATGTGCTCGCGATTGGTCAGCACCACGCGACCGATCGCGACCTTGTTCATCTCTCGGACGGTCTCGCGGATGACCGCGAAAGCGTCGTGCCCGACTTTGCCGTCCGGAGTCAGGTAGTAAGGGCGGATCAGATAGCGTGGATCGATTTCGCTACGGTCGACGAACTCGTCGATCTCGATCGTTCGCGTCGATTCCAGTGCGACGTTTTCGAGCTCCTCTTTCGTCACCTCGATGAAGGTGTCGGTGTCGACCTTGTAGCCTTTGACGATGTCCTCGTTGTCGACTTCCTCGCCGGTGTCGGCGTCCACCTTGGCGTATTTGATGCGGTGGCCGGTCTTCCGGTTGAGCTGATTGAACGAGACCTTTTCGGATTCCGACGTGGCCGGATAGAGCGCTACCGGACAGGTGACGAGGGAAAGACGCAGGAAGCCTTTCCAGTTTGCGCGCGGGGCCATCGCGGGGAACTCCATTACTGACGCCGGATTCAAGACGAACGGCACGGCTTGGTTCCGACATCACCTCCACTCCCATCAGGATGATTTTTTATCGAAAGGACCTGACCGGACTCGACATTTGTTCTTGTTATGTTCTAATTCAGAATGACCGATCGACCCGCGAGCTGGCGCATGCCGACCCCGAAGCAGATGGAGAAACTGGCCGCTGAAGCTGCCCGTAGACCGGCCCCCTCCTCTGCGGCTCCAGGTGCGCCACTCCCGGCGGAATATTGGGAATCAGTCCTGAAGGACCCTCGCGCCGACGAGAGCGGAGCCGAGAAGCGACAGCGACGTATTTCCGAGATTCAGCGCCACGTGCTGCGTGTCTCCTGCCGCCGCTGCGAGCGGCTCGTGGAAATCCAGACCGCTGATGCGGTCCGATTGTATGGCCGCAACGCGGTCTGGAAGGACGTGGCCCAGCGGTTGCTCGACAACACCTGCCAGCAGCGCACCGGCAGGCATGAAGAAGACGGGTGTTGGCCGGCGTTCGAGACGCCGTAACTTTTCCCGATTGCCGATCCGATCTCTTGCGCCTGGATGTCCGGATGGCCCCGAAGAATCACCCCATGCCGCTGTCGGGCGGCGATCGCAAGGCTCTGGCGAAAGAGCTCGGCAAGGCACGTGCGATGGCCAGCATCCTGGCCGCTCAATCGGCGGAGATGCGGGCAAAGGGCGAGGCCATGATCCAGCAAGCTGACAGGCTGCTTTGCGAAAGCTGGAATGAGCGCATGTGGAGCGACGGCGAACCCATCGATCCGTCACCCACCATCGATCAGGCCGTGAACGGAGGCTTTCCCTGGCTTGAGATCATGTGCGCTCGCTGCAAGACGCCAAGCGACGTGGATCTCGCGGCGATGAAGCACCCACCGACGACCTTCGTGCACGACCTTGCCAGCCGGCTACGCTGCCGCAAGTGCATCAAGGCGGGCCGGCGTCCATCCGCTATTCTGCTACAGTTGGCCTGGCAGCCTCGCCACCCCAGACCCGAAGCCTGACCGATGTGCAATCTCTACTCGATCACGACAAACCAGGCGGCTATCAGCGCGCTATTCCGCGTCGTGAACCGATACGTGGGCAATCTGGCCCCCATGCCCGGCGTGTTTCCGGACTACCAGGCACCGATCGTGCGCAACGGAGCCGGGGGCCGCGAGCTCGCCACGGCACGATGGGGAATGCCGTCGTCATCGAAGGCACTGATGGACGCCACCAAGAAACGAGCCGAAAAGCTGCAGGCCAAGGGCAAGGCGGTCGAATTCAAGGAATTGCTCAGAATGGAGCCGGACGGCGGCACGACCAACATCCGCAACGCGAAGAGCAAACACTGGTCTCGCTGGCTCGGCGTCGAGAATCGCTGTGTGGTACCGTTCAACTCATTCAGCGAATTCAATAAGGCCGAAGGCGGCGACATCTGGTTCGCGCTCGACGAGACCCGTCGCCTCGCCTGCTTCGCAGGCATCTGGACCAACTGGACGTCCGTGCGGAAGGTCAAGGAAGGGGAAACCACCAACGACCTCTATGCGTTTCTCACGACGGACCCGAACGCAGAGGTCGGCGCCATCCACCCGAAAGCGATGCCCGTGATCCTGACGACGCCGGAAGAGGTCGAGTCCTGGATGACGGCCCCTCCGGACGAGGCCCTGAAGCTTCAGCGGCCCCTGCCGGACAGGTCACTGCAGATCGTCGCTCGCGGCAATAAGGAAGATCCGACCGGGCCGGCGGTGTGATCGACCAGACGAGATCGGGTCCTACGCCACCGGGCAAGATCGTTCACGTCGACATGGATGCCTTCTACGCATCGGTCGAGCCGCGGGGTAATCCGGGCCTGCGCGGTGGCGCGAGCGCCGACGGGCGTGAGGCAACCACGGCGACAGGTCCCGCTGCCATCAACTCCGTCGCATTCACGACGGAGTGCTTGCTCGTCGGCGGATTGTCCGCTGGACGACGCGTTGACTCTCGAACGAACTTGCAAATTAACGCTTGATTAACCATGTGCCGGCCAACCTTGCGATCCAAGCAAGGAATCGCTCATGGCTACATTTCGAGTTCAGCTCGCCAACGGGGAAAAGAGCCTGAAGACCGACCTCAAAGCACCTAACGAGGATTCGGCGCGCAACACTGCGGAACGATGGTTCGACGGCGCGCGATGGCGGATCATCGAGATACGGCAGCTGACCGATTGACTGTCCTGACGTCGTTCAGGATCCGCGGAATCGGGTCGAAGCACGGCATTGCTTGTGAGCTCGCCCGGAAGACCCGCGGAGGCGGGCCTCAAAGTAACCCGAGCAGAGTAGATCGCTCGTCCAGAGATGCCATCTGAACTCGAATCTGCCGGTGGCCGCCTGCCTGCCCCATCGTCCAAAGGGCCGGCGAGTGAGCGCGCATCGATAAGCTCTCATCAGGCCGGGTGATTTTCACGAGTACATCATACACTCGAGGCCGGAGCAGCCTTCATCGCCGGCTCCGATTCGGCATCGACCTTAAAGCCCTTCGCGGACAAATCCCGATCGAGCGTCTCAGGAAGCAGAAGAGAAGCCAGAACGAAGATGGCTGCGGCGGGAAGGGCCACGGCAACCATGCCATTTAGCAGGCTTCCGCCGAAATGAGCGGCCGCAAGGGGTACAATGACCGGTGCGATGCTGCCAAGACCGCGACCGCCCATATAGAATGTGGACACCGCCGTCGCACGCAAATTGACCGGATAGAGCTCCGAGATCCAGACGCCTGTCACACCGAGCGCCACGTTTCCGACCCCGAAACCGATGTAGAGCCAGAACATTGGCCATTCCGTCTTCGAACCGGCGTAGAGCTGACTACCCCACACTGCCATGCCAACCAGGGATCCGATCCAGAATAACGCCGGAACGAGAGCACCGAAGCGACGACCGGCTCTGTCATTGAAAAAGCCGTTGGCCAAGTAGCAGATCCCGCTGACCACGGAAAGAAGAACGGCCGTGGTGCGAACGACGTCGCCCGGCGTATGCATATCCCGGAGCAACAGCGTCGGAATGAAGGAGACTACGCTGTAATAGCACAGCATGTAGCTCATCAGCCATACGAAGGCAGTGGCGGTCTGCCGCGCCAGGCCGTTGCGGAACAGATCTGCAAGAGGAAGGGTGCGGGCCGCCGCGGCAACTTGACCGGCCTTGCGTTGTGCCTCGTACTCCAGCCAGATCTTCGACTCAGGCATGAAGAAGCGGATGAAGATGATCAGCAGAATCGGCACTCCGCCGCTCAGCAGGCCGAGGCGCCAGCTCCACTCGTCGCTGAACGTCGCGATGAGCCAGATTCCGAAGATCGAAGCCGTGGACGATGCGATCACGGCGCAGCCCTGAAGCGCAGCTGCGCCAAAACCTCGGCTGCCTTTCTTCCAGGCTTCGTTGAAAAGCACCATGCCGACGCCATACTCGCCGCCAAGACCGATGCCGGTAATGAACCGCAGAACCGCAAGCGACCAGTAGTTCCATGCGAATGCGGAAATAATCGCCGCGACCGAGAACAGCGCGATCGTGAGCTGGAGCGAGGTCTTTCGGCCAAGGCGATCACCGATGACGCCGAACAGGGCCCCGCCGATCGCCGATCCGAAGAGTGTCAGGGCCTGCAGAGAGCCGATCTCGGTCAACGATAGCGACATTGAGCGCTGGATCGCGGGCAGGAGAAATGGAAAGATCAGGACATCGTAGAAGTCGAGAATGTATCCCAACATCGCCGAGATCATGATCGAATAGCGTTGCCTGGCCGTGTAATCTTCCACGCCTGAGACGGTTTTAGACATGCAATGAGTTTCCCGTTGAAAGAGCTGAACAGTGGATGATCGCCGCCGAAGCGCTTTCCGCGTCATTGGGAGCCGCAAATACGGCTCCGGGCGCCCGGTTCGATGGCGAGGCCTAGCGGCCGGGCGACCTCAACTCCGGGTAGGCAAACTCGCCCTTGTCGAGGATGTGGACATCGTCGAGCCAGAGACTGCAGCCGCGAAGCGGGATATCGAGATGGCACGGCGTGTCGTTCGTGCCGCCAAGCTCGGTATTCGGTCCCGTCGAGAACAGAACGTTTCCATAAAAGGAAAGCGCGTTCATGATGTGCTCCGACGCGAGCTGCTGAGATGCAGCTATATGGTGCCAGTCGGCGCGCTCATTCGATCCCCACCCGATATGCGAGATTGCCCAACCTCGCGGATCGCCGAAACTGTCGATATAGCTCCTGATGAGTGTCGCATCGGTGCCCTCGCCCTTGAGGTCGACGATGTAGCCGTCCTTGATGGTGAGCATGACCGGAGACTGGACGTAGCGCTTGAATGCGCAGAGAATGTCGCCCGGCATCAGAACGACAGTGCCGTTGACGTCCCCATCCGTGGCTTGCGTGAAAGCAAATCCTGACGGGAAATGATCCCAGCGGCCCGGCTCATCGGTGTATCCGTACTCGGAAATGACCGGATACTGCTTTAGGCCGTAGGTCACATCTGTTCCGCCCGGCGACGTGATGCGCATGGTTCTGGCTGACTGCAGGAGGGTTCGTGAGAGCTCGGTTCGCCGGCGGAGATCCTCAGTCGGGAACATCTTCTTGAGAATGTGGAACGGCTCCATTACGCGCAGAATGCGCGTGCCCGTCTCCTGAATTTCGAGCTGCTCGCGAGAGAACAGCAGGCCCAGAAGATCAATCACCATATCCACACGCTTGAGCGTGTCGATCGCCGGCTGGTTGCCGCTCAGCGCGTGTCTGCCCTGCTGGCCCGCGACCTTGCTCTGGCCGTACTTTGGAACATTGAGGTGGAAGGTAGTCGCGCCAAGGCTCCGCGCGGCCAGCATGAACGTCTGGGCATACTCCGACTGATCCTCGCCGCCGCTCAGGACAGCTACGACCTCGCCTTCCCTCACCTTGCAAAGTGCAAGTTCGGCCTTGAAGAGTTCGAGCATTTCAACATCGATGCGTTGTCGGGTCATCTTAAGTCATCTCCCTTGCCAGTCATGTATTCGCAGCGCTCCGACCGGTCTTTCGAGCGGTCAGGCGAGGACGTCACTGACGATCGAAAGGAAGCGTTCCGTGTCGTCGATGTGCATTTGGTGACCTGCGCTCTCCAGTCGCTTGATCTCGATGGACGGCAATAATCTTTGAATCTCTCTTTCATCTTCGGGACGGATGACGTCGCCTTTGCCTGCAACGAGCAGCCAAGTGCGGACGCTGAGGTTGGCGAGATCATTGTGAATGTCATCGTGATGAAAGCCCTTGTGACTTTCGATCAGGGCGCGCTCGTCGCAGGTGTGCATCCACTCGGCCCGGGCACGAATGTGCTTTTCGGGCCAGCGCGGCGCGGACGGGCTTCGCAGCGCCGCGTCCGCTTCTCCAAGGCTTGCGCTATGAAGCAGCTTGAGAAGAGGCCCGATCGGACTTGGGTAGGCGCGACGTCCGGGGCCGGAGACCGGTGGATCGACCAGGATCAACCGTCTTATGGACGATGGACGCCAGCGCGCGGCACGAATTCCGATCCGGGCGCCCATGGAGTGGCCGAGCAGGGTATACGCCCCTATTTCCAGCGCCGCGGCGAACGAGACCAGATCGGAGGCGCAGGCATCCAGCGAATAATTGAGATGCGGTCCGCTTTCGGAAAGGCCGCGCCCCCGGACGCGAGTACATAGACGTCGTGTCCGATGCACAAACGTTCCGCGATGAACGCCCATTGTGCCGCGGCGGTCGAGATGCCCGGGACGATGATGATGGCAGGACCGGCTCCGCCGAAGCGCAGGTAATGCTGGCGGATGCCGTTTGCGCGCACGTGAGCGCCGTAGAGCAGACCGGGGACCTGGGCGACACTCATGTCGGGCGATCCTGCGTACGATCAGCCGGCAGCGCATGAAGCCGCTCGATGGCTTCCGAGGTGGGCATCACATCTGCGTACTTGCTGGCTATATCGAACAGGTTGACGGCGTGCGAAGTCGGCGAACGATCGTAGACGGCATCGCTCGGCACGATCGATTTGAAATTCAGCGCGCATGCATCGACGACCGATGCCCGGACGCAGCCGCTGGTCGTGCAGCCGGTCACAACCAGTGAATCGATCCCGGCTCCGACGAGATACGTCGTGAGCGGGGTGCCGAAGAATGCGCTTGCCTGCGTCTTTGGCAGCAGCAGCTCCCCCGGCTCCGGAGCCACCTCGCGAACAAAGTCGTAGCCCTCGGGCGGAATCTGCATGATGGCTGGAATTTTTGCCGCGAATGCCCCACGGTCATGGCTGACCTTGCAGGCGACATGCGGAAATATCACCGGCCATCCTCTCCCGCGAAACAGCCGCATCAGATCGGAAATCTGCGCTATGGCCTGCCAACCAACCTCACCGCAGCTGGTTGGATATTGCTTGATCGCCTCGCGGATCGGCATCGGCTGGTCACCGACCGAGCGGTACTGCACGTCAATCACCAGGAGCGCGGGCCGCTTGCCGAATCCAGCCGCGCCACCCAATCCTGCGATCGCATAGGTCTCGCGCTCTTCAAGCGGTATTACCCTGTCCCAGGGCTGCTCTTTGCCGATCATCCTTGTGCACCGGTGCTCGTGGGGAGAGATGTCAATGAAGAGGAACGGCGGTCGCGTCGTACTGGTAGATCCAGTCGTAACGAGCGGCGGTCGCTGCCGGCGCCCACTGCGTCCTGATGTAGTCTCCCGCCGTTTCGGCCCTTGAGAGCGCCGGGTTATGGAAGATCGGCAACATCCCGGCCGCGGACTTCACAACCCTGGTTGTGCGATCTAGGCGTAGGCGCTGATATGTCTGGAAAGCTCTCGCTGGATCGTCGGGGTGCTGCTCGAGGCATCGGGCGAGAACGGAGGCGTCCTCCAACGCCATGTTCACTCCCTGACCGAGATATGGCAGCATGGAATGGCACGCATCTCCAAGAAGCGTGACCCGTCCTTGCGACCAACCAGCCAGCGTAGGCCGCACGAACAGACCCCACTTGTGAAGGCTTTCGACGTTGCTGACGAGCGCGATGATGTCGGGATGCCAGCCCACGAAGTCCTTCAGGCACTCCTCGACGGACCCTTTCTCCGACCAGGATTCCAGGAGCCAGTCGTTACGATCGACCTGACCCGAGAACGTCATCAATTCCGTGTTCTGCCAACGGACCGGATATGCCGTGACATGCGCGGTCGGCCCGATCCAGGTCGACACCACGGCCTCGCGTTGATGCGGCTCGAGCCGGTCGACCGGCACAAGACCACGCCAGGCGATTGCGTTGGTGTACTGGCTTTCGATTTGTCCGATCAGTCCGGTTCGGACTTTCGAATGCGAACCGTCGGCGCCGATCAGCGCCCGACCTTCGATCTCGCGGCCATCCGCGAGCCGGGCTCGAATTCCTTCCTGGCTCTGGCGGAATCCGACAACATGGGCGTTCAGATGGATGGCGTCCGCCTTCAATCGCCGCACACCGTCGACAAGGATCTTCAACAGGTGCGCGCGCAGCAGAAGGTAGGGTTGGTTACGGGCCGCGTCGGAGCTCCGGTTATACAGGGACCACGTTTCACCGGTGTTCCAGAGCCGGATGGAACGTCGCTCGGCCGCGATGCAATTCTGTTCGACTTGCTCGGCGAGGCCGAGATCGCGAAGTACGCGCACGCCGTTCATGGAGACCCAAAGGCCGGCGCCAATTTCACGCAACTCGGACGCCTGCTCGAAAACGTCGCAATCGATGCCGCGTCGGAGCAGCGATAACGCCATCGCCAAGCCGCCGATGCCCGCGCCCGCGATCAAGACGCTCGTTCTTTTGACCTGATCAATACTCATGATACCTCCAAAAAGTAGCTGCGCCGTCTCGCGTGGTTTCAAGCGGCATCCTGCCGGCCCGCAAGGCTCTTCACGGCTTCGAAAATCTTGGTGTAACCGGTGCAGCGGCAAAGATTGCCGTCGAGATAGTGCCGGATTTCCGCGTCTGTCGGATGTGGCGTTGTCTTGAAGAGCGCCGTGACCGCCATGATGAACCCGGGCGTGCAAAAGCCGCACTGCAGGCCTCCATGAAGCACGAACGCCTCCTGGATCGGGGATAGTCCGTCCGGCGGCGTGACGCCCTCGATTGTAGTGACCTCGCGCCGGTCCACATCGACCGCGAGCGTTGTGCAGCTCGAGATCGGCCCGCCGTCGAGAAGGACCGTGCAAGCGCCGCACACTTCCATGTCGCAGGAACGTTTCGTTCCCCTGAGGCCCAAACGATCTCGGATGAGGTCGATCAAAAGCATATGGGCCGGGACGTCGACGACGATCGTCTTGCCGTTCAACGAGAAGGAGATCGCCAATACCTGTGTCATTTCAGCCAGCTCCCACCGGCGATGACCGCCTCATCGGCGTTACGCAGAAGGAGCACGCCTGCAATGTGACGCTTGTAATCGGCCCCGCCATGCCGATCGGCGTTGACTTCGAGCTGATCCAAGGCTGCGGGAAGCGCGGTCTCAATCGCCCGACGGGCCTCTGCTACCACTACGTTTCGGAGGGCATCCTCGACGGCCGCCAAAGGCTGTGGCCGCGAACCAAGCGCACCGACCCGCACACGGGCGCTCCTGATCGTGCTCCCGCCGGCGTTCAGTGACCAGGCCATCGCGACGTTCACGGAAGGCCTCTCACCATGCTTGAACCGACGATAGGTTACGGGTCCCGCGGGCCGCGGGAACACAATCACTCTCAGCAGCTCGTCAGGTTCGCGCACCGTTTCCATTTCGCTTCGGATAAAATCATCGGCGGGAATTTCACGCGTCCCCCGGGATCCCTCGAGTACCAGTCGTGCGTTGAGGGCCGCGAGCATCGTCGGCGGATCGGCGTGAGGCTCTCCAAAGCAGAGGTTGCCGCCGATTGTTCCGATGTTCCGGACCCTGATATTTGCCACCTCCGCGCAGAGCGATGCCAGCGCCGGCACGTGCTCGCGGATGACGGAATCGTCGCTGATCTTCCTGTGCGTGCAGCGCGCGCCGATCTCGATCTCGTTTATGTCGTTGACGGCGATGCAATCGAGCCCAGGGATACCCTTGATGTCGATGAGGCGGTCTGCACGGATGACGCGCATTTTCAGCGCGAGCAGCAACTCGGTCCCGCCAGCATAGAACATGCCGTCGCCGGAATCGCCGACGGCGCGCACGGCGTCGGCGATCGTCGAAGGCCGCTCGAATTGGAAGGGTGACGGCAGCATGATCAGGCCGCACCCAGCATTTCTTTGAGCCGCTTCTCGAACTCTTCGAAGTTCTGATCGACCCGACGTTTGATGATGCCGAATCCCATTGTCGCAAGCCGGCCCTGCACGTCGACTTTCGCGTCCACGGCAAATGTGGAACCAGAACCGGTCTGCGTGACGGTCACATCGAGGACAACCGCCAGCCGCGTTCCTGTGATCTTGTCGCGGCCCGTAGCGCGGGTGCGCACGTGAGACGGCTCGGTGATCGATTCAACGATGATGTCAGCCGGCACCTCGAGCTTGAAAGGACCGATCTTCTGCTTGACGGTTGCTTTGTAGGCTGCATGCCGCTGGATTTCCTCGACACTTTCGCACCCGGGAATGCAACTTGATATGCGTGGAACGTCGAGCAGCGTGCTCCAAAGCTGCGCCGGGGTCGCCGGCACCGCCATTGACATGTTGAATTCCATGAATTCAGTTCCTCTTCTGGAGTGCGCGCCACACTTTTTCGGGTGTCATTGGCAGATCGGTTATTCGGATGCCGTAGGCGGCGAACAGCGCGTTGGCGATCGCAGGTGCGACCGGCAGGATCGCTCCCTCGCCCATTCCTTTGGCGCCGCCAGGCCCGGGGCCGTCGCCGTTTTCGACAAGTATCGTGTCGAACGAGGGCGGCACGTCGGAGATCCGCGGGATCGAATAATCGATCGGCGTCGCGTTGACGGGTTGCCCGTCCTCGAACTCGAGCGCCTCGTGAAGCGCGTGACCGAGCCCCATGACAGCAGCGCCCTCATCCTGGCCTTCCGCAGCGACGCGATTGATCACAAGACCGACGTCGGCGGCGCTGGCGTACCGAGGCACACGGATCTCGCCGGTTTCCTCATCGACCACGATCTCTGCGAGACCCGCGGATGTCTCCCAGAACAGAGGTGACTCCGCCAGGGAGCCTTTCTTCGAACGCGGCATGATGGCGCCGCGGCCGACGACTTCTCCCGAATCGACACCCAGGCTGCGGTGAAATATCTGATGGAAAGTGAGAACTTCTGGACCAGTCGAGACGCCTCCCTCGACGAGTGACAGGCCGTCGCGAGGAAGCTCCCAGACCTCGGCAACCATGTCGAGAATCTGATCGGCTGCGTCGAGAGCGGCGCTCTCGACAGAGAGGCCGACGACGACGGTCGAGCGGCTCGCGCCGGTACCCCAGTCGTAAGGGGCGACCGCCGTATCCGAGCGCAGGACGGTGACCGCAGACACCTTCTGCTTCAATGTCTGCGCCGCGATTTGGGCCATCGTCGCGTGCGCACCCTGACCAACCTCGATGCTCGAGACCGAAACGAGAATCGACCCATCGATCTTGAGACGCACGATCGCGTTGCTGATCGGCGTATTCGCCGGATCGGTTGCGGCAATCGCCAATCCACGCGCACGGCGGTTGGAGGGTTTCGCTTCCGGCGCGAACGACCGCGTCACCCGGCCGATCAACTCGCTCATATCCATGTCGAGCGCGCGCAGGTCGGGGCGGATGCGCTCACCACGGGAGGCCAGATTCAGCATGCGGAACTCGGTCGGGTCCATGCCGATTGCCGCAGCCACATTGTCCATGTGCGATTCCTTGGCCCAAACCGCCTGAGGGCCACCGATTGAGCGGAATGCCGCGCCAGGGACGGTGTTCGTGTAAACCGCACATGCTTCGAGGCGCATGTTCGGCACCACGTATGGCCCCATGATGCGATTCGCCGATTTCGTGGCGACTGCTGAGCCCGTATCTGAATACGCTCCGCCGTCGAGCAGAAGCCTGGCGCTCTTCGCGAGGATCCGTCCGTTGGCATCGACCGCGGTTCGAATCGTGATGTCAGCGCCGAGCCTTCGGCAGGTGAGCATCGATTCCGCCATGGATTGAGCGATCCGAACCGGGCGCCGCACCTTCCAGGACGCGGCGGCGACCAACGGTTCGATCTTGACGGATGCCTTGCCGCCGAATCCCCCGCCAACAAACGGGACGATCACGCGGACCTTGGCCAGCGCCAGGCCAAACAGCCTGGACAGGACCTTCTGAACCGCGGTCGGCGTCTGCGCACCTGCCCAGACCGTCAGGGAGTCTCCATGGAAGTCGGCGATGACCGCGTGCGGCTCCATCGCGAAATGCGAGATCGCCGGAAAAGTGAAGTGGTCTTCGTGAACGTACGCCGCGACCGCCTCCGCAGCGTCAACATCTCCAACGTTGTTCCTGTAAGTGTGAAAGATGTTGCTGCTCGGTGTCGGCCTGGCGCCGCCCTTGAAGTAGAAGTCTTCGAGGTTTTCGTGATGTTCATGGATGAGCGCCGCATCCGCCATCATCGCTGCACGGATGGTCGTTGCATGAGGGATTTCGTCGTACGCGATGTCGACAAGCTCCGCGGCGGCTTCGGCGATCTCGACGGTCTCGGCGATCACCACGGCGACCGGCTCGCCCACATACCGGACTCGGTCGATTGCCATGATCGGCCGGTCCTTGAGCACGACCCCCCAGCAACCGAACGAGACGACATCCGCTCCGATGAGCACGTCGACGACGCCGGGCACGGACCTGGCAACGCTCGCGTCAATCGACGAGACGCGCGCGTGAGTAGCCGGCGAACGAACCACAAAGCCGTGCAGCATCGCCGGGATCACGAGGTCGGTAACGTATTCTGCCCGCCCCGTAACCTTCTCGATGAGGTCGGGTCGTACGGCACTCATGCTGTCAGTCACCGACATGCTCGGGTCCGGGGTGCGAGGTCGCCGCCGATGGTCAGAAAGCCTGCGCGGCTCCTCCCAGGGGGCAATCCTCAACCCCTACCCCATCTATCACTCGTATGCAAGTGCTACACTTGTACACAAGTGATACCGGCCCACCGGACGGATAGGGCTCGCGGTCAGACGGCATGGATTCTTGGGGTCAACGAATGTACACAAATGATCAACTCGGGACTCCCGAGGGCGAGCAATCAGCTTTGTTCAAGCCGAGCCACGGCCAAGTGCCGCAAAGGGACGATATCGTGCAACCGAAAACCAAGACGGCTCTGACCGAGAAGCCGAAAGAGGCCGCACAGTCTTACAGGTTGGACGATGCACCAGGATTCCTGTTGCGCGTCGCGCTCCGTACCCACACATCGATCTTTGTCGCGAAAATGATCGAAGAACTGACCCCACCCCAATTCTCGACGTTGGCAAAACTGAGGGAAGTCGGATCATGTTCTCAAAATCACCTGGGACGACTGATCCACTATGATTCAGCAACGATCACTGGCGTCATCAATCGCCTCAAATCGCGCGGGCTGATCAAGAGCTCCAAGGATCCTTTGGACCCACGACGACGGCAGATCGAATTAACGGACAAAGGGAGGCGGACGGCGGACGCTGCCATCGAGACCATTGGTGAGATTTCCGGCGAGACATTTGCCCCCTTGACCAGGGAAGAATTTCGGACTCTGACCGAGATCCTCAAGAAAATCATACGCCGCTGAGCCCCACAGCGCTGAGCCGGCCGACAAGCTAATCCCGTAAACGCTTCAGCCGCCGCCAAGCGAAAAAAATGGCCCGGCAAGAGCCGGGCCAAGTATAGGGAGGAAGCGAAGGATGGGGATCCTTCGCAAACGCCGAACGCGGATCTCGATCGAAGACAGCCCAACGAACGATCTCAGCGAACAGAACTATCCGGTATGCCGCGCCGCATTTTGTGCTGAAGAAGACGGAACTACGCTAGTTTCCGGCATTTTCGCGTGACAGAGTTGGGACAAGCCACATCGGCGCGCGCACCATGCTGCATAGACCAGCCAGCTTGTCTGCAGCCGACGACGACACGATCACAACAATTGATGGAGTCCATCACTGGCCATCTACCGAATGGCTTTCGTCGCACGATCGATCGACGCCGTCCCCGAAGTGCGGCTATCCCGCGCGTCTGCGCAGGGTCCGGACAATTTTTGTCCTGAAGCGCGCGAGATCAAATAGCAATCTGGGTGCTCTCCTGATCGCAATCGCTTTACCCACGATCGCGAGCCGCAGAACGCGGACCAATCTAGCCAGGCCCAATTCCATGAATGCCTGCCGGACATGTGGCTGGTTGGCGATCGAAAGCATATTGTTCGCTACAACGATGGACGATCTGAGCTCGGGTTTCTTCTGCAGAACAAAGTCTCGGCATGCTGCCGCGAACTCCTGCTCCTGAGCGCTCAAGGATATGCTGAAGACAGTTCGATTATCCTCCGCCATATTCAATTGCCCCCGAGCGATCGCACGGCGCGGCCTTCCGTCTTTCGACCTCACAGCCTGCGCGGCCTGGCTTTCGCCTTCCAATCGGCAACACGTCCGTGCCGACTTTCTGCGAAATTGTTCCTTGGTAGCATTGGAGGTCGCGGCATTTTCTGGCGAAAACCCTCGCGGACAGCCTTGAAAGCGCGATCGGTGGAGCCGATTGACGCAGCAACGCGGCATTTTCTACCGTCGAAGCGGTGCCCGGTCTGACACCCTAAGACGCGTCTTGTCGCGGCAGCTCCCTGCGTTGAGCCTTCCGGCTGCTTTCCCCATTGCGGAGCCCGACGATGGCCAGCCGTGACAGTCATCAGATCCTCGTCCCGGGAATGGACGAGGCTAACCCGCAGGATCGGATTCTCGCGTCCTCATGTTAGTTTTCGGTGACGAGCATTTCCCGGGGCGCTATCTTGACCCGGACTCAGGCGAGCCCCTTATCTCCGCCTCCTGAATTGCGGGAACCGTAGCCACTAACGAGCGAATTCCATGAGCATGTTATCCACGTCCGAAATGGATCCTGGTCTTGCTAGAATGAATTTGCCCGAGCTTCGGATCAACTACGATCCGATTGATCCGGATCAGTTCGATCGACCGATCACCTCATTCTGCATCGAAACCGGCGAAGACAACGACGAGCTTCCGCTCCACTCACACAAGAAAGGGCAACTCGTTGTCGCTTCACATGGATCGGTGATGTGTCGTGCCCCCGGCGGACTATGGATCGTTCCGCCGCAGGGTGCCGTGTGGATACCGGCCGGCGTCATGCACAGCAATTGCGTCTCGGACAATGGAAAGGTCTACGTCGTCTTCATCGATCCGCAGGCGAGTACGCTTCCGAGCACGTGCTGCACATTCACGATATCGTCGCTCGTTCGTGAACTGATACATCGGCTCTCCGTCTTTCCTCCCCTGTATCCGGTCGACGGGCCGACCAGCCGGCTCGGACGCGTGCTACTCGACGAATTGGTGCAGATGTCCAGCGAACAGATGTACTTGCCCATCTCCACCGACAGGCGACTTCAGCATCTCGCGGCATCGCTGCTCCATGACCCCGGCGATCGCAGCACAATCGACGAACTAGCGACCAGATATGCGATGAGTGTCCGGACCTTCGCCCGCCTGGTGCTGAAGGAAACCGGGATGACGTTCGGACGCTGGCGACAGCGCCTTCACATCCTCGTCGCACTGCAGAGGCTGTCTGCGGGATCTTCCGTTCAGGCCGTCTCGCTCGATCTGGGCTATGAGACCCCCAGCGCCTTCATAACCATGTTCAAGAAGGCAATGGGCAAGAGCCCGCGCCGCTTCCTTGCCGAGCGATCCAGCTTCGTAGGCCGTGAGCCCTTGGCTTGAAGACCTTCGCCCGGGGACGCTGGCCCCAACATCGCCCGCTGGGGCCGCAGCTCGCGGCGTCTCCTATCGCGAGTTGAATGGGACGAGAGGGTATTGGAGCGCAGCTTCGGCGACCGACTGCGGCGCCACCACGCGAGGCTTCCCGTTCTGCCCTTGAAGGATGGTCACGTCGCTGCCCATATTCTGGCCATTGGCGTCGAACTTGATCTTGCCGCTGGACATCAGGATCGGCGTCATGTCCGTTCCTTTAAGCGCGGTATGGATCGCAGCGGACTCGGAAGAACCGGCGCGGCTTACGGCGTCCGCAACAATCTGAACAGCTTCAAAGGCACAACCTGAATTCCCGTCGACCCAGTCATTTGGATAATCGGACGCGAATCGCTTCAGGATCGCCGCGGCGTCGGGCGCTTTCGGATTGTACCACAGGGTCGAGAGTATCGCGCCGTCGCCGTACTTGCCCAACGCGTCATAGTACGCCTTGTCCTGCACGCCATTCGAGTTGGGTGAGAAGATCATTTTGGGATTCCACCCCTGCTTGGTGCATTCCCGAATGATCATGATGGCGTCGTTGACACGCGTCACGGAGACCAACGCGTCCGCGCCTGACGCTTTGGCTTTTGCAACCTCGACCGAAAGATCCTTGGCTCTTTCATCGTATGGAATGTACTCGGCAATCCTGAGGGGCACTTCGACCTCCTTCCAGGCCTGATCGATGCTCGCCGCGGTCGACTGTCCCATCGCATTGTTGAGGTGCATGACGGCGGCGCTTGTTGGAGCGTCCTTGATCGAGGACAGGAGTGACTTCAGCTCCATGAGGGACTTCCTGACGATTGTCAGGGACGTCGGATAATACCTGAACACCTCGGTGAATCCTTGAGAGGTCACCTGGGTCGCGCTCGCGATGTGAACGACCATAGGCACTTTTGCGGCTTCTGCGGCCTGAAGCGCGGAGATGGTTGCTCCGGAATCCCACGCGCCGATAAGTACCGTGCACCCCTGCCTGATCAGGTTCTCGGCGGCAATCCGTCCGTTCTCCGGCCGACTTTGCGTGTCCGCATGGATGATCTGCAGCTCTATACCGAACTTCTCCTTTGCGAATTTTGCACCGACATCGATGCCGCGCACGCAAGCCTGCCCCGGAAACGCCAGGACGCCACTGCTCGGATTGATTGCACCGACGCGGACCTTGGCCGGGGTGGCCGCCCTTGACTGCCACGATGCGAACCCGATGGCGGCGCCAATTCCGCTACCGATCAAGGACCGGCGGGTCAAACCGCTTTCGCTGTGCTTTCTCATGTAGTTCCCCCTTTTTGGTTGGCTGCAAGAATATCGATGCGGTCTGACAGGCGCGCTCAACGAACAGTGAGGCGAATCGCGCCAGGGACGTGCAGTCGCGCTCGGCGCGCTTCACGAGATGCGCCGCCCGCGTGATTTGGCTCAGGGTCTGACTTCCGCCTTGACGAGGTTTTCTTCGCTCTCGTCATAAAGCGTATCGATTAGCGGTCGATACCGCTCCATGATCTGCTTCCGACGCTTCTTCCGAGTCGGCGTCATCATGCCGTTCTCGGGAGAAAGCTCTTCCGGCAATATCCGGAACGCCTTGATCTGCTCGGCCCTGGCGAGCCTGCCATTCGCCTTGCCGATCTCAGCTTCGATCATCCGCACCACGATTTCGGAGTTCGCCAGTTCCGAGTACCGGTCGATGCGAAGACCGTGCGATCTGGCCCAATCCATCGTCGCGGTCGCGTTCACCTCGATCAACGCGGTGAGGTACTTCTTTCCTTCTCCAAGGACAGCCGCCTCAGAGATAAACGGGCTGCGCCTGAGCTCGTTTTCGATCTGCGTCGGGCTGATGGATTTTCCATTGGAAGTGTTGATGATCTCCTTTTTTCGATCGACCAGCCTGAAAAGGCCTGCCGAATCGACGTCCACGATGTCTCCGGTGTAGAGCCAGCCGTCGCGCAGAGCGGACTTGGTCTCTTCCGGCTTATTCCAGTAACCGACAAAGAGTCCGGGTCCTCTGACAATCATTTCCCCGTCTTCGAGAACAGCGGTCTCCCAAGCCGGATCCCGCAGAGGTACGCCCACGGTGCCGGCTTCCGGCCATTCCGCCATCTGCACCAGGTTGGCGCCGACCAGCTCTGTCTGTCCGTAACATTCCTTCAGCTGCAACCCCCATAGCTGCCACAGCGACATCAGCTCGGGAGGCATCGCCGCAGACGAGGTGTATGTAACCGTGAGTTCCTCGAACCCGACCTCACAAAGCAGCGGACGGAAGACGTGTTGCTGGCACACGGCAAAGAGGCCGGAAATGAACGGGTCCGGCACGCCTCCGGCCTGGCGATCATCAAGAGCCTTGCGGGCGATGGTCATCGCGAGCTGATAGTTCTGCTTCTGCTTCTCGGACCCGTAGTGAACCTTGCTGAGGATCTGGGTGGCATAACGCTGGAAGAACCGCGGCGGAGCCATGAAGTAGGTCGGCTTCACTTCCTTGACCGTTTGAGCGAACTCTGCGCTGTTCTCGCCGAAATACGGCACCAGGCGGATGAGCAGAGGCAATGTCGTTGCCTGCGCGCGTGCCACCGTGTGTGACATCGGCAGGTGCACGACGACGCGGTGGACATCGGAGCGCAACTTCGACGTGAACAGGGTTACGCTGTGCGCACCGGCGAGCAGCGACAGATGGGTCAGCATCGCTCCCTTCGGAAATCCCGTCGTGCCGGACGTGTATCCGATGCTGGTCAGATCGCTCGGCGTTGCTTTCGCGACCTGCTCCCGCAGGAAGATGTCGGCGTCAACCGATGTTTCGCTCCAGAAATCATGAAGAGAAACGACGTTCGCCGGCCCGCCTGCCTTCTTCCACGCGGGATCAAGCACGATGATTCTTTTCAGATGGTCAGCACGGCCCGATGCAAGCACGGTACCGAGCTGAAGTTCACTCCCGACGAACATGAACGACGTTCCGGAGTCGCCGAGATAATAGCCGACCTCCTCCGCCGATGAGGTGAAGTAGACGCCGACCATGATGCCGCCGGCACAAATGATCGCCATGTCGGCAAGAAGCCATTCCTGGGACACATCCCCCATGATCGCCGCGCGATCGCCGCGTTCGAATCCAGCCCTTTGCAGAGAGGCCGCCAACTTGGCCACCAGGTCCGAATACTGCTTCCAGGTCGTGGCGATCCACTCACCGCGACGTTTTTGCTTGAAAGCGATCTCGTCAGAAAGCACCCCCCTCCGCTGGCTCAAAAGCTGCGGGATGGTCACGTCGGCGAGTTGGGCGCCTGACGCAAAACCCTCGGCGCTCACCTCAACGCTCCGCGAAGCGCTTGCGCTTTTCAGCGAAGGCGGCAACGGCATCGCGCCGGTCGGGCGCGGCAAAGGTGATCGTCTCGAGGGCGGTCGAGGTGTCCAGGAGCAGATGCGCGTACTGCTTGATGATCTTGTTCACGCAATACTTGGTCCAGATGATTGATTCCCTTGGGCCGCTCGCGAGCATCTCCGCGTACTCGATTGCAGCATCCTTGACGTCCCTGTTCGAAATCACCTCGTTGATCATGCCGATGGACGCGGCCTTTTCCGCGGAGATGAAGTCACCGGTCATCAGGTAGTGCTTCGCACGGACGGGCCCCATCAACAGTGGCCACATCACCGCGCCGCCGTCGCCCGCGACCACGCCTGCCGTAACATGCGTGTCGGCAAACCTCGCGGCCGGACTCGCGAATATGACATCGCAGAACAAGGCGAGGGTTGCCCCGAGACCGACCGCGACGCCGTTGACCGCGGCGATGATCGGCGCCTCGACTTCCAGCATGTTCCGGATCAGATGGCGTCCGCCCCGAGTCGGCGACGGGATCGGACTCTTGTCGAGCGTTTTCTGATCGCCGCCCGAACAGAACCCCCGTCCGGCCCCCGTCAGAACGATCGCACGGACCGCCTTGTCCTCGTCCAGCTCGACGAAGACCCGCTCGAGCTCGCTGTGCATATCCCAATTGATGGCGTTGAGGATCTCCGGCCGGTTCATCGTGACGATGGCGACACCGCTCGGCCGCTTCTCGACGATCAGATATTTATAGTTCTGCTTCGACATGGCTATCTTCCGTTGGTTCCGGTTGGCTTATTTTTGCGATCGCATGGCGCGGATCTGTCCGAGAATGTCTTCCGTAGGCCGGACGACATTGTTTCTGTCGTTGAAGTGGGGGATCACATAGCGGCCACACATGTCGATCGCTTCCATGATTTTCTCGTGACTGACGGAGTCGAGATGGAGAAGCACCTCGTCGACGCCCATCGCCTGGAACTTCTCGATCTGACGAATGACAGTGTCCGGGCTTCCGCAGACCGTTGTCGCGGAGTGGTTGAGCAAGTAGTCCCAGTCCTTTCCCGCGCGCTCCATGGCTGGCACGCTCTCGCTCATATACGCATAGTCGTCGGCGAGCTTCGCGAGACGGGGATAGGCGTCCGTTGAAATCCTCGCATAGTGCATGAGGGGCTCGGCGTAATCGTCCTTCGCTTTCTGATCGGTTGGCCCGATGCCGAAGAAAAGCGGAATGCCGATGCGCGGCCGATCGAGCGGACCTTGTTCGTCACGCTTCCAGCCGCGACGGTAAGTGTTTAGAAGCTTTTCCTGGACCTCCCATCCCTGGTAGATGCAGTTGCTCATGACGGCGAGGCCTTCGGATCCGGCCCAGCTGTGGCTCCGCTCGCTGGTTGCAGCGATGCCGATCACCGGATGAGGCTTCTGCATCGGCTTGGGCACCAGCATCCGCGGCGGGATCTGATAGTACTTGCCCTCGAAGGTGAAGATATCTTCGCGCATCGATTTCTTCAGGAGCGCGATACCTTCTTCCATCTGAGCGAGCGTTTCGCTCGGATCAACGTTGAAGGCGCGCATGGCGATGGTCGTGTTGGCCCGGCCGGCGTAAAATTCCATGCGGCCATGCGACAGGATGTCGGTTACTGCCAATCGCTCCGCCGATCGCAAAGCATGATTGATCTTCTGGGGCATCAGCGTCACCGCTGACCGCAGCTTCACGCGCGAAGTAACGGCTGCAAGATACCCGTAGACGACCTCCGGCGCGGAGCTCGAGATGCCGCCGAGTGCAACGTGTTGCTCGGAAAGCGCGACGCAGTCGAATCCGACCTTTTCCGCCAGACGCACCTCGTCCACGAGTTCATGGAGTCGGCGGGCGTAGCTCTGCCCGACCTGGGTTTCTTGCTCCGACCAAAACCCGAACGTAAGTGCCATCTTCTGGATCCTCATGGAGTGTCAAGATGGCGAAGCATTTCATGGGCACGGCAACATTTTTGTTCGAATGCGCCCCGCGGTTAGATGACTTTCCAAATTTTGTGCTGTGAGCAGTCGACGCCTGCCCCTTTCGCAGCCAACGCCGCTGAACGTGGCGCGACAATCATTCTCGGCGTTCATCGGCGGAGGAGCACGAGAGATTCAGACAGCGTTGCTTCGGCTTCCAAACGAGACAGCCAGAAGATCTGCTATCGCCGCGAGACATCGCTCGCCGATCCGGGCCGTCGAGCCAAACGGGTTGCCGATGATGCCGTTGGCGGTGACAGACTTGATCCCGTTTCTCCACATTGCCTGAAGCTGCTCCTCGGATAGCGCGCCGAGATGCCCGACCTCGAACCGATCGAGCCGAACGCTGTCGGGGCGGAGCAACATCATGAGCGACGTCTCCGCGATATCGGCATGTCCTCCAACCGCATTCGGGTCACCACCCGCTTGCTCGACGGCGCTTCGCCATCTCTCGATCCAGGCGACGGCATCGCAGTACGCGTCGATCTCGACGTCCACCGGAACGGCGCTCCTCAGCCGGGGAAGCATGTCCCGGAGCGCGGGAAAATTCCCGATGTGCCCCGAGAACAGCAGAATGCGCCTGAAGCCATGCCTCGCAAGACTTGTGCAATAATCCAGGCAGATCGATTCGAACGTCTCCGGGCGAATAGAGATCGTCCCCGGGAAGACCAGATGGTGGGCTGAACAGCCGACCTTGATGGTGGGCGCGATCAGGGTGCGTCCCAGATGCCGCGCCAGCCTTGCCGCGATGGCCTCTGCATGATCCGCATCCATGCAGAGCGGAAGGTGCGGTCCATGTTGCTCCACAGCTCCGCAAGGTATCAGGACGGTCGATGCCCCCGCAGCAAGAGCGGCCGATACCTGTTCGAAGCTCATCAGTTCAAGGCGGAGCTCGTCAGGCAATGCCGGTGCGGTCATTCACGCTTTCCCTGGCTGTTTCGACAGAAAGCGCGACCGCGCCTGTGCCGAACTATCGTCTACCAGGTAGGCCGCGAGATCCTCGATCGTCACCGCCTCGAGCGCAGCATCGTCCATTTGGCCCGTCAGGTTCAGCGAATGCTTGATCGCCGCAAACAGCTTGCGCTCCTTTCCACGAAGATACTTGCATACCTCCCCGGCTCTCACCATCACTTCCGCGGTGCTTGCGATCTCGTTGATCGCCCCAATTTGGAGTGCCCTTTGGGCGTCGGTCAAGTCGCCCCAGTAGAGCAATGCCTGCGCCTCACGAAGTCCAAGCTTCTGAACTGCCTTCCGGATTCCTTTGGCTGCAGGCAAGAGGCCGTGGTTGATTTCCGGGAACCCGACCTTGCATTCATGGTTCGCTACGACGTAGTCGGCGTGAAGAAGAAACTCCAAGGCCCCGCCGACGGCGTAGCCACGCACGGCACATACGAAGGGCGCGGGGTATCTCTCCATCTCGCAAAGAAGCGCGTGGAAGCTCCTCATCCGAGGCCGGGATATTTCGATGCCGGCGACCTCCTTTATGTCTCCGCCCGCGCTGAAGAAGCGCTCGCCCTGGCCGGTCAGGACAATGCCCGGCGGCGACAGCTCACGAGACAATGCGCGAAACGTGTCCAGCAGCCGGCCAACAAGGGCGTTATTCAGCGCGTTTGCCGGCGGCCTGTTCATGGTCATGGTGACCACATCACGGTCGCGTTCGATCAGAAGGGCGTCATCGGCTTCCATAGAATTAGCTTAAGCGAGGCTTTTCGGAATTGATTGCGGTACACCCTTTCCCCGACGCCGCTGCTCGACACGAATGGTCGTGCCCGGGCCGTTTCGCGGCATCTTCTGCCGCGATCGCTCGGCCCACCTTTCGGACAGGCGCGATCCGCCATTAGGACCACTACAATCCAAGATAAGCGCGCTGAACCTCGGAATTTTTCAGCAACTCGTCGCTGGATCCGTGGAGCACGATTGAGCCGTTCTCCAGAACATAGCCGCGATTGGCCAACGCAAGCGATTTTGCCACATTCTGCTCTACCAGCAGGACCGTGGCTCCCTGCTCGTGCAGGGACTTCACCACACGAAACATGACGTCCGTCAGCGCGGGCGACAGCCCGATGGAAGGCTCATCAAACATGACGACCTCGGGCTTTGACATGATTGCACGGCCGATAGCCAGCATCTGTTGCTCGCCGCCCGATAGCGTACCGGCCAATTGCCCCCGGCGCTCACAAAGCTTCTCAAACAATTGATAAACGAACTCGAGCGTTTCGGACTGCCCGGCCTTCGCGCGTTTCAGCGCCCCTCCGAGCAGCAGGTTTTCTTCCACAGACAGACTTCCAAATATCTGCCGACCTTCCGCGACCTGGGCAATGCCGCGCTCGCAGATCTCCCATGGCGGCATACCGGTGATATCAACACCATTCATTTTGATGATACCGCTCGATGAGCGAACGATGCCCGAGATTGATCTGATGAGTGAGGTCTTCCCTGCGCCGTTCGCGCCAACGACGCAGATCAATTCGCCTTTGTGGATCTGCAGGGAAACGCCGTTCAAAGCGCAGGATCCATCGTACGCGACACAAAGTCCATCGATCGTCAAAAGCGCACCACTAAGCATGGAAGCCTGCCCCCAGGTAGCTCTCGAGGACTTTCGGATCTGCAACCACTTCTCCGGGAGTTCCCTCTGCGATCTTGGCGCCGTGATGCAGCACCACCACACGCGAGGCTACTTCCATCACGATGCGCATGACGTGCTCGACAAGGAGGATCGTCAATCCACCTTCGGCAAGCTTCTGCAGTACGCCTACAATACCCGCAGCTTCAGTCGGTCGCAGACCCGCCATAACCTCGTCCAGCAAGAGCAATTTGGGCCGGGTCGACAACGCCTTGGCCGTTTCCAGCATTTTCCGGTCCGGCAGCGTTAATTGATCCGTCCTCGCCTGGGCCTTGGCGGCCAGACCAACGCTTTCAAGGGACTCGTACGCCTTCGATCTGGCCTCGCTTACGTTTCTGGTCCAGCTGAAGGCTCCGATCATGGCATTCTCAAGCACCGACATCTCGCGCATCGGCCGCACGATTTGAAATGTTCGCGCGATACCCATCCTGCAAACAGTCTCGGGTGGCGAATTGTCGATCTGGCGGCCTTCGAACAGCACCCGGCCGCTGGTCGGCTTCAGGGCACCAGCGACCAGGTTGAAGCATGTCGTCTTTCCCGCTCCATTCGGTCCAATCAGCGCTGTGATCCGCCCCGCTCGAAGTGAGAAGCTTACATCCTTTACCGCGACCAAGCCTCCAAACGATCGGGACAGGTTCTCGACCTCAAGCAGGGCTGTCATTCTTCGACCTTTCGGGACTGCCACAGCCATGCCGTGGGTGGCGCCTGGATGGCTTTGCAAAGGCGCACAATCGCCGGCCAGATGCCGTCTGGCAGGAACCAGACGACCGAGATCAGGACAACACCGTAGGTAATATTGTTCAGTCCCGGGATCCGAAGACTGTCGCCGAGCGCGCTCATCAAGTGGTTGAGGGGAATCGCGGCGAGCGACCCGACCAGCGGACCGAACGTAGTCCCCAGCCCCCCGACCACGGGCCCTAACAGGACGTCCACCGATAGCCCCATCCCCATGATCGAGTCCGGGAATATCGACCCTTGCACGAGCGCCAGAACGCCACCGCCCGCGGCGGCTGTTGCAGCCGATAGCGAGATCACGAGAATCTTGTGCTGGAAGGTCCGGACGCCGAGCGCGCGTGCGGCCGATTCGTCGTCGCGCATCGCCCGCCATACGTATCCGAGGTAGGATCGTGAAATAAATTCGGTTCCGATTACTCCCAACGCCGCCAGTGCAAGCGCGACGAAGTAGTAAAAGCGGACATCGCCGCGAAGCATGGAGATCTCGATCCCGCCTGTTGGCGCAGGAAAGAACAATCCCTGCATTGCGCCCACGAACTCCCAGCCACTGAACATGATCCTGGCGAACTCGGCGGCAGCAATCGTGAGCAGCGCGAAATAGATACCGCGAACCTCGAACCGGAAGCTTAACCAGGCGATCGACGCGCCAACGGATCCGGCGAGGATCATTCCGGTCAAGAGCCCGACCCACGGCGAAATGCCGTACTTTACGTAGAGGACACCGACGGAATAGGCTCCCAGCCCGACAAAAAGGGCGTGACCGATCGATAGCTGCCCGCCGATCCCAAGCATCAAGTTCCAGGACTGACCGAGGAAGGTGAACAACAATACGATCGTCATCAGCGAGATGACGTAGGGGTTTGCCAGCAACCCGACCAATCCCAGGACAGCGAAGACCGTTATCCCGGCAAGCCACCGTGCCCTTTCCAGCCCACGGTCAAATTTCTTTTGCACCAAAAAACCCCCTCGGACGGTAAACCAGGATGATGATCAGGAGCGCGTAAGGAAGCGCCGTCTTCATCGAAGGCGTGAACATCAACGCCGCGATTGCCTCGGCGACGCCGATCACCAGACCTCCGAGGAGAGCTCCGCCGAAGCTGCCGAGTCCGCCCACGATAACCGTCACGAAAGCAAGGAGAGTGAAATCGACAGCGAGATATGGTTGAGCGTCGAACAGGGGAGATATCAGGGCGCCGGCGACCCCTGCGCAAGCTGCGCCGATGCCAAAGGTAACCGCATAAACTCGTGGAATGTTCAGCCCAATGATGAGACCGCCCAAACGATTGTCCGCCGCCGCCCGCAGCGAGCGGCCGAACGGGGAGAACTTCAGATACGCTCCGAGCAGAGCTATGAGCAGCCCGGCGGTCGCTGCCGCCTGCACTCTTGCCAGGTCGAGCGTCAGAAGGCCGAGAGATACGGTCTGGAAGGACAGCTGCGAGGCAGTTGGACGCGGATCCGGCCCGAACGCGACCAACAGGGTGCCGCTAAAGAGCAACGACAGGCCGATGAAAACAATGAACTGATAGTGATGCGGCCGGTTCACGAACCGCTTCACGATCAGCGCTTCCAGCAGATATCCGAAGGCGAACATCACGACCGCAGCGATAACTGCCGCCACGATGATTGGCACGTTCCACAGCCGAACCGTCCAGTAGCCGATGTAGACACCGAACACGACCATCTCGCCGTGCGCAAAATTTACGACGCGCATGACGCCGAATATGATGGTCAGGCCCAATGCGACGAGACCGTAAACGAGACCGAGCAGAATGCCGCTCGCAAGAACATTGAGCCAGAGCGAGAGCATCAGCAAGCACTGACTGGCGCGAGCGAATGCCGGGTATTGGACACCGCAACACTCAGATAGGCTGCTACCCGCAGCCGGCCGCGCTCGGATAGGATCGAGACCACCCCGGCGTTGAGTTCCCACCTGATCTGGTCAGCGAACATGGTCCCTCGCATTGGTATTTCTCCTGCGTTTGTGACAGATATCCTCTTGGCCGCCGGACCCTATGGCCTGAGCCTTTGCTTCGCATTCGCGGTCGGCGTCTGGGCGCTATTCTCACTGAGTGCGACACTCATTCGGCAGCCCGTGCGCTGGACCTTCTAACGCTTCGGTACGGTGAATTCGCCGTTTACGTAGACAAGCGGCTCGCGATCGAGGTTGGTTGTTTGGGCAACAACTTCGCCGACGAAGATCGTATGGCTGCCGGCATCGTACGAACCGGAGACGCGGCAGTCGAAGCTGCAAATTGCCTCGATGAGGCTCGGCGCACCTGTCATGAGTTGACGCCATAAACCGTCAGCAAAGCGTATGTCGCCCTTGCTTCCGTCCTGCCCGGCAAACTTCTTTGCGAGCTCGGCGTGATCCGCCGTGAGAATGTTCCAGCAGAATGATCCGCTCTGCTTTATTGTGTCGTGGCCACCGGCGGACTTGTTGACGCAAACGAGCACGCTCGATGGTTCGGTTGACAATGAGCACCCGGCCGTCAACGTCAAACCGTGCCTGCCCGGTCGCACCCCCGTCGTCACGATAGATACCGCGCCGGGCACGTTGCGCATTGCGCTCCGGAATTCCGCGCTGCTGAACACCGGGGATGATTGGTTTGGCATCGGTGACACTCGGAAGTTCATGGTGATGGGTTCCCGCAAATACTCGAACCGAGTTGTCCGGCGCCGGCTAGCCGCCCTGCTTGTTCGACGCTTGAAAGAGCTGGATCGTGTTGTTTTGCGGATCCTTCAAGCAAGCCACACGGCCATGCGCCCCCATGTCCCGCACTTCGCCGAAAGCCTCGGCTCCCAGGGCGCGGGCCCGATCGAACGCCAGATCCAGATCATCCACTTCAAATACGACGACCGCGTTCCGAGCCCCTTCGGAAGCCGACTCTCCGGGACCTGCGATGCAGAAGGCGGCCTTCTCTCCGGCGAATTGAATCCATTTGGCGCCGTCGGCGAAGCGGATCGTCAGTCCAAGCCCTTCATAGAAGCGGGCTAACGCTTCAGGTTCCTGGGCGGTAAGATAGATGTGCTTGAGCTTCATCTCTTGCTTTCAATTCCGAGCGCACCATCAATCCGTGACCTCCGGCCACGATTGCCTGATGATACTTGCGCCGCCCGGTCGGCATTAATGTTTGAAGTTCTCACCCCGCGCATCGCCCACCAGCATATTATGCTGCAGGCTATCGGGGCCGGCTTGTTTAATTTCCAGCGCAAGCGACGACGAGAGGTGATTCATAGCGTCATTTTCTCGGCAGTGCGTTCGGCGCGTATCGTCGCTTGCGCCAGTTGCGATTTGCCTGGCGCCGGTCCGTTGATCATCCATGTGAACCCGCTGCCGCTGAGCGCTTGCGCAGCTCGCGAGCTATCCGATGACCGAATTTTCCTTTATTGGTCCCTGCCGGCGCATTCGCGCATCTGCGAACAAGCTCGATTCTTGAACCGCCGCATGTCGCATGAACAAGGCTTTCAGAATGCTCACGTCATCGTGTCGTGGAACTACGCACGCCTTGATGTGGTGGGAACTGAAAGCCAGATGCGGGCGCAAAATCGGTCAACCTTGATCGCCCGCAGCCCGTTGCATATGGGGCGGTCGCCCTTTCCCCGCCTTGGGTTAGCCGAAATATCCTTACCGTAGAATGCGAAGATCGCGATCCCTGATTGTCACGCGAACTCCAGGATCAGCGCATCGACCGCGAGCGTGGCGCCGGCGGCGGCGTGGATCTTCTTGACCGTGCCGTCGCGCTCGGCGCGCAGCACGTTCTGCATCTTCATGGCTTCGACCACCGCGAGCGTCTCGCCGGCCTTGACCTCCTGGCCCTCGGTCACCGCGATCGACACCACGAGTCCGGGCATCGGGCACAGCAGCTTCTTGCCGGTGTCGGCGGCCGAAACCACCGGCATCAGCCGCGCGGAGGTCGCCTCGGTCTCGGTGAAGATATAGACCGGCACCTCAAAACCCTGATGCGCGAGGCGGAAGCCGTTGTTGATCGCCCGCACCTGCACGGCGACGAAATTGCCGTCGATGGTGCCCTGCCAGACCGGCTCGCCCGGCGCCCAGCTCGACACCAGATTGTGCGGATTGCCGGGCAGCCCGTCAGTGCCGATGAAGCGCACTGCGATGGCGTCGTCCTCACGCGCGACGTCGAGCGCAATCTCGGCACGATCGAACCACACCGCGCGGCGACGCTCGCGCTGCACCACGCGGCCGCCCATCTGGCCGGAGATCTGCCGCTTGCGTTCGCCGAGCACGTGATCGATGGCGGCGCCGACGGCCGCCAGGCGTCGCGCGATCTCGCCCTCGGGCGCACGCGCGGAGAATCCCTTGGGGAATTCTTCCGCGATGAACCCGGTCGAGAGCCGGCCCTCGCGCCAGCGCGGATGGTTCATCAAGGCGGAGAGGAACGGAATGTTGTGCCTGATGCCGTCGACATAGAAGGCGTCGAGCGCGGTCGCCTGCGCCTCGATCGCCGCGGCGCGCGACGGCGCGTGGGTGACGAGCTTGGCGATCATCGGATCGTAATGGATCGAGATCTCGCCGCCTT
>NZ_LFLZ01000016.1 GCF_001189845.1 Bradyrhizobium tropiciagri
CCTTAGCATAGACCTCCTCTCTCGATGACCGAACCGGCGGCCGTAACGACGGTGCGGATCTGCAAGAGATTAAAACAGAAGGAGAGCTGTATGGATTTCAATGAGATTAACCGCGGCGGATCTCCAGGGTCTCCAGGAGAGTACGCCTGGACACAAGAAGATCATGATCTATTTAGTCGGATCATCAATGAACCCGGTCCATCGTCATCCGCCGTGCCTGAGGAGACGGCTTTCGATGTCTCATTCGCCGTTCCGCACAAGTTTTCCCACGGTACCCAATCCGCCCCCGGGCAAATGGTCGAGAGACTGAACCACTTGGGTCTCCTGCCTGACGCCGAACAGCCGAGTATGACCTATGAGATCAAAGGGCATCGCTATACGGCCGCGCTGGACCTCTCTAGCGGCGTGCGTCTCATTCATAATCCACCGGAGGACCAAAATATTGGAGCTGGGCCAGCGGGGCTACCAGATTTCGGAGCATTCATTTTCGAGACGTCGCGTAGAGGTTTTCCGCTTCCGGAGCAGTGGGCGCCCCCAGCCCTCATCGAGAAGCTGCAGGAAACGGGCTTCATGCCTGGTCCAAACAACACAACAACCATTGCCCTCAATGGCCGAACTTACAATGCGGAATTAATGCGGGGAGGGTTCGTCAGGCTCAGGAGGGCTGGGTGAAAAGGCGCCGAGATAGAACCAGCGGAGCTAGCCGCTACGGTCTTGCGGTCATTCGGTTCCAACTATCTCGGCTGTTCATAGCTCAGCAAATGGACTGTCGCGTGCGCCAGCGGGTGGATAGCATCGGCCCCTGGCGGATCGCGGATTCAGCAAGCCGCCGAAGCGCCCGCGTGAACCGGTTTCGTGAAATCGCCGTCGGCATCGTCTTCGAACGCACCATAAGCCCACAAAACAACTACGCGAAGGATAGCCTCTCCACAGGCGACGGCAGCGGGTGAATCCGTTCTGGCCGTCTCAACGCTGCTGAAGACAACGATAATGAACAACATCGGCCGCGACATCGAGAGTCCTGATGCTGGCCCGCGCGTTACCAACATACGTATGAAGAATATGACCAGTATCAGGAGACCACGCCAACATTATCCCGAAGCTATGACATCCGTGAAGCGGATCCACGTTCCGGTGTACTTGATGCAGCCCAATGGATCCGCGAATGTTGTGTCAGTCGATTGAGGGGGGCGAGGGCAGACCGGCAGGGCGATCGCGCGAGGCCACCAGCGTCAGCCCAATACGTCGACCCTGCCGGTTTCGAGCCGATATAGACCGCCGACGATCTTGAGTGTTTTTTGCTCGATAGCCGGGTTCAGGATCGGGCTGGCGGATTTGAGTTTATTGACGTTATCGATCACATTCTGCCGGATCACATCGGCGGAGCTGTCACCTGGTTGGTGGCCGGACCCTCTTACGGCAGGCGCAAGCGCGCTGACGAGGGAGCGGATATGTCCCGGTGCCGGCTTGCCTTCGTCAAGCGAGTTGATGGTGGCCTCTATCGCGCCGCAGTGATCGTGACCGAGTACCAGGATCAACGGCGTGTTCAGTACGGCGACCGCGTACTCCAGGCTAGCTAGCGTGTCATCGTTGACGAAGTTACCGGCGAGGCGGCATATGAACAAATCACCAAGTCCGCTGTCGAAGGCAAGCTCGGGCGCTACCCGCGAATCGGCGCAGCTCAGAACCGCCGCATATGGATTCTGACCATCGACTAAAAGTCGGCGCTCGCGTTCCAGATCGCGCCCTCGCGACACGCTCTGCACATAACGATCATTACCCTCCATCAGCCGCTTCAGTGCAGCATCGGGCGAGAGCTGATTATCCGGCTTCGGCGGCGCTGTTGCTTGCTTCGCGTCGACAATGTTGCCGGCAAACGGCACGACAAATGCCGAAAGAGCGAACAGTAACAGCGAGCGGCGGGAAGGAGGGACCTCGGTCGGATAGGGAGTGCCCTGTGGATAGTTTGCATGCATGGATAGGACCTCTATCGCGCGGCTCTATGCCAACCCATGGCTTCGGCCTCGTTTTCGCTGCAGAACCAGCGTTCAGCCGGTTTCTTCGTCATGTCGATTTGCCCGTAACTGATTTGTCCCGGAGAGTGATACGTGCGCTCGCCGTTACCGTCGATGGTGCCCTTTATCACGCAGTCGGGGGAGGGCGGGTCAGATAGCAGAGCGGATCCGAGCAGGAGTTCCTGGGCCTCGTTCGGCACCGAGCTCGCGCCGACAATGATCGTGCTCTTGTTGCGGCGGCGCCAGTCCCAGGGGGTGATGAATGCCCCCGACCACAGGCCGGCAAAGGCATTGCTCGCCACCACCTCATTGATGAGGTAAACATGCGTGGATGGAGCGGATGACAGTGCCCAGCCGGAGCTTACCATCCAGGCGTTCACGTCCTGGCCCTCGATGAAGCAACTGCCGAGAGACCTGCCGTACTTGTCTACTCCTGCGGTCTGACAATCCCATATTCGTCCATTCGAGTAGTTGATAAGGGCGTCACGAGCAGCTACCCCGCAGGCCCATTTCTGACCATGAGCATCCAGGCAAATCTGATCAGTGTCGGGGGCCTCGATACCGGAGAGCCGAATTCGCGTTTGCGCGATCTCTATCGTGTTGGCGTCGAGGATTTGGGGAGCACCGCTCAGTTTCGCCGCGCAAACAGGAGACGCGATGATAGCGAGCAATGCTGCCATCATTACGCGGTACTTCATCCTGATATCCTTTCGCTCTTGGTTCATCTGCTCACAACATCGCAGCGATCCGGTGTCGTCACAGCCGACTGCTGACCGCACAGGTCGTCGTCTGGTCGGCATCTATCGACAATGCTTTTGGAAGCGCTTTTGTGGAAGCTTGCTTATATTTTCAGCGTACGACCTGACGCTGGGTGAGATTCAAGAGATTTCTTCGGGGGCATTTTCCGATGCGGCTCTGGCATCCGAAGCTCGCTCCCTCTCTCCCGGACATATTCCCGCATGTTTTCAGCGCTGGGCTCGCGACCCGGGAAGGGCGCTTGGCACGCTATTTCACCAAGGGCTCGGAATAAGCGGGCGAGTGCTAGTCTTCGCCGCCGAGCGGAAGAAGCCGCATTGCTAAGTCTCTATCGTTCGACAGGACTACACGCGGTTGATGGTAAGGAAAGTAGAGGCCTGGCAAGGCACGATAAGAGTGATTGCTCAAAAGAGATCGGCCTCTCGCTTGGTCCCACGGCACAAAGCAACCATGCTTCACTCACACGGTGGGCCGCATCCGCGACCGTCATTGCCCTGAAACGCTGCGCGCGAAATGGCTTCCATAAGCCTGGCCGGCGTCGATGCTCGTCGAACGGAAGAAAGCACGGTTCGGCGTAAGGGCGAGCGTGCGGAATGATGTGGGACGGCTTTTACGGGCTGCGGTGCAAGGGCGTCCTCGCACTATTGCGAGTTGCGATCTGGTCGCGATTTCAGAGCGATGAATTAATCCACAACACGTGTCTGCAGTCAGGCATTGCGGCATTCGCGCTGGCGGGACTTGGGCGACTCACGCTAGTCATTATGTTCAACTGCCTCGCCGCACAATGGGATTGAAATGGTTATGGCCACCCCCGAATTGCCGGTCTCTTGTTACGCGCTAGAAGTGGACGGCCGGCTCAAGGCCGAATTCGCAACCAGAGACGGCGCCCGGGCTGGTGGAGCAGAACTAAAGAAGCGTTTTCCCATGCTTCAAATCAAGATCTATGACGCGCAGACGAATGCGCGCGAGGAAATTTAGATTAAGCTCAGTTCGATCTTTGATCCTCGCAGCAAGGCTGCGGAGCTCCTCGCCGGGGGCACTCGGGAAAGGGTCCCGCCGCCATTGAGGATGCCGGCGTCGCTATCACTGCCCCGTTCCCGGGGTCCCTCTTAAACCGGTCTCGTCGCTGCACTCGCTCCCGCGGGTGCTTGTTGGTCGCGCGATGCGCTGCGCGCACGCCTGGTCGGGCTTGGCCTCAGCATCGCCTCGCTTGGTCCGTGAAGGATGACACGTCGCGCTGGCGAGAGCGGATGTGTCTTTTTGTAGTCGCCCGTGAAGAACTCGTAAGGCCTTGATCGGGGATTCAATTTTTCTGGCGCAGGGAGTTTGGGATTGCAAGCTTTCGGGGTGTCGAGCCTTGGAAGCTTGCGTTTTCATTTTCAAGATTCCCTCGAATCGCCGGGCGTGATTCCGTGGTCGCATCTGGAGGGGACGATGCGACCACAAAAGCCGCAGACGACGGGGGCAGGTGATCTGTTTCGCGCCAGGCTCGACCAGATCATCAACATGAAGCACGAGCTGGTGCAGCTTGGCGGCAAGATCGACTGGGACTGGATCGATCGCGAGATCGCGCCGCTCTATAGCGACAAGGGCCGGCCCGGGATCGAGACCCGGTTCATCATCGGGCTCCTTCTGCTCAAGCAGATCTACGGCTTATCCGACGAAGGGGTGTGCGAGCGCTGGGTCTATGATCCGTATTTCCAGCACTTCACAGGCGAGGAGGTTTTCCAGCACGAGTTCCCGCACGAGCGCTCTGACCTGAGCCATTGGAGGAAGCGCCTCGGTGACAAACTGGAGCTTTTGCTGGCCGAGAGTTTAAGGGTCGCGCACGAGACCGGCGCGCTGCGCACGCGTGACCTCGAGCGGGTCACGGTGGACACCACCGTGCAGCCCAAGGCCATCACCTTCCCAACCGATGCCAAGTTGCTGCATGCGGCAATCAGGGGGCTCAACCGGCTGGCCCGCAAATGCGGGGTGCGGCTACGGCAGTCCTATCTGCGCATCGCCAAGCGAGCGGCCATGATGGCTTCCCGCTATGCCCATGCCAAGCAGTTCAAGCGCCACCATCGCCAATTGCGCCTGCTGCGCAGCCGACTCGGGCGGATCATCCGCGACATCCACCGCAAAACCGCCGGACAGCCAGAACTCGCGGCGGTCTTCGAAGGGCCGCTCGCGCGTGCTGCACAGATCCGATCGCAGCAGCAGCGCCAACGCGGATGGAAGCTCTATTCCTTCCATGCCCCCGAGGTCGAATGCATCGGCAAAGGCAAGGCCAGCGCACCCTACGAGTTCGGCGTCAAAGCCTCGATCGTCACCACCAACGCCAGCGCTCCCGGTGGCCACTTCGTGCTCCACGCCAAGGCGCTGCCGGGCAACCCTTATGACGGGCATACGCTCGGCAGCGTCTTTGATGCCACCGAGGAGCTTACCGGCTGCGCGATCGAGCGCGCCAATGTCGACAAGGGCTATCGCGGCCACGACACGGCCAATCCGCGTCGCGTCTTCATCTCTGGTCAGAAGCGTGGAGTCTTCGGCGTCATCAAGCGCGAACTACGGCGTCGCTCAGCAATCGAACCCGTCATCGGACACATGAAGACCGATGGCCACCTCGGCCGCTGCCATCTCAAAGGTCGCGAGGGCGACGCCGCAAACGTTATCCTCACCGCCGTCGGCCACAATCTCCGCCGCGTCCTTGCCTGGCTCAGGGCTCTGCTGCGCCTATTCCTGCTCGCTCTCTGCCAGGCATTCGCCCCCGTGCCGGCAGTCAGATGGGCTTCTTAACGGCCGACTTTGTACTGGTTCCGCCGCGCCTACTCGTCCGAAGAGGCAGGAGCCATCCTGATGCCTGGCTTTCTCGATTGGGGGCTTGCAGGCCGGAGAAAGGCTTGCCTGCTGCTGGCATAGCTGGACGCGTCACTATTTCAGCGCATGGGTCTTGCTGTTGGCGCGACCCGCTCGGTGCTCAAGGAGTAGCGCTGCCGTCCTGATTATTTGTCGAGGCCTTTCGCCCCCCCTCCAACGCCTCGTTTGGCTCTATGTGATGGAACCAGGAGCCGGGAGGAGACGTCGCAATCCTCTTGGCAAGGAAAGATTGCGGCTCCCAATTGTGCCCCTCGCGCTTCTCGAAGGTGATGACGCCATTCTCCGTAAAATAACGCGGGCCTGGTATGTTGCAGTTCACCAACAGCAGAACGCGCCACCGGTCCGCTTTCTCGGTCGGCTTGTCATTCGCCGCCGTCACGTAATCCACGACAACAGGTTCGATGATATGACAGCGGCCGCGCCGCAATAGATCTCCGAGCTTGCCCCGCGCGGTCGTGACAAAGTTGAAATTGACCGGATCATGCAGAAAACGAAGGTTTGCGTCTTTTTCTCCGTCGGTGACTTCACTGGCGATGAGTGAAAGCGCCAGGGCACGCCAGCCGAGTTCGATGGGCTTTGCATAGGGAGACGCAACTTCAATCTTTCCGTCGGTCCCGACCTTCCAGGTAATAACGTAATGTTCGTCTGATATGTTATCCTGATGTCTGGTCCAGGAAAGATAAACATACTCAGTGTGGTCGATGCCTTCGGCGATTCCCCAGTTTCGAGGGACGAAGTGAGCCACTTTCGAGACTTTGGAGACAATGTGCTCGATTGTCTCACCGTCTCGTGCTCGCCAGGTTGACTTGACTCGTTCGACAAGCGCGTTTTCGCCGGCTCGCGCACTGTTGCCCGTCGCAACCAGCCCAGCAAGGAAAATCAGCAATTGACAGAGACAAAGCGTGCCTCTTGCAGACATTCTCTTCATAGCGGCAGGACCATCGGTTTTGCATCCACACGTCAAAGCGGCAGCCTTCAATGCTATCCTCGATTGGAAGAAGTTAGCGGCAACGTGACGCGGGCGCCTGCCGATGTCCCGCGCGAGCAGGCGCAGTCCCCTCGACGTCACGCGCCGCTAACTTCAGTGGGCCAGCGACAACCTCAATTTGCTGTGCTGGACCTGCCCAGGGGGAGAAGCCCGGGCATCTTGCGCCTGCATCCTTCGTGCCAGGAAATACCCGGCAAAATCGCGCCGGATTCGTGTAGCGTTTGTCGGCTTTCCGACCTGCGCTCGTTTCAATGTTTCCAATCCGCCGATCAGCGCGGGCTTGCTCAACTTTGTCGCGCCGATCTTCGAGGCGCAAGCGAAGGGCGCTGCCGGTTTACGGATGAGAAATCGGGAAGCATTTTTAAAAGTTGTCGAACCGTCCGCTCGGTGTGGTCACCCGAACGCCCGCGATCTCTACCGGCCCGCAAATGATAAGCAAAAACGCTCATCATCGCCGGGCGTGTGGAATCGTTCGGAAGCGAGTCGTCAGGCAGGCAATGATACGGTGCGCGCGTTTCTGCCTACGCACACGGTCAGTCGTCCAGCTGCCTCGACTACGCATTCATGGTTGGATGAGCCGCTGTTTCCAGTCGCGCCGGCCGGGTAAGCGAAAAACGATCAAGTCGCGCTAGCTTCCTCTCAAGTTGCTCAACATTCTCGAGGACGTCTGACTGACGGATTGATTCATGAACGCTGTCAGCAGCCTCCCGAACATGCTGACCGCAAAGACGGTGACAGCAAAGACGCCGACGGCGCTCCAAACAGCCATTTTCATTGCGGGCCTCCCAGTGTTCGTTGAGGCGAATCGATATGCGTGCCCGAGTATTATCGGCATCAGAGACCGCAAGTCGCCTATCAGGATTGGTGGGCTCATAGGTCAACATGCGCGCCGGGTATTCTGATGAATGGTTGCGCAGATGTTTTGCCCCTGGCGGCGATTCTCGACTGTCGAGAGACAGGATGCTGGCGCGTTGGAAGCGCCGCGAATTGCGCCTTCGACAATTCTTTCGACACATATATTGGAGAGAGCTTCCAATCGTGGTCAACTTTCGACGTTGAATGGCCATTTGAGTCACCGATGATGGCAGCATTGACGTGAGAGAGTCATCTGAGAGGTTGACGGAAGCGGTCTGTTGCCGATAATCCAAATCGTAGAGGTTCTCCGGTCCCGCTGGATCCGGAGCTAAGAGGGAAGCCGGTGAACAGGCCGGCGCTGCCCCCGCAACTGTAAGCGGCGAGCCGCTGTCCAACAAAGTCACTGAAGCCTGTGCGGCTTCGGGAAGGCCGGACAGCAGCGATGACCCGCGAGCCAGGAGACCTGCCTCGACCACATATACGTCCACGGGCGGGGTGTCCCGGTGGTGCGCCAAGCAACCGCCCCTCGGGCGGTTGTGCTTGCGTCCGCCATGGCCTTTGCCCCCAACTACGGGGTTAGCGCTATGTCTCTTCTCTCCCTTCCGGTTGCCACGCTTGGAACGCCTCGGATCGGTCCCAGGCGCGAGCTCAAACGCGCGCTTGAAAGTTACTGGGCCGGCGCAATCAGCGAACAGCAATTGCTCGAGGACGCAGCTGGCCTGCGCGCTGCGAACTGGGCCCGCCAAAAATCCCTCGGTGTCACCGTCATTCCGTCCAACGATTTCTCGTTGTACGACCAGGTGCTCGACACCTCTGTCATGGTTGGTGCCATCCCGGAAGTCTACGCCTCGAAAACCGAACCGGTTTCGCTCAAGACGTACTTCGAGATGGCCCGCGGTTCACAGTGGGGCCGAGAGACTGCGAGTTGCAGCCACGGATCGGGCGGATATGGCGCGCCCGCACAGGAAATGACCAAGTGGTTCGACACCAACTACCACTACATGGTCCCTGAATTTCATCGGGGACAGACGTTCCGCCTGTCCTCGCGAAAGCCTATCGAGGAGTACGAGGAAGCTAAGGCCCTCGGGTTCCAGACCCGCCCTGTGCTGATCGGGCCGGTCACATTCTTGAAGCTTGGCAAGAGCGCGGATCCTGCGTTCCAGCCGCTGTCGCTCCTGGACGAGCTGATACCGGTCTATGTCGAAGTTCTGCAAGAACTAGCCAAACGGGGAGCAAACTGGGTTCAATGCGACGAGCCCTGCCTGGTCCTTGATCTGGAGGAGGGGGCGCGAAGATCTTTGCTACACGTCTACGATCGGCTCGCCAGGGAAGTACCTGACGTCAAGATCATGGTCGCGAGCTATTTCGGCGATCTCGGCGATAACCTGGACACGGCTTTGAACATGCCCGTTGCCGGACTGCACGTGGATTTGGTCCGCGCGCCGAACCTGTTGGGCCGAATCATTGCTGCCCGGCGATGTGACCTCGTCATGTCCCTTGGCGTCATCGACGGACGAAATGTATGGCGGTCAAACCTGTCGACGCTCCGCCAGCAACTGGATCCCGTGATTGCGAAGCTAGGCAGAGATCATGTCCAGATTGCTCCGTCCTGCTCGCTGCTTCATGTGCCCGTCGATGTTGAACTCGAGACCGGACTTGCACCCGATCTCAAGAGCTGGCTTGCCTTTTCGGTACAGAAGATGCGTGAGCTTGCGATCCTGGCGCGGGCACTCGCGGGCGATCAGAATGTCGCTGAAAGTCTTGCTGAATCGCAGTCGGCCGTGACGTTCCGCCGGACTTCACCAAAGATCCGCGATGCCGATCTCGCGGTGCGGATGCGAGCGATCGACCAGGCCATGTGCCGGCGCGCCAGCCCATTTGTCCGTCGAGCCGACATCCAACGCAAGCGCTTTGGACTACCGGCCTTTCCCACTACGACGATCGGATCCTTCCCGCAAACCCCAGAGGTCCGTAATGCGCGCGCAGCACATGCGCAAGGCGGCATAAGCGACGAGCAATACGACAAGTTCCTCAAGGAGGAGACCGCGCGCGCTCTGCGTTGGCAGGAGGACATTGGTCTGGACGTCCTTGTGCACGGCGAGTTCGAGCGTAATGACATGGTGCAGTACTTCGGCGAGCAACTCGCCGGATTCGCATTTACCAGGAACGGTTGGGTACAATCCTATGGCTCGCGCTGTGTCAGGCCACCGATCCTGTTCGGCGATGTTTTGCGGCCAAAGCCGATCACTGTGGATTGGTGGCTCTATGCGCAATCATTAACCAGCAAGCCGGTGAAGGCGATGTTGACCGGACCAGTAACAATCTTGAACTGGTCGTTTGTTCGCGATGATATTCCAAGAGGCGAGGTCTGCCGGCAGATCGCACTGGCGATCCGCGACGAAGTCCGCGATCTCGAGATAGCCGGTGCGAGCATGATCCAGATCGACGAAGCTGCCCTCCGCGAAGGGTTGCCATTGCGCCGATCGGAGTGGGCGGCCTACCTTCAATGGGCCGTCGATAGCTTCCGCATTTGCTCATCAGGCGTTGCAGATCAAACCCAGATTCATACGCATATGTGCTATTCGGAGTTTAATGACATTATCGATGCCATTGCTGCAATGGATGCGGATGTCATCTCGATCGAAACGTCGCGCTCGAAGATGGAGCTGCTCGACGCGTTCAGGTACTACAAATATCCCAATCAAATCGGGCCGGGCGTATATGACATCCATTCTCCCCGCATCCCCGAGGCCGGGGAAATGAAGGAGCTGATAGCATTGGCTCGGCAGCGGTTGCAGGATTCGCAGCTCTGGGTAAATCCGGACTGTGGCCTGAAGACGCGCAAATGGGAGGAGGTTCGCCCGGCGCTGGTCAACATGGTCGCCGCCGCCCGCGAACTGCGCGCAGCATCTGATCGGACAAGTCGTTGATCTTACTCTCTCCTCCCGGACGCTGACCCGCTCATAGCGCGTTTGCGCTCTGGATCATCTCGACCGAGCTCGGATAAAAGAAGCCCGGCCGCGCTTAGCAGGCCGGGCGAAAGTTAAGTCTGAGAGGAGCGATGCTGACACATCGCCGACTTCCATCGGCGGAGGGAGGACAGCCGATGGTTCGATTGCCGGCGAGGACATCCGCCGTAAATCTGCCCCCAAGTTGAAGCACGGATCAGCATAGCTCAATCATGCTGTGGTATGCGACCGATGTCGTCGAGTATTGGAACACTAGACTAAGGTTTGTCTGGAGCACCCGGTCATAATGGTTTGTCGAGGCGAGCAAAGACTGCGGCTGGCGACACCCGACCGGCTTGGTACCGACCAAGGCGAAATGCAATTAGCGGCGCTTTTTTGCCCGGATCAGCGCGACCATGCGAGCAAACGCGACCGCAAGAAGTACTCAAGCAACCGATGCATGATCTTGTTGATCTGGCTGCGCAGGCAATCTGTCCGGTTCCACTGTAGCGAAGGTTTGGGACCCTGTTTGGAATGGATGGACGGATCGACACGCGACCATGAAAGTGGTGGACAAATAGGATGATCCACGATCACGAGATCGGCCCGCACCGGGCATAAGCCAGTTCACTGGTGACTGAAGTGCGGATTGCTAGAGTGGCAAGCCCGCCGCTCACACGATTAGACCGCCGCGCTGTGCATAGCCCCGCACCGAGCGAGGTGAGCGTCGAACGCGGAGGCGACGCTCCGGACCAGAAACCGGGCGCCGTCGACTACGGAAAGCCGGCCATTGTCAACCACGACGACGCCATCTGCGATAAGGCTGTCGAGCCTGGGCCGATCGACAACGGCCAACTCCGGATCCCTGCCGTGACGGCGAGACGTCTCGGACAGATCGATTGTCATGTCGCACATAATCCGCTCGATGATCTCCGCCCGGTAGCGATCATCATCAGTCAGTAAATAGCCCTTCGCCGTCGCGAGCCGATCCTCGGTGATGCGGGCGAGGTAATCCCTGGTCGAGACGGCATTCGCGACGAACCCCTGTTGCAGGCGGCCGATGGCGCTGGCACCGAGGCCAATGAGCGCGTCTGCGCAATCGTCAGTGTACCCCTGAAAATTGCGGCGCAACTTACCTTGCTTCGCCGCCACAGCGAGATTGTCATGCGGCAGGGCGAAGTGATCGAGGCCTACGCGTACGTATCCAGCGTCAACCAAAGTGTGAGCTACCATTTCGGATTGGAGATAGCGCTCGAGGCTGTCGGGCAGAGTGGATTCGTCGATCTTGCGTTGATGCTTCTTGAAGGTCGGAACGTGCGCGTAACCAAAGGCCGAAAACCGGTCCGGATGCAATTCGAGGCATTTGTCGACGGTATCCAGGCATGAATCGACCGTCTGTCTGGGCAGCCCATACAGCAGGTCGAAATTGATCCGGCAAATGCCGGCGTGGCGTAGCCGCTCGACCGAAATTGCGGTCTGTTCGAAGCTCTGCGGGCGGTTGATGGCCTGCTGGACGACCGGGTCGAAGCTCTGCACGCCAAGGCTTGCCCGGTTGACCCCGCTATAGCCCAGGGCTTCGGCCATCGGATTGCTCAACATGCGGGGATCGATTTCCACGGCGATCTCGGCATCAGGCAGGAGGGCGAACGAATAACGCAACGAGCCGACCAAATCGGCGAATGCTTCAGGTGTCAGGATCGTCGGCGTGCCACCGCCGAAGTGGATATGAGAGATTGGCTGTCGTTGGCCAACGGCTTCTGCAACGAGGTAGGCTTCAGTGCGCAATCCAGCTGTATAGATCGCGATCGGATCGTCGCGTTTCGTGACGGATGTATGGCAGCCGCAGTACCAACACATGCTTCGGCAAAATGGCACGTGCACGTAGATCGAGGCGGACTGCTGGCCGTCGAGAGACTTGAGCCAAGCTTGATAGTCGAACTCCCGAACTGATGCTGAGAAATGAGGGGCGCTCGGATAGCTGGTGTAGCGCGGTAGTCGGTGCTGCCCGTAGGATTGTGCTAGGTCCGGTCGCATTGCGATGCCTCTCTCGCTCTTTGGGCGCCCGTTTATCGGACAGGTGCATGGTAAGCTTTGCGCTGCCTCAAATATCGCGGTTACTGATGGGCTGGCCGGTAGGTCATGCCAGCGGCGCATACATCATGCTTTGAATTGTGTGAAGCGGTCGCACGGCAGGAATGAGCCTTCTTGGCAATGCACCTCCCACGAGCGAGAACGACACGAAACGAAGCAGCAAACGGATCTTTATCGAAATTGACATCCGACAGCTCTGCTGTGCAGAGCGAACGTCCCGGGATCTGCGGTATCCGATTATGTTTGAATCAGACCGTTTAAACGTTCGGCCATGCCGCTTGCGCCGCCAGTTGAAGCAAACGACCGTCAGGCGGAGAAGCCTATCTCCCGTGCGTAACCTGGGGGCAGGCGAGCGATCTTCTTTTCGAGTCCCATGAAATGATGTCCAATTTCCTGGCGAAAGCGGCAGCGATCAATGTGGTCCATCTCTCTCCGCATTGTGCCGCGGGTTGCCGGCCAACGCGCTCGAAAACGCAAGTGCGCTCCGTTCTGCCTCAGCTTCTTGTTCCAATTGTAGAATATGCGCTCTTAGCGCGTCGGAAGCCGCTTCAGCTGTCTCGCTGAATAGCGGATCTCCGTGATCGGTGAGGGCGGAAGCGACTTCGGCCCAATCCTCAGCTGATAAAGCCGCAACGGCGGCGGGGAAGAAGTCCCGTTCTTCCCACATCATGTGGTGCCGCTCGCGTACTATAAAGTCGCGTACGATCTTGCCGACATCTTGCCGAAGGATTTCACGATCTGCCAGGACGCCATCAATGGCGCGAGCGAAGTGGTGCAAGCGGTCGATGACTTCCTGATGCTCATGCGCGAGATCTCCGACCATTGCGACCGCATCCGGATCGCACCTCTTGAGCTTGGAAAAGATCAAGTCTTCTTGAGGATGATGATACACCTCAGGGTAAACCTCGAAATAGCTGATAATCGCGCGGATCACCTCATAGTCCGGACGATGTCCTTGCTCAAAAATCTCCAATTCGCGTTGAAGGGCGACCAAAAGGAGATCGATATTACGATGCTCTCGAAGCAAGCGACCGATGATCATTGCGGTGCTCCATGGAGGAAAATGTAAACTGGCGGCGATTTGTGCCCGGTTCCCCAAGCCGCAGTTGGTTGTCCTTCGCTGTATTTTCCAGCACGGCTCGGCGCACAGAGGCGTGCGGCGCCCAGCCTGGAGCTGGCGCAAATCACGTTAGCCAAAGTTCTGCGCAAAGCGGTTGGACAATGTGTCCTTGCGGAGCTCGACTCGGCGCGTGGTCGGCAGGGCGATCGCGCCATTCTGCTCAAGCTGAGTGAAAGTGCGCGACACCGTCTCGATGGTCAAGCCAAGGTAATCTGCAACATCCTGCCGTGACATGGGTAGATCGATGGCCGCGCTCTTCGTAGTGCGCCGAGATATGTCGAGCAGGAACGCGATGACCCGTTCTTCTGCGCTGCTGATCAGGAGCATCGAATGCGCCTGGAAACGGCGGAGCTCAAGCGCCATCGCGTCCCAGAGCTGCCTTGCGAGTTCCCTCTCGTGGCTGGCGCGAAAGATGACAGCGGTGCGCTTCACCATGAGCAGGTGCGTCTCGCAGATCGCCTCGGCCGAAGAGATATGGCTTTCTTCGGCCTCAAAGCCGAAGATGTCACCAGGCAAATAAAACGCGCCGATCTGACGACGTCCGTCCTCCAGAATCTTGTAGGTTCGCACAGCCCCCGATACCACCTGATAAAGGTATTCGGCTGCTTCATCCTCTCCGTAAATCTCGCTATTGCGTGTGAACCGCATCGGTGTCGCAATCATACCAAGCGGTCCACGATTGTCAGATTTCCCACGCAAGACGTTGGGTGGATGGCGGCTGGTCTCAGGAAGGCTGGCGGTCCGGGCGTGCATGGCGAACTTTGCTTGCGAACGTCGATGACACGCAGATTGGCCGCTCCTGACAAACTGTGAAATCCAGATGTTTTACCTAAGTAGAAGCCACTAGGTATTTACGCGTAAGCTCATGATTGAGTTCCTCTTGAACGACGCGCGACGCGGGTCCCCTGCTACTCGAACATGCTCAAATCAATTGGGCCAGCTTTGGATCAGAAGGCTGACCTGGCAGGCCGCCACGAAAACAATCGAAAGCGAACGGCCACACCGGTGGAGAGTGCTAAGAGCTGTCCCCACCGTCACTTTCAGCCCGCCGTAGGAAGTCGCCTTCGCAAATCATGACTCTGATCCTGGTCGGGCCCTGGAGTGGCCAGCCGGGATCATGAGGATCCGTGTATGCTCATCGATGTGGACGACGGCCCGGTCGTCACTTCATGTGGTCCGAGTTGGAAACTGAATCATAGAGCTAAGCTCGCGCGACATATTGTCCCGGCTCAACAGTCCGCTCTGCCGCACTCCCGCAATCGTAGGAACCGAAGGACATCCTGATCTAGCCTGATGTTAAGCTCGGGCATCGTCGGATGCGCCGATCGCGACAGCATTTTGATGGCATCTTCGCGGATCCGGCGACGTGCCGCCCGTACCGTCTCACTGTGACATCAGGACCGGGATGTTGATCCCGCGGAGCATATGGCTGGCGGTGCCGAGCAGCCTCTCTTGCAGCTGAGAGCAACCGTAGCCTCCCATCACCAGCAGGTCGAGGCTCTCGTCGGTCGCAAGCGACAGGAGAGCGCGCCGCGCTGCCCGGGATGCCGGAAGTGACACGATCCTCGCAGGAAGTCCTGATTTTGCGAGATACTCTCCCAGATGCGCGGTGGAACTCTCTGCCGGGACTTTGTCCGGGGCGGTGGTCGCGATGATGGTGAGGGTATCGGCTCTACACAAAAGTGGCGTTGCGTCGTGCAACGCACGCGCCGCACGGCGGCTGCCGTCCCAACAAATCCCTACTCGTCTGATCGAGAAGGCGCCGTCGAAGGTTGGTGGCAGATACAGAACTGGCCCGCCAGCCTGGGAAAGGATCCCCCTGAGTATCAGATTGTCGCAACTATCGTAGCCGCCCTGAGGCTGGGTAACGATGGTCATGTCGTGGACTCGCGCGCTCGCGCAGATGATCCGGCGCGCGTCGGTTGGAAGCGCGCTCAGCGCGCGACTCGTATAGGAAATGCCGGTATTCCGTGCCTGTAGATCGAAGGCATGAAGTGCTGCTTCGGCCCGCTCCAACGCTTGCGCCTGCTCGACGTCGAAAACAGCAGTAACCGCCGTTACGCCAATTGCAAGAAGCGGAATAATTGTTCTCTCGTAGCCGATGGCTACAACGTCAAGATGCGCGCCGGTACTCTGTGCGAAGGAGATCGACCCGTTGATTGCAGCCCGCACCGGGAGCTCCGTCGGAAGGTGAACCAGTATATTCCCGAGCATTGTCGTTCTCCGAAGTCAAAGACCTGCTGCCTCGGAAGAATCCGAGCCCTCAAATGATCCGCATCATATGCCGCCGCTGAATGTTCTCGAGCACGAACAAACTGGCAAGGAGCGGGCCTCATAATAGTCCACGGCCAGGAATAGTACTCGCCTGTGTTGCACGATTTACGCCCTGCAAAGAATCCGCAGGCGATTTAAAGCTCCACCGCATCAGCAACATGACCTTCTCGGCGCGATCTGCTCAGTTGAAACAGACAGCTGGATGCTTGAATAGGGCGTTCCGTCGCTTGCGATGTTGCTAGAGCCCGGCGGCGATAGCTATTCGCATCAACTCGGACATGCTGCGAACATTGGTCTTTGCCATGACGTTCGCCCGGTAAACCTCGACCGTTCTCGGGCTGATACCAAGATCATGGGCAATCACCTTGTTGATCTTGCCGGCCAGTAGTCCCTGCAGGACATCACGCTCGCGCGATGAGAGGTCTGCCAGGCGGGCTTCGGCCTGCAGTTTCGCCGTATCGTCCGCTGGCTTGGTTGGCCTTGCTTCCAAGGCGCTATTGATCGCACGCAATAGCACCTCGTCTTCGAAGGGCTTCTCGATGAAGTCGATCGCACCCGCTTTCATCGCTTCGACTGCCAGCGTTACGTCGCCATGACCAGTTATCAGGATGACGGGACAGTCGACGCGATCGGCCTTCAGCTTGCGGACCAGTTCCAGGCCGCTCATGCCCGGCATGCGGATGTCCGACACAATGCAGTCAACCGGACCGCTCGCGGCGTCACCGAGAAAACCGCTCGCCGTCTCATAGGTTGCCACGCAGAAGCCTTTAACATCAAGCAGAAACGCGAGCGAGTCCCGCATCGCGGCGTCATCGTCGATCACAAGAACGCGCCGCATGGTCATGCTTCTTCATTAGCCTCCGCAAATGGCAGGGTAAACTGAAAGACCGTGCCGCCGCCCGGATTGGCTTCCACAGCGATGTGGCCGCCATGGGACTCGATGATCGTCCGGCAGATTGATAGTCCCACACCCATGCCATGCTCTTTGGTCGTGACAAAGGGCTGGAACAGCCGGTCGGCGATATCAGGGCTGATACCAGAGCCTGTATCGGCAACGGTAAACCTGGCGAGGCCGTCGACTTTGGCAACTCCGACGGTCAATTCGCGACGCGGGCCGGAAGCCATCGCCTCGATCGCGTTTCGTATCAGGTTCAGCGCGACCTGCTGGATCTGGATCTTGTCCACGATCATCGATGGCAGATCGCGATCGCTGCGGATCGTCACCCGCACGCCTTGATCCTTGGCGCCGAGCAAGGCCAGAGCGACCGCCTCTTCAAGCATAGTGAGCGGATTCTCCATTGTGTGCTCCGTCTCGCCTTTGGCAACGAATTCCCGCAGGCGCTTGATGATTTCGCCGGCGCGCAGAGCTTGCTGGGTGGCATGTTCGATGGCATCACCAATACGGTTGGCGTCCGGCTTGTCTGACGCCAGCAGCGTCTTGGCGCCGCGCATGTAATTTGTGATTGCGGAGAGCGGCTGGTTGATCTCGTGGGCAATAGACGAGGCCATCTCACCCATGGCGGTCAACCGCGAGACGTGCACGAGCTCAGATTGCAGTTCCTGCAATCGCCGTTCCTGCGCTCGCCGTTCGGTGAGGTCTCGGATGAAACCGGTAAAGAATCGTTCGCCGCGCACTTTGGCCTCACCGACGGCAAGCTCCATCGGAAAGGTCGAGCCGTCGCTTCGCTCGCCGACCACGATACGGCCGAGGCCGATAATGCGCCGCTCTCCGGTAGTCAGATAGCGTTCAATGTAGCGGTCATGCTCGGCGCGGTAGGGCTGCGGCATTAACCTGGATACATTCGCTCCGACCACTTCGTCCGGAGACCAACCGAATAAACGCACTGCCGCGGCGCTGAACGAGCGAATGAGTCCCTTCTCGTCAATCACGATCATGGCTTCCGGCACGGTGTCCAGGATCGACTGCAGATGGGCTTGTCGGTACCGCGCCTGCTCTGATTCTCGCCGCAGCCGATCGCCCATGAAGCCGAGCAGGGGGCCAAGTACCGCCAGTCCGGCTATATCGATCATGTTTGCGGAATCGGAGATGAGGTTGTTCCCAAGACATGCCGCGCTGATGATGAGGCAGAGCAGCGTAGCGAAGATGGCCGGTCCGCGGCCGCCGGCGAAAGCGGCAAAAACGATGACTGGAAGGTAGATGATCGTGAACGTGCGGTCCTGAAGATACGGATCCAGCGCCGCACGAAGCACGAGCGCCACCGCGGCGGCCGCCGCGGCTGTGCCATAGCGGTACCAGATGTGGGCGACATGTTTCCCGGCAAACCCTCTCATTCGATCGACTGTACATAGTTTGTCTATGTGAGGCGACCGGATGCAGCCGCGTTTCGTTGCGCTACCTATTGTGTGCAGGGCGGCGGCCGCTATCTCGGCCAGATGCGCCAGTGCGTGGGCTGCACCGCGACGTGCTCTCCGGTCATGGCCTTGATCCAGCCGCCGAAGATCCGGCGGCAAGGAAAGACCAACCGGTGAATGGTATTACCCTCGATCACCGCGATCTCCAGCTCCCGGTCAAAGGGCGCCGTTTCAATGCGCTCCCAGGTCAAGTTGCCAATAGATCCTGGACGGTGTTCATCGCCGCTGACTGACAAAATCAGGCAACCTTCCGAATACTACGGGCGAGATCGCTCGGCCGCTGCGACAACAGGCTCAGCCTGATCTCGTCCAAGCGGCGTATGGTCTCAATCGCGCCAGTTGCGGTCCGGATGCTTTGGGGCGTATCGTCGCCGATCCCGTCGTGCTGGGACGTGATCCGATCGCCGACCGAAGTATCAGGGCTGCGAAGCAGTTCCCGGGATCCGGTCGAGTCGAACCGGACCAGTTCAAGCCGCCGGTTGGTATGGATTACTGTTGTACAGCAGCTGGAGTGGACTTCCGTTCCCGCAAGCGTGCCCGCGGCGGGACAATTGTCGCCGTGGTCTGTCATGTCGAACATCCTTTGTCGGTCGGAAGTCTCCCCCTCCCACGAAGTCAGCGCGGGGCGTGGAGTCTTGATGCCCTCGAGCGCGCTCTTGCGAGTCTGGCGGCGTGTCCGTGCGAGAACGGTATGACGCCGGAATTCGCTTGATGGCATTCGGATGGGCCAGCTGCGCTCGGCCCGAACACCGCGCCGATCCGCGGGTCGATGAAGTGGCTAGCATCACACGCGGCGCAGGTGACCGGGTGCAGCTCGCTCGGTTGCGTCCGGCAGCAGTCCTGGAGCCCACTCGCCGGTACTTGGGTACGAAAAGATGATCGGGCGCCAAGGCTTTCCATCTGCCATGTGTCTGAGCTTGACTGGAAGGTCGTTTCTATCCGCAAGCCGCCACCGCTGTATTGATGCAGGTCAAAAAGAAGCTGATGCGCGTTTACGGGGCGAGGGCGAGCGGCCACTGCCAGTGCGTTGCCGGTAGTTGGCAAGCACTAAATCGAGTCATTCGGCAGAGCCGCGCATCGATCCACACAATCGCCAGCGTGTAGCGGGTTTGATGGAAATCAAAATGCAGGACGCACAATATGCAAATGTTGAGGCTGCGCAGCGCACGGGCATTGCACCATGACAACACGTGTCATTGAGCTGCGAGAGTCGCGAAGGAGATGGTAAGTTGATTGCTCGCCTTACATTGTCGTTGGTCTTGCCTGCGCTGATCGCAGCGATCGGCTACGGCGCCGAAGTCTTTAACCTTGGGCTTATCGAAACCTTGGCTGCGGCTAGCCTGATCATCGGCTTTGCCGTTGCGGCGGCAGGGTGGACCATCACGAGCGAGATGAGGCCGGTTCGCCTCATTTGCTCACGTGCGGACAGTTCTCGCCGCCGGTAGTCCTCGGCCGCCGGCGCTGGTCAGAAATGCCATTGCCCGCTGCCTGGCAGGCAGCCAGAGCTGTCGGGAATGCCTTGTGGAACTACCAAGCACCGTGCAAGGTTCGCGGCGTAACAAGCTTCCACATTGCCGTCGCTTGAAGTTGGAATTGATCGATGATCGCCATCGCAGGCGTAACGGTCCATTCTGCTCCCAACCGTCTCTTGAGAATTCTCTGGATCAGCGCCTCAACTCTGCCGGCCCAAGGCGTGAGAAGACGAGAAGCTACTGTTCCTGAGCCACATCAACCAGATGTGATCCGCCAAACCTGGACGCTTGGTGATTTGCAGCTTCTTCGGGACGAAAGAGCACTCGCATCAGCTGCCCAAGTCTCGACCTTATCTCGATGGAGCGAGAATCTTTTTAGGTGCTGCTTGAGACAAATCAAACACTCGCCTGGCGCGGCCGGCAGAATGCAAGATAAGCAAACGCACAGGAATAGGTATCATGCCTTCATTTAACGTTCGGTTCATCAAGACCGTTTGTGACGATACCGGCCACGAGCATCGTGCCTGTCAGGCGACGTTCCGGGTGCATGCAGCCTCGCTGAGTGCTGCTGCACAGCAGGCAGAAACCGATTTCTGCAGGCAAAAAGGTGTCCGTGATTGGACCATCTTCGCCGATGCGATGGAGCTTCGAACCCCGCCTGCATTGCCCCCGGCATGGGGTGGTTAGCCTGAGCTTGGCAAGGGAGGTCCGCGAATTTTGATCGTAGAGACACTCCGCGAATCCAGGCACCAGACTTACAAAACGTCTTCCCGAGCGTCGATCGAGAGAACAGCTCGCGATGCTGCCGCCAATTGAGCTGGCGGCCCTCTTGTCCGCGACACCGGAGGAGACCTCGCCCGACATTTGGCGGTCTGCTGTTCTGCGGGCTCGCAGCGCATCGTCGTCCGGCAGGGGCAATCCGGATCGACGATTTTCTCCCACAGACGGGCCTTATTTGATGAATGTCAAAAACAAGTCTGCCGCCGGCAGCTATGGCTGGTATGAGGGGTATGACACATGGTTAGCCAATCTGGATATGTCGGTCGCCCTTGGGGGTTCAAGAATCTGCTCACCCGGTTACGAGCGAAGCTGTCCCGGACAGCCGAATTGGCCTATTTGAGCGCGCAGGACATCGACGCGATCGCACGTGAACTTAATCTGTCCACGTCTGACTTTCGAAAGATGGCGCAAAATCCGGGCTATCCTGAACTCTTAAGCAAGCGCCTCGCACTTGCCGGCTTTTCCGAGAATGTGCTGGCCGCCTGCCATGGAGACGTGTTGCGCGATTTGCAGCGGGTATGCGGGCTGTGTCAGACCAAGATCCGCTGCGCGGCCGACCTCGAGCGGCGTGAGTCCGTAAATCCCCTCAAAGGCTGTCCCAACGAACATACTCTGCGCGCGCTCGCGCGTGAGATCGGCGGCACTCCGCAGCATTTTAGCGATTGATCGCGCTCGATCAACCCGTCCCCCCCAAATGTGATCTCCTGGCAATCCGCTTTCAAAGAGGCCAAGACATGCCAAGCCCACCCCTCACCGTGAAATCCATGACCATGGGTGAAGCAGGCCTGATGTCGGTATTCGCCGTTTCTGCCTATGTTTGCTTTTTCGCAGGAGCGATGGGGCACGATTCCGCATTTAGTTTCCACGCATTGCTCGCTTCCGCTGCCAGCCTGGCCGCCGCAAGCGTTATCCTCAATCGCTACTATGAACGCCCGGCGCAATTGCCGCCGGCGCAGATCAAGGGCCGGCCGAATTACAATCTCGCTCCGATCAAATTCGCCTCAGTGATGGCGATGTTCTGGGGTATCGCAGGCTTTTCAGTCGGCGTTTTTATCGCCTCGCAACTTGCCTGGCCCGCACTGAATTTCGATCTGCCTTGGACGAGCTTCGGCCGACTCCGCCCGCTGCACACGTCGGCCGTGATCTTTGCGTTCGGCGGAAACGTGCTTATCGCGACCTCCTTCTACGTCGTGCAGAAGACCTGCCGCACGCGCCTCGCCGGCGATCTTGCGCCATGGTTCGTGGTAGTTGGCTATAATTTTTTCATCCTGATCGCAGGCACCGGCTATCTGTTCGGCGCCACCCAGTCAAAGGAATACGCCGAGCCCGAATGGTACGCCGATCTCTGGCTCACTATCGTCTGGGTCACTTATCTCATAGTGTTCCTGGCGACATTGGTGAAAAGGAAAGAGCCGCACATTTTCGTCGCCAACTGGTTCTATCTCGCTTTTATCGTCACCATTGCGGTGCTCCACCTCGGCAACAATCCCGCATTACCGGTCTCCGTGTTCGGTTCGAAATCCTACATCGCCTGGGGCGGTGTGCAGGACGCCATGTTTCAGTGGTGGTACGGTCACAACGCGGTCGGTTTCTTCCTGACCGCCGGCTTTCTGGCGATCATGTACTACTTCATTCCGAAGAGAGCCGAGCGCCCGGTCTATTCCTACCGCCTCTCGATCATTCACTTCTGGGCGCTGATCTTCCTCTACATCTGGGCGGGCCCTCACCATCTACATTACACCGCGCTGCCGGATTGGACGCAGACTCTGGGCATGACGTTCTCGATCATGCTGTGGATGCCTTCATGGGGCGGCATGATCAACGGCCTGATGACGCTCTCGGGTGCGTGGGACAAGCTGCGCACAGACCCGGTGCTCCGCATGCTCGTGGTCTCCGTTGCCTTTTATGGCATGTCGACGTTTGAGGGCCCGACCATGGCAATCAAGGTCGTCAATTCGCTCAGTCATTACACCGACTGGACCGTCGGCCACGTGCATTCCGGTGCGCTGGGTTGGGTAGGCTTTGTATCGTTCGGTGCGCTCTATTGCCTGATTCCCTGGCTTTGGAATCGCGAGCTGTACAGCCTCAAGCTCGTCAACTGGCACTTCTGGATCGCCTCGATCGGGATCGTGCTCTACATCTCGGCGATGTGGGTGTCTGGTGTCCTGCAGGGCCTGATGTGGCGCGCCTATACCTCGCTAGGTTTCCTCGAATACTCCTTCATTGAGTCGGTCGAGGCTATGCATCCCTTCTACATCATTCGCGCCGCGGGCGGCGCAATGTTCCTGATTGGTGCGCTGATCATGGCCGCCAATCTCTGGATGACCGTGAATGCAAAGCAGACCGATCAAATCAAGGACACTGGGGCGCTCCAAGTCGCGGAATAGGTCATCGCATGTCTCTTTGGAACCGACACAAGATCTTTGAGAAGAACTCGATCATCCTGATCGCAGGCATCCTTGCCGTGATCGCGATCGGCGGGCTGGTTGAGATCACGCCGCTGTTCTACCTCAAGAGTACGATCGAGGTCGTGGAGGGCGTACGACCATATACCCCGCTTGAGCTTGCAGGCCGCAACATCTACGTGCGCGAAGGCTGCTATGTTTGTCACTCGCAGATGATCCGGCCATTGCGTGACGAGGTCGAGCGCTACGGACATTACTCGCTGGCCGCCGAGAGCATGTATGATCACCCGTTTCAATGGGGCTCGAAGCGTACCGGCCCGGACCTCGCACGCGTCGGCGCGAAATATTCCGATGAATGGCACGTCACGCATCTGACCAATCCGCGGGCCATCGTCCCGCGGTCGGTCATGCCCGGATACCCGAGGCTGGCGCACACCGAGCTCGACCTGACCGACATGGCCGCACATCTGCGCACCAACCGGGCGGTCGGTGTGCCCTATACCGAAGATCAGATCAAGAACGCGGTCACTGACTTGAAGACCCAGCTCGATCCTGACAGCGCGGACCTCGCCTCGTTCCAGAAGCGCTATCCGAAGGCAGCTGTGCGCAATTTCGACGGAAGCGTTGGCAATCCGACCGAACTCGATGCGCTCATCGCCTACCTGCAGATGCTCGGAACGCTGATCGATTTCAAGCTCTACGACGAAAAAGCCAATCTGCGCTGAAGGATCGTGTGATGAAAGCCGTCTTTTCCATCGAGAACCTGGCGTCAAGCTTCGTCGTAAGTCTCTGGACGCCGTTGTTTGTCGGCATCTTCATGGCCATTGTTGTTTATGCGCTGTGGCCCGGCAATAAGCGGCGTTTTGACTCTGCGGCGCGCTTGCCGCTGTGCCGGGATTGACAGACCATGACTGACCGCGACTTCGATCGGATTTCCGGCCGCTCCACGACGGGGCACGAATGGGATGGCATAAAAGAGCTCAACACGCCGCTGCCGCGCTGGTGGATCTCGACCTTCTACGCCACCATCTTTTGGGCGATCGGTTATTGGGTCGTCTATCCGGCCTGGCCGCTCCTCTCCAGCTACACGAACGGCGCATTTCATTATTCGACCCGCGCGAGCGTCGTCAACGATCTTGCCGGGCTCGAGACGCTGCGGGGCGAGAAGATGGCGGTTCTCGGCAAAGCGTCTCTGACAGAGATCGAGACGGATCCGGCCCTGCTGGCACTGGCCCGTGCCAGGGGCAAGACGGTGTTCGCAGACAATTGCGCGCCATGCCATGGCAGCGGCGGCGCAGGTGCCAAGGGTTATCCCAATCTCAACGACGATGACTGGTTGTGGGGCGGATCGCTCGATCAGATCCAGAAGACCATCCAGTTCGGCGCACGGTCCGGCCATGCCCAGGCCCATGAGGGGCAAATGCTGGCCTTCGGCCGCGACGGCATCCTCAGGAAAGATGAGATCGCCACGGTAGCGAATTACGTGCGATCGCTGTCTGGCCTGTCAACAGTCGCCAATTTCGATGCCGCGGCCGGCGCGAGGATCTTTGCCGACAATTGTGCGGCCTGCCATGGCGAGAACGCCAAAGGCAACCAGGAGCTCGCGCGCCGAATCTGACGGACCACATTTGGTTGTACGGCTCGGACGAGGAGACGCTGATCGAGACGATCAGCTATGGCCGCGCGGGCATCATGCCGGCCTGGAGCGGGCGGTTCGATCCCATCACGATCAAGGCGCTTGCGGTCTATGTGCACTCGCTCGGTGGTGGACAATAGGTGAGATGAGCCGAGAAGCCACCGGCCCATCGACGAGGCTCTAAGTCAGTCACCCGTGCCAGATGTAAGGTCGGCCATGAAGCTAGCCCCGAACAAGACTGGTCCGCGCGATGACCCGCCGATCGGCGAAGATGGGCCTCTCTATACAGCTCATAAGAAGGTCCATCCGCAGAGCGTCTGCGGCACTTTCCGCACCATCAAATGGCGGCTGATGGTGGTGTGTCTCGGCATCTACTATTTGCTGCCGTTCGTGCGTTGGCGTCGTGGCTTAGGCGCCCCCGACCAGGCGGTGTTGCTCGATTTTCCGAACCGGCGGTTCTACTTTTTCTTCATCGAGCTGTGGCCGCAGGAGCTTTATTACTTCACCGGGCTGCTCGTGCTTGCGGCGCTGGCACTATTCTTGATGAACGCTCTGGGCGGACGTATTTGGTGCGGCTATCTCTGTCCGCAAACGGCATGGACCGATCTGTTCTATGGGGTAGAGCGTTGGGTCGAGGGCGACCGTCGCGACCGGCTGAGGGCCGCCGCACGCCCGATGACGCTGGAGCGGGCGGCAAAGCGCGTGCTAAAGCACGCGGTCTGGTTGATGATCGCCTGGTGGACCGGTGGTGCCTGGGTGCTCTACTTCGCCGACGCGCATACATTGGTGCGCGATCTGGCGACATTCCAGGCGCCCGCAATCGCCTATATCTGGATCGGGATCCTGACCGTTACGACATACTTGTTGGCCGGCTACATGCGCGAACAGGTTTGCGTGTATATGTGCCCTTGGCCGCGCATCCAGGCCGCGCTCACCGACGAGTGGGCACTCAATGTCACCTACAAATACGATCGTGGCGAACAGCGCTGCTCATTGAAGAAGTCATTCGATCTGCGTGCGCGGGGCGAAAAGATCGGAGACTGCATCGACTGCAATCAATGCGTGGCGGTCTGCCCGACTGGCGTTGATATTCGCAACGGCGCCCAGCTCGGCTGCATCCAGTGCGGGCTATGCATTGACGCCTGCGATGCCGTCATGAAGAAGATCGGGCGCAAAAGTCGCCTGATCGGTTACGACAACGACATCAATATCAGGCGCCGCGTGGAAGGCAAATCGGAGGTCTTCAAGCCGGTACGGCCACGGACGATCGTATATGCGTCTTTGATCTCGGTCGTCTGTGCGACGATGCTTTATGGATTGTTGTCCAGAACACTGCTCGACGTCAACGTGCTGCACGATCGTAGTCCGATGGCGGTCAGGCTGAGCGATGGTTCGATTCGCAACGGCTACACGGTACGCGTGCTTAACAAGCTCGCCTTCGACCGCGTCATCGCGATCGACATCGATGGGCCACCTCAAACGTCCGTGCACGTCGTCGGCGTAGATTCTGTGACCGTGGAACGACCGACGATTGTCTTGGCTCGCGATACTACGACAGAACTGCGGCTATTGGTGACCGCGCCGGCCGACGACACGTCGGAACGGTCGATGCCGGTGAGATTTCGGGTCACCGACATTGGCCTCGGTGAGGTCGCCTCCGCAACGGACCACTTCGTGTTCCCCTAAGAATTACTGACGGGATCTTGCCAATGACCGCATCAATTCCAGTCGCGCGGCCCATCACCGGACGCTTTGTCCTGATCGCCATGCTCGCTTTCTTTTCGGTCGTGATCGGCGCCAATTTGATCATGATGCGTTTTGCCATCACGACGCTGCCGGGAACAGAGGTTGACAGCGCCTACAGCGCGAGCCTCGCCTATCAGCGTGAGATCCTGGCGGCGCGGGAGCAGAACGAGCGAAGCTGGCAGGTGCAGGTACATGTCCAACGGCAGTCCGATGGCCGGGCGGTGCTTGCGATCGAGGCGCGCGACCGCGCAGGCGCGCCTCTCGCAGGAATGAACTTCGAGGCCCGGCTCGAGCGACCGGTGGACCGCCGGGCCGATCGCGCGATCAATGTGGCGGAGGGCAGTGCTGGAACCTACCGAGGGAACGCCGAGGGGGTCGCTGGCGGGCGGTGGGATCTCGTGATCGAAGGCGGCGCTGACGGCCGCCGCATGTTTTTGTCGAAAAATCGCATCGTCTTGGACTAAGGGCATATGAGCATGCAGGATGACGTCGACTTTTCGCACTATTTGAAGAGGACAGAAACGGGCTTCATCCAACTCGACCTCGCGGTAGAAGGGATCAATTGCGCGGGCTGCATGGGCAAGATCGAGCGCAATCTATCGAGCATTCCGGACGTGATCTCGGCGCGCGTGAATCTCACCGACAACCGACTGGCGCTGGAATGGAAAGCAGGCGCGCTCGATCCAGCGCTGTTCATCAAGCGGCTCGCTGAACTGGGCTATCGGGCATATCCCTTTCAGCGGGACGACGCGGAGACACTGGAATCGGAGCGGGCGCGGGACTTGCTGCGGCGGCTGGGCGTGGCTGCTTTTGCCGCGATGAACGTGATGATGCTCTCGATCCCGGTATGGTCCGGCAATGTCTCGGACATGCTGCCCGAGCAGCGCGACTTCTTTCATTGGCTCTCCGCGCTGATCGTGCTGCCGGCCGCGGCTTATTCGGCGCAGCCGTTCCTCTCCTCAGCCTTTACCGCGCTACGGGCTCGCCGGGCCAATATGGACGTGCCGATCAGCATCGGCATCTTGCTCGCGTTGGCGACTTCGCTGATCGAGACTGTCGCTCATGCCGAGCATGCATATTTTGACGCGGCGATCATGTTGATCGCCTTCCTGCTCGCAGGCCGCTATCTCGACCAGAACATGAGACGGCGCACCCGCGCCTTCGCGGGCAATCTTGCCGCGCTCAAGGCGGAGACCGCCGCGAAGTTCATAGGCCCGACGGAGATCAGAACAGTTCCGGCATCAACGATCAAACCGGGGGACGTCGTGCTGGTGCGACCCGGCGAATGCTGTACCGTCGATGGCGACGTGATCGAGGGCCGCTCCGAGGTCGATCAAAGCCTCATTACGGGTGAGACCTTGCCCGCGCTCGTGGCGCCCGGCAGCGCAGTGTTCGCCGGTACATTGGTGCGATCGGGTACCTTGCGCGTCCGCGCGGTGGCGGCCTCGGAGGACACGCTGCTCGCCGAGATTTCTCGGCTACTTGATCATGCCCTGCAAGCGCGCTCGCGCTATCTACGCCTAGCCGAGCGCGCCTCGCGGCTCTACGCACCGATCGTCCATGCAACTGCCCTCCTGACGATGCTCGGTTGGCTTGCCTCTGGCGCAACCTTCCATGATGCGATTGTCACGGCGATCGCGGTCTTGATCATCACCTGCCCTTGCGCGCTGGGTCTGGCTATACCGGCGGTGCAGACCGTGGCGTCCGGCGTGCTGTTCCGGTCCGGGGTGCTGCTCAACGCCGGGGATGCGATCGAGCGCATGGCCGAAGTGAACCGGGTGGTCTTCGATAAGACCGGAACGCTGACGTTGCCGGAGCTCGATGTCGCCAATCTCGCCAGCATTCCCGACGATGTCCTCAAATTGGCGGGCCGGCTTGCATTGTCGAGCCGCCATCCGGTCGCCGCAGCCGTCGCGCGAGCTGCCGGCGCAAGCGAGCCGCTGGCCGATATCGAAGAGGAGCTGGGGCAGGGCGTTAGGGGTTACTATCAAGGGTCGGAGGTCCGGCTCGGCCGAACGTCCTTCTGCGGCGCTGAGAGCCTCGCTGAGGAGACTCTTTGCCGTGATCCAGAGGCTTCTATCGTCGCGTTTAGCCGCGGCGACAGCAAGCACGTCTTCGCCGTCCGCCAACGCATGCGGCCAGACGCGCCCGAGGTTGTCGCGGGCCTCGTGAGCCTTGGGGTCGCGGTAGAGATCGTGTCGGGAGATCGCGAGCCAGCAGTTCAGCGCACGGCCGCGACGCTCGGTATTCAAAATTGGCGCGCCGGCGTCTCGCCGACGGATAAGGTCGCCAGGGTCAAAAGCCTGACGGGCGAGGGATACAAGGTGCTGATGGTCGGCGATGGTTTGAACGATGCGCCCGCGCTCGCAACGGCTCATGCCTCGATGTCGCCTGTTACGGCCACTCATATGAGCCAGGCGGTCGCTGATGCGGTCTTCCTCGGTGAGCGTCTTCGGCCCGTGATGACGGCAGTTATGGCCTCGCGCAAGGCGCTGCGGCTGATGCGGCAGAACCTTTGGCTCGCTGTCGTCTACAATGTCCTGGCGGTGCCGGTTGCGATCGCCGGTCTGGTGACGCCGCTGATTGCCGCCGCGGCGATGTCAGGTTCGTCGGTGCTGGTCATGCTCAATGCGCTGCGGGCGCGAAGGAGCGAGGCAATCTGATGGAGGTCCTGCTCTATCTGGTTCCACTCGCTCTTGCACTGGGCTTCGTTGGCCTGCTCGGCTTTCTGTGGTCGCTGAACAGTGGTCAGTATGACGATCTCGATGGCGCGGCCTGGCGCGCCCTCGCCGATGACGAGCCCGACGAGGCGCCGGTCCAAATAGTGCAGATGGGCCAGCGTGATTGCGACGGTCTCCGCTCTGAGGAGAGTGCTATCTTGGCCGTTCCGGTGGTCCGCGGCACAGCTGAGAGACGCGCGGCTGCAAAGACATGCAGCAACAACTTGTTGATCAGGGCAATTCGTGCAGACGCGATGCGGGAAGATTGGCGATACGGGAGAGGACGTGGTCGAACCAAGCCTTGGGGGTGACCTCTTGAGGCGACAGGTCGTGATCGCCGTCAACATGATGGCGGCCCGGTTGGCGCAGCGCTGGCTGCCGGCGAAGGTCCAGTTCCACCTTCCCAAAACGATGCCTCTCAATGCACGCTCTGCACAATTGTTGGTCAAGCAGATCCTGCCTCCGTCGAGGACGCGGGCGAAATCGTGCCAGCGCCTGAGCATGTAATTCAGAGGTGTCACGACCTCGAAGGGCAGGGCGCTCTCCAACAATCGCTCGGCCGCATGCCAGTCTTCTTTCGCTTTCTTGTCCTCGCTCAGTCTCTGCAGTTCCGTTATCTCACCCCGATCAATGCGCTGCCAAATTGTTATCCGCTTACCGGCGAACCTCTTAGCCAAACCCATGCGACGATAACCGGCGTCGAGATACGGCACGACAGGGAAGTCGTCCGGTAACACTTTTAGTGAGGCAATGCGCTCCTCGATGTCACGTGGAATACCCTCACTTGGATAGCTGATGAGAGAGCGAATGAAGGAGGAAGGAATCGCGGAAGGCTCCTGTGGCGCCGCCGTATGCCGCTTTTGCAACGAGAGCAATGACGAGTCCTCGGCTCCCATGCCCCGGAAGCTTCATTGGCCGCGAGAAAGGTAGGTCCTGAAACCCATGAAGCTTGCGACTATTGAGAGCCGCGGGGGGATTTTCACTCTGCGGGTGTGGCGATGCATTGTTCCACAAGCGACGGCCTCGTCAGCTTCTGGAAAGCCTATCCAGATAGGATCAGCTCAATTGATTTCTTGGACGTGAGGCTGGCGTGGACCCGTATAATTCCGATCCATCCAATGTAACAGCTTGGTCCCAGGTGCAGCACGCCGTCTTGGAAGAGCACCAGGGCGGCCATGCCGGGCAAGCGGGCTTTGAGCAGCACTTGGCCGAGGCGCGCCCACCCGATCCGGGTCCTATCTCCGGTGGCGGCCGCAACTACCATCCCCATCTCTCTGCAGAACATCGGGACATCATCGATAAGGCGATTGCCCAATATGCGGATCAGAAAAAGCCAAACCCGAAGACGGTTAAGCGCTATACTCAGGCGCTTCGCCGACTTGGAAATGATCTTGGCGCTCATCGCCTAACGATTGTTCTGGGGGACCACGAGTCCTTGGTCCGTCACGTCAAGACTTACTTCCCAAAGGACGAAGACATGAAGAAGGGGTTGAATATCCTTCGTTCGTATCATGATCCGAGCTATGTAGCTTCTGGCGGGCGGCCGCGAACGATCCCCTCAGCGGAAGACGCGCCCCTATCAGAGCGGCTTAATGCCAGCGGCATGACGTCGGGCAGCGCTGCTCGTCATGATCGTAGTCTTCGCAGATTTTCGAACGCGCTTAAACTTGCGGGCTACTCGATATCCGGGCTGGACCACGCTGCGCGCATTGAATTTGCTCAGAAGTTGTTCCCGAAGGACGAGCATCTATTGTTCGCGTTAGGCAAGGTCGGCGATGCCGAGCACGTTTCCGGAGCGGGGGCGTCTCGGAAACCCGGCGGTCATGCTGTCCCGTCCCCCACATTGCATCTTTATCCCGATGACGCCCGCATCATTGATAGCCTGGAAAAGGCAGAGCTGAGCATGCTCAAACCCGAGGATACTAGCCGGAGAAAAGTTGTTCAAAATCTGGCCGGCAACCAACGAAGATTCGGTGCTTGGCTCCAAATGAATGGGCGAGGGAGCATAGTGAGCCGGCTCACCGGCACCAGTGAGCAGCAAAAGTCGTTGAACGACGATCACAGGGACTTTAAAAAAGCCAGTCGAAACGATGACATGGGCTTCGATCGTCTTCGGAGTTACCTATGGCTCGTCGAGGCGAACGCAGCGCTGGGCGTCTCCCCTGAGCAGGCGGCTGGGGAGCCGCGGCGTGAGGAGTCGAGCTCAACGTGGTCGCCGCGCCTGCCGCACGATTTTGAGTGGCCGACGCCGGAAGCGGTACCAGAGGGGTCGTCGGCGATCTACCGAGGCCTCGACTCTTTCGTTGACCTGCCGTACACGTCGCCGGAAGTGAGAGACGATGCTCAGTCAGCGCCGGTGGGTGGGGCTGCCGCCAGACCGCCGCTCTTCACCGGACCATCGGACGCGCCGGCTCAGTCGGCAGACACCTTCCGCGGTCTTCAGTCTTTCGTTGATCTGCCGTACACGCCGCAGCAGATGCTTGACGATGCTCAGTCAGTGCCCGTGGGTGGGATCGCCGCCAAGCCGCCGCTCTTCACCGCACCATCGGACGCGCCAGCTCAATCGGGAGATACCTTCCGCGGTCTTCAGTCTTTCGTTGACCTGCCCTACACGCCGCAGCAGATGCGCGACGATGCTCAGTCAGCGCCGGTGCTCAGCCCTGCCGATAAACCCGCGTTCTTCGTCGGGCGGCCGGGCGTACGTCAGGCGCTTGAGGACATCGGACACCGAGTCGACGCGGATTGGCAGAATGGGCGTCAGCCGGTGCCGGATTTCTTACGCAATGTCCGGGATAACATCGGGGTCCCGCCGCCCCAGTCCAGCCGCCCAACCAAGGTCTCCGTCGATGGTGAGACCCGCTCGATCCCATTGGGGCCGCTAGGACGCCGCGGTGCGCAGGTCATCCATCATCCTCGCCCGTCTCCCGTCCCGGGTGCTCAGATCGGCCCCTCGGCTACCGTTGCCTCTTCCGGCCAGCGCAGCGACGCCGTGCTGGGCCCCACGCAGTGGCTGGGTGACGAACATATCCAGCGGGACTATGAGCTCCTGGCGCAGGAGTTGCTGCAGAACAATCCGGATCTCGCCGCCCGGACGCGGTTCGTGGATCCCCTGATAGCCCAAATGTTGCGATCCCCCTCCAAGGAGGTAGCCGAACGAGCATTAGGGTGGATTCGCCATGATACCGCCGACTTCCTGTTTCTGCCGGTAAGCGATGCCAGCGATACGGATAGACATCAGCGCGGCAGTCACTGGTCGCTGCTGCTGGTTGACCGCCGCAATTGGGGCCGGCCGGTCGCCTATCACTATGACTCCACCCAGGGATACAATGACAGGCCCGCAGCGGAACTCGCAGGACGGTTCGACGCTAACCCGCAACAGGCCCCGATAAGACAGCAGCAGAACGGTTATGACTGCGGCGTCTTTGTCGTGGACGGCACCCGGGAACTTGTTAGGCGATTGGCAGCAAGTCGGCCGGACCTGAACCTCAACAATCTTGTCATCAGTCGACCGGCACTGCGGGACCGACTAGGCGCTTGTGTCGGCTCCAGCTGAACAGGGCGCGCGCCTGTAAATGCGCTTCTCGCCGATCGACAATCCGCAATCGGTGTGTTCGCAAAGCATCATAGTGTCTCACGTGAGGAGCTGAGTACGCAGACGACTAGACCACCTGATCGACGCGTGAACGCGGGCACGGCGAGCTCCATGGATGGCATTGCGTGAAGGTGAGGCGACCTGCTGATCGGCGGGCTTGTCGGCTCGGCCAGGAGCTTCCATTCCCAGGGCAGCAATGCGCCATGATCAGCAACAAATGCTCGGCAGCACGTCTGGCTACCGAGACACCGCGAGGTCGTTTGTCCGGCAAGCTTGAGGCCGGCCTCGCGGCGGGGAAAAAGTCGATCGATAACGTCGGTCAGCTTTGGATCGGTCAGGTTAAGCCATCTTATCGCGCCTTGGCCCGATAAGATGGCCGCATTCTTCGCGACGAATTACTGGAGGAAGATCGCGCCATCAAGGCTGAAGCGGTGGCCGCTCACTTAACGTCAGCCGAAGCCTCTCTATGAGAGATCATCGCGGGCGGTCAATCGCAGCGTTTGCCGTTCTCGCCCCGCGTCAAGCGCGGTGAAAGCTGGCCGTTCAAAGCAACAGACTCGTCCCTCCAACCCTGAGCCGAGACCGGACGACGGGTGCGAAGAGGAGATTCTAGCTGGTGTTCTCGCCAGCGCGAGGAGACTCTGACTGTCTAGACAGCGCAGCGCGCCAAGCTAGTGGGGCGACCGTGGGAGAGATTGCTACGATGTCTCACGGTCCTCGACCGTTGAGCCTCCACGCCTAATACAAATCACGAACTGCCTGATTCGGAGTTTGTTCAAGCTTACCGTGCCTGCTTGCTCACGTCCTTCCAGCAACATGTTGGTCTGCGGGCTTAGCTTCGAATAACCTGGCGAAGCCTCTCAAGAGGGCATCTGAACTAAATTTACAATAGGCGAGGTGCCTTATCTTCTGAACAAATATCATGGCGCGAGTTCCCATGATGGCCTCTTTTTTTACGGTCGTCGCTCCTAAAAAACTATGTTACAAGCCGCTCCTCTCAAAAGGAGCATTCACTGTGAAAAAAGCAAGCAAGAAACGCGTTAAGCGGCGCGAGTGGACCAAGGCAGATATCAAAGAGCTCAAAGTCCATTCGAAGGCTCGGACTCCCGTCATAAAAATTGCAAAAATGACCAAACGCAGCGTCGGTGCATTGCGCCAGAAGGCGTTAAATCTCGGAATAGGACTCGGACATCAGCGGTAGCTTACTTCGCAGCGCTGGTAGGCGGCACAAAAGGGCGGCTCGCAGGCCGCCCTTTACGGCCGTCGAAATTGTTTGCAGGGCCTGCCAATTGCTGTGGAAAGAGCTTTTCACGCGCTTGCTTGTCACTCTCCAGTGCTTCGTCATCTTCGAGGTTAAAGGAGTGCGACCGCGCAGGCCGCTTTGCTCTTCTCGATCGAGAGCGAAGACAATCTGACGACCGGTCCTGCTTCGAATGTTTCCAGGCTGAATTGTTTCGATGGTCGCTTGTTCCCGTTAAGAGTTCGAGGAATGTGAGGGATCGCTGTTAAGGGCCACGATTGTCCCCGGTGACGGCGAGAAGGGGCGCTCCAACTAGCAAACCGCATCGATGCAAGTCTTGAAACCTGCGCCGCCGCTGTCGAAGCTCATGCTAGGCTAAAGCTTTGGCGTAAGCGGTGGCCGCGGACCTTGTTGATGAACTTGAGCTGCCAAGCGATAAGGCGCGCTCAGCAGCAACTGAAAAAGCGCTCTGTTGGCTTGATAGACGGCGGTGGAGCGATTGCGTGCTGAACCCATCATCACCTGCACGCCTTCGGCGGTGTGAAGGGACCATAACCACCTTCGACCGCGCCGCCTCACGAAATATTCGAAGGCCGGGAGAGTCGGATGGTTAACCAGCTTCATTTTTGACGATTGCTCGTTTTGCTCTTCCGGATGCCAGAGCGGGCCTTCTCCAAGCGGTGCCTCACTGCAGCCAGCCCAGCAATGAACTCGCTTGATCCGTCATGGCCGAATTCGTCAAAAGCCTGCACATCCTGCGCTTCCCCTCGAGGCATCAAGCTTGCGAGATGCTTGCGCGTTTTGGCGGTCAGCGACATCTGAACTACACGCGCATCGGCTGCGGAGGGTTTGCGCCGTAGGAAACCCTTCTTCTCCAGCAGCTTTGAGTGGGTCGTGACAAAGGAAGGATCGACGTGCATCAACCGTGACACCAGGTTGACGGACACGCCTTTTTCTCTGCCCAGATAGTCCACTGCCATCAGGATCATCCACTGTGGTCCAGTGATGCCAAGCACATTGGCACGGAATTTGGCGAGTTCTTCGAGGCAGGCACTGATCGATCTGATCTCCCACACGAACGTCCGAAATATCTCCTGTCCGACAGTGGAGATGCGATAAGGCGCGGTCGGTGGACTAGGTAAATCCGGCGGCATCGTGGGCCAGGGTTTGATCCTTTACAGACGTCCATTAGCGTGGATTAGAAGTCGGAACAATGCCACAAGTGCAAGCGACTCAGATACTTGGTACAGTTCGGACGGATGTGGGACTTGCGACAGCAAGGCGGTTAGAGGTGCTACACGCTCATTGTGTTGACCGGCCAGCGGCAGGCAGTTGCGGTGAGGTCGATATGGCGCGCTGAAAAGATCTGATCAGCCTGGCATTTCAGATGTCCGCCCGTGTATTTCCTTGTTCTTTGCCGAACTTTTCCGGCGCCTATGCCGAGCACCAGGGAGGTGCATGTTGCATTTCGTCTTCAATGGGCTGGCAAGCAGAATTGCGTCGACTGTATTTGATATCGCCCGATGCCCGGCGGTCGTTGCCCTGTAAACTTCCGTATCGTCCATTCCATCTTTCCCATACGCAGCAAATATTCGTTCAGCTGGCTGGTCCTTGTTTTCGCCTCAACTGTCGAGCAATCGGGGCGATCGCAGCTGTCAAACACTTCTGCGATTCCCACCCAACCGATTGAACTTAACGGCTCTCAAATCATGAGTGGCAGACAAAATCCTCGTAGCAGTAACGCTTGGTATGCGAGCGGTCGCCTCAACTGACGCTACGGCCAGCTTTAGTTCGGTCAATCGAACGCGGCTCGCTTTTCAAGAGGGACCTGAATTATGAGTTGCGCCTCTGGCCGCTCGCCTGCGGTCTGCTTTCTCCTCGGACTTCCACGAGCCGGGACGACGCTCCTGGCGCACCTGCTCCAATGCCATCCAGACGTCCTGGCTCCGCCTGAACCCTGGTTGATGTTGGCACTTGAAGCCTTTGGAAGGGTGGATCAACGCCACCCGGCAGGACCCTCGTTGATTGAGGTCGCAACCTCCGAATTCCTGGGGCGCATTGATCGGACGATTGCCATCCGGGCTTTTGCCGATGCAGCATACGGTCAGTACCTGACAGCAGCGGGCAAGCGGATCATCATAGACAAAACGCCACGCTATTGGACCGCGCTCGAATTCCTTGAACATGTCTATCCAGAAGCGCCACACATCCTCTTGCTGCGCAATCCTTATGCCATCGCGGCTTCACTGAAATCCACGTGGGGCATCCCGCTTCGGGCCGAGAGCTCCTATTCGGTCAGCCTCTCCAGCCTCGTCGATCTCATGCTCCGGCTGCCCGATGTCATCATATCTTCACTCGCCGATTTGGTTCTGGGCTTTCCCAGGCTGGCAGCGCACCGCGCGCGCGCGCAGACACAGCTGGTGCGATATGAACTCCTGGTGGCGCATCCGAACCAAGAGATTCGGCGCCTGCTATTGGGGCTCGGCTGTGATCCGGCGGCCGCCGCATATGCGAGCATGGGACAAGTAGATTATCTTCGATCCAGCAGCTTCGGAGATCGAAAGATCCTGGAACGAAACGCGGTCGATCAAAGCTCTATCAAGACATGGCAATCCCAACTAAGCGTCGAAGAGATGCAAACTGTGACCGATCTGGTCGGCACCAAGCTTTTGACGGAACTCGGCTATGAGGGGGAACTGCTGCTTGCACAGCAAGCCGGAGTTGTCGATAGGGGACCTCATCTAACTGAACTCTATCGACAGATACTCCGAACCTGGTGGGATTTGCGAGCTGGCAAGGCGGCAGCGTCGTCCGGGCCATCTCAATCCGAGCAAGTCCACACTGCTCGGCAGGTTCCGGAGAACTTTCGATCGACGTGCGACATGTCCGTGGTGCAGGCACAAGATCTGTCCGCCCCCAGCTTTGCCGAAAATTTGCTGCTGGCCGATCCAATGAAAGCGCAGCTGCAACAGGCACTGTTGGCGTCAGAAGCTGATCGTGCTGCAGGGCTCGATGCTATTCGGACTCGCGACGCGGCTATTGAGATTTTGCGAGGCGAGGTCGCGCGGCTTGAGCAGATCGTCAATATGGCTTAGGGTGATGGATGCTTGCGATCAAAACACGCTGGCTGATTTAGCCAGACCTCCCACCACTCAACGAGTTGATCTGCGCCAATAACGTGTGAGGCAGGCGCCGGCGGCACCACGGTGGAATGCGACATGCCCCGAGAGTGTCAGTCAGTCCGCTGCGCAACCGGCATTTGATCGCTTGGATAGCGGCGCGCACCGGCGAGCTCGCACCCGACATTTCCTCCTCTGGGCCGGGGCTGCAGAACCGAGATCCTGCATCGAAAAGAACACATATGCTGCTAAAACATCTGCGCCGTCTTGAAGCTGAATCGATCGAAATCATGCGTGAGGTGGCCGCCGAGTTCAAAAGGCCGGTCATGCTTTACTCGATCGGAAAAGACTCGAGCGTTTTGCTGCACATCGCAATCAAGGCGTTCTATCCGGCAAAATTGCCTTTCCCCCTGCTTCACGTCGACACGACCTGGAAGTTCCGCGAGATGATCAGCTTCCGGGACGCGACGGCCAAGCGGCTCGGCGTCGAGCTGATCGTCCATGTGAATGAGGAGGGTATTGCGCGCGGCATCAATCCGATCGACTCCGGCTCGGCGCTTCATACCCAGGTGATGAAGACCGACGCCCTGAAGCAGGCGCTCGAGCTTTACGGATTTGATGCCGCGCTTGGCGGAGCCAGGCGTGACGAGGAAAAGAGCCGCGCCAAGGAACGGATAATGTCTTTACGTTCGGCCGGACACGTATGGGACCCCCGCAACCAGCGGCCGGAGCTCTGGAGCCTGTTCAACACGCGGATACGCCAGGGCGAAAGCATGCGCGTGTTTGCGATGTCAAACTGGACCGAGCTCGACGTATGGGAATATATCATGCTCGAAAAAATCCCGGTCGTCCCGCTCTACTTCGCAAAGCAAAGACCGACGGTGCGCCGAAATGGCGCGACGATCATGGTCGACGACAGGCGATTGCCGCTCAACTGCGATGAGACGCCGCAAATGCGCATGATCCGCTTTCGCACGCTGGGATGTTATCCCTTGAGCGGGGCCATTGAATCCGATGCGACGACGATCGAAGACGTCGTCGCAGAAATGCAGACTGCGTCGGTGTCGGAGCGTCAGGGACGCCTGATTGATACCGATGAAGCCGCTTCGATGGAGAAGAAGAAGCGGGAAGGTTACTTCTGATGACTTCCATAGCAATATCGAAACCTGTCCACCCTCGTGCAAGGGACCAGCTGCGATTCATAACGTGCGGCTCGGTGGACGACGGAAAATCGACCCTGATCGGCCGGTTGCTGCACGACAGCAAGATGATCTACCAAGATCAGCTTGCGGCAGTGAAACGCGACAGCATCAGGCACGGCAGCGCCGACATCGACTTCGCGCTGCTCGTGGATGGGCTCGAGGCCGAACGGGAGCAGGGCATCACGATCGACGTCGCCTACCGCTTCTTCACGACGCCGCGGCGCTCTTTCATGGTGGCTGACACTCCCGGTCACGAGCAGTACACCCGCAACATGGCAACCGGTGCCTCGAATGCGCAGCTCGCAATCATCCTGATCGATGCCCGCAAGGGTGTGTTGGTTCAGACCCGCCGCCACTCCTTTATCTGTTCGCTGCTTGGCATTCGCCATGTTGTGCTGGCAGTGAACAAGATTGACCTTGTCGCATACAGCAAGGTTGCTTTCGATCGGCTCGTCGCCGACTATCTGGCCTTTGCCGCCGGCCTTGGCTTTAGCTCGATTGTTCCGATTCCGATCTCTGCCCGTCACGGCGACAACGTCGTCGATCGGTCCGCTCATACCAAGTGGTATCATGGTCCTTGCCTGATGGAGCATTTGGAGAGCATCGATATCCAATCCGACACGGCAAGCCAGGCTTTCCGCTTTCCCGTCCAATGGGTGAACCGGCCCGATCCGGATTTTCGCGGCTACGCCGGATCGGTGGCTTCCGGCAGGATCTCGGCAGGCGACGATGTCGTTGTCGCCGCATCCGGACGGACCACCCGCATCAAGCGGATCGTGACCCAGGACGGCGACCTTGTCGACGCCGAAGCCGGCGATGCCGTTACCATTACGCTGGAAGACCAGATCGATATCGGCCGTGGCGATATTCTGTCGCGGCCAACCGAACGACCCAGCGTCGCCGACCAATTCGCCGCTTATCTGATCTGGATGGACAGCGAGCCGCTCGCTCCCGGACGAAATTACATCCTGCGAATTGGCTCGCAGACGGTTGCCGGCAGCGTTACCGCAATCAGGTATCGGATCGATGTCAACACGTGTGAGCACCTGGCGGCCGAGACGCTTTCTCTCAATGAGATCGCGTTCTGCAATGTTGCGATCGCACTGCCCGCCGCATTCGATCCTTACGACGTCAACCGGAAAACCGGATCATTCATCGTCATTGATCGTTTCACCAACCGTACGGTCGGCGCCGGCATGATCGCGTTTCCGCTGCGGCGGGCCACCAATGTTTCCTGGCAGGCGCCTTCGGTGGGCAGGAGTGAACGCGCCGCGCTCAAGCATCAGAAGCCTTGCGTCGTCTGGTTCACTGGCCTGTCTGGCGCGGGAAAGTCGACAATCGCAAATTTGGTTGATCAGAAGCTGCTCGCGATGTCGCGGCATGCCATGCTGCTGGATGGTGACGACCTCCGGAACGGATTGAACGCGGACCTGGGCTTCTCGAAGGCTGAGCGGGTGGAGAACATTAGGCGCGCCGGACAGGTTGCCAAGTTGATGCTGGACAGCGGCTTGATCGTGATCTGCTCGTTCATCTCCCCCTACAGGTCCGAACGAGACATGGTTCGCAGCCTGATTGGCAAGGACGAGTTCGTCGAAGTCTTTGTCGATACGCCAATCGAGGAATGCGCAAGGCGGGATCCAAAAGGTCTTTACTCGAAGGCAAAAGCCGGTGAGATCAAGAACGTCACAGGCATCGATGCGTCCTACGAAGCGCCGACAAGGCCGGAAATTCATCTCAGGACGATGGAGCAGGCCCCAGAGCAAGCAGCGGAAGTCGTCGTCGATGCCGTGATGGCGCGCGCACTCCTCTGCGATGAGCGGCGATAAGCCGGCTTCGTCGTCGCGGATGCCGCTCACCAGCCTACTGGTCTGGCGAAGGCGACTCGGGTTAAGTGGGAGCATCGATCGGATTCGTCGATGCTAAGGGATTAAGATGGTTGCATCCACTCGTCGATTGCCGGCTTCCGGTTATGTGCTCGAAGTCGATGGTCAATTGAAAACCGAGTTCGCGACGAGAGACGGCGCCTGGGCAGGAGCGCAAGAACTTAAGAGGCGCCGTCCCATGCTCCAGGTCAGAGTGTACGACGCCATGACGAAGGACAGAGAGGAAGTCAGCCTTCCAGTCTAAGTGTTTTCAAGCGTCCTTTTTTCTGCGTGGGGCTAGCGGCGCGCCGAGTTGCTGTGCAGGCAGAGCCGCAGTGTCTTGGAGCCTCGATCTCGTCCGCAACTCCGAGACTGAGGGGCAAGGTTACCTCTTTTTCCTCAGCCACGGCGTCTCACGCTGTTCGCCGGCGACTACTTGACGCGCCCTCAGGCCATTTCACTTTATCATCGGTAGTGTTCGAAAGGCTATTGAGGGCGTTCGCTGGGTTCTATCAGGACAATGCCGGAGCTGCCCTGCGTAACTTTAAGCGGCGAGGCGATGACCATTTCATGCCACCGGGAGTCGCAATCCTGAGAAGGGGCGGTAAGAGCGGCGAACCGGAGCCAGGAAACCTGCTGCCAGCCGTGGTCATGCGCAATGCGTCGGATGGGGTGACCTGAGGCACTGGTTGGCCCGTTAAACTTGACTACGGCGCAGATCCAGATTGCAACGTCAACGCGTCAACGCGGCGGCGCAATCGCGCGACACGAGCTGACGCCAGGATAGAAGCCGCACGAAGCGGTCAAGCACGTTAGCCCAGCAGAGCGGCACGAAACCTGCACCGCGAGAGGGCACCAGCCCTGAGAAATAGGAAATGCCACTCAACTCCACTGCCGTTGCGACCAGCGCAATTGTCCACCTCGTGCTGCGAATGGCCATGATCATCCGATGCTGTATCCGTCGGTTCGTCTTCAGTCTGAACGGACCGGCTTTGGCGTGCGCGGCGCTTATGCAACAGGGGACGTTCGTGACCAAACTCATGCTTAGACGCGCTACCGAAGCAAGATCATGTTCACATATCTAAAGCTTGTCTTAGACGACGCATCGGCGGCCTCGCGTAGTCGAGTCATCTCGCTCTATGCCTTCTTGTTGGTTATCAATTGCTTGGCCTGGACCTGGGCCATCGTAGCGCTGTCCGACAGGCCGACGCTGCTGGCGACAGCCTTGCTGGCCTATGTGCTCGGCCTTCGGCACGCCGTCGATGCAGATCATATTGCGACCATCGACAATGTCGTTCGCAAGCTGATGCAGGATGGCAGGCATCCTCTCGCGGTCGGACTTTTCTTCGCCTTTGGCCATTCCTCGTCGGTTGCAGTAGCGGTCGCCGCGATCGCAGCTGCGGCGCTCGCCCTGCAAAGCGGTTTCCAGGAGTTCCGGGCGGTCGGCAGCATCATCGGCACCGGTGCATCAGCCTTCTTCTTGCTGACGATTGCCGCCATCAATCTTGTGATCCTACGGGATGTCTGGCGGAGCTTTCAGCGTGCGCGGCGTGGCGAACGAATTGGAGAGCATGAGTTCGATCTGCTTCTGTCCGGTCGTGGCTTGCTGTCCCGGCTCTTGCGCCCACTGTTTCGCATGGTGACGGCGAGCTGGCAGATGTTCGCGGTCGGTCTGTTGTTCGGCCTCGGATTCGATACCGCGACGGAAATCAGCCTTTTTCACCGTCGCAGCCGGTCAAGCTTCGGGAGGGCTGGACGTCAGCACGGTGATGATATTTCCGGCTCTCTTCGCCGCCGGCATGATGCTTGTCGATACGACCGACAGCGTCTTGATGGTCGGCGCGTATGGCTGGGCTTTCCTCAATCCGATCCGCAAGATCTGGTACAATCTGACCATTACGGCGATCTCAGTCGTCGTGGCGTTGCTGATCGGCGGCATCGAGGCACTTGGCCTGCTCGCCAGCGCTTGAAGGCACCTTCTGGAGCGCGGTGGACGATCTCAACGGCAGCTTGGCCAATTTCGGCTATCTCGTGGTGGGCATCTTCCTGGCCAGTTGGGCGCTGTCATTTGCGATCTATCGCTGGCAAGGACTCGAAAAGCCGCTCAAGCCGGGGTGAACTCATACAACCAATGATCGCACGTCTTCGCTGTCATTGGCTCCGTGCGTTTGACATCGAACAATGTCGGGTTCAATACCACCGGCGCAATAGCGACGTCGAAATAACCGATCGCAGGCGTTCAAAACTGCGAATAGTTTGCGCTCTGGCCAAGCGCGGTCAGTCCCGGCGCTCCACTGGTTCGCTGTGTCCGCAATCGCCGGTGGAGTGGCTTGGTTGTGCGACTAGAGCCAGAAACCTCCAATATTGAGCTCGAAAGTCGCCAATGATAGAGCGGCAACACCTCTGAGGACATCAGTCATCGTCTGGCCTGCCACACATCTGGGCTAGTCCGCTTCTCCGCCTTTCGATGTCGTGAAATGTTGGCATCGCTCTTGCTGGTGCACACAGGCTCAGTCGAATGCTTAAGAAGTCGCTCAAGGGGCTCGTGCCAAGTGATCAACTGCTTCGTTTTCCGTCGAATGGCTTTACATGTCCGGCAAGCGCCTCGAGGAACGAAACGTCCGCGTCTTCGACGCGTCGAGCTCTGATCGACGGCTCGCTAATCGTCGCTAGAGGTGACCGGACGTTGGTTCATCAACTCAGGTGTACTGACCAGCTCCTGCATTTGAAGCGACCGCGGATCGGCCTGCCTACCTCAGGACTGAGGATAGATAGCTATTTTTTTATCGACGACGATCGACGCGGTACACGACCAATGTGGGAATGGGACAATCGAAGACGATCTCGGAGGCGCACCGCGGCAGCGCCACCAGTCTGCACAGCAGCGTGCGCACGTTTTTGAAACTGATCGCACGAGCTGGAGGGGTGAACGACGGTGCAGAATGAATCTGGGATCAGGCGGCGGGATCTGCTCACGCTGATCGGGACCATCGCTGGCAGCTCGGCGATGTATCAGGCGATGATGAGCCTCGGCTTCGCATCGGCGTCCGCCTACAAGGGACCGCTGAAGCTCGCGGGCGACGTCAAGGGAACCTCGGTGCTGATCCTCGGCGCCGGGCTTGCCGGCATGACGGCGGCGCTGGAGCTGCGCAAGGCTGGCTACAAGGTCCAGACCCTGGAATTCAACAGTCGCGCCGGCGGCCGCAACTGGTCGATCCGCGGCGGTGACAGCTTTACCGAGCTCGGCGGCTTCAGGCAGACCTGCCAGTTCGAGCAGGGGCTCTATCTCAATCCCGGCCCGTGGCGAATTCCCTGCCACCACCGGGCGCTGCTCGATTATTGCGGGCGGCTCAATGTCACGCTGGAGCCCTTCATCCAGCTCAACCACAACGCCTTTCTGCACGCGACGCGCGCATTCGACGGCAAGCCGCAACGCTTTCGCAGCATCAAGGCGGATTTCCAGGGCGGGGTGGCCGAGCTGCTGGCGAAGGTCAGCCAGCAGGGCAGGCTCGACGAGTTCGTCGACAAGGAAGACCAGGAGATCCTGTTGCAGTCGCTGCGCGACTGGGGCGCGCTGGATCGCGATTACAAATACAATGCCAACCTCGGCTCCGCCGAGTTTCGCGGCTATGCCCACGATCCCGGCGGCGGCCTGATGCCCGATCCGTTGCCCAGCGATCCGATCTCGCTGCAGGAGCTGCTGCGGTCGCGGATGTGGCGCTATCTGCAGATCTTTGCGCGTTACGACTTCCAGACCACCATGTTCCAGCCGGTCGGCGGCATGGACATGATTGGCAAGGCCTTCGCGCGCGAGGTCGGCGATCTCATCCGCTATAACGCCAAGGTGACGCAAATCCAGCAGAGCAGCTCCGGCGTCACTGTGAGCTATGTCGACACCGCCAGTCCACCCGCCGTGCAGCAGGCGACTGCGGATTGGTGCATCTGCACCATCCCGCTGTCGATCCTGAGCCAGCTGCCGATCGATGTCGGCGGGCCGATGAAAAATGCGATCGATTCCTTGCCCTACCTAGCCTCGGTGAAGATCGGGCTGCAGTTCAAACGCCGCTTCTGGGAGGAGGACGACGCGATCTATGGAGGCATCAGCTACACCGACCTGCCGATCCAGCAGATCGCCTACCCGAATACTGGCTTCAACAGTGGCGGCCGCGGCATCCTGCTCGGCGCTTACATGCATGGGGGCGCCAATTCGTTCGAGTTCACCGCCATGACACCGGCCGAGCGGGTCGCCAGCGCAGTCGAGTTCGGTGCCGCAATCCATCCGCAATACAGGAACGAATTCGAGCACGGCGTCGCGGTGGCCTGGCATCGCGTGCCGTTCACGCTCGGCTGCGCCGGCCAGTGGACCGAGGCCGCCCGCGCACAGCACTACCGCAATCTGTGCCAGATCGACGGCCGCATCGCGCTGGCGGGCGAGCACGCATCGCAGCTGCCATGGCAGGAGGGAGCGATCCTGTCGGCGCTCGATGCCATTACCCGATTGCACGAACGCGTGGTGAAGACGTGATGATGCGGGCAGGAACAGTTGTCGCTGCTGCGCTGGCCTTGCCGCCGGCAAGCGCGACCCTTGGAGAGGATAACGCCACGGGCAAGTGCACCTTCTGCTCGGACCGTGGATTTCTAACCAGCGATGACGCTGTCGACCTCTCTGAGGAGCTGGAGACGCGCTGGGTCAGCGATGGCTACGATCGGCGTCCGTCAGGGAGCCTTGCTTGCCAATGTGACGTCGACAGCGCCGTCTACTGGGAAGGCAACTGGGCGCAACAAGATGAAGGGCAGGCGGGCGCGGTGTGCATTCATTGAGTGTGGTCTGATCCGAACTGATAACGGCTAGCCGCTGTCTTTTCAAACCGTTCTCTTAAGGCACGTGCAAAATCGATTTCGGGAGGATAGGCAGATGGGAAATCGTTACGTGCCACTCATTGGGATGGTTGCGTTGGCTAGTCAGCAGTATCTGGCGATCGCGTTCATCTATTCGGCTATTCCTGTGATCCTTCGGGGCAACGGTGCCAGCCTGGAACTAGTCGGCCTGTACGGCACCGCTTTCTTTGCATTCACCGTTAACTTCCTTTGGGCCCCGGTGGTGGATCGATGGAGCCTCAATCGTCTCGGGCTGAGACGTTCGTGGATCCTGTTGACCCAAGTCGCCAGTACCATTGTGCTGGCAGCAATGGCATTCTTGAACCCAAAGACCGATTTCGTATCGCTTTTTCTTGTCTCCCTGGTACTTGCGACCATTGCTGCCACGCAGCGGATCGCGACTTTGGGCTACATAGCCGAAGCTCTCGATTCCGACGAACGGCCGCTCGGCGCAGCGCTGCTGGGTTGGGGCCGGGCCATCGGCCATGTCATCGGCGGCGCCGTCTGCCTCCAATTGATCGAGATGGTCGGTTGGCGTCCAGCTTTGTTGGGTTTGGCGATGCTGCTAGCCGTTTTCGCTGGTTGGGTGTTCGCTATTTCTGAACCGCTCCAACGCAGCGACCGATGCAGCTCGACGCAGCGCCTCTCGATCTCCGCGATCTTTCGCTACCACGGCCTGTGGACGACGGCCGCATTGATCGCGCCGGCGGTTATCGGGATCGCTGTGGCGTTCGCGACGGTTCAGTTACGACTCGTTGACCTCGGCTTCGCCGCAGCAGATATTGGATGGATCGGAGCGCTTTCGAACGTATTGACTTACACGCTGGTAGCGCCGCTGACCAGCGCCATCATCGGCCGAATGGCACCGCAGCGAGGCTTGATCGGGGGCTGCGCAGTCATGGCGATAAGTTTCGGCGCACTTGCGATGGTTGATCGCTACGTCAGCGTTCGCGTAAGCGCCGTCGTGAGCGTCGGCATCGTGTTCGCGGCACTCGCTGTTCAGCATGTTACGTTCACGAACTGGTTTCTCGGGCTCGCCCGGCCGGGCAAGGCGGGCACAGATGTCACGTTTCTGACTTCGGTAATGTCGGCGTCAGCGTTGGTGGGCTTCGCGGCGAGTGGGTTTGCCGTGGCAAGATTAGGTTACGCGGTCACGCTGATACTGCCGGGCCTCGGCTCTGCGCTCTCGGCCTTGCTCGGGCTGGCATTGCTCCGTCAATCTGATACGGAAGAGCCGGCGAGAGTTAGCAGGCCCTTTTCTGCGGAGCAGATTGCTGGCGCGAGGGACTTACGGAATGAACGACGATGATGGAGTGATCACGCTCATTGGCCGCACCTATAGTTTTGAATCAGCTCATCGCCTTCCCAATCTCCCCGATGGCCATAAATGCAAGAACCTACACGGCCACAACTACCGTATGGAAGTGGTGATGCGCGGAGAGGTAGACGCGAGAGGATTCGTGAAGGATTTCGCTGAAATGGATGCCGAGCTGGAGCCGCTGCTGAAGCTCGTCGATCACCGACTGCTCAACGATGTCGACGGACTGGAGAACCCAACTGCCGAGATCATCGCCCGTTGGTTCTTTGATCGCATTCCCAATTGCGCGAGTGTGCGGATTTATGAGACTGCCGATTGTTGGGCGGAGGTTGCGGCTTGTGGCGGCAGTCCAAAACGTGCGCCGAGGTAGTCGAGGGCGCTGAAACGCCAATGCAAGAGCACTATGGATGCCGAGCAATGTGGCCGGTGCTCGGCGGCGTCCGCGCTTGCCTAGGCATGGAACTCGACCGATATTCCTCAGCTGCTGCTGATCCCCATTGGCCCGCCACGGTGGAAGAGTTCCCGCGCCCAGTCATCGGGCCGCTCATCCGGTCGAGATGCAGGTAGTCTGGGTCGCTGCTGACTTGTCTGGCATCGTCGCCGGCCGTGCCACATTGCCATGATGGCGTGACGCGGCGCCGACATTCTACTCGTAAATCAGCGGGCTGATTGGCATCCAAGGGCCGGATACTGCGATTGCTCTTGAGCACACAGATCGACAATGCGCTTCACGGATGTGGCCTGGCTCTCGAACTACTCTCGAAGCAGTTGCTCCGCCTGTCGTCGATCACGACTTGCCTGACAGCCACAGCTTCGCTTTGTGCGCAAAGTTCACACGCACGACCATGCGCCCTCTTGGGGCGCTTTGCTGAAACCGTGACGGGCACGTCTTGGAAGTGTGTGGAATGACGGGCTTTGCGTCTCGGGCGATGGTGACGACTACTCGATTCGGTAGCTTTGTTGTTCAGCTGCATGAGCTAGTGGTTAGGGCCTTTTTGACAGACACGCCTCGCGCACCAAGGGCCGCGCCGGGCTGGGGAAACGCGATGAAATTGACCGCTCCGGGTCTCACCTCTCTTGCGCTGATCCTGTTTGCCTCTGGGGCGATGGGGAGCGCTTGGGCCAACAATCCGTCGCCCGCCCAGGTCACAATACCGGCCGGCCAGAAGGGTGGTGGCGGGCAAAACCTGGGCATGTCGTCGCTGTCCGAGCAGCATCGCCTGCCGCCGGACTCCAGCACCAGGCACACGCTTGAGCTGCCTGGGCGGACGCTTTCTTTCGTCGCGACCGCTGGTTCCATCCGCCTGTTCGACGATAAGGGTGAGCCGCAGGCCGATATCGTCTATACCTCCTATCAGCTTGAAGGCACTGATCTCGGCACGCGCCCGGTTACATTCTTCTTCAACGGCGGACCTGGCTCATCTTCGGCGTGGCTGCAGCTTGGCAATGCCGGACCGTGGCGGCTGCCGATCAATGCTGACGAGGTCACGCCATCGACATTTCCGCAGGTGAGTCCAAACGCGGAAACGTGGCTCGATTTCACTGATCTGGTGTTTCTCGATCCTGTAGGCACCGGCTATAGCCGTTTCGCGGCGACCGGCGATGACGCGCGCAAGTGGCTCTATTCCGTTGAGGGCGACGTCAACGCGCTCGCGCTGGTGATCCGTCGCTGGCTCGAAAAGCATGACCGGCTGTTGTCGCCGAAGTACATCGCGGGTGAAAGTTATGGCGGCATTCGTGGGCCAAAGGTCGTCGACCAGTTGCAGATGCGGCAGGGCATAGGCGTCAGGGGCCTGATCATGGTCTCGCCAGTGTTCGACTACAGCGCCGGCAGGAGCGTGCTGCAGTACGTCGCCACGCTGCCCAGCTATGTCGCGACCCTGCGTGAAGCCGAAGGTTCGGTAAACCGAGCCGATCTCGCCGACGTGGAAGCTTATGCGCGCGGCGAGTTTCTGGTCGATCTCATCAAAGGCCAGGCCGACAAGGAAGCAACTACGCGTCTGGCCAACAAGGTCGCGGTGCTGGCCGGCATCGACCAAGCGGTCAGCCGTCGGCTCGCCGGACGTTTCGAAGTCGCCGAATTCCGCCGTGAGTTCGACCGCAAGAATGGCAAGTTAATCGGCAGGTATGATGCCTCTGTGCGTGGCCTCGATCCATATCCGGATTCCGATTTCCAGCTTTCAGGCGATCCCTCAAGCGATACGCTGGTGGCGCCTCTGACCAGCGCCACCGTCGATCTCCTTACGCGCAAGCTTGGCTGGCGGCCGGACGGCTCCTATGAACTGGCCAATCGCAAGGTCAGGGAGGCCTGGGATTTCGGCCGCAGCCCTCCGGAGTCAGTTTCGGAGCTGCGCAAGATCTTGGCGACGGACCGGAATATGAAATTGCTGGTCGCGCACGGGCTGTTTGACCTGGCCACGCCATATTTCGGATCACAGATCGTGCTCGATCAGCTGCCGCCATTTGCCTCCACACCGCGCGTCAAACTTGTCGTTTTTCCGGGAGGCCACATGTTCTATTCACGAGACGGCTCGCGCCACGCTTTTCGAGCAGAGGTCGAAGCGCTGATGAAATGACGCCGACACCAGGCCTCGTCAGCAGCAAGCCCGCCTTCGCACGAACATAATGTCGCTGATGCTACAGGACAGAGCACAAGTGGGCCGGTCTTTTGCAATCAAGGCGTGGATTGTCGTTGTCTGGCCGCTAGACGACGCGGTCCAAAAAATGGTTGCGAACAAAACTCGGCTTGATCAGCCAAGGAGTAAGCTGGTGGACGCAATCTGATGCGCGCTCTCACGCTGGGCCGGCGTGACGCGCTTCGTCGAAGATGGCCGAATCGAGCTCGACAATAGCGCCGCCGCGCGCGATCCGCCCGATCGAGTTCACGGAAGAGCGTATCGTTCGTAGATCCTGACAGCGACGCCAAACACCGCGCTGTCATCCCCTCCATGGCCGAAACCTGTAAGCGCTGACTTATAACCGCTGATCCCATTTTCGGTGTTCTCACCGGGTCCGTCAACGATCACCCGAACTGCCTCTCGACAGTTTGTTGCCACGGCCCAGGGAAACAGTTGGAATCAGGCTCGAGTGAACCAATCAATCTTCTTGAGCCGCGTGGGTGAGCAACAAAACGTGTCATCGAGAATTTTTCTCAGGTGAGACGCGCTTCTCGAAATCGGCTGAGTAAAGCGCTTCCTGGAGAGCCGAAATGAATCTGAGGCCGCGCCCTACGGCACACCCCCGTGAAGGATCGTGAGGGGCTGGCGCACGAGCAAGCTCTTATTCGCCGCAAGTAACAGGCGAGCTTCGATTTGTCCTTTCGACCACCCAAAACCGGCATGCATTCTAATGCCTCCTACGGGCCAGGTGTTGATCTTCTCAGCGCGTCTGTTGTCGAAACTCTCCACCATTACAGCGCTTCGGAAAGAAGGCGCGGGTGTTTGAAGGAGCCACCCGCGCCAAGTTTGCTTCGCCAGCTTGGCCGCCTTGGGGGGCGTGAAGATAAACAGCCAAGCCGATAAGGTTCGCAGCAATTCATGTGCCAAGTGGGTCACCATGCAAGAGTAGCAAACAGGCAGTACTCGACAGAGCGCGAGCGCAGCGGCTAGTGTTCTGTCCCGTAAGTTCGTAGCATAATTATTGCATTGGTTTCGGGTATCCTGATCGAAGGAGATACCCGATGCGTACCGGACGGCCGAAGGCGACGCTGACGATTTCGAGTGACGAACGTACGCAACTCACGGCCATCACGCGGTCGCGCTCGCTCCCTGCGGCGCTGACGCTGCGGGCAAAGATCGTGCTGGCCTACGAACGTGAGCCGAGCAACGCCGTCGTGGCGACGCGGCTTGGTGTCGGCCCTCATACGATCGGCAAATGGCGCAATCGCTTCATCGCAGATCGGATCGAGGGACTCTACGACGAGATGCGTACCGGCAGGCCTCGCACGGTTGAGGATGAGGCTGTGGCCGAGATGATTACCAAGACACTCGCTCGCAAGCCCAAAGCCGCACCCCATTGGAGCGTGCGCGCCATCGCCAAAGAGACGGGCATTGCCAAGAGCACCGTTCATCGCTTGTTCCAACTCTTCGGGCTGCAGCCTCACCGCACTCGCAGCTTCAAACTCTCGACCGATCCCTTCTTTGTCGAGAAGCTGCGCGATGTGGTCGGGCTCTATCTCAATCCGCCTGACAAGGCCGTGGTGCTTTGCGTCGATGAGAAGAGCCAAATTCAGGCCCTCGAACGAACCCAGCCCATGCTTCCTATGGGGTTCGGCTACATCGAAGGCGTTACCCAGACTACGAGCGTCATGGCACAACCACTCTGTTCGCCGCCCTTAACGTGCTCGACGGCGCAATCATCGCTCAATGCAAACCCCGCCATCGTCACCAGGAGTTCCTCGCCTTCCTGCGCCACAGCGAAGCTAACGTGCCGCCCCAACTGGACATCCATCTCGTCGTCGATAACTACGCCACCCACAAGCATCCCAAGGTTAGGACCTGGCTCGCCCGAGGCCCGCGTGGGCACATTCACTTCACGCCAACCTACGCCTCCTGGCTCAACCAGGTCGAACGCTTCTTCGCGCTCATCACCCAACGTGCGATCCGGCGGGGATCGTTCGATTCCACCGCCGACCTCGTCCAAAAAAATCGACCGCTTTATCCGCACCCACAATGCAGATGCTCGCCCCTTCGTCTGGACCGCAACTGCCGACTCCATTCTCCAGAAACTCGCGCGACTTTGTCAGCGAATTTGCGGGACAGAACACTAGAGACCTCGTGCAGCTGGCGGTTAGAGTGGTCGATCGGATCGCCAAGGACTCGGAAACGCAGGAGATGATGCAAGAAGGCGGCACGAAAAACTTGCAGAATTGGCAGGCGAGCGTGTCGGACCTCCACGCGCGGCTCGTTAAGCAATGACACGGAAGTCAGCGCGTTTGGATCGGTCACGCCGACCTACAACGCCAACGGCAATCTGACGTTCGATGGCACCTTCACCATGGCTACGACGCCGAAAACCGACTGATCTGCGGCAGCTACCATCTTCGATCCGGAACGGGGTCAGAGCTGGCCTCGGTTGTCTGAACAGCAATTCCGCGTCGATAAGTGGAGCTTCTGCCGAGTTAAGCTGCCGCGCGGAACGGCAGCGGGCTGAAGTAAGCTTGATCCGGGGTGGCCCCGTCAAGGCTCGAGTGGGGACGCCGGCCATTGTAAAAGACGAGATCTCGGATTTCGAAGTAGCACTAAGGACCAACCGCTAGCGAAAAATCACATCCGTCGCCATTGCATTTGATCTTTCGATCAGCGGCTTATGTGCTTACCGCAAACGAAAAGCAGGAACAAGCTTTCGGGGGAAAAACGCATTGTACGATCCGGACGCGGATCGCGTCATCATGTCCGAGCGCGCCAGCGTCGATATGCGCCAATGCAGAATGACCTACGTGATCGATAATTCTTTTCAGTACGCGCAACTCGATGATCTACGATTAAAGGAATGGTCGCAATAGACTCATATAGCAACCGGTCATTGTCTCATTGACGCGATCAGCGCCCGCATAGAGAATTTCGACGATGCTGGTTGTCGCATTGTCCGTCGCGGCCAAATCAGATCTCGCAAGCGTCGCGTTTTTCGAACCTTTCGATCTGTGATCCTGCAAACGACGATAGTGCTCCTGAACTTGCTCTGTGGATTCATCATCAGGCAGTCATCAACGCTCTCCCACAACATCTGCCTAAGCCGGCGACCACTCGCGCTAAGACCGGAGAATCATGCATTCGCCGTGGGTTCCCTGGATCCTGCTGGAGTTCGTCAGCTGTTCGTAAGCAAACGCATCGAGGATGCGTTAGGTGGGGCAGTCAACAAACGCAAAACCTTCGATCGCGATGGGCTCATAGCTGATTTTGACCGAGGTATTGGCCTTCCGTCGATTTCTCAAATTGCGAGCGCCGTTGGCCATCCAACAGAGTCGAGCTTGGCTCGGGTGCGCGTCGCCGCAAAGCCTATGACGGAAGAGCGACGAAAGTTCAGGAGTGCCACTCACGCGACATAGAGCGCAGAGCTTGAATCGGACCCTGCGTCAAGTTGTACAGTCCGCGCAGACATGCCCGCGAAAGCACTGACGAATGAAGCAACGGTTTTTTTTGTACTATGTTCTACTTTCGGTTTGCGGGCTCTAATCGGAGTTGCGCTTGCTGTCCGTCGCTCGACTGCACCATACACGATACTGATCGCGAGCCAGCCTCTAGGTGATCGGAATGGGCACATCATTGTCAGTCTTCAATACGCCTGTCGCGTTGCCGATGGGCAATCGAAGGGCGCAGGAATCACGGCGATCGGTCAGCAAATGGGCAGCGAAAAAGGGACGTACTTGGCTCCGCTTGCGTTCACCGCGAGCTCGAAGTCTCTTGTGCCTAAAGGGGAGCATGCAATTCAAAGAGCTTCGCGTGTTTGGCGATCGCTGATTCGGCGAACCCATTCGGTAGCTCATCAGACCACGAGGATAGCGGTCGAGCCGACAAGTGGCTGTCGCACTCGTCAGGGCAGGGCATCCAGGTACATTGGATAAAGATAATGAGACGCATTGACGAGGGCGACAAGTCGCCCATTTCGGAATTTGGTGCCGCTGAAGGTCGAGGCGCTCACGGTTCTAGCGCTAAACCGGCTTGTGCTCCTAGTGAAGAGGGGCCATCGTTCGGTTCCATTGTGGATCGGATGCGGTCCGAGCTTCAGGATTCAGGTCCATCCGATTCTCGCAGCATGCAGCGCGACAGCGGTGCAGGCCGATTTGCTGCTCCCTCCTCCGGTGCACATCGGCTCCTCGGGGTCGCGTTGCAGGCCGCAATCGGTGGAAGTCGTCGTCGTTTGCGCTCCTTGCCGGAATCCGGCTCGTCGCGAACTGATGGGGAACTGCCGCGCGATGATCCAGAGACGGAAAGCCCGCTAGGGCGACCTCTCCCGTCGCACGAAGCGGATCGACCAGAAGGGGGGCGCGTCCACGATGCGCCTATCCAGAATGTCCAAACCCCGGGCCTGCAAAGACCTTATAGAACGCACAGTGAGAGACCAAGGCGAGATGCAGGCTTCTCGCGTCAAAGTGGCGAGGAGCTCTGGCGCGACGATCGAGAGGCTGAAAGCTCGCACGCGAGCAGACGCCCACTGGATACGCAGTCCGTGTCTGAGGGAAGTGGTAGGCCAGGAAGGTGGTACGTCGGCGATGCGCCTGCGCGACCATTCCAGCCTGGGAGCTCGGAGCGAGCCCATGGACCTGATCGTGGCGCAGCCAATCTGGAAATTACTCCATCGGCTTCGGATGGTGACCGGCAACGCGCCGATCGGACCACTGACCGCCCGCAAACAGGCAGGCTGGCGCCGCATGGCCAATCCATCTCTGACCGAAGTGGCCGAACCGGAAGGTCGCATGTCGACAATGCTGCCCTGCAGAACGTCCAAGTTGGAACACCGGAAAGGCATTCTAGACGTTCGGATGAACTAAATGCCGCCTTAAGGGAAATCGCCAGCACTCGCGACATCAGCGTTTTCTCGCGCGCAGTTGTACGTTACGGCAAGCAGCTGGGAAGGCAGGATCTTTCAGACTTTCTGCAAACCGCAGCTGCCCGTTTCGATGCTCGATTTGTGCCGCAGTTGGAGGAAAATATCCGGTTCTCGTGGGGATACGCCACGACATGCAATGTGGTCAGCCGGGAAGCTGGAGGGGAGGCCGGCACAAGAGCCTGCGAGGCCTTAGCGGTTCGGATGTCGCGCCTCGACAAGGCGCTTATGAAGCAAATTGATCCCATCGCTCTTTCTCTGTTTGCATTATCGTTCGGCCGACATTCCTCGGCGGCGAGCTGTCGCGAGGCTGCCGTCGCCATCGCCGGTGAGGTGCCGTCCCAGCTCTCGCGTTTTGACCCGCAGGAACTGGCGAACCTGGTGAACGGTTTCAGCAAATGGCCGGACGCGGTGGGCTGTCGCGAGGCTGCCGTCGCAATCGCGGTCAGGTGCCGTCCCAGCTCTTGCGTTTTGACCCGCAGGCGCTGGCGAACCTGGCGAACGGTTTCAGCAAATGGCCCGAAGAAGCATCTGCGGGCCAAGCGACGGTCGCGATCGCTCGTGAGGTCCGTCGCCGTGGCGATCAACTCTCCCATTTTACTCAGCAGGCGCTGGCGAATCTGGTGAACGGATTCAGCAAGTGGTCGGAAGACCCGGACACTTGCCAAGCCGCGGCCGCAATCGCGGGTGAGGTCGGTCGCCGCCCGCTCTCCGATTTCACGCCGCAGCAGATGGCACATCTGATGAATGGCTTCAGCAAGTGGCCCGACGACGCAGCGTGTCACCGGGCCCTGGTGGATGTCGCACGCGGACTAGGCCGGGCAGGCCAACGCTTCGGTACCTTCACGACGCCTCAGTTCGGCATGATCGCCAATGCCCTGGGGCGAAGTATCGTGAGAGGAGAGGAGGCGGGCGAGATCACAGAGACCGCTCTGCTGAAGGATCGTTTGCATCAGTTGGCCCATCACCTTCACTATGACAATGATCGGCTGGAGCAGAGCGATGTTCGGACCATAGCCAGCATTTTCAAGGCCTTGGCGAAGGCTCGGCTGTTCGAGGATCTGGGGTCACTCGCCCCGACCGGGTTGGATCGGCTCAACGAACTGCATCGTGCCCCTGGTTTTGCCGCTGAGAATAACCTCGAAACCATGGGCAATCTCTGTGCCGCGCTGGTGCCGCTGGCGCGCAGCGCGCACCTGCGCTGGCACCGCAGAGTGGCTCTCCACTTGCTGAACGATCTCCAGCCGGTCGTGGAGCAAAAGATTGCGGCGCACTTCAATGCAAGCGCGCAAGAGCGAACCCGTGGGCCGCTCGCCAGTCGCGGTCCTGCGCTCTCGATCTATCAGATGATGAAAGCTCGTGCGGTCCTGGCGAACATGTTCAAGCGACCGGATATCGAGGGCAAGAAGGCCGATTTGCGCAAGAGGCAGCAAGAGCTCCGGCACGGTACCAAAGAGACCCTGGCCAGGACGCGCGACCTCATCCAGGGCGATCTTTCCAACATGAGCTGGAACCTGATCGCGCAAATCGAGGCAGAGAGCCCGGTCGATGCGCTGGACGCATTCGTCGAGCAGAACGCCGCAACGATCCAGGACAAATATCCTGCGTCCATATTCGATGTTCACGAGGTATTGCGAGCCATGGATCACGAGCCGAGGCCCCCACAGGGCAAGGCTGGTCTGATGCGGTTGCCGGTGGTGGACATGCAGGGACGGCCGCTGGCCACGGATCCCGAGACACGATACTCGATCTTTCATCGGCTGACCTCAGGGGCGATCGAGGTGGTCGCCGTCCAGCTGCCAGCAAAGCCGAGCGGCCTCATGCTGGCGCGCACGTTCACGTATAAGGGGGTGCCCTACCGCATGGACCTGTTCGGCGGCAGCAAGTTGAAGGCACCAAAACCGACCGTGCTCGAAATCGCCGCCCATGCTCCAGCTAAGCCGGCAATAGCACCTTCGGGAGGAAAGCTGCTCGCCATTCCCTATGCCGAAACAGCTCCGGGCACGTCTTTCGAGAAGCTGATGCGCGCCTGGGCGCCCTTCAAAGAGGCTTATTGGTACACTCAGCGTAGGGGATTTGCGGCGCCCCCCGCAATCAAGGATCTCGGCCCTCACGACTACGCGCTCGAGGGCGCTTTCAAGCTGTTGCTGGCGCCAGACCGCCCGGCCAACGAGGCGCATCCCTTCAGACTGACCGGACCGGAAGGCCCGATTGCTCTGCGACCGCATGACGGCTGTGGCTTCATCAAGGCCTCACTCGCCGAGCGTATGCTCGCCGTTCGCCGTGCCGGCCCGAAGGAAGGTCCCGATCGGATGCCGGCCTATGGCGAAGCAAGCAGATCGTTCGTACCGGCCTCGGCGCTGCAACATTATCCGCGTAGTGAGCGAGTGGCGGGCGAGGCGCGCGAGAAAGCCAAGGCTTGGCTGGAGAGCAGAGGAGGAGAAAGCCTGATAGGCGAGCATCTGTTTCGTATGGTAACAGCAGGCCACATCGACGGTTCCGGCGCGGTTGCCGTCCCGTCCAGTGACGATTATCTCCATGTGTCACAGCGCAAGAGCGAGACGTTGACGGGAACGGGGGGCGTGCTGATCGGGCGGTCTCCCTATGACAATCCCAACCTGCGCCCGCTTGCCCACGAACGCGTCAAGTCAGCCGCTGATGGGGATCCGACTGCGGCATTCCTCGATAGATGCGTGGCCATGCAATACAGTTTCAGCGTCGCTGAGAAGTCGCGGGAGCAACTGGCGGCCGACGATCCGAGCTTCTTTGCCAAAGGCGTTCTGATCGTGGTGCCGGACGAGCTGTGGCCGGCCGACTACGCCGATCGTGGCCTGGTGATGTCGGCTGAGGACGTCAAGTGCCATTCGAACTGGACCGAGCGCAAGGACCGCGTCAAGGCGGACACGCTGGTCGACTGCGTCGGCATCCTGCAGGCGACCGAGGTGTTCGCTCCGGGCTCGTTGGTCGCCGTCCCGACCGGTGAGCAGAAAAAGCTCGACGGCGATTTCGACGGAGATACGATTGTGATCGTCGGTGACCGGCCGCAGCTTTATGAGCATGTTCGCCTGTTCGATGACAAGGAGCAAGCCCGCGGGGTTCGCTCGCTCAAGCCACCAAAGTCGCATACGCCGGCAATCGAGGGCAATGATTACAAATTCAGTCGTGCCAGCCAGATCCTCGCGGCGACGCGGGATACTTTGGAGACTTATAGCGGCCTGCAGCGGAGTTTTCTGGCGCAATCCCATCAAGCACGGCGTTGGTTTGCCGAGCGCGCAGTGTTTGGAACTTTCGAGGGGTTTCATCACGAACTTCATCGCGACATCCGTCAATTGCTGACCCAGGAGCAGGTGAGCGCCCAGGATGTCGAGCACATGCTCGATAGAGCGAGGCCCGAGATCAAGCTTGCAGATCATGCAGTCGCCCACGAAATTGCCGAGTTCCTCGTCACCGACCTTGAGGCATGGGCAGCAAGCATGGATGAGCAGGTGCTGCCCGAAACGGTCGAAAGCGCGCGCGATACCAAGCTGACGGTGAGCCCGGCGCTTGCAGAGCTTTTCCCAAACCTGGCGGAGACCTATCCGGCTGCCACTCACCCGCGCGAGCGTATCCAGGCCCTGCTCGACAATTATCCTCCGCGCATCAGTCCACGGCCGGATGGGTACATTGCCGATGACCTCGTGCAAAGCGCAGGCAACCTCTTGAGCCTCGGCATCAAGGTCGGAACGGACGCCTTTAAATCCGACACCAGCGTCCAGCTGTTTATGAAGAAAAGCCAAAGGCTCCAGAGCCTCCTGCAGCAGGCGCCAGGCCTGAAGTCGGTGCCCTATGTCAAGAGCATGGCGGCGACCCTCAATCACGGGATGTTCAATGTCGACACGACTTTGGAGGATTTGAAGGACAATCCCACATTGGCGGCTTCAATCATGGAGGCCTCGATCAATCTTGCTGCGGAGAAAGGGATTCTGCCTCGCCCCTTTGACCGGCAGCCTGCCGAGGATACTGCCATCAAATTGACGCTAACTCGCGAACTGGCCTCGGAGCGCGCCCAAACCGAGGTGGCGCGCGCCGCAGTCGAAGAGAAAGCGATCACTGCAGCGGCGCATCAGGTTGCCGAGGATCTCCGACAAACGGGCATCGATGTGAAGATGCCCCATCTCGGCCGTCGATTGAAGACAGAAAGCTCCCTCAGAGACCAGCTTATGGTTGTGAATGAAGTCCCCGAAGGCGCCTCACAGCTGATCAGCAACGCCGTGCGCCATGTCTTCGAAGTGCCCGATAAGGATTTTGCAAAGGCCTTCCGGAAAGCTATTCTGTCGTTTGAGAAGCAAGGCTACACCGAAATCAGCACAGCAAACTGGTTCAGGATGAACGCTCCGACCTTTGTCGGCATCAAGACTGTGCTCGCCACGCCGGATGGTTACCACTTCGAGGCGGAGTTTCATACGCCGGGCAGCTACAAGGCCAAAATGGCCAATCACAACACCTATAAGGAACTCCAGCGACGAAGCAGAAGCGATACACCGGATCCCGCCAAGATGGAGCAACTCGCGCAGCTCACGCGCGAGGTCTGCAAAGAAGTTGCGATCCCGGAGGGTGTCAGAAACATTGCCCACTTTTCAATCGAAGGGGCGCGTACAGCCGGCGTCGGCGCGGCCTTTGCGCTGCGATCTGCCCAACAAACAGGGACGACAGGGCGATCACCGACCGCAAAGGAGGCTGTCGCGGCCCTCGACGGCCGGCCGATCGTGCTCGTCGGCATGCCCAGCTCCGGCAAATCCACTATTGGCCCACATCTTGCGCGACGACTAGGGCTGCCTTTCATCGACTCCGACAAAAAGATTGAGGCGATGACTCGCATGTCGATCACGGACATTTTTTCGACCAAAGGGGAGCAGTACTTCAGAGACCTCGAGGCGAGTTTGATCGCGGAGTGTCTCGAGCGGGGACCCACGGTGCTCGCCACTGGTGGCGGCGCGTTCATGCGTGAGGAGACGCGGCGCCGCGTCGCCGAGAAAGGGGTCTCGATCTGGCTCAATACCGACGCGGGTGAGATCAGGAAGCGCCTTGCTCGTGACACCACCCGCCCGCTGTTGCAGACCGAGGACCGGGAGGACAAGATCACTCAATTGATCCGCGATCGCGAACCGTTCTATCAACTTGCCGATCTTACCATCGTCCCGGGAAAGCGTAATAACAGGAGCGCGGATCAATGCGTGGTCGCGCTGCATGCCCATCTTTGCGGCGAGGCGAGCGCGGACCGGATACCGGCCAAGGTCATGGGAGCGCAACCGTGACCTTGCCGCTTACAAGGTTGATTGTCGATATCGCGCGCACTGATCGGTATGAACAGTCTCTTCGCCTCGAGTGGGCACACCCCTCGAGCCAGGCGAAGCTCGCCCTGCTCAGTGCTGTCGTATCAACCTCGTCCGACAATTCAAACGCGCCGAGCCAGGCCCGGCCATCTCGAAACGGCCGAGGTGCCCCACATGAACGTGGCACGGGCGACCTGGTGTTCTGTCCCGCGACGATGGCGGGCTTTGCATTGAGCGATGATTGCGCCGTCGAGCACGTTAAGGGCGGCGAACAGAGTGGTTGTGCCATGACGTAGTCGTGGGTGACGCCTTCGATGTAGCCGAACCCCATAGGAAGCATGGGCTGGGTTCGTTCGAGGGCCTGAATTTGGCTCTTCTCATTGACGCAAAGCACCACGGCCTTGTCAGGCGGATTGAGATAGAGCCCGACCACATCGCGCAGCTTCTCGACAAAGAAGGGATCGGTCGAGAGTTTGAAGCTGCGAGTGCGGTGAGGCTGCAGCCCGAAGAGTTGGAACAAGCGATGAACGGTGCTCTTGGCAATGCCCGTCTCTTTGGCGATGGCGCGCACGCTCCAATGGGTTGCGGCTTTGGGCTTGCGAGCAAGTGTCTTGGTGATCATCTCGGCCACCGCCTCATCCTCAACCGTGCGAGGCCTGCCGGTACGCATCTCGTCGTAGAGTCCCTCGATCCGATCTGGGATGAAGCGATTGCGCCATTTGCCGATCGTATGAGGGGCGACACCAAGCCGCGTCGCCACGACGGCGTTGCTCGGCTCACGTTCGTAGGCCAGCACGATCTTTGCCCGCAGCGTCAGCGCCGCAGGGAGCGAGCGCGACCGCGTGATGGCCTTGAGTTGCGTACGTTCGTCACTCGAAATCGTCAGCGTCGCCTTCGGCCGTCCGGTACGCATCGGGTATCTCCTTCGATCAGGATACCCGAAACCAATGCAATAATTATGCTACGAACTTACGGGACAGAACACTAGGCAGACAGGACGGAAATCGTGCGGTCGGTTGCTGATAGACCGCGCATGACTTGCGATCCAAACGTGCGGCTCTCAGGAGGTTTAATCAACAAGCGATTTCCTAAGCAACCCGCGTTCTAGACCATCATCGTTCTGTCAGAAAACCTGCCTTCGAGCCCGCGCAAGCTGCTTACTCTTCGCCATCCGGCCATGCGCTCATCGTCTCGTTCCAAAGTCCGCTTTCCGGACGCTCCATCGAACGCAAACAGACCCATGTATCGGTTTGCCGATGTGGCAAAACGCCGCGCACGCAACAGCGGGCGGAGCAGGCTAGCTCACCTGTCCGTGGCCATCGAGCTCAGGTGAATTCCGACAGCGTCATTGAACCCCAGGCGACTACGGAGCTCGTCCGAGAATCTCCGCACAGGTCGTCTAGTCTCCCGAAGGTGGACGCGTACGTCAGGAAAAATTCACACCAGAAAATTCCGGAGAGGGTTGAAACGCACCTAACGTCAAGTTGTACGATCTGAAAAATAGACGGCGAGGGTCGTCAGCGTACAAAAACCTCCAACGAGCGACAGTGTGCGAATGTCTCAAGTCTTAGGCTCACGCAGGAAGCGGCGATCATCAAATGCGCCGTGCCGGGATCCGGGCCGGCCGCCACGGTCCGACGCGCACTGCTAATCCGATTTCAATATTGCCGGAGTGGCGCGCGTAAGCCGTCCGGTTGGACTGTCGACGCGCGGCGACAAGCCGACACTCGCGCTCAAATCTGCGGGATGCGTATGGCCGGATCAGAGTGGCGCGTCGCGCCAAATGGGGTTCGACGGGCGGTCATAATGCGAACTGTTGGGAGATCTGAATGACAGCTCAAGAGCCTTGCGAGACATCACTTCGCATCCGCGACTGGATGTGCAGGTTGTCCCTGGGCAGCTTCTTCGACTGCCGATCCGAAGCGGCCGATCCGAAGCGCACCCGGGCTCTCTCGCGCAGGGCTCAAAGCTCTTGAACGGCGCTCGCCGTCTCTTCCTGGGGCGGTTTTGCTCCAGATGCATCGATGAATACAACTGAGGGGGAATAGTGTGACAAGACAGCGTTCTTTGCTGACGCCTGGTCCATTGTCGTTATCGCTGGATGTCAGGAGCCAAATGCAGCTTGACCTTGCATCGCGCGATTGCGAGTTCAAGGAAGTGACCGCCCGCATGCGGCGGCTGATCCTCAATTTGCTGGCAAATGCCGACGACTATTCGGTGGTCCCGATTCAGGGAGGCGGCTCTTTTGCGATGGAAGCCGCTCTGTCAACATTCGTGTCTTCAGCCCACAAACCACTCGTTTGCATAAACGGCATCTATGGCGAGCGCATATACAAGATGCTGCGGCTATGGGGTGTCGAAGCGCAGACGCTTGCCAAGCGGGCGACCGACCCTTTGGATCCTCAGGAGATCGGCGAGCATCTGAACCGAAATCCCGGCGTTACGCACCTGTGTTTCGTTCATTGCGAGACCACGACCGGCATCGTCAATCCGCTGGATGCGATCGTGGAGGAGGCGAGGCGGCGTGGCGTGAAGACGATCGTCGACGGGATGAGTTCTTTTGGCGGCATCGATATTGACCTGAGCAAGGGTGGCCCTGACGTCCTGGTTACGTCGAGCAACAAGTGCATAGAGGGGCCTCCGGGCGTAGCGTTTGTCATCGCCTCTCGCGAACTGTTGGAGAAAGCGGTTCAAGAGCCGAGGTCATTTGTGCTCGACGTGAGAGACCAATGGCTCTCGCTGGAGCGCACAGGTGAATGGCGTTCGACACCTCCCACCCATATCGTTCAGGCAACGACCAGGGCACTGGAGATCCTGGAGGAAGAGAGCATTCCTGCCCGTCGCCGCAGGTATGAGAAGGTCAGGGACGATCTCCTCAAGGAACTCGAAGGAGTGGTCTCCCCGCTGCTAGCCGCCAACGTGCAGTCGCCGGTCTGCGTTGCGTTCGTTGCGCCGTCGGGGATGGCGGATCAGGCAGCATTTGATGGGCTGTATCGCCACCTGGCGAGCCACAACCTTTACATCTACTCCAAGCTGCACATTGCGACGCGGAGTTTCCGGATCGGCTGCATCGGGGAAATTCAATCCGGTTGGATTCAGCAGTTGGGTTGCGCCTTCCGGACATACTTCCGCCCTGGTCACGGTGCGGCAGCGCGACCAATATCCGCTCAGGAGACATCCCAGGCCCTCGTCAAGGTGCCGCCTCGCGTGGCAGCGGGCGCGCAGGTGCCATGGTCCCCCGAGACTGCCGTTCTGCACGCAGGTTACCGTCGCGACCCGGTGACGAAGGCTGTGGCCGTGCCGATATATCAGAACACGGCTTATGAACTCGATGGCGATCTGAACCACATTGCCGATGTCTACAACGTAAAGGCTGATGGGTTCACCTATACAAGGATCATCAATCCGACGACCCGCGCGCTGGAAAGAAGGTATGCGGCGGTCGATACGGGAAGGGATTCGCTCGCCGTCGCATCAGGGCAAGCGGCAACCTTCCTTGCCATCGTCAACCTGGCAAGCGGGCAGGTCGGGGATAATGTCGTCGCCTCGCCATATCTGTATGGCAATACCTGGAACCTGCTCCATAACACGCTGAAGCGTCTTGGCATCAGCGTCAGGACGGCGGATCCCCGAAGGCCCGAGACGTTCGAACGTGCCATCGATGATCGCACGATATGCCTATTCGGAGAGGTGATTTCGAACCCCTGTCTGATTCCGCTTCCGGTCAAGCAACTGGCGGAGATCGGTCGGAAGTACGGCGTTCCCCTGGTGGTGGATAATACCACGACGCCACTGGTATGCCGGCCGTCAGATCTCGGTGCTGCGATCACGACGTACTCCGCGACGAAATACATATGCGGCCATGGCACCACGTTGGGCGGGCTGATTGTCGACAACGGCAAGTTCAGCTACCGCGGGGCCTCCCGCTTTCCGTTGTTCAACGGTCCTGACGAGGCGCATGGCGGGATTATCTGGCGCAGCGCGCTGCAGGATGTCGACGATCTTGGAAAAAGCGAGTTTCTGCTGAAGGCTCGCATGACTTGGCTGCGCGATACGGGGGCTGCGATCGCTCCGTTTGCGAGCTTCCAACTGATCCAGGGGCTTGAGACGCTGCCGCTTCGCATGAAGCAGCACTGCGCCAACGCTAGGGTCGTCGCAGACGCTCTCAAGAAGCATCCAAAGGTGCGCCGTGTCTTCTATCCGGGGCTCTTCGAAGGCGCCGATCGGGAAACCGTCGACCAGACGCTAAACCCGGCATATGGGCACGGCGCAATGGTCATGTTCGAGGTGGAGGACGAGCTGGCCGGACGTAAGTTCATCCAGAACGTCGACTTGATGTATCACGTTTCCAATGTTGGAGATGCGCGCACACTGGTGACGCATCCCGTGTCCACGACACACACAACCGTTCCACGGGAAAAGCGCGAGGCCGCGGGCATATTTGGCGGTTCGATCCGGCTTTGCGCCGGCATCGAGGACGTCGACGACATTGTCCGCGATCTGCACAAGGCGCTCGCCGCAATCTGACAACCTAGAAAGTGATCAGGAAGGGATTCTCATGAATCAGCCAGAAGCTTGGAAACTGAGGTCGTCACGCTATGAGGCCGTTCCATTCAGTCGCGAGATCAATAAGCAGCTCTCCGAGCTGAGGCCCGATAACATAACGGGTGCTGCCTATATCGCGAAAGACTACGTCGTGATCGCGGCGTGCACGCTCGCGACCGTGTCGGTCTCATGGTGGTTGTATCCGCTCGCGGTCCTTCTGATCGGCGCCTACCAGCGTGGATTGACGACGATCGCCCATGATGCGGCCCACCGCACGCTCGCGAAGAACACCACCTGGAACTACGTCCTTGGGATTCTGTTCGCTGCCTATCCGTTGTTCCAGCGCCACTGGGCTTACCGGATCTCACACGTCTATTTGCATCATCCATATCTCGGCGACCCGGACAAGGATCCTGACCTGAAGTTCTTCCTGGCCAACGGTGTTTACGACGTGCAGCCGCCTGAGCGATACGCGTTCAACCTGATCTGGAAGCCGATATTTGGCGGTGCGACGGTGGCGTACCTGAAGTATCTCTGGACCAACCGGTTTTCGATCAGAGATGCCGAGGACGAGAGCCGCTCAGGCATACTTATCGACAAATATGGCTTCTATCTCTTCTGGATCTGCATCCTGGGCGGATCCTATGCCCTTGGGCTGCTCCACATCGTGATCCTGTTCTGGATCGTGCCCTATCTCACCACGTTCCAGGTGCTTGGCTGGTTTGTTGAACTCGCCGAGCACTCACCGATGTGCGAGACCGAGACGCAGAACGTCTATCTGACAAGGAATCGCAAAGGGAATTTCCTGGAGCGGGCTATCCTTGGGCAAAACCTGGATGAATATCACCTCGAGCATCACCTCTCGCCCGGCATCCCGTTCTGGCTGTTGCACAAAGCCCAGAAAATCAGGATGCAGGATCCGGCTTACGCAAAGGTTGCCGCAAGCTGGGGAGGGCTCTTCGTCAAGGGGCCGCAAGGTCAGCCGAGCGTCATCACTCAGTTGAAGGAGCGAAACCGGCGTCTGTATGAGCAATCTATGCGCGGTGCCAACACGAGCGGACAACCCGCGTGACGTTGCAACGGCCAGACAAATCCCGCGCCGTGGTCGGCATCACCTCGAATCGTCTGTTGGTCGATGGTGTGCATCGCGATTGGTTGCGGCGCAAGTACGTCAAGGCCCTGCTTCACCATGCGGGCGTGGCGTGCGTCATATTGCCGACGATCGACGCTGAAGATGCGCCGGTTGAGACCGCACGGGCGATCATGCGGACTCTCGACGGGCTCGTGTTGACAGGAGACGAATCCAACGTCGATCCTGCCGTTCTGAGGGCGCCTGCGTCCTGTCCAGGGCCTGATCAGCAAGACATCGAGAATGGAATCCGTGATCGTCCCCGGGACAGGTTATCCGGGGTAGCGATCAGGAACGCCATTGCGCAGGGAATGCCGATCCTGGGCATTTGCCGCGGTCTGCAGGAGCTCAACGTCCATTTCGGCGGCACGCTTCGCTCATCCCTTAGCGCGTGGAGTCTGGGAAGTGGCCAGATGCATGCCGAGAAGACAGACCGCCCGAGAGATCGCCAGTACGATGTCGCACATAGCATCAGGGTATGTCCCGACGGTGCGCTCTTTCCGATCGCGCGCACCGTCGAAGCACAGGTCAACTCCCTTCACAATCAAGGCATAGAGGTGCTGGCCAGTGCGTTAAGACGGGAGGCGTGGGCGCCTGACGGCCTGGTCGAAGCGGTTTCGGTCGTGGGCGCGCCGACGCTGCAGATCGCCGTGCAATGGCACCCCGAATGGCACGCTTCAACCGATCTGCTGAGCAAGCGACTATTCACGGCGTTCGGAGAGGCGTGTCTCGCGTACGCCGAACAAAGAAGCACGAGAGGTGGACAGTGACATTTCAAACCAAACGCGGTCCGCCCAGATCGAAAGGGGAGTTCGCCGAAACCGACGCGCCGGCATGGTTCGGGGGGCGCGCTGCGCCGCAGCAACCTCGAACGAACGGCGGGCGGTCGACAAGCCGCTTCGCTCTGGGAGTTCTCTTTGTGGCGCTTTACGTCGTTCTGAGCGCGGCAGGCGAGGTGTATGCGGCATCGTATTTTCAGCAGGCAGACCTGTTCGTCGCTCTGTTGGTGTCCTTTGCGGCGGTATGTCTGTCGTTCAATCTGCTGGCTGGTCACGGGACGGGCAAGGCACGAGTGACGAAGCCTGCGCTCGTGGCTTTCGTGTCGCTCAATCTCGTGACCGCGATCAGCTGGACCGGATTGTTTATCGGCCTGAAATACGCCGAACCCGCGATCGTCGTGGCGTTCATGGTCGCGCTAGGACCCGCCGCAACGGTCTGGTTGAACGCGCTGATCAGGCGGAAGGGTATCCCTCCAGCATCCGACATCGTCGTGAGCGCCACGATTGCGATGATAGGCGGCTACATGATCTGGATCTCGGTCAGCGGCAATGCGGGCGTGCAGTGGGGGCCTCGATCGTCCTTGGGCATCGTCCTCGCGATCGTGGCCGGCCTATCGCTGGCGCTTACAAATGTACTGGTCAAACTGCTGTTCGACTACGGGTTTTCCGGCCGACAGGTGTTGGCGCACCGGTTCTATGGAACGATTCTCCTGCTGCTGGGACTGGTCGACTATTCCTCCATCGTGCTTGAGATCTCGCAGAATTGGCCTGCGATCGCGGCGATCGGGCTCTCCACGATCATTGTTCCTCTGCTCTTGATCCAGGAGGGTATCCGACGGGTCGAGCCTTTCACCGTCAACATGGTGCTGTCCACCGCCCCTGTCATCACGTTCCTGTTCCAGTACTTCGATTCTCGCATCGTGCCTTCGCTCCACACGTTCATTGGAAATGTTCTCATCACGATTGTCGCTGTCGGCAACGTCTACTCGCAGTATCGGAGGACCGCATGAACGAACGCAAATGTGTAATCGTCGACGCATATTCGACTGGCCGATTTCTACCTGAAGAGTTCAAGCGGTACGGAATTGGAACGGTGCACGTGATGTCGGCTGCACAGATCCCAGCCATCTTCCAGTCGCATTTCGACGCTGACCTGTATGATGAAGTCATTCGTCCCCACGAATGCATGGCCCACGACGAGATCGTTGAATTTCATCTTCAGGCCCTCCGCGGCAGGGAGCTGGAGTTCGTTATAGCGGGGTCCGAGACCGGAGTTGAGCTTGCCGATTCCATCTCGGAACGGCTGGGGTTGCCTTCGAATGGGACGGCTCTGTCAGCCGCCCGGCGTGATAAATCTCGGATGTCCGAAGCGTTGGCCGCAGCAGGCGTGCGATCGATCAGGCAGGTCGTGTCTGACAATGCCGTTGAGATCGCTAGCTGGAAACGTCAAGAGAACTTCGATGAGATCGTGATCAAGCCACTAAATAGCACAGGCACGGAGGACGTGTTCTTCTGCTCGGCTGATGCGGATGTCGAGCGCGCCCTGTCTGCCATCGTCGGAAAGACGAACCGGGTCGGAGCATTCAATGAACTGGCGCTTGCACAGGAGAAAATAAACGGTCAGCAATATACCGTAAATGCCGTCTCGATCGATGGAGAAGCGTTCATCACCGAGGCCTGGACTTATGAGACCGTTCCCGTCGAGGGCGCATCGTCGGTCTGCTCACGCGAGTGGTTGCTCGGCGCCAAGGAGCCCATCGTTCTGGAGTTGTCCGATTATCTTGTGCGTGCGTTGCAGGCACTTCAGATCGTCAACGGACCAGCGCATGCGGAGATCATCGTCGATGATCGCGGACCAGTTTTGGTCGACTTCGGAGCGAGACTGCAAGGAACCATGTCGGCAAAGGCCAGGACCATGGCGTTGGGTGACAATCATATGTCGCTGACGGCCTGGCGGTACGCAAATCCCAAGGAATTTGGCGAGTGTATGAGGTTGCGTGGGGCCTACAAGCGACAGGCTCATGCACTGTGCGTCTCGTTGATTTCCGATATGAGCGGTGTCGTTGCCGGTTACTCCGGATTGGATGCAATCCGTAACCTCTCGAGCTTTGCGGATGCCATCGCATTCGTTCCCATAGGCCAAAAGCTGGTCCCGACGATCGACCTGGTGTCCACACCAGGCATCGTGTACCTCGTCAATAACGACCTGGTACAGCTTGAGGATGACTATCGCCAATTGCGTGCGCTGCGGATGAACCAGGTGTTCGATCTGATGGCGCAGGAAGGCGGCGAATGACCGACATCCGTGTGGCGCGCACGAACTCAGCTCGTGCGGCGATGATTGGCGTGAGCGACTTTGACGGTATCCTTCGAGGTAAGCACGTCCTGGGTGAAGATCTCTCGGATGGAGACAAGATCGTCAAGTTCTCTGAAGCGGTGCTGGCGTGGGATTGTGCGGACCGGGTCATTCCCGAAGGATTCACGCAAAAGCCACTCTCAGCATTCGGAGATGCCGATCTGCGTGTTCTGTCTGGCACCGGCCGTTTGGTGTCTTATCTCGGCGATCAGCATCTCTACCTTGCCGAGTTTATGGGCGCACATGAGGACATCTGCCCGCGAGGTATCCTGCGCAAAGTCCTGAAAAGGGCAGCTGATCACGGATACGGCTGCACGGCCGGGTTCGAGTTCGAGTTCATGCTGTTCAATGAGAACGCCGACACAATTGAGGACAAACCGTTCGGCCAATGGGCTCCGTTCACGCGAGGGCCATTCGGTTACTCGATTGCGCGCTCTGTCGCGCACCAGGAGCTGTTCGGCGAGATCTTGGCGCTTTGTGAGAAGGCCAGAATACCTCTCAGCGGCTTGCACTTCGAGACAGGGCCGGGCGTGATTGAAGCATCACTTCATCATTGTGATGCCCTGGAAGCTGCGGATCGAGCGATCATCTTCAAGGCAATGATAAAAGCCTGGGCGCAGACGAAAGGCATGATGGCAACATTCATGGCCAAGGTTTGCGAGGATTGGCCCGGCCAGTCGGGCCATATTCACATCTCGGTGTTCTCGGACGGCCACAATGCGTTTTACGATAGTAACGCGTTTGGCAACGTCTCAAAGATCATGAGGCAATTTGTCGGCGGACAACTGAATTATATGAATGAGTTCTGCCTGCTCGCCGCGCCGAACTTCAATAGCTACAAGAGATTGGTCCCCGGCTACTGGGCGCCGGTCTGCCCAAGCTGGGGAATTGACAACCGCTCCTGCGCGGTGCGGGCCATTCCGGGAGAGCCGTCTTCACATCGCCTCGAGTACAGGCTGGCTGGTGCAGACATGAACCCTTATCTCGCTCTCTCATGTGCTATCGGTTCGGGTGTGCTGGGCGTCGAGACCGATGCGGACTTGCCGGCTTCGATCGTCGGTGACGCAAGCATGGAAATGTGTCCTCGCTCCGGAAGGCTGCCTCAAAGCCTGGCAGAGGCAACATATCGGTTTGCACAGTCGCCGGCGGCCAATGATGTGTTCGGAGAAAGGTTTGTCGAGGCCTTTTCCTGCTCCCGGCGCTGGGAGTGGGAGGCCGTTCAACATCGGGTGACTGACTTTGAACGTCGGCGGTACTTCGAGATCATCTAGCTGTTCGCACTATTGAGGATTGCCGCCGTTGCGCCGCGGTTGGTCAGGGCCTGGGCGTCCGTCCGGGACAGCCGCGGAAGTTCACGCCTGGACCCTCCCTTCTTTCGCCGTCTTGCTGGAGGCAGGCGACCATCACAATCTAGCTATCCATGTTGCGGCGCGTCCGCTGAACCTCCGGCCGCAGGGCGCGACCGGAGGTTGACCCCAACAGGGCTTCGCGTCAGTGCCGCTTGCTGCTTATCGGCGTGGTGTTATTCGCAGGGTCGTCAACTGCCTCATTGTCGGACGCGTTGCCGTCGGCTGCATTCTTTGCGCCCTTGGGCGACTTCCTGCCCGCTTTTGCGCCAGCGGCCCTGAGCTTAGGCGACGAGTCCTCATCATCGCTTATCCCGCTCTGTACGTTTGATCCTTCGCCTTTGCGAGCCTTGGCATCTGCGGAAAGGCTTTGCGCAATGACTGGGTAAGCAAGGAAAGCCGCAAGGCCGCATGCGAGTACAGAGGTCTTCACCAATTTCATTCACGTCTCCTGGATCGAGTTGCTTGACGGAGCGATTTTGGCTCGACGCCGCGCCGCCCGCTTGCGCCGCTTGCGTCGCGTTAAGCGTACGTGCAGCGCTGCTTCATCTAGTCTCTCTTGTGTGGTCATCGTTTAGGAGATTTGGGGTAAATTCGCGAAGTTGTTGTCTTACCTGTGGCGATACAACATTCGTATCGTCGTACCCTGCTCACGACTGGAGGGACGAGTGCAAGATCTGCGCTGCTGAAGTGGCCGGAGTCCCCGGCCGGGGAGATAGACGCGCGCTGGCGGCCTTGAAGTTCTCACGTCTGGAGTCGTCTAACGGCAGGCACCGCTTTTGTCGTCGAGCTTGTCAGCATCCCGTAAGCTAAGCTCGGCAGTCTACCGCTATCCGAAAGCCGGCTTTGGCGGTTCTCAATGGGAGACTAGGTATGGCTTCTATCGAACGAGCTTTGTCTACGCACGCTATGCCAACAATCATCGAGGATGAAGAAATCCAGCACCCGAGAACGGAAGCCTCTCCATCAGCTGATCCAACGGATTTTCGCCAGCAACCAGTCGCGCTGAGAAGAGTCGGATCATCCAACGCGGGCGACAATTCCCTGGGCAGTATGTCGCAGGAGTTTCGCGCGGTGCTGGCCGGGATAGGGGAACGTCGCCCGGAGTCTCGCTTGAATCCTCCCTATCGTGAGTCTGCGTTGCGCGACGGTCCTCGTCTTGTGCGAAATCCGTCGCTGGGCCGCCCTACTGACCGCCTTACCGGGATTGTCGACCGCAACGGCATTTTGGATAGCTCGGGCGGTATTGCCTCCGAGGCGGACACTAACGAATATAGGCAGTGGTGTCTTGAGCGGTGGGCCGCCAATAAGCAGGGAGCTTCGGCGGAGCGGTTGCCGCTTGCGTTGCCCGACGATCCTCGCTTTGTGCGGCATGATAGCGCCAGTGAACCGACCACTCCGGGTCAGCAAGCCGCATCGTCATTTCCCGTCGAGCCTGTGCGTCCTCAAGGGGCCCAGGACCTGCGGCGTCGACACGACACCGTCGACAGTTTCGATAACTCCATCGAGAGCCGAGATGATACCAGCGACAGCGTGGGTTTCACTGCTTCAGAGGAGGACCTGCGTCGCCAGCGCGCCCTCTTCGAGCTGACTCGACCGGTGCCGCCCCGAGACAGAGTACGCAGCGACGACTCAACGGTACGCGAAGTCGCCCACGCATTCGCAATGCAGCGCGGCCATCAAGCCGAGCCGTCTGTCGTGGGTCCGTTGCGCGGACTCGGCTTTCAGAATCAAGAAGCCGCCGGACCTTCGTCTTCCGCCGAGCCTTCACGCCATCACCAGCGACTGGATCGCGCAACAACAGGGCCAATGAATGGCTCCGGGCATCTGGACTTCGGCCCTGTTGTCGGGCCGAACTGGGTGCATTGCGATCAACCCGCCCCTGCTTCCCTGATTCTTCAGTTACGTCAGCACGGCTTACTGCCGAACCAGCGACAGACGACTATCAAGATCAATAGTGTGGCCTATACAGTCGTGCGGGGGCCGGGAGGCGCACGGGACATTCGCCTTTTCCGTAATCGGTATGTTCCGCCGCCGCAATCTGGCATCGTCACGCCGTGAGCATCCATGGACCGTAGGTCCCGGGTTCATTGCCGTCTCCCTGCGGGAGCGGGCTGTCGGCTCACGCTGAAACCCCTGCTTGCGCCGGGTTTTCACCCTTCGGGCTTCCATCCCTGACGGTAGCTGCGGCGGCGCGGAATGTCTTGGGCCTCGGGGCGGCCGTAAAAAGGGAGAGGCAGAGTGGGGTGGCCTTGGCCATGACGGGTTGAGGGTCGGAGGAGAGTCTTCCGGCGCCCGTCATGGAGATTGCTGCCATGAATACGCAGATTGTTGATGCCGGCCGCATTGCGAGCGGCGGATACAGAGTGGATGTGAGTCGCGGCGAGCGCGTCGGTCGGGTGTCCTCGGAGTGGTTTTCCCGCCCGGCAGATCAGCGTTACCTGTCGCTCGATGAGCTGGCCCGCACGGTGCACAATCGGGCGAACCGCAGCCGGACGCGCGTGGTCGAAAGCGCGCTGATCCATGTCAACGCAAGCCGTGCCGACCCTGAGCGGCTGGCCTTGATGTTGCCCGGCTCCGACACTCCGGTTGCACCGACGCATTGGAGCTTCGGTCAGCTTGCAAGCCAGGTTGGCGCTCCGGCCGCTTACCTCCGGCAGCTCCCTGCGTCACTCGCAGCCATCAACCTGCAATATGGCTTGAACGCCAATCGTCTCGAGCAGATCAAAACGCTCGAGACCGAGGAGAGCCGTGTCGAGCTTCGCGCCGTCACCAGCCCCGACTATGGCCGGATCTACGACCACGAGTTGGTCGAGGCCGTACAGCGCATCGCCGGCAATGGCACAGGCGATACACGATGGAAGGTGCCCGGTGTACTCGACTGGTCGAGCGGCATCTACAATCCCCGTGTCGACATTTCCAAGGCCACGACGACCCTGTATGCATCAGACAGGGACGTTTTCATCTTTCTGGTCGATGATCTGAATCCGATCGAAGCTGGTCGTCTTCGTGACGGCTCGCCCGACCTCTATTTCCGAGGCTTCTATTGTTGGAACTCGGAAGTCGGCGCGAAGACCCTCGGCATGGCGAGCTTCTATCTTCGTGCGGTTTGCCAAAATCGCAATCTGTGGGGCGTGGAAGATTTCGAGGAGATCGCAATCCGCCATTCCAAATACGCAGCCTCGCGATTTGCTCACGAGGCAGCCCCGGCGTTGTCGAACTTCGCCAACTCTTCACCCATGCCTTTCGTCACTGGCATCAAGGCCGCTCGCGAGCGGATCGTGGCACGCAGTGACGAGGATCGCACCGAGTTCTTGCGCCGCCGCGGCTTCTCCAAGGCCGAGACAGGCAAGGTGATAGACGCGGTGCTTGCGGAGGAGGGCCGCCCGCCTGAAAGCATCTTCGACTTCGTGCAGGGCATCACCGCCGTCGCGCGTGACAAGCCGCATCAAGATGTCCGCCTGGACATGGAGACCAAGGCCAAGAAGTTGCTCGACCGGGCGGCCTAATGTCAGCCAGGCCGGAGATCCAGGTCTCCGGCCTGGTACGTCTACCTTTTCCGTTCAGGGGTGATGGCGCTGCTCTCTCGCCGTCATGTCCATCGCGGACTGACAGGTCCGGGCAGTTTCGAATTCTTGCGGGATCGAGACCCGCGCATGGGATTGCGACGACTACATCGGAATCTCTGGCTTCTCGCGTCGACACGATCGGCGGACTCATACAATTGCCGCCACGAACCGCCTTCGTGCGCTCAGATTCGCGTCCACGCAAACGTATTGCCTCAGGGGCGGTCAACATAACCGCCTCTGCCACCGCCCCGCCGGCCATTTTGGGCTTCATCTGATCCGGCATGTGACGGCGGGACCTGGTTTTTTCCGATAGCGCGGCACCCGCCAACGAACGCCATTTGCCGCCGAAAGCGAGAGCGAGAGCTGGACAGGCTTGTCCGCGAACGGGTTGGAGGCCGAGAGAGAGGCTCCCGGCCGCCCGGTTCGGAGAAGCTGACATGGCAAGCGCCGTTTGGAAGATCAAGCTGTCGCCGTCGCGCGACATCCTCCTAAGCAAACTCAACTTGAGCCCTTTCGTTGAGCGGGAGGGCGCGTGATGGTCTTTGATGTCTCAGAATTGGTACGCCACCTCGCACGCGAGGCCGAGGGCGTATGCCGACACTATCTGTCCAATGGCAAGCGGGTCGGGCGGTACTGGGTGGTTGGCGACGTTCGCAACACGCCAGGACGCTCGTTGTTCGTACGGCTCCAGGAATCGACAAAGGGGCCCGCCGGAAAGTGGACCGATGCCGCCACCGGAGAACATGGGGACCTGCTCGACATCATCCGCGAAAGTATGGCTTTACGCGATTTTCGCAAGGTGGCCGAGGAGGCGAGACGCTTTCTAACGCTACCTCGTTGCGAGCAGCAAGCCGCCCCGAAAGCCGACGGTCCAGCGGCGCGAGCCGGTTCGCCGCAAGCCGCCCGTCGCCTGTTTGCAATGTCCAGCTCCATCGACGGTACGATGGTCGAAGCTTATTTGCGGCGTCGCGGAATAGTCAGTATCCACCATAGCGGCAGCTTGCGCTTCCATCCACGTTGCTACTATCGACCGGACGAGCATTTTCCGATGGAAACATGGCCAGCGATGATAGCCAGCGTCACGAATCTTGATGGGCGGATATGCGGCGTGCATCGCACCTGGCTCGATCCGGACGGCTTTGATCGCATCCGGCTCGGCAAGGCTCCCATCGACACCCCACGGCGCGCCATGGGCGACTTGCTCGGTAACGCTGTTCGTTTCGGCCTGGTGGATGATGTGCTCGCTGCCGGCGAGGGCATCGAGACCATGCTGTCGCTGCGCTGCGTCCTGCCGACCTTGCCGATGGCTGCTGCGCTTTCGGCCAATCATCTCTCAGCCATGTTGCTGCCGGCTGGCTTGCGTCGGCTCTATATCGCCCGTGACGCCGATGCCGCCGGAGATGCCGTACAAGCCATCCTTACCCGGCGCGCGGAGGACGCCGGCGTTGAAGCGATCTCGCTGTCGCCTCGGCTCGGCGACTTCAATGAAGATCTGCATGTCTTCGGCCTTGAGGTTCTCCGGGCAGCGTTGCGGCTTCAACTTGTTCCTGACGATGCCGCCCGCTTCCTGCGCTCGTCCACGATCGAGGCCGGGTAGTCGCGGTAATTCGACCGATCGCGAAAGATCGGTCATAGCCGAACCCAATTGGCGGAGAGGACGCGACCTTCGGCCTTCTAGCGGGCGATCGGACGGCAAGCGGCCCGGGCCGGCAATGGCTGCGTCCGGCCATTTTCCGCCGCGCGCAGGCAATGAGAAGACACGATCGCGATTTGGCGAGCGCGCTTTGCATCGCGAAGCAAAATAGCCGGTCTTCGCCATCCTCCGCTGCCGCTTCGGCCCTTCGCTTCCGCCCACGCCCTGCGGGCCTGGGCGGACAAGCCGCTCCGGGTTCTGGCCCGTTCCGCCCGCCGTCTGAGTGATCGCCACGAAGGCCGCGATGGGCGCGGCCGCTCCGCCAAAAGGATCTCTTGCGATGACCGACCACGACGACATCGAACCGACGCATGCCCCGTCTCCGAGCGAACAGGTGCTCACCGAATTGCAGCTCTTCGGCTATCGCCCCTTCGACGACCAGCCAGATCCAAGACCTCTCCCCGAGAGCCGGATGATCGCCGGTACCATCGTCGATATGTTCGACGCCCTGGTTGCCGCGCTGAGCAATACGCGGCTTGAACCCGATCTCAGCGAACTCCTCTGGTCAACCGTCAACCTGTTCCACCGGGCCGTCGATCGCATCGAACGCCAGCTCGACGACAATGAACAAGCGCAGCACAAGAGCCAGCGGGAGCAGAATGGGTCAGAGGTGCGATCGGTCGAGCTCGAGCGCCTGACGGCGGAGGGCATCACCCTGATCGAGCGCCGAAATTGCCTGGAGCTCTTCCGCGACCAGGCGATGGAGCAGTTTGAGGTTCACACCGGCTCGTCCTGGCGTCCTCGGTCGGGCTCGCTGGTGAGCCACCGCACGCTCACGGCAGCGATGATCGACTCCCGCGACTTCATCGCCGCCAAGCGCCGCTCCCAAACGGAGGTCATGTTGCCGGCAGGACCGAAGATCGCACTCACCGGTGGGCTCGACTTCAACGACCACCGCCTCATCTGGGATCGCCTCGACAAGGTCCACGCCAAGCATCCCGACATGGTCCTGCTCCATGGCGGCTCACCCAAAGGGGCCGAACTGATCGCTTCCAAATGGGCGACGAGCCGCAAGGTGACCCAGATCGCATTCAAGCCCGACTGGACGAAGCACGCCAAGGCAGCACCCTTCAAGCGCAATGATGCCATGCTCGAGCTCTTGCCGATCGGCGTCATGCATTTTCCGGGTACGGGAATCCAGGACAATCTCGCCGACAAGGCGAGGCGTTTCGGCATCCCCGTCTGGAAATTCGGCGGCGCGTGAGCGCCGTCTTTTCCAAACTATCGAGAGGAGCTGGACGCCTGGCACTCCGGCGCGTCCAGCTTTGGCTCCGAAGTTGCGGCTTGTGGCGGTGGTGGAAGACGCCTTCCCAATCCATCCGAATGAAGCCGTCACCATGCTCGTGCCTGGTCTTGTTCTTACCACACCACGCATTGGCTTGTTATGCCGGGCGGCCTTAGGTCGGTCGGAGGCGGCCTGGCCCTTTTCCGTCGCACCTGGTGCTCACGCTTGCGGGGATCGGGCTGCTGACGCGTTTTGCGTTGGCGGCGCGACATGGACGCAGATGACTGTTCCTGCTTGCGAAGACCCGCCTGTTGGAGCCGGCTGAACTGGTGGGGCAACAGTCTCAACCTTTCTCATGGCCGCAACGCGCGAATGATGATCCATCGCCACCTTCCTCATCGAACAGGTTGCGCAGGATTGCCATATTGAACGGGGGGCAAGTGACTGGAGTGAGAGATATCGCGGCCCTCTTCGGAACGCTTCGACCATGCTGCGCCGATCTCGGCCCGGCCCACCTCGTGGCTTGGCACGGTCAGTCGTTCTCGATTGTCTCTCATCACGACATCGCCCTTTGCGGCAGGCTGTTTCTCTTTGTTCGCCGAGTCGTTCCAACCTCTTGTGCAGCCGAACCGAGATTTGCCAAGTCTTCTCCTGAGCTTGCGATCCAGCCCGCGGACGCACGTGGCCTCTTAGATGGCTTGATCTGGCCGAAGACCGGCTCCGCCTCGATCGTCTGAGCCGCAACGCCGTTGATGCGACTTTCTTCCCCTGGGCTTCGCCCATTCCTCGCGAGCCAAGAAAGTCGCCACAACGGCGTCCTCCGCTGCGCTCCGGCCCGCAAGGGGTGCGTCGCCGATCGTCCTCGGCCCTTAGATCGCCATCGAGGCCGCGGTGGTCGCGGGCTCGAAACACAACAGGAGAAGTGACATGGCTAACATCGGTTCTTTCAAGAAGGTGGGCAACGATTTCCAGGGCGAGATTGTCACCCTGAGCCTGCAAGCCAAGGGCGTCCGTATCGTCGCCGAGACCAACCGCTCCAACGACAACGCTCCGAGCCACCGCATCTACGTGGGCCGGGCCGAGATCGGGGCCGGCTGGTCCAAGCGCTCCAACGAGGGTCGCGACTATCTGAGCCTCAAGCTCGACGATCCGAGCTTCACCGCTCCGATCTTCGCCAACCTCTTCGCCGACGAGGAAGGCGAGGGCTTCAGCCTGATCTGGTCCCGTCCCAGCCGTCGCAACGGCGACTGACCCGATCCACGATGCCTCGCCCGGCTGGTCCGGGCGGGGCATTACCCTGCGCAGGAGACGGCCGCGATCTTTGCGGCAGTGTCGCACCACGACCATGCGAGCTTCCCCGGATGGACGCACCGATCGCCTCGAGGAGCTCTAGTCGTAAGTAACCGAGGGTGCGTCGTCGTGCTTGAGGTGTCGCTTTCGGACATTGTAACTCACCAGCCAGATGACGCCGACCGCGATCGGCACGAAGGTTGCGGTCAGGAACGAGGGCTCTACTCGCAGTCCGACATCATGCGCGCCCTTGGCAAGATAGCTAAACAGGCTGACCACATAATATCCTATCGCCGCGACCGACAATCCTTCGACCGTGCACTGCAGCCGAAGTTGCTGTCTCGCGCGCTCGTTGATGGCCTGCAATAGGTCACGATTCTGTCGTTCGATTTCGACGTCGACCCGAGTTCGCAACAGATCGGCGGCACGCGCGAGCTTGACCGAGAGAGTCGCCTGACGATCCTCCACGGTCGCGCAGGTTCGCATCGCCGGCGCCATGCGGCGCGCCAGAAACGACGACCAGGTTGGATAGCCTGAGACATCGTTGCCCTCAATGATGGACAGTCGCGATTGGACCAGCTCGTTATAGGCCCTGCTGGCGCCGAAGCGAAACAGGCTGCCGGTCGCGCCTCTTTCGAAAGATGCGGCCAGCGCCGTCAGCTCGGCAAGCAGATGGTTGTTGAACTGCAGCCCTTCACCGCTTTGCATTTTCTCGAGTGCCTCAACAAGACGCCGGTCGATGCGATCGACGGATGGTGCAAGCTCAAGGGCCGTCGACAGGCCAAGAAGCGCCAATGGACGGTAGGTCTCGATTTCCAGGAGCCGTTGCACCAACGCTCCGAGATCGTGCGACGTCAACCCGAGGTCGCAGACGAGGATTTTCGTGAAGCCTTTTTCGTCTACGCGGAAGTCTGAGGCCGCTACGCCTGCGCCGCTCTTTGTGGCAACCATGGCCAGGCTGTTCTTGTCAAAAATCTCTTCGGCCCGCCTGGTCGGCGAGGCGTCCTGCTCCACTTCTAGCCTGATCGCGACCAGCAACTGTCCGGTCTGACGCAACGCGCGGATCAGCGATCCGACGGTACCATCAACTTTGTCAAATTGGTCTGCGGCAGAACAATTTGCGTTAGTCCAGATCCAGGTGAATGTTGTGAATTCCGAATGCTGCTCCCAGCGTAGCGTAGCGGGACCAATGACAATCTGATGAAGTTTCGCCGATTGCTCAGGCGGCGTAAGATTGCGCTCGAGGCAAAAATCGATAAAACGGCAGCGATCGCTCGTGGCCGCTTCGCCCTGTGCAAGAAAAGCGAAGTGGATCACGCTGAAGGGCGAAACCAGGCGCGTGAAAGGGCGCGCGTGCACCTCGCCGAGCACAGCGTCGCGTTGCGGATGTGGCGTGAAGGTTCGCAGATCCAATTCATCGATCATGTATTGACGCCTTGCTTCAGGGTGAGCAGGCAACCGTCAGCCTTGACGCGGGAGGCAATGGCGGTGCTGGGAAACGGTTCCGCGCGGCCAGGTTGCTGATCAAGCCATGTCGACGATCATTACCGAGGCCGCCTTGAACTCGGGAAAGAGGTCTTGCGGGAGGTGGGTTAGGCCAGGCAGATTGACATGGAGCAGCCTCATCCAGCTTTCGAATGAAGCCATCAACGGCATCGGCCGGGTACGGTCCGGTGTCGATGACGAAATGCCGGCGTCGCGGCTCAATAAGTGTAGCGGTGCGCCGGCAAGCCGTTCCGCGATCTTGACGGTGGCCCGCCGCACCGTCCGACGAATGCTTGGATTTACGCGGACATGGTTGTCTGTCTCCGAATCCCACCGACATCGCCCACCACCGAAGGGGTGCCGCGTGAAAGTGAACATGCGCCGGCCCTCTTCTGAACGCGGTTTTCCGGTCGCATGACCGATGCCGCGCGAGGTCGTGGCAAGCAGGAACGTCTTGCGTTCTCCCAGCGTGGTGCAGACAAACGACCTCGGGTGCGGCAACCGCATTGTCGATTGACGGATCGAGGCCCAAACGCGACTCCCATCTTGTTGCCGTCGTTAAACTTCCCGGCGCAGAGAGCAGGTGCAGGATTTGGGCCAGCACTATTCAAGGGGCGCTCCCGCGTCGTTTTTACGCAATGTGGCTTTCGAAGACAGTCGGAGGCGGGTTTCAGACATGACGCGCGCTTGTATTCCGACAGAATGCGCACGTGGCACAGGCCGCAGGGAATTGCGTGTTTTCGGCCTGGTGATCGCTCGCCCGGCCGCTGCCATTGTTTGAGTGGCCACGCTCTGGCCGGATTTGTCGATGCGGAGCCCCGCGAGTGACCGCGCCCGGACCCGCGGGCAAGGGTTCGGCGATGGGTTGATAACGTCACGTCGCGTGAGGTTGACTGGATCACGCAGTTGGAGCTCTCGCCGTCCTCGTCTTTGATGCGTCACTCAGAGCAGCGCAAGCATCGCGGCTTGTATGTCGCTGGGAGGCAGATACGTGGCGATCGTCGTAAGCGATCGACCAAATCGCGGCGGATCACAGATACGGCCGGCGACTATCGTGAGCGGGGCGTGGGGCCGAGGGCGTGATCGCGGAATCGGAAATCTGCGCCTGGCAGCACAAAGAGCCAGTCACCACTGAATTCGTTGGGCCGGCTTCTCAGCGGGACTCGGCGTCGCCGCGTTGTCCTTGATGTCAGCTCTGTCTGGATCGAGCGCACGAAACGACCTCTTCGATCGATGGATCTGCCCGAAGGACGGCTGTGCCTCGACCGACCAATGCGAAGTCATCGGCCTACAACCGGTGCTGGAGGTTAGCCGGCTAAGCGTCCGACCGAGAACGTTTCGTAATCAAGAACGACTGGCTGGCCCGGCGGCGGGAACTCAGACTGCGAGTTGAAACGTTCGTAAGAGACAGCACCTTGCCGGACCATGCGTTCGGCAATAAAGTCGACTCCGGAGGAAGAGTCCCGACGAAGTCTGATACACGTTGGCTTCTCTGCAGCCGCGCCCACAATTTGGGTCGGCGTTCGTCAAAGTTCGCAAGAAGCCAATTACCTTCAGCAATGGGTCTATGGCAGCCACCTCTGGAAGCAGAATGGCTGCTGCCGGGAGCATTGGACAAACCGCCTATTGTTCGGCGAGGAGCTCGTCGAGCGCTTCAGTGAGTTTGTCTACATCAACGTTATTGTCGCACGAATCGGTCGAGATGCTTGTTACACTCTCGGCATCGCTGTCCTCGGTGTCCCGAGCTTTAGAAAGATACAGTGCAGGTTTATCTGCGCGCTGCCATTCACCGTCACCATTCTTAGTCCACTTTTCGGGATGCTGGGCAGGGTCAAGAACCATGTTCGCTTGATCCACCTCAACAAAACCCATCGCCGCGAGACGGGATTGCGCTTCTAGGCTGACTGGAGTGGAATTGATCAATGGTCGTTCGCCATCGAGCCGAAGCTGATGTTCCAGCAGAATATCACCTGCGTTGTCGACGAGCGGATGAGTAACCCGAAGAACTGTGGTGGACGTGATGTCAGTTCGCCCGGGAAACAGTTCCCGCCATTTTTCGCCTTCGAACACCTCACTCATGCGAAATCCGGATTCTGTTCTTAGAAGCCCGACGCTTTCGTTGCCCAACTCATAGCTAAAATATCGAGCGTCGTCGGTATGTCTTCTGGCCGTACCGGTGCCCTCAGCGAGACTTGCTGTGCGCGCAGCTTTTGAGGACACGAAATGCGAGTACTCTTGTGGGTTCGCCGCGATATGCTTGATTTCAGCGCCATGAAAATCCTTCATTTTTTGCTTGTATTGAAACCTTGTGATCTCAATCACAGGAGTTCGGCGAACTAGGGAGTACGACGGTGCTACCGCCGAAGACGAACTCGCGTTCGAATTCGGTGTCGACTGAATGCCTGCAAGCACGTCCGCAAACCTCTGGGTATCTGTATCAGGTTGCATGTCACTGTTTGCTGAGTGCCTGATTTCATCAACATCCTGTGCATGCGAGAGGGATTCGATACCCGACGTGCTGATAGTCCGGTTATGCATCGCAAGTCGTACTCTTGTCGGCGACATGTTTGTCGCATGGAGTTCAGGTTGAAGAATGTTAGACAGCCAAGCTGTCAAAAAGCTGACGCGCGGGTGCCGGGCGACTGGTCCGCGCTTTCGCGCAAACCGTCGGCGGCATCAGCGGTGCAAGTGGAAGCCCGGTGACTTGCGTCAGTGCTCGTCCTATACTCGTTATACTATTGCGCTAAGCCCTACAGGAGTGAACGAAAGCGTAGACCGGCCCTGAGGTTCACTCAACCTGATATCTGTCCCGATACACGCTGACACATGATCATTGTCGAGGGATTGAGGGCATTTCGTATGGTCGATTCCGAATTGGCTGCCCTGTTGCGAGCGGTTCTGGACGAAGTGTGCGAAGATGTATCGCGTCACGAGAATGGCGCTCGAACTCATGTCGCCTGCAGACTCCTGGAAGCCGCCAGCCGCGGAGAGACGTCGGTCGATGCTCTCAGGAAAATTGGCCGAGCGGCATTGGCCAGTGCACCTACGATGTGGCGTTAGGACGCAATCGGCTGGGGGACTTGCGCAGAGTTCCATGAAGGCGTCCGCTCGGCGGATAAGCGATCACAGGTGCGGTTCGTACGTTTCGTGCAGACATCGCGCTTTGACTCATTGCCCGTCGGGCTAGACTACACTGGTCGCTGCGCGGTCTGTTGACGCAAACAGGTTGTTCTGAGGTTGATCGTGCTATCGGAAAGAATCCATGGCGGGGGTCAAAAGACCGTATGCGGTTCCTTCCGTTCATAGTTGTTGTCACCTTTTCCGTCCTGGTCGGCCTCGCATCGGGAGCGACCGCAGCCGCACGAAACCGCGCGAAGCACATAGCGCCGCCCCCGCCAGACCTTTACTGTCTGCAAGGGCGCAGCTGGGGCTATCCAGGCAATTGCCAGTTCTCAACCTATAGACAGTGCCAGGCCACTGCATCGGGCACGTACGCACATTGCGCTATCAATCCCACCTATGCTTTCGAGCATGGGTGGCGCCCGCGCTGATGGCGGTCCTTTTCCAATCTGCGTCAACTCAGCCGCGCCAAGGGCGCGACGGTCGTCGGCTGCTCGATTGCAGCGCGCATTGTGCCGAGCGCGGAGAGGATATCATCAACGATACCTTGCGCCGCTTCCTGTGGCTGCGACGTGATCCGACCAGTAGCCCGGAGGATTGATCGCCGCATGGCCATCGAAACTCAGGGCTGAGATCTCGCGTGCTGGCGGCAACTTATTTTTATTGATTGGCATGCCAGTCGTGAGGCCCGCCAAACACCAGCGCGGCAATCAGCGCAGATTGCGGTCCGCCGGCAGGTTGCGTCCCAGGGTAAGAGAGCTGCAGTGCGATTTTGACACGCTGAAAATCGTTGGCACCTTTGCCGAAAGAGCGCCCCTTTTAGTGGCTGGCGTGCCGTGCAGCAGGACAGCGAACCGCGAGGCACGCAAAGAGAAAGTCGTCGGAGCACGCGCCCCAACCGCGGAATGCGCGCGGCCGCCATCCCTTCGTCAGGCCCGATCGATCTCGCACCCAGCCGTTCTATTCGCGCGGTGCTGAGGCTTTCCGCATGCGAGTAAGCTCTGATTGCGATCCGATAAAACAATGGTTCTGTACGAAACGAACGGAGTTCGTCTTCAATTTTAACCGGTCCAAGCCTGAACAATGAATCCGGCGCGCCGTGAGGTGTCGCGAGGCGGGTGGTACAATCAAGAGTTTATCTTTTGTCAAAGATTTGCCGCGACCTTCCAGAGCTGGCGCCAACGCTACAACCAGTCCTGCAGGGTCCCGGAATGAGGGCATATCTGATCTCCTGGCTTTCGAAGCTCCTAGCCGGAGATTTGGCGGCATTTGGCGGGCCGGTCACCGATGAAGCGGTTGCAGGATACATTCGTGCCGAGCAGATCTCCCTCGTGCTTGGCTATTCGCTGGGCATCATGCTGGCCAACGCGTGCAATGCGACCGTGCTCGCAATTGCGCTTTGGCATTCGCCCGACAGAAACTTTGCCTTGATCTGGGCGGCGACTGTCGTCTGCGGCGCGCTATCGATAGGCCTGAAAGCGCGTTCATCACGACTGATGACGAAGCCTCACTTCGTGTCGCGCCAGGCCATGCACCGGCTAGTACGGAATGCGCTGGTTCTCGGAACCGCCTGGGCAATTGTGCCGGTGGCTTTCTTCGCGAACGCCTCCAATGGCGGGCAGCTCGTCATTACATGTCTCTGCTCTGGAATGCTTGCAGGTGGCGCATTCGCCTTCGCCACGATTCCGGTGGCGGCAGTTGCGTTCACGGCTCCGATCTTTGTGGGTACGGCAATTTGCCTCGGCAGAAACGACGATTTCGCCTATCTGCTCGTCGCTATCCTGGTCGTGGCCTATGGCTTCGTGCTCCTGCGCGGCGTTTTCGCCCATTCCTTCGAATTTACCAGACGCGCCATTGCTCAACTGGAGGCCGAAAGGAGGGGCCGGCGGGATACCCTGACCCAACTTCCGAACCGTTTTGCCTTCAATGAGAGCCTAGAAGGTGCCCTCAACAGGCTCGCCCGCACGGGCGAGGAATTCGCGGTTCTTCTTCTCGACCTCGATCGCTTCAAGGACGTGAACGACAAATTCGGCCACCTCGCTGGCGATGAATTTCTCGTGCAGGCGGCGGTGAGACTACAGCGATGCGTACGGCAGACCGATACCGTTGCGCGCATCGGCGGTGATGAATTTGCGCTTGTTATGACCAATCTGACCAAGGTGGAGGACGCCTTGGAAGTCGCCGAGCGGTTTGTCGGCGCGTTCGCCGAACCATTCGCGATCGAAAAATGCGAGATCGCGGGGGCGACCAGCGTCGGAATCGCAGTGGCCCCGCGCGACGGCGACGTACCTCATGTGCTCCTGAGGAATGCCGACATTGCGCTCTATCGTGCCAAGCAAGCGGGGCCGGGAACGATCTGCTTCTTTGAGATCAACGACGACAAATCAGCGCACGAGCGCAGGGCGCTGCAGCGGGATCTGGAGCTCGCGATCGACAGAGACGAACTGTTCCTCCTCTACCAACCGTTCTTTGATATTCACGCGAACCGAATCACCGGGTTTGAGGCGTTGCTCCGCTGGCGGCATCCCGTCCGTGGAATAATTTCCCCGACCGAGTTCATCCCAATCGCCGAAGAAACCGGACTGATCCACGGAATCGGTGAGTGGGTGGTCCGACGCGCCTGCGCGACGCTATCGAACTGGCCGTCGGACCTCAGGGTCGCCGTGAATTTTTCGGCGGCTCAATTCCATAACACCAGCATCCTGCAGACAATCGTGCAGGCCCTCTCCCAAGCCAGAGTTGCTCCTCATCGTCTCGAAATCGAAATAACCGAGTCGATGCTGATCTCGAAGTACGCGCCGGCGTCATCGATCCTGACGTCACTCCTGCAATTGGGAGTGACGGTGGCACTTGACGATTTCGGAACGGGATATTCGTCGCTGACTTATTTGCTGAAACTGCCTTACACTCGCATCAAGATCGATCAGTCTTTCATACGGGACATGCTGAGGCGACCGGATAATGCGGCGATCGTAAAATCGATCATCGCACTGACGCGGGACCTGCGGATCGGCGTGGTCGCCGAAGGCGTCGAAACAACCGAGCAACTCGACTATTTGCGTCAAACCAATTGTGATGAAGTGCAAGGATATCTCATCGGTCGACCGGTCGCGGAGGATCACATTTTCGCTCTGCTCCATCAAGACAAGCAATGGTCGACGCCCGCCGCTTGAATGACGTGGTCGCTGCGTTATGCCGATAGTGGTGAACATCCGCATCCCGAGGTGGAGTAGACGCTTGGCCTGCTGTAGTATTCTCGAAGATTTGCGAAGCACTGCAGCACCGGCCGAATCACCCCACGAATTGCTGTGCAAGCAGCGCTGATCAAGCTCCCCCATTTTGACTGTGGATTAGTATTGTCTGATTAGAGCGATGCCACGAACATCACGCGGTCGACCCTTCCGGTGCAGAGGTCGTTGCAGACAACCTGATCATTCGCAAGCCATTCGGACTTGATGAACTCGCCAGCCGTTTCAAGTCAACTTCGTTGAAGGTCAACGAGGGATTCCGTGCAGATAGGCGATCATGGTCATCAGCGCGTGGCGATGAAGACCTTGCCAGGATCGTCCCTCCAAGTGATCAAGTTTGAGTTCTTCTTTCAGCTGCTGATGGGCCTGTTCGCAAATCCATCGTGCCTTGATGGTGGCGGCTAGTGTCCGCAGATCTGTCGCGGCGGGCAGGTTGGCGCGATAGTATTTTTTGTCCCCGGACGCGCGTTGCTGGTCGATGAGCCAAGCTTCGTCGCCTGGCAGATGCTGTTGACCCTTGTCCCATATTCGCTGAGGAGGTTCGTCGGCGTTGACTGTCCGCAGTCCTAGGACAGCGGACGACGGCGAATTTACATGAAAAGTCAAGACCTTGTTATATTGTTGAAGCTCGTGAGCCTCGAACAGGCCAAAAATGAGGACGATGCGCATCCCGGAGAGGTTGCCCATCACGATGACCCGTACTCAGTACGCGGGTTGGAATCGGCCCTGGGTATCAGCAAGACGGAGGTTAATGCCTCGATCAAGCGGAGCGTTTCGTCGGGACTTGCAGTCAAAGATCGGGAATCCGGTCAGGCCACGCCCAACCGCCGCAATCTCTATAATTTCGTCGTGCACGGACTAAAGTTCGTTTTCCCGGCAAAACCGGGTGCGATGACCCGGGGCATCCCCACCGCCTTTGCGGCCGCCCCACTCAAGAACCTTCTGATCAGCGCTGGCGAGTACATCTACGTTTGGCCGTACGCCAAAGGCAAAGACATGGGGCAGGCGGTAGACGCGCTGTTCAAAAGCGTGCCACAAGCCATCCAAAAAGACGATCGCCTGTATGAGTATCTCGCCCTTATTGATGGTGTCAGGCTTGGAAATCAAAGGGAGGCTGGGCTCGCGGCCGAGCGTCTATCGCAAAGGCTTCTCAAGAAATGACCACCATCAAAGGCCAATTGCTTCACATGTTGGAAACGGTCGCGCAGTCTCTGGGAGACGAACTGCGCGAGCGGCTCGTGTTTGTCGGCGGTTGCACAACAGCCCTTTTCATTACTGATGAGATCGTGCTCGAAGGGGTTCGGGCAACCGATGACGTGGATCTCATCGTTGATCTCGTTGGACATGCGCAATGGGCTCAACTGCAAGACCAGTTGCGTCAGAAGGGGTTCGTGGAATCTCCCGAAGACGAGGTCATTTGCCGCATGAGGCTCGGCGACCTCCAAGTCGATTTCATGCCGGATGATCAAAGCATTCTCGGCTTTAGCAATCGCTGGTACGCCAAAGGCATCGAAACGGCGGTCACATGTGGTACTGAACATCAAGCGCCTCACGCCCGAACTGTTCGTGGCGACAAAGTTGGAAGCATATCGGCCGCGGCAACGATGATCTCTTAGGCAGCCGTGACATCGAGGACATCCTTCTCGTCGTTGACGGTCGAGAGGAACTCGTGGCTGAAATCCAAAACGCAGACGATGATATTCGTTGCTACATTGCAGAGAAGTTCAAAGCGCTCTTAGGTCATGAGGATTTTGATCATTTTCTCGATGGCAATATCAAGGGACCTGAAGGCCGGGTCGATATTGTGCGAGAGCGGTTTGTCGCCATAAGCCAGAGCGATGCTGGCGAGCGAGAGGGGAATGGAGATCAACTGGCGCAGTGAGCAAGGAAAGAGGACGCGCGATAACCGGGATTGCCGAGGAGTCGGAGTGCGCGCCGATGCCGTGTTATGTCTCCTTCTCGACAGTTCAACCTCTGGCCCAACAAGCGGTGACCTTGCTCGCCAGATTATCCGCGATGTCGTAGACTGGTACGTCGCGACAAACCAAGCCGCAACGGCAGAATGCCTCAGCGCGCAATTGCGCCGCACTCATCTCAGTTTATCTCGGCGATTTCCGCGGGACAGCGCGTGCTACGTGCTCGCCCATATACCGAACACAGGGACGGCGCTCGTTCTGCACGCTGACGATTGCTTGTTAGGAAGCCGCGAGCAAAACGGCGCGGTCCATTGATTCACCAAGCCCCATACGCTGGCCAATCCGATAGGTGACGTTCCGTTTGACGAAATCGTCAGGAGTCCTGCCCGGAACCGACTGCCACGAAGCTTCCGAGGGAGGGAATTCATTCCGGCTGAGGTAAACAAAATCACAGCAGAGTCAGGCAAATCATTTGTTGCCGCAATCGACGGGTTTTGGGCGGAGTTGTCGGCGGAAGAGCAAGCCATGTTCTTGCAAGGGACGATGTGGCGATCGCAGCTGAAGGCGATGATCGAAGCACCCTTCAGATCGGATATACGAGCAGCCAGCGACTGCATTTGTCGAGAGGCGCTCACCCGACGCCAGCACGTTGACATGAGACAGGCTGCGAAGGGCGCCGAGGCGAGGGATGGCGTGGCCGGCTTCCGGGTCCCTGACATGGCTCGCCTCGAACGAGGCGGTCGCCGCATCGCCCTTGCAGGTCGCGACGAGCGCTTGATGTCGGCTGCCTCGAGCTTTGTCTGCCGCCGGTGATGGGGCTCGCTGTCGCTGGCTCGAAGCTGTGAAGGAACGTTCTCGTCATTGCGCCAGCGCCCGGTTTAGATCCTCGTGCTCGAAGGCGCTGGCCATGCGGTTGATTTCGGCCGTGCGGGCGCCGACCGTCTTAGCGGTTTCGCGCCAGGTTGCCGTCACGACGGCGACGTCTTTGATAATCGCGCGGGCCTGCGGCAGCGTGAGCGCGAAGAACTCCGATGCGGCCTCCAGCAGATCGAGCGAGCAGGTGCCCTCGTCGAGATCGATGTTCGTCGATAACACCCGGGCCTTGAGATCAGTTGGAACGGGATTGAGGTCGTATGCCGGCGAGAGAGACCATCCTGCCTTTCCCAGCCACAGGAAACCGTGGTTGCGGAGGTGATCGTCGACATTGGAGATCAGCACGTTGAAGACGACGCGCCGATAAAGGGCCTGGGCATCCGTTTTCCCTTGTGCGCCGTGTTGAGCAAGGGCATCGACGATCTCCGGATAGCTGCCGCGCTCACCGTCCTTGGCGCCCATCATCGCCATCGCCGACAGGAACGGGATGCGGATCGCGCCGTCGCGATCGAAGCGCCGCGACAGCATGACCGGCTTGCCGGCGACGTCGATCAGTTCGTGCTGCGGAGTGGCGATACCTGCCTGGCCAGCCAGCCGCAGCGCGATCTCTTCCCAGGTCTCCATGCTATAGTCGTCGGTCTCCTTCGGGAATTTGGCGATGGAGAGGCGACCATGCTGGTCGATGACCGAGGCCTTCGGACGCCCGCCGCCGAGGGAAGAGCCGGGGGCAAAGATGAGTTGGAGTTCCTCATCTGTTTCTTCATCCCGCAGAATCCGCTCGGTGATTTGGAGCAACCGGCCGAGTTCGATCAAGGCAGGAACGCCGGCCCGGGTCGGCGCCTGGAAAACGTCGTCGCCGACCCAGCGGAAACGGAGCGCGCCTAGCCGGCTCTCGTCGGCGACGCCCAGCAGATAGTCGCTTTCCGCGAGGGTGCGAACGGCACGGCCCTCGTGTTCGGCGAGGCGGCGCTCGGCGCGCTGCATGAGGCGGCGGCCCCAGGTGTCCGGCGCCGAGTCGCCAATGGAGCCAAAGATGGCTAATCGGGCAGGAGGAGCGAATGCGCCGCGTGTCAGTGCAAGTGCCGGCTCCAGCGAGAAGCGATCCGGATCCTCAAGCCATGCAGCGTCGTACTCGAAGAGGATGGTCTCCGCGCCTCTGACGCGATTGCTCCTCGCCAACCCTATCGGGCGCGTGCGACCGTCCAGATCGATGTGCACCTCGAAGTCAGCCATCGTGGGATGGTCCGGTTGGCCGCTTGAGGTGGACGTGCTTGGGAAGGTGCGCGCTGGCAAGGGCCTGGCCGACGCTGTCGTTGCTGATGTCGGCGACCTGACCCAGGCCCTCGAGCAGGCCGAGCGCCTGTAGCACGCCGGCGTAGATGCCGATGCTGACGCTGGTGTCACCGGCTTCGACCCTTTGCAGGGTCGATCGGGACGTGAAGGCGCGCTCGGCCACGACCGCCATCGGCAGCCGTCGGCGTCGACGGGCATCATGGATGTCCGCCCCAAGCTTGCGTAGCGCGCGTCGTACCGCAGCGGGAGGATTGTGTGGCGTAGGCATTTTTGACGTCTTCGCGCTTCATATTTAGATAATATGTAGCAGCAAGATTACAATTTGCCTAGGTGGCAAACCAGGAAGCCGAACGACATAAGGTGTTATTATACCTCATTCGCGGCTGCCGGCCTTGAGTTTCCGACTTCGGCGGCCCCTCGCTCCGGCTTTCACACGGCGGACTGGCTGCAATTTCTGTCAGTCTGACTGAGCCATCTGCTTCAGTCAGGATTCGATCGATTGGCAAGCCGGCGCCAGGGCACAGCCTCGATCCGAGCGGATCATTTCAATTTTGAGCAAGAGATACCAGCCGAGCGTGGCCGCACGTCGAGCCTCGCTCTTGCTTGAGCATGACCGTGCCACGGACCCGCGGAAGATATCGCTCGATCATGTCAGGCACCGCCGGAGCGCTCCTCAAGCTCTGGACCGTGAGCATTTCGCTCCAAGTTCATCGCATCAAAGGTGCTGCGGAACGCGAGCTTTCGGATATCCATCGATTTTGGAACCGCACGTCGAGGCCCACTTCGCCGAATAACGGTCAGACGGTAGACGCTCCCATAGCGGCAGCTCGCCCTCCGCAACGGGTCGCGGATGTCCGAGCGCCCGCCGCGCATTGCTGCCCGATGGCGTCCATCGAATCATCGCCGGAGCGCTGCTCGACAAAAACGCATTCCGACCGCGCTCAGAAGACACGGTTCCTCGCAATCGAACGATCCGAGGGGGCGGAGCCTGGCTCTGACAGATCGGCGGCCATTGAAAGGCTTCTGCGGCGAGTGCCTTCGATGGGGGTATCGAAAATCACCACATCATCTTCGGCATCCCCCTAAGCACCTCTACTCCGCGATCGTGGCAGTCGACGCGCGGCGAACCTCGTACGCGCTCCAAAGGAGCACGGAGCTTTTCAAATGTCCGATCCGAACACGGATAAGCCGCCGCGTTACTTACGCACGTCCGAAGCCGCGCGCTTCTTGAGTTTGTCCGGCCGCACCCTGGAGAAACACCGAACCTACGGAACCGGTCCCGAGTATCACAAGATTGGCGGACGCGTGGTCTATTCAGTAGCTGACCTGACAGCATGGGCCAAACTCGGCAAGAAGAAGTCAACCTCGGATCCTGGTGTCGGCACCGTACTGCCCGCAAAACGGCGTGCGCCAATTCCCTATGCGGGCAAAGAGCGGCGCTAGGCCATGTCCGTTAGCAAATCCTCAGCGCACCGCCGCCGGTGTCGCGGCGCACTTCAGATCCTTGTTCCCGGCGAGCTACGGGCTCCCGAGACCCGGCTTGAAATTGTCGGGAATGCTCGTCAGGATCGTGATGGCCGCCTTGTGCTGCATAGCCCGCGTCAGTTCGTCGCCGCATTTGGTGATGCTCCCGATGCGACCGGTTTGTCCGGATTGATGGCGCCGTGGCGCCAATCCGAAATCGGCCCGGACGTTGGTCGATTTCCTAGATCGTCTCGGATCCAGCGACACGTCGAACCCTGCGTGCAAGTCCATCCTTCGACTTCGTCGCCGACGGCTGGAATGCGCGGCGCGCCTCAGCCGCGAATCGTTGCGCGGCAACGTCGCCGTAGCGTGGCATGCAAGGGGGCACCACCCAATACTGCTGCTAGCCATAAATACTTGGGCTTCTTCCTGGCGGACCAGGCCTCAATATTCATGGGAACTGACTGGCAACGTCAGGCCGCCAGGCCTGCTCACCTTCAGAAGAGGCACACGCGCTTCGCTCAGCCCAAAGCAAACCGTTCCCGATTCGAGCGTCAGGGAGCGGCGGCATGAACGATCTCACGGAAGTGGAAGTCTTGTGGCTCGAGAAGCGTATCGAAAACCGCATTCGGTTCGGTCGTATTGTCAAGGAACGAAAGCTTGATCGTCACCGCCGTGTCCTGTCATTTGCACCGGGCAGCATCTTTGCCTTCGTCCGTTGGACATCCAACGACTTTGGCACGATCATCTCGCGGATTGACATCTTGCGCGCGGTCGCCCCGGGACAGCGCTGCTCGACCGTACCGTATGTGAGGCCCGGCGGAGAGATCGTGCTGCGGCTCTCAGGCTGGCCGAAGGTCGAGCGCGTGTTGCAGATGATCGATGCCGTCGAGGCGCTTGGAATCGATCCGGCCGACGTCGCTCCCGATCATTGGCATCACGTTCATAACCGTCTGTCCGTCAACGAAAACCCGCGTCCATACACGAGAACGCGCCACCAGGCCTGGCTCCATCGTCGCAGAGTGATGCGATGACGAGCCGCCTGATGACGATGACCACGACGTTTGCGGTGGCTGCCGCGCTCATCGCGACGATCGTCCTTGAGCCGCTTCCACTCTACATTTGGAATGCATCGGCAAGCGTGCCAATCGGTCTCTACAGCTTACGACCCACGAAGCGCTTCCATGTCACCGAGCTGGTCGCCGTTCAACCGCCGGAGCCGCTTGCGACCTTCCTCGATTTGAACGGCTATCTGCCGGTCGGCGTCCCCATGCTTAAGCGGATCTTGGCACTGCCCGGGCAGACGGTCTGCAGAAGCGGGCGGACGATTTTGGTGGATGATGTTGCGGTGGGCGAGACGAAAGATCGCGACGGACGCCGCCGGCCGCTGCCCAAATGGCAGGGCTGCCGCGTCGTCGGCGACGGCGAGCTTTTTCTCATGAATTGGCAGTCGGACGACTCCATGGACGGCCGATATTTTGGATTTCTTCCGGCGTCGGCGGTGATTGGCTGTGCGCTCCCGGTCTGGACCTGGGAGGAGTGACCGTGCGTGTTCTACGTGTTCACCCCCGGCTGGATCGGTTGCGGGACCATTCCTCCGACCCAGCCAACACTCGCAAGCCTGGCGCACCCGGCGGTGGTCCAAATGGCCGGCGCGAAGCGGCTTTACCCTGGACGGGCGCGAGCACGACAGCAGACTTGGCTCGGTCAGGTGTGTCTGTTTGGGTGGTCGTGTCGCTGCTGCTTGCTCTGACCGCATCGGACACTACCGCTCTGGCCCAAAACGGGTCCGCCGCGCTCCCAGCGATCTGTCGAACCAACCACACGCTTTCGGCCTTCATCGAAGAAGCCTCACGACGCTTTGCGATCCCGGCGCGGTGGATATGCTCGGTATTGAGCATCGAAACTGCTGGAGACATGCACGCCAAGTCGCCCAAGGGCGCGATGGGACTGATGCAGATCATGCCGGCGACTTGGGCGGAACTACGCCAACGCTATGATCTAGGAAGCGATCCGTACGATCCGCGTGACAACATTCTGGCCGGCACGGCGTATCTCCGTGAACTGCTCGACCGCTACGGTTTGCGCGGCGTTTTTGCTGCGTATAACGCGGGACCAACTCGCTACGAAGAACATCTCGCGGGAGCACCTTTACCTGACGAGACGCGAGCATACGTGGCAAAGCTTGCAAATTTGCTTGGCATTCAACTGCCGCCGACGTGTACCGCGAGCTGGAGGTCATCAGCAGCCGCGACGCTGTTCGTTGAACGAGCTGAGCGGATGGAAATCCGCGGTAGGCCGACATCGTTCGCGCTCTCGCGCTGCGCAACGATTGCAATCTCGTCGCCCGATGTCTCGCAGATGGCCCCCAGGCGTACTGGCGTTTTTGTAGCTCGATCGGACTCGAGGGCATTACGATGACCAGCAATGGCTTGCTTCAGCAAGCAATCAGTGGAGGAGCGAGAGCAGTGGGCAGGCACGACGCGTGCGTCCGGGGCTGCAGATGACGTCATGTCTTGACGAGACTAGCGGCCTCGGCCGGCATTGCATCGACTCGGCGAGCTCCTACTCTGTGCGGGGCCCTGCCATGGCAGATGCCGCTTTCGCGATCACTGCTTTGGCGCGCTCGATCGCGGCGCGGAAGTCCTCGCTCTTCCAGGTATCAACCGAATGGCCGTCATCGTACGACTCGTCTGCGGCGTCTCGCGCGCGTGAGACCAACTCGCGAAGCACCGCAATGGCTTCGGCGACCAGCTTGCCATTCAACTCATCGCGGGAAGACCGCGTCACCTCTTTAGACTCACCGCATCGCGATTGTGAACCTTCAGGCAACGTCATCGCAATAAATGACTATTGCGATTGCCTACGGAACTTGATGGCAGAGCGGCCCTTCAAATCGGGCTTCGAGAAACCGGTGCACAGGGATGGCCGCCGTGTGGGCGAATCCGACAGCCCGGTGCAACGACTTAGCTGGTCGTTGCCACATAGGAGAGCTCCGATGCGGCTTTTCGTTGGGTCGGGCATCGGTCTTGAGGAGACCAGTCTTTGCATCGTCGATGGCGAGGGTCTCGCCGTTCGCGAGGTCAACATTATGATCGAGGCAGCTGCGATCCCTTCCGCAGCAGAGGGTTGCGCGGATCGCCTAGAGAGAGCGGGGGGCGAGGCGTCATCGCTTGGCACCTGGCTGCATCGCGAACTGCAGACAGCGGGGCTCCCGATCATTGTCGTCGAAGCGCGTCACATGTGCGTTTCGCTGTCGACAATGCGTAACAAGACCGACCAGAATGACGCGCGTGGCATCGGGCGGATGATGCGGTTGGGCTGGTATCGCGCCGTTCATGTCAAGAACATCGACATGCAGAAGATGTGCACGCTGCTCACCAGCCGAAGGCTGCTCAAGCGCAAACTAATCGACCTCGAGAACCACATTCGTGGTGCGCTGCGCGCCTATGGGTTGCTCATCGGAGCCGTCGCCCGCAGTGCCTTTGAGGCCCGCGTCCGCGAGCTGCTCGAGCGCAGCGATCCGATCTTCGTGATGACCATCGAAGCCATGCTGGATGTGCGCCGCGCCATCCTAGAGGGATACGATCAGCTGCATCGTGTGCTGCTGCAGGTGGTCCAGCATGATGTTGTCTGCCGGCGCTCGATGACGGTTCCAGGCGTCGGCCCGGTGGCGGCTCTGTCGTTCAAAGTAGGCGTGGATGACCCTCATCGCTTTGCCCGATCGCGAACGGTCGGCACGCATTTTGGCTTGGCGCCGAGGCGGCACCAGTCCGGCACGTCGATCGATTACGAGGGGCGCATCAGCAAACAGGGGGACGTCGCAGTGCGCGAGGCGCTTTGCGAGGCAGCTGCAAGCCTGCTGCTACGGGTCAGAAAATGGTCGGCACTCCGGGCCTGGGGCCTGCGGATCGCCAAACGGTCGAGCATGCTGTGTGCGATCACCGCGGTCGCGCGGAAGCTTGCGAGCATTCTGCACCGGATGTGGGTCAGTGAGACTGATTTCCACGTCGGGTTCGGCGCGAAGATCACGCAGCGGCTGCGGCTGAAGCCAGCGCCGTAGCGGCGAGGCAGATGACAACGGATTAGCGCTGGGTTTGCGCCCGGCATGTCGAGGAGGAGCAAAATTAGAGATCCGCGCGCGCGGTGAGCGTCCCCTGGCGGGGCCGCGAAACGGGGAATGTCCGCTATCTCTTGCCTGCTGCCGCCCTTCGGGGACGAGAGCGCCGGACTGCTTGGACAGCCCTGTTTACGAACCTGATGAAGAGCATGCGACGGCCAATGTGCTGAACGCGAAGGAACGCATGGACCCCGCCTGGTGAATGCTGATCGCAAGCGCGGTTGTGGTGACGCTTGTGCGTTGTCGATGCAGGGAGTCGGTAATGGCTGAAGTGCGAAGAGTCGAAGAAAAGCGTAGGAATGAGTTGACTTTGCCCGCCCGATTAGGAAGGCGAGATAAAAGGGGCTCGCCGGTCGAACCACAAGCCATTGACATGGCTTGGGTTCCGGCGTGCCGATCGGTCGGGGCGCGTGCCGCGCCAAAGACTTTTCCCAGGACATTCAAACAAGTTTTCGGCACCGTAGGTGTCGCTGCGTTCTTCGAGGCCTGGTCATGACGGCAGGCGATAGCGACCTGCGAATTCGGCCTGGGCGCATCCGCAGTACACGCGCGCCGAGGCCCAAGAGCTTCATCAACCAGGTGCTGCGGGCGGCGAAGAAAGCCGGACACACCTCGGGTCACACCGTAGCCGGCAGGCGTTCGCCGGCCCATGGACGCTCGACGTTTGGCCGTGGTCGGTTCGCCTTTAGCCGCGCCAGATTGTTCAGCTCGGCGAGGCGCGTTGTGCTGAAAGCGCGCGTGGTCCGGCACAAAGGGCGAGCCTTCCGTTCAGCACCACTGACCGCCCACCTCTCGTATCTGAAGCGCGACGGCGTGACCCGGAGTGGTGAGCGGGCCGAGATGTTTGATGCTGGCAGCGACCGTGCTGATGGCCTGGCTTTCGCAGAACGGTGCACGGACGACCGGCATCATTTCCGCTTCATCGTCTCGCCAGAGGATGCCGGCGACATGACCGACCTGAAGGCCTTTGTTCGCGATCTCGTCAGGCAGATGGAGACCGATCTCGGCACGCGGCTCGATTGGGTTGCTATCGATCATTGGAACACCGACAACCCTCACGTCCACCTTCTCGTTCGGGGAGTAGATGTGGAGGGGGCGGATCTCGTGATCTCCCGCGACTACATCAGCCAAGGCCTGCGCTCCCGCGCCGAGGAACTGGTCGCCTGCGAATTGGGTCCAAAACCGGAGCACGAGATCCGCAATTCGCTAGAGAGGGAAGTCACAGCGGAACGATGGACGCGGCTCGATCGGGAGATCCGGCTGGCGGCCGATGAGACGGGCACTATCGATCTTCGCCCGGAGAATTCCGGCAAGTCCGATCCCGAGATCCGGCGCCTGATGGTCGGTCGCCTTCAACACCTGGAGAAGATGGGTCTTGCTGCACCCGCCTCGCCGGGGGAGTGGATGGTCGGGCTCGAGGCCGAGCGCAATCTTCGCGACCTCGGCATGCGTGGTGATATCATCAAGACCATGCACCGCGCCTTTACCAACCGCGGGGAAGCGCGCGGCGTTGCCGACTACGTCATCGAAGGCGAACAGCCGACGTCCCAGCTTGTCGGACGCCTGGTCGACCGTGGACTGCATGACGAACTGACCGGCGAGGCCTATGCCGTGATCGATGGAATAGACGGACGCGCGCATCACGTGCGCTTCCGAGGACTCGAAGCTTTCGACCACGCACCCCCGATCGGCGGAATCGTCGAAGTCCGACGCTTCGGTCAAGCCGACGACCCGCGTCCCACCCTGGTGCTCGCGACCCGTTCAGATCTCGATCTTGGTGAGCAGGTCACCGCGAAGGGGGCAACCTGGCTCGACTACCGGCTGGTCGAGCGCGACCCCATGCCGCTCGCCATGGGAGGATTTGGGCGTGAAACCCGCGACGCCATGGAAGCCCGTACCGAGCATCTGATCCAGGAGGGCCTAGCGCGGCGGCAGGGTCAACGCATTATCTTGCAGCGCGACCTCCTGAACACGTTGCGCCGGCGCGAACTGGACGAGGCTGCCGCAAAAGTCTCGGCCGACATCCGCCTACCACAAGTAAAGGCTGACTCCGGGGAGCATGTGGCGGGCACGTATCGCCAGCGGCTGACGCTAGCCTCGGGGCGCTTCGCCATGATCGATAATGGGTTGGGCTTTCAGCTGGTGCCCTGGTCGCGCGAACTCGAAAAGAAGCTTGGCCAACACGTCACCGGCGTCGTGAAGGACGGTGGGGGCATCGAATGGGGCTTTGGTCGGAAGCGTGACCTCGGTCTCTAGCAATCTCTCCAATCAAGTTGCGGAAGGGACGTTCGGAATGTCCGGAACCAAAATCCTCTGGGGACAGGTGATCGTCGTCGGCCTGATCGTTCTGCTGGCCATCTGGGGAGCAACAGAGTGGACGGCTTGGCGGCTCGCCTATCAACCGGAGCTTGGCCGGCCCTGGTTCGAACTGTTGGGCCTCAAGATCTATTACCCACCGATCTTCTTTTGGTGGTGGTTCGTCTACGATGCTTATGCGCCTCAGGTCTTTGTCGAGGGAGCCTTCATCGCCGCGTCCGGGACCTTCGTTTCGATCGCGGCGGCGATCGGCATGTCCGTGTGGCGTGCGCGTGAAGCCAAGAACGTCGAGACCTATGGCTCGGCGCGCTGGGCTGACGCGGAAGAGGTTCGAGCGGCGGGACTTCTTGGTCCGGACGGTGTGGTGCTCGGCGAACTCGACCGCGACTACCTCCGTCATGACGGGCCGGAGCACGTGCTATGTTTCGCGCCCACCCGGTCCGGCAAAGGCGTTGGTCTCGTCGTTCCCTCTCTTCTTGCATGGCCGGGTTCGGCCATCGTGCACGACATCAAGGGCGAGAACTGGCAACTGACCGCCGGCTTCCGCTCGCAGCATGGCCGCGTCCTGTTGTTCGACCCCACCAACCCAAAGTCATCAGCTTACAATCCGCTCCTCGAAGTCCGACGCGGGGAATGGGAGGTTCGAGACGTCCAGAACGTGGCCGACGTCCTGGTCGACCCCGAAGGCTCGCTCGACAAGCGGAACCACTGGGAGAAGACCAGTCATTCGCTCCTGGTCGGCGCCATACTCCATGTTCTCTATGCTGAGGCAGACAAGACCTTGGCCGGCGTCGCAGCTTTCCTATCCGATCCGAAGCGGCCGATCGAGGTCACGTTAAAGGCGATGATGACCAGCCGGCACCTTGGCGAGCATGGTGCCCATCCCGTGGTCGCCTCAACCGCGCGCGAACTCCTCAACAAATCCGAGAACGAACGTTCAGGCGTCCTGTCCACCGCGATGTCGTTCCTCGGCCTTTACCGCGATCCCGTCGTGGCCCAGGTGACCTGTCGCTGCGACTGGCGGATTGCCGATCTGATCGCAGATAGCCGACCGGCGACGCTTTACCTTGTGGTGCCACCTTCCGATATCTCGCGAACCAAACCATTGATTCGTCTGGTGCTGAATCAGATCGGCCGGCGCCTAACTGAGGACTTACACGCCCGCGATCGCCGGCATCGCGTTCTGATGATGCTCGACGAGTTCCCGGCACTCGGACGGCTTGATTTCTTCGAGTCCGCGCTGGCCTTCATGGCGGGATACGGCATCAAGAGTTTCTTGATCGCGCAATCGCTCAATCAGATCGAGAAGGCCTACGGCCCCAACAACGCCATTCTCGACAATTGTCACGTCCGCGTCAGCTTCGCGACCAACGACGAGCGGACGGCCAAAAGGGTGTCCGACGCGCTGGGTACGGCGACCGAGATGCGGGCGATGAAGAACTACGCCGGGCACAGGTTGAACCCATGGCTGGGGCACCTCATGGTCTCGCGCCAGGAGACGGCGAGGCCGCTATTGACCCCCGGCGAAGTCATGCAGCTTCCACCGATGGACGAGATCGTCATGGTGGCGGGCACGCCGCCAATCCGGGCGAAGAAGGTCCGCTACTACGAGGATCAGCGATTTACCGAGCGTGTCTTGCCACCGCCCGATCCGGCGGCATCAGGTCAGTCATCGCGAATGGATGGATGGTCAACACTTGGAACTCTGAAGCCGACGCGAGGTCCAACTGACAAAGCCGCCGAGGCCGAGGAAGATGCGGCGAACAGCGGGCTCCGTCGTGAGCCCGAACTCCCCGATCACGTCGCGATCGCTAAGGAGACGACCGAACCGACGCCGGCAGAGGAATTTGCGGCCGTTCTTGACGACGACGAGGATGCCATCCGTCAGTCCCGGTTCATACGCCAGCAGATGCGCGGTGTCGCCCGTCAAGTCGCCATGGACCCGAATGACGGTATGGAGCTCTGAGGTAATATGCGCGACCGGATGAACGTCTACTTCCCACCGGAGATTCTGAAACAGATCTCGGAGCTCGCCGATCGCAAGAAGCTTTCCCGGTCTGCGATCGTAGAGGCGGCGGTTGCTTCGTTTCTATCGCCGGACGGCGCGGACAGGCGGGAGGCAGCGTTTACCCGGCGCCTAGATCGGCTTTCCCGTCAGATGCAGAGACTGGAACGCGACGTCGGTTTGACCGCCGAGAGCTTGGCCCTGTTCATCCGTTTCTGGCTGACGATCACGCCACCGCTACCCAACGACGCGCAGGCGGCCGCACAGGCAAAGGGCCGGGAGCGCTTTGAAGGATTTGTCGAGGCGCTCGGTCGGCGTTTGCAAAAGGGGCAAAGCTTTCTGCGCGAAATTCCAGAAGATATACGCCGTCAGGAACCGGCCGAAGAAATCTGATTGAACCATGTAGAAACAGCATTTCGCCGGTCTTTCTTTTTCTACCCCAGCCTACGACCGCAGCGATTTAGCCGAACTGACAAAAGCTGGACGCGCTATCGGCTCTAGCGAGCTGAGAGCAAAGGGGCCAGCATGCAAATTTTAACAGCATGGCGTCGAATCGCGCGCGTCTTTCTGCCTTTTGCAGCTGGGTCCTATTTCTCTTATCTGTTTCGAACGATCAACGCTCTGATCGCCAGCCATCTCAGCTCGGATACCGGCGTTGGTGCTGCTGATCTCGGGTTGCTTACGTCAGTCTATTTTTTTGTTTTCGCAGCGGTTCAGATCCCCATCGGTATTCTATTGGACCGCTTTGGTCCGCGTCGCGTACAGAGCGTTTTGCTGTTGCTCGCAGCACTCGGCGCCGGACTATTCGCGGTATCGAACGGCTTCCTACTCCTCTTGATCGCGCGCGCAATGATCGGGCTTGGTGTCGCGGCGTCGCTCACGGCAGGACTGAAGTCCATCATCCTTTGGTTCCCCAGGGAGCGAGTTGCGTTGCTCAATGGCTACATGATCATGGTGGGATCGCTTGGAGCGGTGACCGCCACGGCTCCCGTCGAATACCTGCTCGCCTGGATGGGCTGGCGGCAGCTCTTTGACATCATGGCCCTCGCGACCGGTGCGACAGCTATTCTCATCTACGTCGTAGTGCCTGAACGAGGAGTGGCCCCATCAACAGCGGCCGCTTCCCTGAGCTCCGTCTTCAGCGATCGGCGCTTTTGGCGAATGGCACCGTTGTCGGCGACTTGCGTTGGATCGTCCTGGTCCCTGCAGGGATTGTGGGCATCGCCGTGGCTGACAGACGTCGAGGGGTTTGACCGTTCAAGTCTTGTCAGGCAACTGTTCATAATGTCGATCATGCTTGGCGGCGGTGCCTGGTTGTTCGGCATGACGGTCCATCACATCAAACGAAGGGGAATCGGGGCGGAGACGGTATTAACGATCGTTGCAGTCTTGCTTATCGCAGCCGAGCTGGCCTTGATCCTGCGAGTGCCTCTGCCATCCATTTTTCCTTGGTCCGTTGTCGCAATTGCCGGAACGGCGACCGTGGTCAGTTTTGCGGTAATAGCGGATTACTTTCCGCCTGAGCTTGCTGGTCGTGCCAATGGCACTTTGAACGTCTTGCACTTTGGCTGGGCCTTTCTGGCACAATCTGCAACAGGCCTGATCCTAGAGCAATGGGTGAGGAACGATGGCCATAGGCCCGTCCAAGCCTATCAAGTCGCTTTTGGTCTCAACGTAGTACTGCAGATCGCGACGCTGGTCTGGTTCGCGCTGCCCTGGCGCCGATCCATCGTTTCGTGGATAAGTTCAATCCTCTTCTTCAGGCCGGCTGACATTCGCTGCGCTGTCGAGTCAGTTGGGTTGTATGAGGACTCGGTCATCCTCTTGCCCGCGAATGACGATGTGGAGTGGTAAGCAAGCCACTCCCAGCGAACCGTCACCTCGAGTATCAATTCTCAGACTTTCTTTTTCTACGCTAGTCCACGATCGCTGAAGCTGCTTGTTGCGCCAAGTCCATCGGTGCCTTTTCTAATCATCCCATCTTAGGCGCCTCGTAGGCGCCTCGTTTAGTGGGGGCGGCGGTGGCAATTCATTCCATTCAATCGGAAGCGAATTCCCGCGGTGCGCGAATGCTGCGTAGCGCACTTGGCGCTGCGATTGTGGGCTACCTCGAAGATGAGACAATCATTGAGGTCATGCTCAATCCCGATGGGCGGTTGTGGATCGACCGGTTGTCCAGTGGCCTGATTGACACCGGCGAAACTCTGTCCGCGGCAGACGGCGAGCGCATTGTTCGCCTGGTGGCGCATCACGTAGGCGCGGAGGTCCATGCCGGCTCGCCACGCGTCTCGGCCGAATTGCCTGGGACCGGCGAGCGCTTCGAAGGTCTCCTGCCGCCGGTTGTTGCAGCTCCTGCTTTCGCGATCCGCAAGCCTGCTGTCGCCGTGTTTACGCTCGACGATTATGTCGCCAAGGGGATCATGACCTCGGGGCAGGCCAGGATCCTGAAGAGCGCCGTCGCCGCACGCAAGAACATCCTTGTCGCCGGCGGGACGTCGACCGGCAAGACCACCTTGACGAATGCGCTTTTGGCCGAGGTGGCAGAGACCTCCGATCGGGTCGTACTGATCGAAGACACACGCGAACTTCAATGCAAGGCGCCCAATCTTGTCGCGCTACGGACCAAAGACGGTGTGGCCACGCTATCGGACCTCGTTCGCTCCTCGCTGCGGCTGCGACCTGATCGCATCCCTGTTGGCGAAGTCCGCGGTGCGGAAGCGCTCGATCTGCTCAAGGCCTGGGGCACCGGTCACCCCGGAGGCATCGGGACCATTCATGCCGGCACCGCGCTCGGCGCGCTGCGGCGGCTCGAGCAACTCATCCAGGAAGCCGTCATCACGGTTCCGCGTGCCCTGATCGCCGAAACGATCAACCTCGTCGCCGTCCTTACGGGCCGCGGTGCCGATCGTCGCCTCGCCGATCTCGCCGTGGTCACAGGGCTCGGGGTCACTGGCGACTACGGCCTTTCACCAGCAGGAGACTAACATGCGTCCGCTTTATCGCTTTCTTCGAATGTCCGCATCGCTCACCGCGTGTGGCACGGTTCTCTTAGCGTCAGCACCGGCATGGGCGGCTGGGTCGAACATGCCGTGGGAGCAGCCGCTCAATCAGATCCTGCAGTCTGTCGAGGGGCCGGTCGCCAAGATCATCGCCGTCATCATCATCGTGGTGACCGGGCTCACGCTCGCGTTCGGGGATTCGTCAGGTGGTTTCCGCAGGCTGATCCAGATCGTGTTCGGATTGTCGATCGCGTTCGCGGCCTCGAGCTTCTTCCTGTCGTTCTTCTCGTTCGGCGGCGGCGTGGTGATCTAATGGATGAGCAGGTCGCAGGCTTTGTCGTGACCGTTCACCGGGCACTCACTGAGCCGATCCTGATGGGCGGCGCGCCGCGGTCGGTCGCGATTGTCAACGGCACGCTTGCGGCGGCCCTCGGACTTGGACTGCGGCTGTGGATCGCGGGTCTCGTCCTCTGGTTCATCGGTCACATGGCCGCCGTCTGGGCCGCCAAACGCGACCCCGCCTTCGTCGACGTGGTGCGCCGACATCTGCGCATTCCCGGTCATCTCAACGCCTGAGCCCTCGGTCATGATGAACCTTTCCGAATACCGCCATTCCAACGCGCGTCTCGCCGATTTCCTGCCTTGGGCAGCCCTGGTCGACGAGGGCATCATTCTGAACAAGGATGGCTCCTTCCAACGGACGGCCAAATTCCGCGGCCCCGACCTGGACAGCGCGGTGCCGGCTGAACTTGTCGCCGTCGCAGGGCGTCTGAACAACGCTTTGCGCCGACTGGGATCAGGTTGGGCCGTATTCGTTGAGGCGCAGCGTCATTCTGCGGGCGCGTATCCCTTGAATATGTTTCCGGATGTCGCGTCCGCGCTGGTCGACGCCGAACGCAGGGCTCTTTTCGAGGAGGCGGGCGCCCACTATGAGTCCAGCTTTTTCCTGACGTTCCTCTATCTGCCGCCGGAGGAGGGCGGCGCCCGGGCAGAGCGGCTCCTCTATGAGGGCCGGGATCGCACTGCTGGTGCAGATGCTCGGGAGGTGCTGCGCGGGTTCATCGATCAAACCAACCGCGTACTGCAACTCGTCGAAGGGTTCATGCCAGAATGTGCCTGGCTCGACGATCAGGACACGCTGACCTACCTGCACTCGACCATCTCGACCAAGCGTCATCGCGTTCGAGTGCCCGAAATTCCGATGTACATCGATGCGCTGTTGGCCGACCAGCCGCTGACCGGTGGGCTAGAGCCGATGTTGGGCTCAGCCAAAATTCGGGTCCTGACAATTGTCGGCTTTCCGGGCGCCACGACCCCGGGAATCCTGGACGACCTGAATCGCCTGCCATTCTCGTATCGTTGGTCGACCCGCGCGATCATGCTCGACAAGACCGACGCCACCAGGCTGCTGACCAAGATTCGGCGGCAGTGGTTCGCCAAGCGAAAGTCCATCGGCGCCATCCTCAAGGAGGTCATGACCAACGAGGCGTCGACGCTGCTCGATACCGACGCGCACAACAAGGCGCTTGATGCCGACGCGGCGTTGCAGGAACTGGGGTCGGATCAGATAGGACAAGCCTTTGTCACGGCAACCGTCACCGTGTGGGACCGCGATCCGAATGCGGCCAACGAGAAGTTACGGCTGGTTGAGAAGGTCATTCAGGGTCGGGATTTCACCTGCATGATCGAGACGGTGAACGCCGTCGAAGCCTGGCTCGGCAGTCTGCCGGGACATGTCTACGCCAATGTGCGGCAGCCACCGATTTCGACTCTCAACCTCGCCCATATGATTCCGATGTCGGCCGTGTGGGCCGGCGAGGCGAGGGATCTGCACTTTGAGGGTCCGCCTCTGTTGTTCGGCAAGACGGAGGGATCAACGCCGTTCCGCTTCTCCCTCCACGTCGGCGACGTCGGCCATACCCTCGTGGTGGGCCCGACCGGTGCCGGCAAATCCGTGTTGCTAGCTCTGATGGCGTTGCAATTCCGCCGTTATCCGAACTCTCAGGTCTTTGCGTTCGATTTCGGCGGCTCAATTCGGGCGGCCGCGCTCGCCATGGGCGGTGACTGGCATGATTTGGGCGGCGCCTTGTCTGACGGAGGCGATCAACCCGTTGCGCTGCAGCCGCTGGCCTGGATTGATGATCCTTCCGAGCGCGGATGGGCGACGGAATGGATCGGCGCGATCCTGGCACGGGAAAAGGTCGAGATCACCCCGGAGGTCAAGGATCATCTGTGGTCGGCGCTGACATCTCTCGCTTCGGCGCCGAGGCAGGAGCGGACCTTGACGGGCCTGTCAGTCCTTCTTCAATTGAACTCCCTGAAGCGCGCCCTGCAACCATATTGCCTGGGCGGACCTTCCGGGCGCTTGCTTGATGCCGAATTCGAGCGTCTCGGCGAGGCGTCGGTCCAGGCGTTTGAGACCGAAGGCTTGATCGGAACGAGTGCGGCGCCGGCCGTGCTGGCGTACCTCTTCCATCGTATTGGTGATCGTCTCGATGGCCGGCCGACACTCCTGATTGTCGACGAGGGGTGGCTTGCCCTCGATGACGAGGATTTTGCGGGGCAACTCCGGGAATGGCTGAAGACGCTTCGGAAGAAGAACGCGTCCGTCATCTTCGCCACCCAGTCGCTTTCGGACATTGATGGCTCTGCGATCGCGCCGGCCATCATCGAAAGCTGCCCAACGCGCCTGTTGCTGCCGAACGAACGGGCGATCGAACCGCAGATCACTGCCATCTATCGCCGTTTCGGCCTCAATGACCGCCAGATCGAACTTCTGAGCCGGGCAACGTCAAAGCGCGACTACTATTGCCAGTCTCGTCGCGGCAACCGGATGTTCGAACTTGGCCTTGGTGAGATTGCGCTCGCATTCACCGCAGCCTCTTCCAGGACAGACCAGGTCGCGATTACGCAGCTCATCGCCGAACGTGGACCCGACGGCTTCGTGCCTGCCTGGCTCGAGCAACGTGGCGTCGCCTGGGCGAACGATCTGATCCCCAATCTCGTCAATCTGGAGAAATCGCTATGAGAGCTCTTGGCCTATTGGCGACCACGGCCGCCTTCGCTCTGGTATTTGGTGTTGCGGTGCCCGCGAAGGCGCTGATCGTCTTTGATCCCAACAACTACGTCCAGAATGTCCTGACGGCCGCGCGAGAACTCCAGCAGATCAATAATCAGATCACCTCGTTGCAGAACGAGGCGCAGATGCTGATCAATCAGGCAAAGAACCTTGCAAATTTACCGTATTCGTCGCTGCAACAACTGCAAGCCTCGATCCAGCGGACTCAGCAATTGCTGGCACAGGCCCAGCGCATCACCTACGACGTCCAGCAGATCGACCGCGCCTTCTCGACGAGCTACGCGCCAGCGACCGGCAGCCAGTCGAACCAGCTACTGATCTCCAACGCTCAATCGCGCTGGCAAAATACTTACTCGGCAACTCAGGACGCGCTTCGCGTCCAGGCCGGCATCGTCGGCAACCTCGACACTAATCGTATCCAGACATCCACACTCGTAACATCAAGCCAGGGTGCCAGCGGCGCGCTGCAGGCAACGCAGGCTGGCAATCAGATCCTTGCGCTGAATGTACAGCAGCTCGCCGATCTTACAGCTGTCGTGACGGCGCAGGGCAGGGCGCAGAGCCTAGAAGCTGCTCAGCGCGCCTCGGCTCAGGATCAAGGACGAGAACAGCTTCGGCGGTTCCTGACACCGGGGCAGGGCTATCAATCCTCCAACGTGCAGATGTTTCACTGATGACCGACGTAAAGGCATTCAAGGCGCTGTCGCTGCTTACGACAATCGGCCTGGTGGCCGTCGCTGCCTGCACGATTCAACTGCGTGGCGGAGACGATTCTCCGCCGGCATCGAAGGCGGAGCAGACGACCGATGCAACCGCGTCCGATCTCGCACGCTGCCGCGGCGTCACTTGGGAGGAAGCAGCGGGCTATCGGCATTGTAGGCGCGTTTGGGACGAAAATCGGCGCCGTTTCTTTGGCAAAAGGGACAGCGCCGCAGCTTCCGGCCACGATGAGCCAACCAGTTCGATAGCTGTCTTAAAGGATCAAAGCCGGATCCCTCAGGGATATCCCAACCTTGCGACACCTGAGGTGAGCAAGCCATGACTGGTACCGGGATCATTGACCAGTTTCTGGAAACATTCACGCGTTATATCGATACCGGATTCGGGCTCCTGGGAAGTGACGTCGGTTATCTCGCGACGACTCTTGCCGCGATCGACATCACACTCGCCGCCTTGTTCTGGAGTTGGGGAACGGACGAGGACATCATCGCACGTCTCGTCAAGAAGACGCTTTTCGTCGGCGTCTTTGCCTACCTCATCGGCAACTGGAATGGCTTAGCGCGCATTGTTTTCGAGAGTTTTGCGGGTCTTGGGCTGAAAGCATCGGGCGCAAGCCTGTCCGCATCCGACTTTCTGAGACCGGGAAAGATCGCTCAAGTCGGACTCGATGCCGGCCGACCGTTGCTCGATTCGATCTCCAACCTGATGGGCTACATCAGTTTCTTCGAGAATTTCGTCCAGATCATCATCCTCCTGTTCGCCTGGGTCGTAGTGTTGCTCGCCTTCTTCATTTTGGCGATTCAGCTCTTTGTCACCCTGATTGAGTTCAAGCTCACGACACTGGCCGGCTTCGTGCTCATTCCATTTGGTCTGTTTGGCAAGACCGCCTTTGCGGCGGAGCGGGTTTTGGGCAATGTCATATCTTCAGGGATCAAGGTTCTGGTCCTGGCCGTCATCGTAGGCATCGGCTCGACCCTGTTCTCGCAGTTCACCTCTGGTTTCGGCCGCGCACAGCCGACCATTGAAGACGCGATGACACTGGTGCTCGCGGCGCTCTCCTTGCTGGGGCTCGGTATCTTCGGTCCGGGTATCGCAAACGGCCTGGTGTCGGGCGGACCTCAGCTCGGCGCGGGCGCCGCGATTGGAACAGGCCTTGCTGCCGGCGGCATTGTTGCGGCAGGCGCAGGTGTTGTTGCCGGTGGCGCTGGCCTCGCTGGTGGGGCGATTGCAGGCGCCGCGCGCGGTGGCGGCGCTGTCATAAGCGGAGTATCAGCCGCCTACCGCAGCGGCGGCCTTGCCGGCGCCGCGGAGGCTGGCACTTCGGCTGCCATGAGTCCGTTACGTCGTGCGGCGGCTGCGCTCGGCGGAAGTGGGGAAGCCGGCGCACAGGCCGCGAGCACCTCGGCCGAAGGTCAGCCCGATTGGGCGCGGCGCATGAAGCGTGCCGAGGCTATTCGGCACGGCGCATCGGCAGCCGGCCACGCGGTTCGCTCAGGCGATCACGGCGCCAGCGGCTCCTCCGTCGATTTGTCTGAAGGAGAGCGCTGAGACGCACCACTGCACCCCCAACGCAGAGCAGCACCTCAAACCCTTCCCTCGCACGACTTGAAACCGATCACTTGATCGCAGGGGCAAACATCGATGTTCAAACGACCATCAGTTCACTACGGGCGCATGCCCGAACCGATCACGCCTTATCAAAAGGCAGCCCAAGTTTGGGACGAACGCATTGGATCTGCCCGCGTGCAGGCCAAGAACTGGCGCTTGATGGCGTTCGGCTGCTTGACGTTATCAGCCGGTCTCGCAGGTAGCCTTGTTTGGCAATCGAGCCAAGGCTCCATCACGCCCTGGGTGGTCGAAGTCGATCAACTCGGCCAGACACAAAGGGTTGCGCCGGCCAACATCGACTATCAACCCAACGACGCTCAGATCGCCTACCATCTGGCGCGCTTTATCGAGGATGTTAGAGGCCTGCCCGCCGACGGCATCGTTCTGCGCCAAAACTGGCTCCGGGCCTATGATTTTACGACGGATCGTGGCGCCGCTGCGCTGAACGACTATGCGCGCAACAATGACCCCTTTGCCAAGCTGGGTAAGGCGCAAATTTCTGTCGACGTCTCGAGCGTCATTCGTGCGTCGTCGGAAAGCTTCCGGGTCGCATGGACTCAGCGCACCTACGACAACGGATCGTTGAGCTCGACGGAGCGTTGGACCGCGATTCTTACGATCGTGATCGAAACGCCGCGCGATGCCGAACGCCTGCGCAAGAATCCCCTTGGCGTCTACGTCCGCGCCATCAACTGGTCAAAGGAGTTGAGTCAGTGACCAAGACGCCGTCTGTTCATTCGAAGCGTTTCCTCCCGCACAGCAAGCTCAATGTGCCTCGGCCCGAGTTTGTGACCTCAAAGCGAGCGCTCCTGTCGGCGCTCTTGCTTTGTTTGTCGGCGCTCGGCGGGTGCGCGACCTACGTACCGCCGGAGATCAGCTATGACGCGGAGGTCCCGCCGCTGCCGGCAGCTCCAGTGGCACTGGACGATAGCTCGCGGCCGCTTCACGTTCCACCGCTCTGGAAGCCAACTCTCGGCGGCAAATCGGCCGAGAAGGAAAAGCCCGAACCCGTGAGCCGGGTTGAGACGGCAAACAGCGCAGCGAGGGTCGAACCGCGCAAACGTGGGTATTTCAACGCGGCGCAAATCTACGCTTACAGTCCTGGCGCACTCTATCAGGTTTACGCCGCGCCCGGGCAGATCACGGATATTTCGCTCGAGGAAGGAGAACAGTTGACGGGAGCAGGGCCGATCGCGGCCGGAGATACCGTACGCTGGGTCGTGGGCGATACCGAGAGCGGGAGCGGCGACACACGGCGCGTCCATATCCTGGTCAAGCCGACCCGAGCTTCGATTGAGACCAACCTGGTGGTCAATACTGACCGGCGCACTTACCTGATCGAACTCCGCTCCCGCGAGCGACCATACATGCCGTCTGTTGCCTGGTACTATCCAGAGGCGGTACGCGAACGGTCGCGTTCAGCTGCGCTGAAGCCCGTTCTTCCGGGGCCGGCGCAGCGCATCTCCCGCTATGCCATCGAGGGGGACAGTCCTCCCTGGCGGCCGCTCGCCGCATATGACGATGGCCGCAAGGTCTATGTCGAATTCCCGAAAGGCATCGTGCAAGGCGAGATGCCTCCGCTCTTTGTCATCGGCCCAGATGGCAAGACCGAACTCGTCAACTATCGCGCTTACGGCAACGTATTGATTGTCGATCGACTCTTTGCAGCCGCCGAACTGCGGCTCGGCGGCGAGCACCAACAGAAGGTCCGTATTGTCAGGACCGACGGGAGGCCGTCGTCATGAACAATGGAAACGATCACGGGCAAGCAGTTCCGCCGGCGACACAAGGCGAGCCGTCCCAAAGCTTCCGCTTGAGAGCTGAGCATCCGCGCGTCACGCGGTTGTCGCGGAAGGTCTTGGCCGGCGGAAGCGCCGTTGCATTGCTCGTCATCGGCGGAACTGTGTTGTGGTCGCTACAGAGCAATCGCTCCCGTAATCAAACGGCCGATGAGCTTTACAGTACCGACCACCACAATGTTGCGGACGGCATTACGACGCTGCCGAAGGACTATGCTGGCGTTCCGCGCCAACCCGTCCCACAGCTTGGTCCGCCGCTCCCCGGGGATCTCGGTCGACCGATCCTTGCCGCCCAAGGCCAGCCGCCGGCGATCGGCGCTGATCCGGACCAGCAGCGCCGAGATCAAGAGTCCGAGGCAGCCCGCATCAGTCATCTATTCGCTTCGACCAATGGAGGAGGAGTGCGTGCGCCCACCGCTGCGACGGTTGGAAGCGACCGCGCCGTGCTACCGAACGCAACGAGCACTGGCGACGATGGATCTGCGCAGAACGGCCAGGACCGCAAGCTTGCCTTCGTGAACGCCTCTGTGGATCGTCGCACGGTAAGCCCTGACCGCATTACCCGGCCGGCTTCACCCTACATTGTACAGGCTGGAACTGTGATTCCGGGAGCTCTGATTACGGGGATTAGATCGGATCTTCCAGGCCAAATCACCGCGCAGGTGACAGAAAACGTGTACGACACACCCACCGGTCGATTCTTGTTAGTGCCGCAGGGCGCGCGTCTGATCGGGGTCTACGACAGCCAGGTCACTTTCGGCCAGTCACGCGTCCTACTCGTCTGGACCCGCCTGATCATGCCGAATGGACGTTCCATCGTTCTCGAGCGACAACCTGGCGCTGAGGCTGCCGGATATGCAGGCCTCGAAGATCAGGTCGATAATCACTGGGGCGAGCTGTTCAAGGCTGCGGCACTATCGACGTTTCTGGCGGTCGGGACTGAACTGGGGGCCGGCTCGGACACCAACAGCAACGACAGCGCCATCATCCAGGCATTACGGCACGGTGCCTCCGACTCACTAAACGAAACCGGACAGCAGGTGGTTCGACGCAGTCTCAACATCCAGCCTACTTTGACCGTACGACCTGGTTTCCCGGTTCGTGTTCTTGTCAATCGTGACCTCATACTTACGCCGTATAGAGGGTGACAACATGCCAAAGCTCAAAATAGGAGAGCTTCCAGATGACAAGCCGGTCAAAGTGAGCGCGGAGCTGCCGGCGGCCGTGCATCGCGATCTCATCGCATATGCAGAAGCCCTTACGCGTCAAGGTGGTCAAGTGGTCGAACCGACTAAGCTCATCGCTCCCATGTTGGCGCGCTTTATGGCCACGGATCGAGGATTTTCTAAATTGAAACGTGGCGGCCGCGTACCGGTCGCCGGCGAATGACAGTGATGCTCAAGGCTTCTCGAAGCTGCCGGTCAAAGCTAACAGTACGATGCATCAACCGAGACGCTGCCGGGTTTGGCCCGTGAGCTAAGATATCGTGTCGGAAAGCGTGTTCCTGCGTCTGCCCCGAAATAACTCTGATTGCCCCGGCTTTCTCTGTCTTCAGACGCAAGAGCGCCTGGCGTCGATGGGCATTTATTCGGTCACCTTCAAGCGCGGTACACTGCTCCGGCCATCGACGCTGATAGGCACGTCGCCCTCGATTGTCGCCCGACGTACGACGCGATGCCCGTCCCCGTAATCGTTGACGGCGTAATGCTGCGTTGCGCGGTTATCCCATATCGCGATATCGCCCACTAACCAGTTCCAGCGCACAGTGTTTTCGGGCGCGGTGATGTGAGACTGGAACAGATCGAAGAGCTTTTGTCCGTCGTATTTGGAGATCCCAACAAAGTGCTTCACCAAAGCGCCGAGCACTAGCGTCCGCTCGCCTGTTTCGGGGTGGACGCGCACGACGGGATGCTCGGCCTCAAAAACCGTTCTGGTGAATACCTCGTCGAAGTGTTTCTTGTCCACCTCGCGGACACGCGCGATCCCGGCGTAATCGAAAACGTTGCTGTGAACGGCCCATAGCTCCTCGGCAAGCCGTTGTAGCGGCGGCGGCAGATCGAGATACGCGGAAGCTGTGTTCGACCACACGGTGTCGCCTCCGAAAGCTGGCATTACTACGGCCCGCAGGACTAAAATCTTGGGATAGGCATCGGCGAAGGTCCCATCCGCATGCCAAACATCGGCGCGACCGCCGCCGCGAGTGGAGTCCAGTTCGAGGAGCGAGGCCGTCCCCCTGGCGGCGCCGAGCATCGGATGCGGCGTTAGCTTTCCAAGACGAGCAGCAAAGCGCTCCTGTTCAACGTCATTGAGATGCCGTTGGTTGCGGAAGAAGATCACCTTGTGCTCGAGCAGCAAGCTGTTGATCGCAGCGATCGTGCGGTCCGGTAGATCGCCCGATAGCTCGATATTTTTGACTTCGGCACCGATGCGCGCTGCACGTTTCAGAACATCGGCGCCCGGAATGACGTCACCGATCAAAGCCGTTGTGCTCATGTTGTTTTTCCAAGCCCTTGAAGTTTCTGCTTTTCGAGGCGGATGATCTTCAGCAAGCAACGTGCCAGGCGAAAGAAGAACATGTAGCCCCCATGGCAACGAATTGCGCTATTTGGCGCGAGTTCTCGGACCAACCGATGATTCGACCGAGCGACAAAGAAGCTCGATCGTCGACCTCACCCACCGAATATGGTGCAAAGAGAGCGGCAGCCGACGGAAGACATTCAGTTATGTTATTGCAATCACTCAACTGCCCTCAAAAAGGCAATGCTTCCGTAAGATTGGTAATAATTCATGATGATCATAAATCATGTAGTCGGGCCCTGCCGCGCGTAAGCGCCCTTCGGAAACATATCCACCCACGATTGATACGTTGATAAGGCCAAGATTGCGGGCAATCTCGGTCTCAACTGGCATACCGCCCACGATGACAGTTCTTTCTGGGGATAGATCATTAGCCTGCATATACAAGCGCAGCCGTTCTTGCTTGCTCATGCTCCTAAACTGAGTTGCGCGGCTCTCAAATGCCAAGATGTCGGTGACGTGAGTCTTGATCCCAAGTCTTCGCAATTGTGTGCGAATTGGTCCAACAATGTGGTTGCTGACAATGACGGTTTGGATGGCTCGGTGATCAGCGGCGAGCAAAACATTTCGAGCCCCTTTACGTAAGGCCGCGTTGCGCGCCAGGAACTCATAAGTGTCGTGAAAAATGGCGTTGTCGTTGCTCTGTACGACTTCGATTTCATCTTTCGACATGTCCAGGTTGCGGAAAAGAACCGAAGGAGGAAGTTCGAACTTCTCTCGAAGCTTGTGCATATCCACAGCTGCGCGACCGAAGCGGCTCAAAATTGCATTGATGGTTTGCAGCACCGCGTTGGCGTCATCGAGCAGCGTGCCATTCCAGTCGAAAATAATCGCCGATTTCATGCGTGAAACTAAGGCAAATGTGATCGTGCGATAGAATGTGTTCGAGGCTTAGATATTCTGGTCTACATGTCTGGGGCGATCGTAGTGGTTCGAACGGAGTCGTCACGGGTGCAACGCGTGCCAGTGAGCTGAACGGGCGGACCGTTCTTCTGAGGCGAGAGGGCGGGTGGAGAGCGTGAGCATTGCTGCTTCTGTAGCTCTGTTTCTGGATCGATTTGGTTGAAGCAATGGCCATGCCAGCCAGCGTTGGCATGCAATAAGGCCGGAAGGGCTTTGGAAGGTCTCAACGCTTGCTATGCGCGCTGCACTGGACCGGACACAACATTGCGTCTCTGTCAGAATACGGACAAGAGTCTGTGCGATAGCTCCTCGCTCTCTGTCGACCGGCGCTGTTGGCGCCAGTCATGCACAGTGTCGCCTCAGCCCTGAACCAGGATAAGAGCTGCAACTTCCTGATCCCGTGGCAGTTTGCTCGCCGCCAGGCCGGAGGCGACACCAAGGCGGTCAGGCGCGGGGCGGTTTTGACTCATCTTGCGCTTGCCTTCGACCCTGGTGATGGGGATGCGCACGCCAACGATCTCACGCAACTGGGCGGCGATGAAATCCGCGGGAGCATCTCTGACCGCCCAAGGTGTCGCACGTGACGTCTCATGGATATTCGTCAGGCGCGTCACGGTTTCAAGCAGGCGATCGGGATCCTCGAAGAACTCGGTCGGCCCATGGGCGTGAACCGCGATGTAATTCCATGTCGGCACCACACGTTCAGCTTGTCGTTTGCTGGGATACCAGGATGGCGTCACATAAGCCTCTGCGCCAGTAAAGATCGCGAGAGCTTCTCCGATCGGGGGCGTGCGCCATTGCGGATTGCCCTTCGCTAGGTGCCCGTACAGCGCGCCGTGTTCGCCTTCGCTCTCATCGAGAAAGAGCGGAAGAGGCGTCGCAAGCGGCCCGTCTGACGTGGCCGTAACCAGGTTGGCCAATCGGGCGCGGCGGATTGTCGCTCGAATGTTCTCGAGGTCGTCGTCTCGAAAGTGGGGTGGTATGTACATGAAGGTTCTCCGTTGGAGGTCGTCGAGATAAACCCAGGTCAGTATGCTAGAAAACTGCCAGTTTCAGTCGCCCCCGTAGAGGGTTCCACGTTGGATCGAGCCGCCTTGCTCGTGGCCCGGCCGGCCGATGATCGCGCCTCCTCACGCACTTCTGGGGCCGTGATATAGCTGAGCAAGGCAATTGTGACGGACCAGGCGGCAAGTCCGGTGCAGCGGTAGCTCGGTTCTATTCGTCGCTCTGAACGTCTGGGTTCCCTTGGACTGCTGCCCGCCCGAGCCATATTCTCAACTTGGAATCTACAACAGCTGAGGGCGGAGAATACGGCGGTGCCTCACGGGCATGATTGCAGCAGTTGAGAAGCCGGTCATCGCGGCGATCAACTGGCTGTGCATGGGTGGAGGCTTCGAGTTTGCGCTGGCGTGCGATCTGCGCGTCGCCGGGAATGCCGTCACAGCAATCGGTCTGCCGGAGACGCGCATCGACAGCTTTCCCGGTAACGGCGCTACCCAACGCTTGCCGACGATCATTGGTACAGCCAAAACGCTTGAGATAATCCTGCGGGGGCTGACCCTGACAGGGCCGCGAGCCCACGAAATTGGGATCGTGCATGAGGTCGTCGCCGGCCCAGTCGCTCGCGCCTTGAGATGGTGTAAGGATATCGAGCCGAGGTGCCGAGGGCCTGGCATTGGCCAAAAAGCCTTACCCGGGGCTGCCCTGAACCGTCCTATGGCCGATGGCTTGACCGACGAACGTAGGAGCTTGAGGATGGCCTCGGCCCGCGAGGGCGGCCGCCCGCTCGCCGGCTCAAATGCAGAAGCTTTAATGCCGACGGAAAGCTGGTCTCAGGTGAGTGTCAGGGCTCCGCTGGACGCCCAGACGCATGACGTCTCACATCGCGAGCGGTCTAGTGCCGCATTGCGCCGACCGTTAAGGGAGCCCGAGGGGTCTCGCGCCGATTCCATTCTAATCTGCTGATGAGGAATTCGGGAGCTTCCTCATTTGGAAACGATTGGCTAGCTATTGAAATCGCTGGCGGGTGTTTTTCTTATTTTTTTCCAAAAGGGCCTTGATATCGTTCATTAATCTAGTTGATTTTGATTCCGCCATTCGGAGGTTCGATCCCTCCCGCCCCAGCCAGCACGCAAGCCATTGATTTTTATGGAAGAATCGACTTCTCCCCGATCGCCCGTACGGGCATTTCGGGGCGGGATCGGGCTTTCTATCTGGAAATCCGTGCCGCTTTGGTTTCCATGCCGGTGGCCGATAAGCGCTGAGTCGCCCCACGTCACCGGGCGATCGCTCTCACGAAATAACGATGGATCTGACGTGGCGAATACCAAGAAGGCCCGCGCTGCTGCTGGCGCGAAGAAGAACAGCAAGGGATTGGCGCGTTCCGGGATCTCATCTTCCTCGCCCCTCGGCATGTTGGCGCTGCATCTTCTCGAGCAGTGGAAGCAGTCCGGCCGCGACGGCATCGTTTTCCTTGCGGAGAGCGAGAACAGGGCCGAGCGCCTCGGCAGCGTGCTGCATTCCCTCGATCCGTCGCTCGAGGTGCTGGTGTTTCCGCGGCTGAATACCTTGCCATTTGACGGACTGGAGCCGTCGCGCGAGATCGCCGGCAGGCGGAGTTCGGTGTTGCGGCGTCTGGCGAAGAGCAAGAAGCCCGTCTTCCTGGTGTCGACGGCCGAGGCGGTCATGGAACGGTTGCCGTTGCCCGCGAGCTGGGGCCGCCTCAGCATCAGCTTGAAGGTCGGGGCGCGCTATTCCGAGCAGGATCTCAAGGATCGTCTGGAGGCTCTCGGATACGATCTCGACGAAGAGGCGGATTATCCGGGAAGCGTTCTGTTCCACGGCATGACGTTCGAAGTGTTTCCGGCCGGCGCCCTTGGGCCGTTCAGGATCGAGCATTCCGGCGGCGTGATCGGCAGAATCGCAGGCGTCGATCCCGACGAACACGACGTGGTCTTCGACACGCAGGAACTGCTGATCGATCCGATGTCCGAACGGATCGCGCTGGGAGGCAAACGGGCGCAGCGCGCGGCGCTGCCGGATTATTGTGAGCGCGCGCACTGGATCGCGGACGCAGGCGTGTCGGGTCACGCCGACAGCTGGCTGAGCACGATCAAGGAGGCTGCCGGCCGCCGGGAGACCGAGCGCGAGTATTTTGCGCCCGCTGACTGGAAGCGGCTGATCAAACGCATGAGCGTGCTGCCGCGAAAGGCGGCGTTCATCCCGACACCTGATTTCTCGAAGGTCGCCTCGTCGCGCAAAGCGCTCCGTGCCTTTGTCGCCGACACCGAGCGCGCCGGATCGCGGCTGCTGCTCGTTGCAGCTGTTGAGGACGACCTGCGCACGATGGAGCGCATGGGCGGGATCAAGGCGGAGCGCTTCACCGACTGGAGCGAGGCGGCGAAGGGGCGGAGCGGCGAAGCCGCGCTGTTGGCAGACTTCGACACCGGCTTCATCGATTCAGGCCGCAAGCCGCTTGTCGTGGTGACGGCGACCGACGTGCTCGGCAGCCGGGCCCATCATCCGCAGCCGATGGCCAGAGCCTGGAGTGCGGCGTTCGATCATCCCGACGTGCCGGAGCGGGGCGCGGTCGTCGTTCATCTGCAGCGCGGCCTCGCCGTGCTCGATGGCCTGCAGACTTTCGACATGGGGAAGGGATCGTCCCGCGAGATGATCAGGCTGGCATTCGCCGGCGACGATGCCGTGCTGGTTCCGCCCGCCGACCTTGCACTGATCTGGCCGTATGCGGCTGAGCTCGGCAGGCTGACATTGGACAAGGCCGATGGCAGCACATGGTGGGCGCGACGGACCAAGGCGGAGCAGGAAATCCAGATCGCCGCCAAGGCGCTTGCCAAACACATCGCGCAGCGGCGTCGCCGGCGCGCGCCCAAGCTGGTCGCTCCCGGTCCGGCATATGAGCGGTTCGTCGCGCGCTTTCCGTATTTCACGACGGTCGACCAGGCGAAGGCGATCCGGGACGTGCTTGACGATCTTGCGTCGGGGCATCCGATGGACCGGGTCGTGTGCGGCGATGTCGGATTTGGCAAGACCGAGGTCGCCTTGCGTGCGGCGGCCGCCGTTGCGCTGTCGGGCAAGCAGGTTGCCATCGTCGTGCCGACCACCGTTCTGGCAAGGCAGCACGTCGCGACGTTCCGCAAGCGGTTTGCGCCGCTTGGCATCGAGGTGGGAAGCCTGTCGCGCGCGACATCGGCGCAGGAAATGCGCGAGACCAAGGAGAGCCTGCGAAGCGGCAAGATGAAGGTCGTGGTCGGCACGCAGGCGATCGCATCGAAGGACGTCAAATTCGCCAAGCTGAGCCTCGTCATCGTCGACGAGGAGCAGCACTTCGGGGCAGCGGAGAAGGCGAAGCTCTCGGGTCTGGCGAAGGGCGTCCATACGCTCTGGATGAGCGCCACACCGATCCCGCGCACGCTTGCGGCAGGTCTTGCGGGATTCAGGGATCTCAGCGTGATCGCATCGCCGCCGGTGCATCGGCTGCCGGTCGTGACCAAGATCGCGCCATTGTCGGACGCTGCGATTGCCGCGGCATTGCTGCGCGAGCAGCGGCGTCACGGGCAGAGCTTCCTGATCTGTCCGCGCATCCAGGATCTCGATCCGCTGCTGGCGCGCGTGCAGGCGGTCGCCCCGGAGCTCCGCATCGTTTGTCTGCATGGCAAGCTGCCCGCCGATGAACTTGACGACCGCATGATGAGCTACGTCGAAGGCGAGGCCGACGTCCTGTTGGCGACCAACATCGTGGAAAGCGGCCTCGATATTCCGCGGGCGAACACTATCGTGGTCTGCTGGCCGGAAAAGTTCGGTCTGGCACAGCTTCACCAGCTGAGGGGACGGGTGGGACGCGGCGGAACGCGCGCCTTCGCGTACATGCTGACCGAAACGAGCTCGGAGCAATCCGGCAAGCGATTGGCCGTTCTGGAGGAGTTCAGCAGACCGGGCGCCGGTTTTGCGATCAGCGAGCGTGATCTGGACCTCAGAGGTGCCGGAGACCTGTTGTCCGAGCGGCAATCCGGCCACGTGCAGGTGTTCGGACCGGTGCTCTATAGCCACCTCCTGAAGCAGGCTTCGGAGAAGACCAACGATCGGTCCGCCGATATGTGGGTGCCCGACCTCAACCTTCCGCTCGCGGATCTGTTGCCAAGGAGTTACGTGCAGTCGGAATCGATGCGCCTTGAAATTTATGGCCGCGTCGCCAGGTGCCGGAATGAAGACGATTTGGAAGATCTCGAGGAAGAGACCTCGCGCCGCTTCGGCAGGCTGCCGCCGGCGGGTCGGGATTTCTTCGCGGCGGCAAGGCTCAGGATCGATTGCAAGCGGCGAGGCATCGTGAGGCTCGATGTCGGGCCGGAGGCCGTCGCAGCGACGTTCCTCCCGGGGAGGCTGCCGAAATCCAGAGCACGATCGCTCCAACGCGACGGCGATCGCGTGTTTTACTCAGACAGGACACACGAGCCGCCCTTCGAGCGGATCAACGATCTGCTGGATATTCTGGACGAGTGAGTGCGACGTCACTCCTGGCAACGCCCTCGCGGGCTGTGTCGCACGCCTGCTGCTTTATTGTGCGTACCAGCTCTCGTCACAAACGAGTCTTGTGACTGCATCCGACTGCATCCCGCCGTGTGACTGCGTCACGCGCGCAGTGGAGATATTTCATCGCGCAGCTGCTGCGGAGAACAAATCGACTGATCCGGCGCACTGACATCGCAGTGACATCTAGTGCCGGTACTGCAGACAGGAAGCGGTCCGTCCGCCGTCCTTCGGCCTGCTCCGAGCCATCGGAAAGCCCCTTCCAGGCTCGACTCGACGGTATCCGGGGCGGACTATGTCGTTCAGATACCGGTGTTTTTGGGCCGAAATATCGTGCCCGGAGCCGGAATCAGTGCCGCCAAAGCGGGCTCCGATTTTCGCTTACTCGGTAGGACTACGCGTTTTGCACACCGTTCCGCCCGGTGTTGCCCAAATTTGCGCCCACTAGCGGTATCTCAAATATTCTTATTAAATTTCAATGGCTTGTTGAGGTGCCGCAGTTCAAATGCCCGTGATATTTGTGCAACATTTGCCCGAAAACAGCCGCAACTCCTGCCATGGCAAGCGGTCTTTTGTTGCGTGATCGGGGGGCTTCTGTCTCATATGGAACTGCGACGGAGGGGGGCATCCCGAGGTCGTCCCGTTCTAGGTGGTTCGCTTAAGTCCCTCGCGTTCATGCGGGTGTGTCCGAAGGCGCGAAGCGACTAAGCGGGGATTTAAGGGACAAAGGGAACCAACCTGAGGGTGTTTACCCGGCGGATCCGGAACCTTCCCTGAGATAGAGCAACTTGGAGGTTTAACATGAAGATGGTTAAGAGCCTTATCCTCGGCTCGGCGGCGGCTCTCGTCGCGGTCGGCGGAGCTCAGGCGGCCGATCTTCCCGTCAAGGCCAAAGCGGTCGAGTACGTGAAGGTTTGCTCCCTGTATGGTCCCGGTTTCTACTACATCCCGGGCACCGATACCTGTATCAAGCTGGGCGGCTACCTGCGCGCCGACGTCGTCGTGAACTCGAACTCGGATCACACCGGCAACACCTCGGGTGCCGGCGGTGCGAACAACCGGTTCACCAACGGCTACACCTGGCGCTCTCGTGAAGACCTGAACATCGATACCCGTACCGCGACCGAATACGGTGTCGTCCGTACCTTCTTCGATGCGACGTTCTCGTGGACGTCGGACACCTACGCTGGCCAGGGCAACGGCGCGACCGTTTACTCCCCGATCGGCGCGGTTCAGGCTCCGAACAACGCGAACTCCGGTGCGGTTGCAGGCGGTACGGTTGGCGTCTACTACGCCTTCATTCAGTTCGCCGGCTTCACCATGGGTAAGGCGGTCTCGCAGTTCTCGGCTCCGTGGGCCAACTATCCGGGCAACAACTTCGACGGTCTCGTCGGCGGCGGCGGTACGATCACTGGCGTGAACCAGTTCACCTACACCGCTCAGTTCGGCAACGGCGTGTCGCTGTCTCTGTCCGCTCAGGACCAGACGGCGTACTATCAGGCTGGCGTGAACAACACCCTCGCGGGTGGCGCTTACGGCACCAGCGATTACGCCGGCACGATTGCTCCGGACCTCGTCGCGATGCTGCGCGTCGACCAGGCTTGGGGTCTGTTCCAGGCGTCGTTCGCGGCGCATGACAACCACGCGGCCTACTACGGCGGCACTGAGTTGACCGGTCATCCGGACGACAAGTGGGGCTGGGCTGGTCAGTTGGCCTTGTCGATCAAGAACATTCCGACCGGACCTGGCGACACCATCAACGTGCAGGGCGTCTACACCAACGGTGCGACGCGCTACAACATCCAGGACCTCGCTGGTTCGGCTGGTGCGAACACCATTTATGGTGGAACCGGTCTGCCGGGCGCCTACCAGAGCGTTGGTATCGGCGTTGCGCCGGACAGCGTATTCGGTGCTATCGGTGGCGTGAACACTGGGCAGCAGCTGGTCACGACGTGGGGCTTCCGCGGTGCATACGTGCACAACTGGAACCCCTACTGGAACACCTCGATCTACGGTGCTTATGCCGGTATCACCTACAACGATACGGCTAAGACCCTGCTCTGCGGCGTCGGCGGCGTGGGCGGTTCGGTTCGTACCACCCTCAATGCTCTGGGCGGCGCGATCACCACCTGCAACCCTGACTACAATATCGCGCAGATTGGTACCCAGACCCAGTGGACCCCGGTCAAGAACCTGACCTTCACGGCAGACTTCACCTACACCCATCTGGATCAGAAGTATGCTGGTACGGTGTCGGCGCCCAGCGCCGCGATCGGCAAGCCTGCTGCTCTCTACGAGCTGAAGGACCAGAACACCTACACCCTGCTGCTCCGCGCTCAGCGCAACTGGTAATACCGGTTGATCTGATAGCCAACTAACAGAGCCCCCGGTGGAAGCACCGGGGGTTTTGCTTTGTGCGGGCGGCTCTCGTGTGTCACGCGGCGAGCATGTCGCGCACCATCGGCACCACCTTGCTTCCATAGAGCTCGATGCTCTTCATCAGCTTCTCATGCGGCAGCGGGCCCGCCGAATATTTCAGCTGGAAGCGCGCGGCGCCGAGCGCCTTCACGGTCGCCGCGATCTTGCGGGCGACGGTTTCCGGCGCGCCGACATAGAGCGAGCCGTGCTCGGCCTCGGCGACGAACTCATCGCGGCTCATCGGCGGCCAGCCGCGCTCCTTGCCGATCCGGTCGCGCATGACCTTGTAGTCCGGCCACAGCTCCTCGCGCGCTTGCGCATCGGTCTCGGCGACGTAACCCGGCGAGTGCACGCCGATCGGCTGCGGCGTCCGGCCGAATTGCTGGTAGGCGCGCTGGTGCAGGTCGACATAGGGCGCGAAGCGCTTGGGATCGCCGCCGATGATGGCGAGCATCAGCGGCAGGTCGTAATGCGCCGCGCGCACCACGGATTCGGGGCTGCCGCCGACGCCGATCCAGGTCTTCAGCCGGCCGTGCTCGACCGGCGGATAGACCGACTGGCCCTTGAGCGGCGGCCGCAGCTTGCCCTCCCAGGTCACCGGCTCCTGCTTCAGGAGCTCGGTGAACAGGTCGAGCTTCTCCTCGAACAGCTCGTTGTATTGCCGGAGGTCGAAGCCGAACAGCGGGAACGACTCGGTGAACGAGCCGCGGCCGAGGATCACCTCGGCGCGGCCGTTCGAGACCGCGTCGACGGTTGCGAAGCGCTGGAAGACGCGGATCGGATCGTCCGAGCTCAGCACCGTCACCGCAGAGCCGAGGCGGATATTCCTGGTGCGCGTGGCGATTGCCGCCAGCACCGTCTCGGGCGAGGAGATCGCAAAGTCGGCCCGGTGGTGCTCGCCGAGCCCGATGAAATCGATCCCGAGCTGATCGGCCAGCACCGCCTCGTCGACGACGTTGCGGATCACCTGGGCATGGTGCAGCGGCGCGCCGGCGGCGTCGTTGGTGACGTCGCCGAACGTATCGAGCCCGAATTCGAGAGAGGTCGTCATCACATAGTCCAGTTGTCGGCGTGGCGGAGCATCCGCCACGGGCCACCCATCGCACGCAGGCCGAGAGGTCGGGTTGCTGCGGATCTGTCCGCAAGCCTGCGCTGTGGAGCCTTCGGTTGGAGATGGGGTGGAGGTATTGCCTGTTCGCGGCCCGACAAGGTCAGGCCGCGAAACGCAGCGTTTCCAACCCCGCGAGCCGGCCGGCGATCAGCCCGGGACGACCAGGAAGCCGGCGCGCGGGAAATGTACCACGACCTCGCCGACGCGCTCGTCGGACCGGCGGATCGCGATGTGCTGTGCCGACAGCGAGACGATCTCGCCGCGGACCGGGATCCTGCCGTAGTCATCCGGCATCACGCTGACGATGTCGCCGGGCTTGCGGCCGTTCGGATCCGCGCCATCGCCGAACACCGGCGACTCCGGCTGCGCCTTCGCCACGACCTCGAGCGCGTCGGCCGACGACATCTCGGTGCGCGTGCCGTGGCCGATGGCGCGGATGCGCTCCTCCCACGCCGCGGTGCGTGGAAAAGGCCTCATCATTTCGTCGATCGTGGCGATGCTCTGCCGCGCGTACCACACGTTCATGTAGGCGCTGACATCGGCGAGGCTGAACTCGCCGAATAGCCACGGCCTGTTGTCACCGAGTTGCGCCTCGATCCAGTCGACATTGGCGCGGAATTGGTCGCGCATCTGCGGCAGCGCCGCGGTCATGGCGGCGATGTCGAACTTGCCGCCGCGCAGCTTCTCGCGGTCCGCGATGAAATCCTGCGGGACTTTGTCGCCGATAAAGCCGAACACGAGGTTGACCGTGCTTTGGAAGAACGGCCGGTCGGTCCACATGCCGAGCGCCCAGGGCATCCCGGCATTTCCCGCGGGAAACAGCGTCGGCGTCGGATAGCGCCGCTCCAGCTCGCGGATGATGATCTGGGTGTCACAATAGATGTCAGCGCCGATCTGCATCGTCGGGGTGCGGCGATAACCACCGGTCATTGGCATCAGATCCGGCCGCGGCATGATCCGGGAAATCCGCACCGAGTTCCATGCGAGCTTCTTGAATCCGAAGATGATGCGGATCTTCTCGGAGAACGGCGACTGATCGAAATGATGCAGGATCGGCGTGGGCTGCGGCATGGCCTTCTCCCGGGACAGGTTGCGATCTCGACGGACCTTGCCGCATAGCCTGACAAGATTTACGCCGATCGCAATCGATTTTCCCGGGTGAAGGCGTGCCGCCCTGGGCGCTCAGAACTGCTCCGCCCACGGCCGCAGGTCGAGCTCCAGCGTCCAGGCGCTGCGATGCTGGTGATGCAGCACCCAATAGGCGTCGGCAATCGCCGCGATGTTGAGCAGGCCATCCGGCCCGCGCTCGTCCTTCAATTGTGGGCGCACGCTTAGCAGCCGATCGCCGCCGATGCCGCCGTCGACCACGACATGGCCGACATGGATGCCCTGCGGCCCGAACTCCCGCGCCACGCTCTGCGCCAGCGCGCGCAGCGCCGCCTTGGCAGCGGCGAAGGGCGAGTAGTTGGCCTTGCCGCGCAGCGAACCGCTGGCGCCGGTGAACACCAGCGTGCCGCCGCCGCGTGCAAGCATGGCGGGGATCGCGGCCTGCGCCAGCTGGAAGCCGCCGAGCGCGTGTTCGCGCCAATGCTCCTCGAAACGCTGCTCGCTCACTTTCAGGAACGGCGCCGGCCGGTTGGAGCCGGCATTGTGCACGGCCATCGCCAGCGGGGCCAGCCTCTCGGCGGCCTCGACGAAGCGCGCCACGTCGGCCGCGGTCGAGGCATCGCCGACGACATGGGCGACCCTGGCGCCATCGGCGGCGAGTTCGGCTGCGGTTGCTGCGAGCTTCTCCGCGTTGCGCCCGGCGATCGCGACAGGATAGCCGCCGGCCGCGAAGCGTCGCGCGATCGCGGCGCCGAGGCCATTGGATGCGCCGACGCCTGATATCAGCACGCTGCCCTGCACAGCCGTCGGCTCGAGGGTGGATCGGTTGTTCATGGCTCGCTCCATCAAGGGCATGATCCGGAAAAGTGGAAACCGGTTTTCCGAAAAGATCATGCTCAACAAACAAGGTGCCCGCGGCGCGGGCGCAATCATTCGTCTGAGGCCATCGCCACGATGCGCTCGCGCACCGTGCGCAGGATGGCATCGGACCGCTTCGGATCGGTGATGACGCGCGAGATCGCGAGTGCGCCGACCATCGCGCTGACAGCGACGATCGCGCTGTGATCGTCATCGTCACCGAGCGTCTCGGCGACCTTGGCAATGAAGGATTCGATGTGCGGCTCCATCACCGCGCGGCATTGCGCGTCGGCGCGGCCGACATCGGAGATCAGCGCGCCGATCGCGCAGCCCGACCTCGGCTGGTCGCGGTGGGTGCGGCTGAGATAGCTTCGCACCAGCGCGTTGATGCTGACCGGCTTGTCGGGATCGCGCGCAGCGTGCGCCGACGCTTCGCCTGCGGTCAGCGCCTGCTCCAGCGCCGCGGCGATCAGGTCGGAACGCGAAGCGAAGTGCCCGTAGAAGCCGCCATGGGTCAGCTTCACCTGCTGCATCAGGCCGCCGATGCTGAGCGCGTCCAGTCCCTTGTCGCGGATCTGCGTCGCGGCCTCGTTCAGGATCCGCTCGCGGCTCCTGGCCTTGTCGGCCTGGGAATGGCCCATCTCACAGTGCCCCTGTTTGACTCTCGTTCTGGATTATGACCATCATGCATCTGGATGACAACCATCATCCAGAAAATATTCAGTCACAAAGCAGGGAGGAACAGATGTCCGGCAGCGCGAGCGAAGGGCGGGTCCGCCACGAGCGGCATGACCGCATCCTGAAGATCATCATCGACAATCCCGCGAAGAAGAACGCCTTCAGTCCGGGGATGATGACTGAGCTGTCCGACGCGCTGACGCTGCTCGACAATGACGACAGCCTTTGGGTCGGCGTGCTCTGTGCCGCCGGCGGCAGTTTCACCGCGGGTCTCGACATGCCGAAATTCTTCGGTCCGACGGCGAGCCGCAAGCCGCTACCGGAAGGCAACGTCGATCCCTTTGGATTGTCGAAGCGGTGCCGCAAGCCGATCATCACGGCGGTGCAGGGCATCGTGTTCACGGTCGGTATCGAGATGATGCTGGCCGGCGATATCGTTGTCGCCGCGGACGACAGCCGCTTTTGCCAGATGGAAGCCAAGCGCGGCATCGCGCCGCTCGCCGGCGCGCATTTCCGCTATATCAGCCGTGCCGGGTGGGGCGATGCGATGTATCACCTGCTTCTGTGCGACGAGTTCTCTGCGGCCGAAGCGCATCGGATCGGTCTCGTGCAGGAGGTCGTGCCGGCCGGTCAGCAGATCGAGCGCGCGATGGCGCTTGCCGAGATCATCGCGCGCAATGCGCCGCTCGGAATCCAGGTGACGAAAGAGGCGGGCCGCAAGTTCATCGAAGCCGGCGAGCAGGCGGCGATCGCAATCATCCCGCAGATCCGCGAACGCGTGCTCAACACCGCGGATGCTGCCGAAGGCATCAAGTCGTTCGTGGAGCGTCGCGCCGCCGTGTTCCAGGGGCGCTAGCGCTCGGGACGCGAGCTCCAAAGCGCGAGTTGTGTTCGCGATCCGTACTGTAGGAAGCTGTGACAATGATGTCGCAGCTTCTTGATTTCGATCACGACATTGTTGCAGCGACTCTTGTCGAGATTCGTCGAATCAGGGAGACTCCAGTCATTCATTAAATTTCATTTCGTCCTGGCTCTCACTCAAGCGTCCGGTATGGATTCCCATGACAAACGCACGAGTAATTGTTGTCGGAAACAACAAGGGCGGCTCTGGCAAGTCGACAATTGCCATGCACGTCGCCATCGCGCTGATCAAGGCGGGTCAGCGTGTCGCCACCATCGATCTCGACAATAAGCAGAAGTCGCTGACGCATTACGTCGAGAACCGGCGGGACTGGGCGCGGGAAACCTCGCTCGATCTCGGCATCCCGGCGCATATGTGCTTCGAGACGGTGAGCGGCAGGAGCAGCGAGGTCGAGACGCTCGGGCGTAGCGCGCTCGCCGAGATCGTCGAACGGCTCGGCCGATCGCATGACTTCGTCGTCATCGACTGCCCCGGCCATGACACCTACCTGACAACGTTCACGCATTCGCTGGCGAACACGCTGATCACGCCGCTGAACGACAGCTTCATCGATTTCGACGTGCTCGGCACCGTCGATCCGAACGACTTCAAGGTGACCGGCATCAGCCACTATTCCAAGATGGTGGAGGAGGCGCGGCGCCAGCGCAGCGCAAACGATCAGCCGGCATTCGAGTGGGTGGTGCTGCGCAACCGTCTCTCCACGCTCGGTTCTCGCAACAAGCGCCTGGTCGGCGAGGCTCTCAGCGAACTGTCGAAGACGCTGAACTTCCGCCTGGTCGACGGCTTGGCCGAACGGGTGATCTTCCGCGAGTTCTATCCGCGCGGACTGACGGCGGTCGACGATGTCAACCAGCTCGCGCTTGGCGGCCGGCCGACCATGTCACATGTCACCGCATGGCTCGAGATGGAGCGGTTGATGACCGCGATCATGCTCGGCCATCTGGTGCGCCCGGCAGCCTCCTCCGAGGACAGCCGCGACGCGGCGTAAGGCTTGCGCGTTACGGGCAATTGCTATTGCCGGCGCTAGCGATGGTCAGGAACGTGATCGTTGCGGGAGCAAAGACGATCGCTCCTGCTGCAGCTGGATCACCCTTTAGGGCCAGGATCTGATCGGAAGCCCCAAGTGCAAGCGAGCTGCCATTGAGCTGAACGGTGCCGTCGGCGGGCTTTGGGCTCGCCAGTGTGTAGCGTTGTGCGGCGGCTGCCAGTGTCAGCTTGCGTTGCGTCTGCCGATCATTGTTGATGACGAGTAGGGTGATTGCATCGGACATGTCGCGCGTGCAATGCGCATAGACATGGAAACCGGGTTGCCGTGAGATGCCGGCATCGAGCACGCGGGTTCCCATCAACCGTCGCCATAGCAGCGCGGCCCAGTAGTTCGGCCGCGGCAGATGGGTTCGCTCGTCGAGCAGCCCGTAGTCACTGGCGGCAAGCGTATTGTGCATGACAACCTGAACGCCGGCCTTGGCCAGCCGTCCGAGTTGATCGAGGTAGCGGAAGGTATCGATGAAGGTTGCGGCCCAGCGGTTGCCGCCGCATGCGGTCTCCGCGGTCTCGGTCAGCCAGATCGGCTTGCCCGGCGCAAGCCGGTCACGCAGCGTCTTGTAGAAGGCGAATGTCCTGCCGGTTCGCGCCAGCCACTCGTCCGACAGCGCTTGCTTGGCTGTGCGATTGCCGGAGCATCGCGCCGAGAGCGCGCCGTAGTGATGGTAGGAGACCGCGTCGATGCCTGCTGCCGAGACCGCGAAGCGCGCTTGTGCGTCCGCGGTGGTGCCGATCGTGCCTGGGCCGAGGATCGTCACGTCGGACGCCGTGTCCTTCATGAATGCACGGAACGCGGCAAAGTCCCGGCCGTAGGCTTTGGCATCGTAGCGGTCAGGCGCGCCGCCGATCGCAGGCAGGTCGGGCTCGTTCATGAACTCGGCTGCGGCAATCTGGCCGCCGGCCGATCGCGTGAAGGAAAGAAGCTGCCGGGCCTGTTCGGAGGTCCATCGTCCCTCGGAATCACGCGTGCCGGCGCTGATCGCAAAAGACGTGACGATGGGGGCATCGACGGCGTGCGAGAAGTCGATCACATCCCGCCATCGCCGTTGTGTCAGCACGCCCTTGAAGCCGGCCGGCGGTGCGCTTGGTGGTGCGTCGGAATCTGCAAAGAACGTGCTGTTGGCCCAGGTTCCGCTGACGCGCAGATACGCAGGCGCGAGGGCGGCGGCCAGCGAGCGTAGCCTGCCGTCGTGCAGATCGATCGGCGCACGGGCCGCGAACCGTTCCGCCTTTGGATATGTCCGTGCATCGGCGGCCGCATAAGGCTTCCAGAATCGCCCGCCGGTCACCTCGACCATCTCGATGTTGTAGGACTGGAAGCGCGGGTCGATGGTCGCAATGCGCGGCATGCGCGCGACATCAAGCGTCGGTTCTGCCGCGATCGCCTTCGTGCAGACCAAGGCGGCAATCGCCGGGATGGCGATGCGTGTGAGGCGTCGAAGTGAGCCGGCTCGTTGGTGGTTGCGCACGGGTGCTCGCGTCGATCTGAACTGCTTGTCAATTCAGAATGCCGCTGCCGCCTGCTTGAATCAACGCGGGAGCGTGCCTTGCGGCTCGTTCGCGATGCTGTCCCACAGCGCGTGGATCATGTCCTTCATGGCCAGCGCGTCCTGCCAGCGGTCGGACAATTCCCGGCCATCGGCCCCGGTGATGGCATAGGGCGGGGGACCGAGCTCGCACAGGAAGGTCAGGGTCGCATCGGGCCCGGCGCGCTTCCGCCAGGAGCGGATGCCGTACTCCCACCAGTCTGTGAATAGCGACACCCAGCCCTGGTGCTGGCGAAAGCCGAGCGAGATCTGCACCTGCTCGCGGCTCGCGATGCGGCCGTGGATGCCCCAGGCATGGTCGAGGATGCGATGGATCATCGCGTGGTTGGCGTCGTCGACCGGCCAGGCGAATTCGCGGCCGACCAGGTAGTGCGAGAGATCGGCGGTCAGCCGCAGATCGGGAAAGCAGTCGAGCAAATCGAGCATGAAGAACAGGTCGGTCGTCATGCGGTCGCGATGGGTCTCGACATGCACGGCAACGCCGGCGTCAGTGGCAAGCCGGCGCCAGCCTTCGAGCAGGGGAATGCAGTCCGCGAGCCGGCGAGGCCGAACGTCCGGCTGCAGATTGACGTGATCGGCGCCGAGCCGGGCGACCAGCTCGAGCACCGGCTTCAGGTCGTCGACGCTCTTCGGGTAGCATTGCGCCTGCCAGATCATGCCATGCGCGCCAAGGAAGCCCGTCACTTCGCGCGCGAAGGCAGGATCGATGAAGCGCACGCCGGCGCCGTCAAACCCGGCATCGCGGATCATCGCGAGCTGGGTTTGCAGCGGCCATTCATCCTCATCGGCCAGCCGCCGCTCCATCGCCCAGAGCGACTGCAGAACACGCAGTTGCTGCGCCACCGATCAAGCCCGCGCCGGGATCGCGGTGGGCAGCTCGGCCTGCTCGCTCGCGTCGGCGGCGATGTTCTCCTGATAGGTCTCCGGCCCGATCCAGATCGCAACCACCGTGCAGGCCGACAGGAACATCGCGTAGCAGGCGACCGGCCACCAGGTGCCATAGGCGGCCACCAGCGCGGTGGCGACGAACGGCGCGGGACCGCCCGACAGCAGTGAGCCGAGCTCGCGGGCGAAGGCAAAGCCGGCGAAGCGGCGCTGCGGCGGGAACAGTTCGGCGAAGTATGCCGCCTGCGGCCCGAACATCGCCGCGGTCACCACGGCACGCGCCAGGATGAAGGCGAGTGCGATCATGACCCACTCCTTGGTGCCGACCATCCAGAAGAACGGGAAGGCGAGCGCGACGCCAGCCAGCGCTCCGAACATATAGACCGGCCGCCGTCCGATCCGGTCCGACAGGGCGGCAAAGCCGAGGATCGCAAACAGCTCGACCGTGAAGGCCAGCATCAGCGCGCTGAGCGCCTCCGCTTTCGGCACGCCCAGCGTGGTGATGACGTAGCTCAGACCAAACACCGGGAAGAAATAGCCGAGGCCGTTCTCGGCCATCCGGGCGCCGAGCACGACGAAGAAGTTGCGCGGGTGCTGGCGCAACGCCTCCATCGCCGGATTGCTCTCCACCTTGCCGCGCGCGACCACGGCATCGGTATAAACCGGCGTCTCGGTGATGCGCATGCGGACGAAGATGCCGACGACGATCAGCAGGAAACTCGCCAGGAAGGGCAGCCGCCAACCCCAGCTCATCAGCGCCTCGCGCGGCAGCATCGTCGCCAGCGCGAAGGCGCCGGCGGCGAGCAGGTTGCCGACCGAGACGCCGAGCGGCGCGAAGCCGCCCCAGAAGCCGCGATGTTTCGGCGGCGCATTTTCAACCAGATAGATCACCGCGCCGCCATATTCGGCGCCGGCGCCGAGGCCCTGGATCACGCGCATCGCGACCAGCAGCACCGGCGCCCAGATGCCGATCTGCGAGTAGGTCGGCAGCAAGCCGATCGCGGTGGTGCCGATGCCGATCATCAGCAGCGTTGCGACCAGCACCGGCTTGCGGCCATAGCGATCGCCGAGGATGCCGAACAACAGGCCGCCGAACGGCCGCACCACGAAGCCGACGCCGAAGGTCAGGAACGACAGCAGCGTGCCGACCACCGGATCGCTCTTTGGAAAGAACAACTCGCCGAACACCAGCGCGGCGGCGGTGCCGTAGAGGAAGAAGTCGTACCATTCGAGCGCGGAGCCGATGCTGGCTGCAAGAATCACTCGCAGGCGCGATTTACTGGCGCCATCTGCCATCTTGGTCATTCGTTTCCCCGTTATGTATGTTTTTATGTATTTGAAGCAGCGATGCCCGCGGCGTGGCCGCGGGCATTGTCGTCGTCTTCAGGCAGCGCGCGTGAAGTAGGATTTCTTCGACGCCGATTGGGTCTCGTAGATCGATCCCTGCCGCTTGGCCGGCGGCAGCGGCATCCGCACCGGCACGTCGGTGAGCCGCGGTGCGACCACCGGCGGACCCGCCAGCAGGCGGCTGTTGAACTCGTCAAAGTCCTTCACGCCCATCAGCGGCCAGGCGTCGCTGGCGGCCACTTCGTAGAGCAGCAGGTTGCGCGGCCGGTTCGATGTGTTGGTCGCCGAGCCGTGCAGCGCGCGCACGTGATGGAACGACATGCTGCCGGCCTTGCCCATGCAGGGCACCGCGCGCTTGATGTCGTCCTGGATCTGGTCCGGATCGATCAGGCCCGCGAAGTGGCCGTCCTCGCCGTGATGATCCCACATCGTGGCGCCGGTGTGCGTACCCGGCGTCACCAGCATCGGGCCGTTCTCGATATCGCAGTCGTCGAGCAGCACGCCGATCGCGAGAATGTCGTCATTGGTATGCGGATAGAACGCCCAGTCCTGATGCCACTCGACCGGCGAGCCGTATTGCGCCGACTTCATGTTGAGCTTGGAGCCGTGCAGGCGAAGGCCGGGGCCGATTAGCTTGGTCAGGATCGAGATCACGGCGGGGCTGCGGACGATCTCGTCGAAGATCGGGTGCACCTTGTGCGGCGCCTTGATGCGGCGGACGCGCGGGGTCTCCGGCGTATGGCCCGGTTCGAGGTCGTAGACATCGGTGTGCTCGGTCACACTGGCGGCGCCAGCCACCAGCTCTGCGAGCACCGTGCGCACCTTCCCCAGGGTCTCCTGGTTGAGCACCTCGGGGACCACGATCACCCCGTCGCGTTTGTAAGCCTGGGCCTGCTCGTCCGAAATCATGCCGTTGCTCCACTTTTTGTTCTATGTTAGCGCTAACATGGTGCGATGCTAGCGCTAACATCGTGGCTTGGCAACCCGGAATCGTGCAGGGTCGGGCCATGAGCTCCGAAGTGACCGAACCCGGGACCGGCCCGGCCGGTGCCGCGCCCACCCTTTCAGAGGTGGCCAAGCGCGCCGGCGTCTCCTCGATCACGGTGAGTCGGGTGGTGCGGATGCCCGACCTGGTCGCCCCCGAGACCCGGGCGCGGGTCGAGCAGGCGATGCGCGACCTCGGCTATATCCCGAACCTGGTGGCGGGCGCGCTGGCGAGCGCGCGGACCAATTCGGTCGGTGTGCTGGTACCGACCATCGCCAACTCGATCTTTGCCGACACCGTGCAGGGCCTGTCCGACAAGCTCGAGCCGCTCGGCTTCTCCGTGATTCTGGCGCAGTCGCGCTATGACGCGGCGCGCGAGGACCGCATGCTGGCGGCGCTGCTGTCGCGGCGGCCCGAGGCGATCATCATGGTCGGCTCCCCAGCGACGGAGGAGGGCAGCCGGCTGCTGCGCAACGCGCGGATCCCGATCGTCGAGACCTGGGATCTGCCGGCAAACCCGATCGATGCCGTCGCCGGCTTCGACAATTACAAGGCCGGTGTCGCTGTCGCGAAACATCTGGTTGCGCAGGGACGCAAGCATCTCGCCTTCATCGGCGGCGACGATCCGCGCGGCACGCGCCGCTGGTTCGGCTTCAGGGACGAGGCGCTGGCCAGCGGTCGAGCCGAGCCGCGCAGATTGATCCTGGACCGCAAGGACTCCGGCAGCGTGGCGGCGCACGCGCGCCTGCCTGATGTCGACGCCGTGTTCGCCGCCAATGATGCGCATGCGATCGGCTTCATGTCCGGGCTGCGCAAGGCCGGGCTGCTGCGCGATGGGCCTGCATCCGCGCAGCCGGTCGCGGTGATCGGCCTCGGCGATCTCGAAATGGGCCAGCTGATCTCGCCGACATTGAGCACGATCAGCGTGCATGGCGATGCGATCGGCCGCACCGCGGCGACGCTGACCTTGGAGCGCGGCGGCGAGCGCCGCATCGATCTCGGCTTCGAACTGGTGCTGCGCGACAGCGGCTAAAGCATGATCCGGAAAAGTGCGTAGCGGTTTTCCGAGAAGATCATGCTTAAAAGCGCGATCCCTCACCTTGCCGCGCCGCCGGAGCCCGCCTCCTCGAGCAAGCCGAGAAGGCCACGCAAGATCGTCATCGGAGGCGGAGGACATCCCGGAATGTGGAGATCGACCGGGATGATTGCGGAAACCCCGCCCACCACCGCGTAGCTGCCGGCAAAGCATCCGCCGTCCCTGGCGCAATCGCCCGCCGCGACAACCCATTTCGGATCGGGCGTTGCATTGTAGGTCCGCTCCAGCGCCTCGCGCATGTTCCTCGTCACGGGACCCGTGACGAGCAGGACGTCGGCGTGACGGGGTGATGCGACAAACCGGATTCCAAATCGCTCGACGTCATAATACGGATTGCTCAGCGCGTGAATTTCCAATTCGCATCCGTTGCACGAGCCGGCATCAACCTCGCGGATCGACAGGCTGCGGCCGAGGCGACGCCTTGCGGTGCGGCCGACCGTGGCCGCGAGCTCCGCGATCGCGGCGTCGTCCGGACGCGGCGCCTGCTCGGTCAATGGCTGGCGAAACAGACTCTGCAGCAGAAGTTTGCGCATCGCGTCCGGTCCTCAGAGGTCGTGCCCTGAATAGGAGCAGTTGAACGACTTGTTGCACAGCGGGAAGTCCGCCACGATGTTGCCTTCGATGGCCGCCTCGAGCAGGGGCCATTGAAACCATGACGGATCGCGCAGATGACATCGCTCGATCCGGCCGTCGCTCAGGCGCAGCCATGCCAGGATGTCGCCCCGGAAACCTTCAACGAGCGCGATGCCTTCGCAAGGCTCCGGCGCAATCTGCAGCGGCACCTTGATCGGGCCGGCCTCGAGCGCATCGAGGATCTGGCCTGCTAGCGACAGGCTCTGCTCGACCTCGCGGATCCGGATCCAGACGCGGGCGTTCACATCGCCGTCGCTGAGAACAGGCACGTCGAAGCGCAGGCCGTCATAGGGGTGATAGCCAGGGCTGCGGCGGGCGTCATAGCCGCGGCCGCTGGCACGTCCGACATAGCCGCCGGCGGCGAACTGTCGTGCGAGTGCCGGGGTGACGATGCCGGTCCCGACGGTTCGGTCCTGTAACGATGCCGTGTTGTCATAGAGCTCGACCAGCGACGGAAAATGCCGGCGGACCTGCTCGAGCGCGGCCCGGATTGCCGCAGGTCCTTCGCCGGTGATGTCGCGCGCCAGGCCACCGGGAACGACGATGTCGCGCATCAGGCGGTGGCCGAAGGCAGCGTCAGCCGCGCGCAGCACGCGCTCGCGCAGCACGCCGCAATGCGCGTGCATCAGTGCGAACGACGCATCGTTGCAGATCGCGCCGATGTCGCCAAGGTGGTTGGCCAATCGCTCGAGCTCAGCCATCAGCGCGCGCAGCAACACCGCGCGCGGCGGCACGACAATCTGCTGCGCGGCCTCGACGGCTTGCGCGAATGCCAGTCCATAGGCAACCGTACTGTCGCCGGACACCCGGCCGGCGAGCCGTGCTGCCTGCTCGACGGTGCTTCCCGCCATCAACCCTTCAATGCCTTTATGGGTGTAGCCGAGCCGCTGCTCGAGGCGAACCACGGTCTCGCCGCTGGCGGTGAAGCGGAAATGTCCGGGTTCGATGATGCCGGCATGCACGGGGCCGACCGGAATCTGGTGCAGGCTGTCACCTTCGGCCGGAAGGAACGGATAAGGCGCTGCATCCGGTGCCGCATCGAGACGTTCGCCCAGCGGTGCGTGCATCTGCCAGCGACCATGATCGAGCCAGGGGCGGCTGTCCGGCGTCTCGATGGCCACGAGTCCGAACAGGTCGTGGATGGTGCGCTCCAATCGAAGCGCCGGGCGATGGCGGGCGGCAACGGAGGGATAGCGGCGATCCGGGCAGTCCAGACTGATCACACCAATATTGGATGTGCTGTTGTCAAGCAGCGCCATATGCACGCGCGCCGGCTCGCCCCACAGTCCGAGCAAGCTCAGGCCGCCATCCGCAAGGGCGCCGGCGGCGGAGCGCCAGGTGCCGCTGTCCACGCTGACGCGCGGCCATGGGTTGTGCCGTTCAACCCTGCGGCCTGCCCGGATCAGATCGATCAATGCCGGCATGTCTCGTTTTCCCTCGCGCTAGCCCAGGAGGTTGGCGACGTGCTGGAACCAGACAACGAGCGGTCCCGGAAGATAGATGCCCGCAGTCAGCACCAGCGCGAAATGCGCGAACATCGGCAAATATGACGCTTCCGCCGGCGCCGCACTGCCGCGCGGCTCGCCGAACGCAAGGCTCGTCAGGCGCAGCACGAGCGCGCCGAAGGCGAGCAGCAGGCCGAACACCAGCGGGATCGCGAGCAGCGGCTGGCGCGCGAAGGTCGAGCTGACGATGAGAAACTCGCTCATGAAAATGCCGAGCGGCGGCAGACCGGCGATTGCGACCACGCCGATCACAAGGCCCCAACCGAGCGCGGGATGGGTTTCAGTCAGGCCGCGAATATTGGCGATCCGCTGCGTGCCCTTCACCTGCGCAATGTGGCCGACCGCGTAGAAGATCCCCGACTTGGTCAGGCTGTGCATCACCATGTGCAGCAGGCCGGCGAAGTTGGCGAGCGGGCCGCCCATCCCGAACGCAAATACGATGATGCCCATATGCTCGATCGAGGAATAGGCGAACAGCCGTTTGATGTCGCGGCGGCGATAGAGCATGAAGGCTGCGAACAGCAACGAGGTCAGCCCCATCGTCACCATCAGCGGACCCGGCGATATCGCGTCCGGATTGGCGGCAAGCAGGATCTTGAAGCGGAGCACCGCGTAGAGCGCGACGTTGAGCAGCAGGCCGGAGAGCACGGCGGAGATCGGAGTCGGGCCCTCGGCATGCGCATCTGGCAGCCAGGCGTGCAGCGGCGCGAGGCCGACCTTCGTTCCGTATCCGAGCAGCAGGAAGATGAAGGCGACGTTGAGCAATGCCGGATCGAATGTCGCGGCGCGGCTGACCAGCACTGTCCAGACCATCGCGTCCTGCCCCTCGCCGATGACCGGCAGCGCGGCCATGTAGACCAGGATGGTACCAAACAGCGCGAGCGCGATGCCGACGCTGCCGAGGATGAAATACTTCCAGGCAGCCTCCAGCGCCGCGTGGGTCCGGTAGATGCCGACCATCAAGACGGTGGTGAGCGTGGCGATCTCGATCGCGACCCACATCAGGCCGATATTGTTCGACACGAATGCGAGGTTCATGCCGAACATCATGACCTGATACATGGCATGGTAGAATCGCAGATAACGCGGCGTCAGTCGCCCGGTCTCGAGTTCATGGGCAATGTAGCTCGCGCTGAACACGCTCGTGGTTAGACCGACGAAGGTGTTGAGCACGATGAAGACGATGTTGAGATCGTCGACCAGCAGATACTGGCCGGGTTGCGGGCGGGCGATGACGAGCAGCGAAAGCGCGGCCAGGAAGGTGCTGAAGCTGGCAAGGATATTGAGCCCCGCGGTCAGCCGATAGCCGGGCAGCGCCGCCAGCACCGCTGCGGCGCAGATCGGTATCAAGAGAATCCAGGCAACGGCATCCGACGCCGCGTTCATCGCCGCTCCCCCCTGAATTCATCGAGCGCGCCGACATCGACGGTGTCGAAGCGCTCCCGGATCCGGAACAGGAACACGCCGATGACGATGAACGCGATCAGGATCGAGAAGGCTACGCTGATCTCCACGACCAGCGGCATGCCCTTGGCGCCGGTCGCGGCCAGCACCAATCCGTTTTCCAACGACATGAAGCCGACGACCTGGCTGACGGCGTTGCGCCGCGTCACCATGACGAGCAGTCCCAGCAGCACCACCGACAACGCGAAGGCGAGGTCTTCCCTCGCCAGCGGATCGGCCGCGCCGGTCACCCTCAGCATCAGCACCATCGAGAGGGCGACGAGCCCCATGCCGGCCAGCATGGTCGGGCCGATACCGACTGCGGTCTCGATATCGCGATGAATGCCGAGCTGCTTGACGATCCGGTGTAGGGCCACCGGGATGATGATCGCCTTGAACACCAGCGCGATGACCGCGGTCACGTAGAGATGCGGTGCGTTCTGGATGAATGCCTGCCAGGCGACGGAGAGCGCGAGCACCACGGCGTGGGCCGCGAAGATGTTCAGCAACGCATACAGGCGGTCCTGATACAGCATCATGAAGCTGATCAGCACGAGCCCGCCGGCGAGCAGATGGGCAATGTCGAAGGCAAGGTTGTGCATCAGAAGCCCCGCGACACGAACCGGAGAAGCGTACCGAGCAGGCCGAGCATGAGGGCGGCGCCGAGGAACTCGGGAACACGGAAAACGCGCACCTTCGCCGTCGCGGTCTCGAACACCGCAAGCAGGAAGCTTGCGATCACGAGCTTGAGGATGTAGGCGGCGACGCTCACGAGGTACGACAGCGGGCCTGCGCCTTCGGTGGTGATCTGCCAGGGAAAGAACACGCAGATGATCAGCGAGACGTAGAGCTGGAGCTTGAGAAAGGCGCCGAACTCGATCATGGCGAGATGGCGTCCGGAATATTCCAGGATCATCGCCTCGTGCACCATGGTCAGCTCCAGATGCGTCGCCGGGTTGTCGATTGGAATGCGGGCGTTTTCGGCGAGCGCCACCATGATGAGGGCGATCATCGCCATGCCGAGCGAGACGCGCAGGCCCACTTCGGATGACGCCATGAAGGTCGCGACCGTCGACAGCTGGGTCGAGCCGGCAATCAGCGCGACGCAGAACACCATCAACAGCATGGCCGGTTCGGCGAGCGCTGCGATCATCACCTCGCGGCTGGAGCCGATGCCGCCGAAGCTGGTGCCGACATCCATGCCGGCAAGCGCGAGGAAGAAGCGCGCGCTGCCGAGCAGGGCGACGATCGCGATCAGGTCGGCGCTCCAGTTGAACTCAAGGCCGGTGGCAAATGTCGGGACCAGCGCCGCGGCGACCCAGATCGCGGCGAAGGTTATGTAGGGGGTGACGCGGAACAGCCAGGACGCATTTTCGGCGAGCACGACTTCCTTGCGCAGCAGCCGCAGCAGATCGCGGTACGGCTGGAGGATCGATGGTCCTTTGCGGCGTAGCAGGCGAGCTTCATCTTGCGCACGACGCCGGTCAGGAGCGGCGCGAGCAGCAGAACAAGCGTCATCTGGCCCAGTTGAACGAGGATGTCCGAGATCACGACCATATCGCGAGTGCCAGCAGCAAAGTGACGAGGGTTGCGAAGACCAGGCTGAGATAGCGGCGGATGGTGAGGAACTGGAGCTGGTTCAGCCGATCGGCAAAGAACCACACTGTTTCAGTCACCGGCGTATAGAGCCGCTCCCAGACCGGATCATGCATGTCGATCCTGAGACGGGCCGGCCGCAGGTCGCCCGGCGCCGGCATGTCGACGTGTTCGCGGGCCTGGAAGATCAACGTGCCGAACACGCGGCGGATCGGCTGGACGAAGCTTACTCCGGAATATTGCGCCGCCGGAGCCGGATCGGTAAAGCCGCAACCCCAGGCGGGCCCGCGCCGGATCGCGCGCGATGCAAAGCGATGGATGAAATACACGGCAAGCGACGCCGCAGCGTGATGAAGATGAAGACGAGCAATCCGTTGTAGGAGCTGCGGCTCTCCTCGATCGGAACGATCGAAAGCCAGGCGTCGCTCGCCTGAACCGGCATTCGGTGGCCGATCACGGCCATTGCGACGGGCGAGAGCGCGTCGATCACCAGGCCCGGCAGAATTCCGGCGAGGAAGCACAGCGCGGCGAGGCCAAACATCGCGGCGAGGCAATAGCGATCGACCTCGCCGGCGGCCTCAGCGGCCGGGCTCCGCGCGCGGCCGAGGAACGTGATGCCGAAGGCCTTGACGAAACATGCGGCAGCGAGCACTGCCGCCAGCGCCAGCAACGCGCCGACCGCGGGCACCATGATCTTCAGCATCCATTGCGGCAGATCCGGGCTTTGCAGGACCGCCTGAAACATCAGCCATTCCGATACGAACCCGTTGAACGGCGGAAGCGCCGAGATCGCAACGCAGCCGACGAGAAAGACGAAGCTCGTAAGCGGCATGCGGTGGATCAGGCCGCCCAGTTTCTCCATGTCGCGTTCGCCTGTCGACGTCAGCACCGCACCGGCGCCGAAGAACAGCAGGCTCTTGAAGAACGAATGGTTGAGGACGTGGAACAGCGCGGCTGTGAAGGCGAGGGCCGCCGCCAGGCGGTAGCCGTTCGCCTGAAACGCCAATGCGAGGCCGAGGCTCGCGAAGACGACGCCGATATTCTCGATCGTGCTGTAGGCGAGCAGGCGCTTGAGATCCTTCTCCATCAGCGCATAGAGGATCCCCATCACGGCGGTCACTCCGCCGAGGATGAGAACGACGACACCCGCCGACCAGCTTGGCGGTCCGAGCAGATCGAACACGACCCGGATGAATCCGTAGACCGCAACCTTCGTCATCACGCCGCTCATCAGCGCCGAGACATGGCTCGGGGCCGCGGGGTGAGCGAGCGGCAGCCAGACATGCAGCGGGACCAGGCCGGCCTTCGACCCGGCGCCGAGCAGCATCAGCGCAAGCACCAATGCGGCTTCGGACGGCGTGTGCTGGATGCCGCGCATGGCCGCAAAACTGTAGCTGCCGCCGGCTCCCGACAGCAGGCCAAACGCAAGCAGCAGCGCCAGGGTCCCGAAACTTGCCATCACGAGATAGACGTAGCCCGCCCGCGCATTGTCTGCCTCACGGTGGTGCGACATCACGAGCGCCCAGGATGCGAGCGACATGAATTCCCAGCAGAGCAGATAGGTGAACGCGTCGTCGGCAAGCACGACGAGGTTCATCCCGGCGAGGAACGCCGGAAAGAACGGAAGGACGCGGTGCGGGGTCGTTTCGTGGCTGCCGTAGCCGAGTCCATACAGGCTTGCGGCCGCGCCGCCGAGATTGACCACCGCGAGAAAGAATGCGGCGAGCGCATCGAGGCGGAAATGCGAGCCCAGCCAGGGCAGGCCGACCGGCAGCATCAGTCCGGTCGCATTGCTGTGGGCGATCAGCGCGTGCAGTGCTGCGGCCAACGCGATCGCCGAAATCGCAAAGGTCGCGCCGTAGACGATGGCCGTCGATCGGCGCGATCGGCTCGTTGCAATCGCGAGAACGGTCGTCGCCAGCAGCGCGGCTACACACCAGAGCTGCTGGGCGACCGTTGAGATCACGTCTGCACCTTCGGTGAGCCTGATCCGGCCTTCAATCGCACGCCGCGGCCGCCGCCGCTGCTGACGGCGCCCTCGTTGATGACCTCGACGCCGGCCGCACCGAGCGCGTCGATCAGTTTCACCAGCGAGTCGACATTGCCTCGAATGGTGCCCTCGCTCGCTTCCATGCGCTGGATGGTCGGCACGGAGAGTCCGGACAGCTCGGCGAGCTGCCGCTGGTCGATGCCAAGCAAGGCTCTTGCAGCCCGAAGCTGCGCTGCAGTGATCATCGATCGGGCCGTCGGTTGGGAGTCGAGTCTAGTTGAATGTCGTTTATGCATATTGAGTAGTGATGTTACAAGGACAATAAATGATGTTTTATACATCATTACGAGCAAGGCTATCTGCGCGTCGATGCCGCGTACCGGCAACGCTGCGCTGCTGGGTGCTCAGTCGGAGATTTTCCGATAGACGGCTGCGGCGCGGCGCAGCAGCTGGCTCTTGCGCTTCCGCTCGTGCACGCGCTGGTGCTTGGCCTTGCGCTCCTGGGCGCGCTGCGCGAGGGCATCGGCACTTTCGAGCAGCGCGCGACGCACCTCGTCATCGTTCAGTTCGCCGAGCAGTTGCTGTCCCTTGCGCAGATGCTTCAGCACGTTCCGCCATGATGCGTAGACATCGGCGGGCAAGCCGCCCTCCGAGAACTCGATGGCGTAGCGCAGCCGCTTGCTGGCGAGCCGGACGCGGTGGCGCTTGTTCTTGCCCATGCCTTGCAGCCCGCGGCTCCGCTGGCACAGTTTGCCGTGCCACCGCGCCAGCCGGCGGGCGTGAAACACCGCGACCGGCACCGCCCGCCGCTGCGCGGCGCGGCGGTTCTGCCGCGTGGTCCAGGGACCGCTGCCGACCCAGTCCCACATGCCGTCGAACCATTGCCAGTATCGGTCGCTTTGCAACGCTTCCTTGAGGGCGTCGAACGCGTCGGTTCGCGCCGTCTGGAGCATGCGCTCCTCAGGCAAGCCCTTGCTGTTCGCGATCGCGACGTCGAGATCGCGCGTTGCGCCGAGATGGGCGCTCAGCCATTTCAGTTCGGATTTCAGTCGCGTCCATTCGCTGTCGGCCACCATCGGGCCGTAGAAGGCGACCGCCGCCTTGAGCCGCGTCAGCGCGATCCGGGTCTGGTGCAGCGCGGCGGGATTGCCGGAGCTCAGGGCCTCGTGATTGGTCGCGACTTCCTCGAGGCATTCGGACAGGATCAGGCGAAACGCGGTCTCACAACGCATGGCCTGGCTGAGATGACGCGGCCGCTTCGGGCGGGCAACGCGTTCCCGGTCCGGACTAGCCGCTGACGTCATGACACTCCCGTGGCGCTGCCGGAGCCGCGACGCAAAGCGCCGCTCCTGGATGGAAGATTTCCCGTTTGGTCGATGCCGATCAAGGGTTTTCTGCCGGTGGCGGCACTGCGGCGATCCGGCGCTGCAATCAAACTGTCGCAATCAACCTGGCCGGGCAGTCGCATTCCAATCGACATGTTGGCTCGCTCCGGTGGGGGTGTCGGTTGCATTGAGGCCGCCGCGCGACATGAAAACGGATTTCGACCAATCGCCGGGTATTTCGTGCGCGAAATATCTTGATATTTCGCACGCGAAATATATAACGGCGGGATGAGAGCGGAACACCGGCTGATCTTTCTCCTGACCGTGGCCTATCGGCGGCTGCAACGCGCCATCGATCAGGAGACGGCCGCGCACGATCTGACGTCGGCCCAGACGGGCGTGCTGTTCTTCCTCGGCCGCAATGACGGCGCGCTGATCGGCGACGTCTCGCAGGCGCTCGACATCGTGCCGTCAGCGATGACCGGGCTCGCCGACCGGATGGAACGTGCGGGCCTCGTGAAGCGCCGGCGCGACGGTGAGGACGGGCGCAGCCAGCGGCTCCATCTGACCGCGGCGGGCCAGGATCTCGGCAAGCGCGCCGCGACGCGGACCAGGGTGATCAACAACCGCCTGATGGACGGCTTCTCGGAAGCCGAGATCGACGTGGTGTCGCGCTGGCTGACCAGCCTGCAGGAGAAGTTTCCGAAGGACAAAGACGGCTAGAGCATGATCCGGAAAAGTGCGAAGCGGTTTTCCGAAAAGATCATGCTCAAATCAAAGGTCCAGTTAGAGCGTTTTCAAGCGAAGTGGGTACCGGTTCGCGTGAAGAAAACGCGTCAAACGAGTAGCAATCAAAGGAGTGAGACATGAGTGACGTGGTCGTAGCGCTGGACGGTGGTGTTCTCACCGTGACGATGGCGCGTCCGGACAAGAAGAACGCAATCACCAACGCGATGTATGGCGCGATGGCCGACGCGCTCGAGCGTGCGGAAGGCGATTCCGCGATCCGCGCCGTGCTGCTGCAGGGTGACGGTGACAGCTTTACCGCCGGCAACGATCTCGCCGATTTCGCCGCGGTGTCGCGCGGCGTGCAGGGCGAGCGCCATGTGACGCGCTTCCTTAGCTGTCTTGCCAAGGCGACGCGGCCGCTGGTTGCGGCCGTGCAGGGCAATGCGGTCGGCATCGGCACCACCATGCTGTTGCATTGCGACCTCGTCTATCTCGCGCCGACCGCGCGGCTGATCACGCCATTCGTCAACCTGGCGCTGGTGCCGGAGGCGGCCTCGACCTACCTGCTGCCGCAGCGGATCGGCTATGCGCGCGCCTATGCGATGTTCGCGCTCGGTGAACCGGTCGAGGCGGAGACCGCTGTCTCGATCGGCCTTGCCAATGCCGTCGTGCCGCTCGCGGATCTCCGCGCCAAGGCGCGCGCTGCTGCCGACGCGCTGGCGAAGCGGCCGTTCGGCTCGCTGCAGCACACCAAGGCGCTGATGCGTGATCCCGCAGGGATCAGCGCGCAAATGGCGCGCGAGGGCAAGATCTTCCAGGAGCGGCTGATGAGCGCCGAAGCGCGCGAGGCTTTTGCGGCGTTTGCCGAGCGCCGCCAGCCCGATTTCTCCAAGATCACCGGTTAGGCTCGGTGTCCGGGGCCGCCATGCGCGGGCGGCCCGATCGCTTTGGGGTTGACGGCTGCGCCGGCATCGAACATCTCGTGACGGGGCAGAGTGCAACCCCGACGAGGCCGGCCATGAGCGACAGTCACACCCTGCGCGGCGACGGGATTGCCGCAACCATCAACGCCCAGGGCGCCGAATTGTCGTCGCTCAGGAATGCCGAAGGCAGGGAACTGCTGTGGCAGGCCGGGCCGCAATGGCCGCGCCATGCGCCGATCCTGTTCCCGATCGTCGGCCGGTTGAAGAACGACACGCTGCGCCACAATGGCAAGACCTATCCGATGACGCAGCACGGCTTTGCGCGCGACCACCGTTTTGCGTGGGTGGAGCAGGGCCCGCGATCGTGCACGCTGGCGTTGACAGACGATGCGGAAACGCGGGCGCGCTATCCCTTCGCGTTCCGCCTGGAGGTCACCTATGCCGTCGATGGCGCCGATCTCGAGGTCGGCTTCGAGATCATCAACACCGGCGACGAGATGCTGCCGGCCTCGCTCGGCGGTCATCCCGCGTTCAATTGGCCGCTGGTGCCGGGGCTGCCGAAGGAAGCCTACACGCTGACCTTCGGCAAGGCTGAACCCGCGCCGATCCGGCGGTTGAAGGATGGATTGATGCGACTGCAGCCTGAACCCAATCCGGTCAAGGGCAGAACGCTTGCGCTGTTGGAGGAGCTGTTCGATGACGACGCGATGGTCTTCGATCAGATCGCAAGTACATCGATCCTCTTTACGGCGACACTGGGTCCTGCAGCAGCCACGCAAGGCCCGACGATCGAAATCTCCTGGCGCGGCTTCCGCGAGCTTGGCGTCTGGTCGAAGGTTGGCGGAGCTCCGTTCCTCTGCATCGAGCCGTGGCACGGTTTTGCCAGCCCCACGGAGTTCGATGGCGAGTTTGCCGACAAGCCCGGCCTGATGCAGATCGCGCCGAGCGCGCGTCAGTCGCTCGGCTACCGGATTCGCGTGAGCTGACGAAACGACATCGGTTGCCTGATCAGCTCAATGCGGGCGGGTGCCAAGCGCACCCGTCAGCGCGCCGACTGATGGCGGGTTCTCATGCGCCCAGGCCTCATGCGCGGCGAGGTCGCGGTAGTGCTCGGCCATGCGCAGCAGCCGTTCGCGGATGCCGGCGTCTTCCTCGCCCTTGGCCTGATCGGCCAGCTGCGCGGCGCGTTCGAGAAGCGTTTTCGGATCGATCACGACAGGCTCCAAATCCGGTTTCGCCACAGCATGATCCGGAAAAGTGCGAAGCGGTTTTCCCTCGCGACAAACGCCAAAGGCGTTTGCGCGGAGATCATGCTCAAAACGGACAACTGCCTTAGCCAAGCACAGTTCCTGCCATGGTTTCATGACAGGGTTCAGAGCTGGAACAAGCCCAGCCCCGCCATCACGTCGCGCTTGGTGCGTTCGGTGATCTCCCGCGCTTTCAGGGTTCCGCGCCTGATCACGTCGACGACGTGATCGCGATTGGTCGAGAGCTCAGCGCGCCGCGCCCGGATCGGTGCGATCAGGCTTGCAGGACGTCGTCCAGCCGCCGCTTCACGGTCGCATCGCCGAGACCGCCGTGCCGATAGCGCGCCTTCAATTCCTCGACCGCGTCGTGATCGTCGTCGAACGCGTCGAGATAGGTGAACACGACATTGCCCTCGACCTTGCCGGGGTCGGTGATGCGCAGATGGTCGGGATCGGTGAACATCGCGCGCACCGCGGCCGAGATGTCATCGGGCGAAGCCGAAAGCGCAATCGCGTTGCCCGCGGATTTGCTCATCTTGGCGCGTCCATCGACGCCGGGCAGCCGGCCCGCGCGCGGGATGATGGCCTCGGCCTCCGGCAGCAGCGGGCGGCCGGCGAGGGCATTGACCCGCCGGACGATCTCGTTGGTCTGCTCGATCAGCGGCGCCTGGTCTTCGCCGACCGGCACGACGGTGGCGCGGAACGCGGTGATGTCGGCGGCCTGCGCCACAGGATAGCACAGGAAGCCCGCCGGGATGTCGCGCCCGAATCCGCGCGCACGGATTTCGTCCTTGATGGTCGGGTTGCGCTCGAGCCGCGCGACGGTGACGAGGTTGAGATAGAGCATCGACAGTTCCGCCAGCGCCGGGAGCTGCGATTGCAGGCAGATCGACGTTCGCTCGGGATCGATCCCGACGGCGAGATAGTCCAGCGCGACCTCGATGACGTTGCTGCGAACCTTGCCGACATCATGCGCATTGTCGGTCAGCGCCTGCATGTCGGCGAGCAGCAGAAACTGTTCATGGCTGTCCTGAAACTGAAGACGGCTGCGCAGCGAGCCGGCGTAGTGGCCGAGATGCAGCGGCCCGGTGGGGCGGTCGCCGGTCAGGATGATTGGTTTGGTCACGGTTGATCTCCATTCGGTTGAATGGGGACACCGCATGCGGGCCGGATGGGATGAAACAATAAAGGCCGCCCGATGCGGCGGCCCCGAAAATGCATGAACGCGTTCGGCCCGCCTGTCAGTCGGCGAGCCACCAGAAATTGGCGATGAAGATCGATCGGTTCATGCGTGACCGGTAGGGCAATCGAGCTTTCGGGTCAAGATGCGTCAGCTCAGAGCATGATGACTTTGCTTCGAGTCCAGGGTCGAACTCCGCTTCACCTCGCCCAGCGCGCGGGGAGAGGTCGGAACGCATCGTTAGATGCGTTCCGGGTGAGGGGGGCCTCCGCAAACGCAGCGATCACCGAATACGGAGACGGCCCCTCACCCCAGCCCTCTCCC
>NZ_LFLZ01000017.1 GCF_001189845.1 Bradyrhizobium tropiciagri
AGGGCGGCGAGATCTCGATCCATTACGATCCGATGATCGCCAAGCTCGTCACCCATGCCCCGTCGCGCGCCGCGGCGATCGAGGCGCAGGCGACCGCGCTCGACGCCTTCTATGTCGACGGCATCAGGCACAACATTCCGTTCCTGTCGGCGCTGATGAACCATCCGCGCTGGCGCGAGGGCCGGCTGTCGACCGGCTTCATCGCCGAAGAATTCCCCAAGGGATTTTCCGCACGCGCACCTGAAGGCGAGATCGCGCGGCGGCTGGCGGCAGTCGGCGCCGCCATCGACCACGTGCTGGGCGAGCGCAAGCGGCAGATCTCCGGCCAGATGGGCGGCCGCGTCGTGCTGCGCGAGCGCCGCCGCGCGGTGTGGCTCGATCGCGCCGAGATCGCGCTCGATGTCGCGCGCGAGGCCGACGCCATCGCGGTGCGCTTCGTCGGCGACGACGGATTGCCCGGCAATCCGCACAATCTGATGTCGAGCTGGGTGCCGGGCGAGCCGGTCTGGCAGGGCACCATCGACGGCAATTTTGTCGCCGTGCAGGTGCGGGCGATCAACAACGGCTTCCGCCTCGCGCATCAGGGCTTTGAGGTCCCGGTCTATGTTTTCACCGAGACCGAGGCGACCTCGGCGCAGCTGATGCCGGTGGTCTCGGCCGCCGACACCGGCAAGAAGTTGCTGTGCCCGATGCCCGGCCTCGTGGTGTCGATCGCGGTGACCGAGGGCCAGGAGGTCAAGGCCGGCGAGACCTTGGCGGTCGTGGAAGCCATGAAGATGCAGAACGTGCTGCGCGCCGAGCGTGACGGCACGGTCAAGAAGATCCACGCCGCCGCCGGCGCTACGCTCGCGGTCGATGCGTTGATCCTGGAGTTCGCATAAACTCGTCATTGCGAGCGCAGCGAAGCAATCCATCTTGCGGCTGAGAAGGCATGGATTGCTTCGTCGCTGCGCTCCTCGCAATGTCGAATGAGGAGTCTCTGCCATGGCCTTCCGCAAACGCCGCGAAGCCCTGCGATTCATTCTCGATGGATCAGGCTGCGTTCGTCCGGGCTCGGTCTATGACGCGACCTCGATCCGGATTGCGGAAGATCTCGGCTTCGAGCTCGGCATGTTCGGCGGCTCGGTGGCCTCGCTCGCCGTGCTCGGCGATCCCGACATTGCGCTGATCACGCTGACTGAATTCGCCGAGCAGATACGCCGCATGTCGCGGGCATCGCCTCTGCCGGTGCTTGTCGACGCTGACCACGGCTACGGCAACGCGCTCAATGTCCGCCGCACCGTCCAGGAAGTGGAGGCCGCAGGTGCCGCCGGCCTCACCATCGAGGACACGCTGCTGCCGCAGGCGTTCGGCCAGGCCAAGACACAGCTGATCTCGCTCGAGGAGGGCGTCGGCAAGATGAAGGCCGCGCTCGACGGTCGCAACGATCCGTCGCTCGTGATCCTCGGCCGCACCGGCGCCGTCTCGATCACTGATCTTGACGATGCGATCTTACGCGCGCGGGCCTATCAGGCGGTCGGCGTCGATGGCCTGTTCTTCACCGGCATCAAGTCGCGCGGTGAGCTCGAGGCGATTTCGGCCGCGACCTCGCTGCCGATCGTGCTCGGCGGCGCGCCGGAGGAGATGACCGCGCTGGACTATCTGGCAAGCCAACGCGTCAGGATCGCGTTGCAGGGCCACGCGCCATTCGCGGCCGCAACCCAGGCGGTCTACGAGACGCTGAAGGCGCTGCGCGATGGCGCCTCGCCGAAGAACCTCAAGGGTATCGCTTCTTCCGAACTCACCAGCCGCGTGATGCGCGAGGCCGAGACCAAGGCGCGCAGCGGCGAATTTCTCGGCTTGAAGAAGTGAGCGGCGTGATCCGCCACGTCACGATCACTGGACGCGTCCAGGGCGTCGGCTATCGCGCTTGGGTTCACGAAAACGCCAACGCGCGCGGCCTCGAAGGCTGGGTCCGCAACCGCCGTGATGGCAGCGTCGAGGCCGTGTTCGCCGGCTCCGAAGACATCGTTGCCGACATGATCAAAGCGTGCGGCCGCGGACCGATCTCGGCGCGCGTCGGCAGCGTACAGGCAGACGCCGGCACATCAGACCTTTTGAATCTGCGCGGGGCAGGCGAGCGGTTCGCGTTTCTGCCGACGGTCTAAGCGGCCGAGATCACCAGCGCCTGAATCTTGCCGTCGAGAGGACCGTTGCCGAAGCGTTGCGCCAGCGCCTCAGCCACGCGCTGCGTTGCAGCCTCGAGCGTCGGTTGGCCCTGCGCCTCGATCTCGCCGCGCATCGGTGTGCCCTGGCAATAGGCGATGGCGACATCCTCTGGCGACGCGGCGGGACTGCGAAGGGTGACCGACTCGACGGCAATGTCGCGAAAGCCTGCAGCGGTCAGGTCGGCGCGAATGCGCGCCGGATCATGGTAACCGTGCGGCGTCCGCACCATGAATTGCGGCGTGTTGGTTGGAAACGCCTGGAACATCGTTTGCTGCATGACGTCGGCGAAGTCGTTCTCCTCGATCCTGTCCCAGACGTTGAAGAAGTACCGTCCGCCGGGCCTGATCACACGCCGCGCTTCGGCGTAACCCTTGACGCGGTCGGGGAAGAACATGGCGCCGAACTGGCAGGCGACAATGTCGAAGCTCGCTTCGGCAAACGGCAGTGACAGCGCGTCGGCCTGCTGCCATCGAATGTTTGGCTTGCCTGCGAGGCGCGTCTTCGCTTGCGCCAGCATCGGCTCGTTGAGATCGGTCGCGGTGATGTTTGTATCGGGCAATTCCGCAGCCAGGACTGACGTGACGGCCCCGGTGCCGGCTGCGATTTCCAGCAGGTCACGCGGCCGATGGCCCTTGATGCGCTGCGCGAGGTCACGGGCGTACGGCGCAAAGATCATTGGCACCATCAGCCGGTCGTAGAGTTGCGGGACCGATCCCGCGAATACCTTGTCGGAAAGGGGAGCCGTCATCACGCGTTCCTTTGCAAAAAGCGGATGGCCGTCGTGCGCCATCGCGGGCAGAAGCCGCGTCCGAAGTATGGACCAGGGATCCGCTCCGGCCAACGCCGCGAATTGGGCCTGGCGCCAATTCCCCGGCACCGGACGCGGCCCTTGACTTCTGCTCCGAACAGTCTGATATTTCTGTCATGACAGAAATAACCGCCAAGAGAAAACTTCCGGCCGTCGTCGAGCGCTTCATCCTGCATTGGGGCGACATGGGCGACGAGTGGGGCGTCAACCGCTCGGTCAGCCAGATCCACGGGCTGCTCTACCTCGCCGAAGCGCCGATGACCGCGGAAGACATCGCCGACACGCTCGGCATGGCGCGCTCCAACGTCTCCAACTCGATCAAGGAGCTGTTGTCCTGGGGATTGATCCGACGGGTGCCGATCCTCGGCGACCGCCGTGACCACTTCGAGGCCGAGACCGACATCTGGGAGGTCGCCGCCAAGATCGCGGCCGGACGCAAGGAGCGCGAGATCGATCCCGCGCTCGCGGCGCTGCGCGCCTGCGTCTCCGACGCGGCCGACGATCCGGCCATCAGCCCGCTCGCCAGCAAGCGGCTGAAGGAGATGCTGACATTCACCGAGCTGGTCGACCGCTGGTACACGCAGATGCTGAACGTGCCGCGGCCGCGCCTGGTCGCGCTGATCAAGCTCGGCGAGAAGATCGTGAGTTTTCTGCCCACAGGCAGAGCCAAATAGGGGCCACGGCGTAACGGGAGTGTGCGATGGCGTCAGCAAGGATATCCACCTTTAAGACAGCACCGGCTTCCGATACCAAACTGCTCGACGATCATCGCTTCCGCGCATTGCTGTCCGACGAGGATTGGGGCCGCCTGCCGGTTGCGATCTGGCGGCGCTTCTCGAAGCGGTTCGAGGACGGCAACACCGTCGTCTATGTCGGCGAGGTCGAGGAGGCCGCGAGCAGCCGCGCCGGCTGGTGGCTGGCACAGGCCGCATGGCTGATCGGCGGGCCGCTTCCGACCGGCAGCGAGACCGGCGTGCCGATGATCGTCACGGTCACCGAGGACGCCGCGAGTGGCGGCCAGATCTGGACCCGGATTTGCTCGCGGCGCGACGGCTTTCCGCAGGTGATCCATTCCGCGAAGCGTTTTGCCGGGCCGACTGGGCTTGAGGAATATGTCGGCTTCGGCGTCAGCATGGCGCTCAAGATCGCGGTCGAGCACGAGGCGCTGGTGTTTCGCAGCGTCGACTATTCGCTGCGGCTTGGTCCGTTCCGCCTGTCGCTGCCCGAATGGCTCACGCCCGGCGACCTCACCGTGACCCATTCCGATCTCGGCTGCGGCGATTTCCGCTTCACGCTGGAGATCATCCACCCCCGTTTAGGTCGGCTGATCCGTCAGTCTGCCGTGTTCAGGGAGACCTCGTCATGACGCCGCTGCTGTGGACCCTGGTCGCCATCCAGATCGCGATGGGCGCATTCGACACCTTCTATCACCACGAATTCACCGAGCGGCTGGCCTGGCGTCCGTCGCAGCGCCATGAGCTTCAGCTGCACAGCGTGCGGAACATGCTCTATGCGCTGTTGTTCCTCGTGCTCGGCTGGCTGGAGGTCCACGGTATTCTTGCGATCGCCATCTTGGCCGTGTTGGTGGTTGAGGTCGTCATCACGCTGATGGATTTCGTCGAGGAGGATCTGAGCCGAAAGCTGCCGCCGAGCGAGCGGATCAACCATACGCTGCTGGCGATCAACTACGGCGCCATCCTTGTGCTGCTGGTGCCGGTCCTGATCGGCTGGGCGATGCTGCCGACCGCTATCGTGCCGGCTTATGCGGGCCTCCTCAGCCTGTTCGCAACGGCGGCGGCGTTCGGCGCCGCACTGTTCGGCGCGCGCGACTTTGCCGCGGCGAGCCGCCTCGGACGGATGGCAAGCCGGCCCGCTTCGACGCTGGTCGAGAAATTGCCGCCGCGGCAGACCGTGCTGGTCACCGGCGCGACCGGCTTCATCGGCAGCCGTCTGGTCGCAAGCCTCACAGCATCAGGTCACCAGGTGATTGCGCTGATCCGCAATCCGGCGAAGACCGAGATGCTGCCGCCGCCGGTGACGCTGATCACCAGCCTCGACCAGTTGCCCGCCGAGACCAGGATCGACGCCATTGTCAATCTCGCCGGCGAGCCGATCGGCAACGGTCTGTGGACCGAGGCCAAGCGCCGCAGGATCATCGCCTCGCGCGTCGACATGACAGCTGATGTCGTCAAGCTGATCGCGCACCTCGAGCGCAAGCCGTCGGTACTCGTGAGCGGCTCCGCAACCGGCTGGTACGGGCTCTGGCAGGATCAGGTGCTGACGGAGTCGGCGAAGTCCCATGCCTGCTTCAGCCACGAACTGTGCGAGGCCTGGGAGAATGCGGCCAAGCCCGCCGCCGAGCATGGCGTGCGCGTCGCGTATTTGCGGATCGGTCTCGTGGTCGGCACCGATGGTGGCTTCATCACGCGGATGCTGACGCCGTTCGAGTTCGGTCTCGGCGGGCCGCTCGGCTCGGGCAAGCAGTGGATGTCGTGGATCGAGCGCGACGATCTGGTGCGCCTGATCGCGCATGTGATCGCAAGGCCCGAACTGTCCGGCCCTGTCAACGCGACCGCGCCGATCCCGGTCACCAACACGAAATTCACCGAGGAACTTGGACGCCGCTTGCACCGGCCAGCGATCTTCCGCGTGCCGGCCGCGCTGCTCCGTGCCATCGGCGGCGATTTCGCCGAGGAGCTGCTGCTTGGCGGCCAGCGTGTGCTGCCGAACAAGGCGCTGAGCAACGGTTTTGTCTTTCGCCACGAAACCCTGCGCAGCGCGTTCGAGGCGATCCTGTAGAGGAGGCGTATATGTCCAGCTCTTGTTGTCGTGCATTCGGTGGCTGGCTCGCGGGCTGCGGCGCCGCGACTGCGGTTCTCGCGAGCGTTATCCAGACCTTCCTGATGATTGCATCCGGTGGCGACATCGCGCGGCTCGCAGGAACCACCGTCGCCCTTCTGCCGTTCTCGTTCCTGACCTTCGTCGCTGTCTGTTTTCTAACCGCAATTCCGGCCCTGATAGTCATTTGGCTCGCCGAACTGCTTCATGCACAATCCGTCGTGTTCTTCGGCTGTGCCGGCGCCGCGGTCGGCGCATTGTGCATCAGCCTGCTGGCGCCGTCTGGCGCGATCTGGATGGCCGGCTTGGGGGAGCTGTTCGTCGTCGCCGGGTTCGTCGCGGGCGTGACCTACTGGGCCATTACGAGAGAGGATTTCGGTTACTCACGCTCACGCTAAGCCGCCGCGGCCACGCTCCGAAACGTCGCTGCCAGCGCCCGCAACGCCGCGAGCTTGGTCGGATCGCCGACCTTGGAATGCAGCATCACCTTTGATGCGCCGAGCCGCGGCAGCTTGTGCGTGGGGCCGATATCGATCAGTCCAGGTGGCGCGATGCGGCGGGCGAGGGGCGCGACCGCAAGCCCTGCGAGCGCCGCTGCGACCACCGCGGTGACGCCGCCGCCGACGAAGCTTTCGGTCCAGGCGATGCCGGTCTTGTCGAGCGCGCGAACGGCCAGTGCTCGCACGCCGCACGGCGGCGCGAGCGTTGCCAGCGGCAAGGCGTCGCCGCGCGGCCAGACGAAGCGTTTGGCGGCGAACCAGCCGAATTCATCCTCGGTCAGTTTCTCACCGCCACGCCGGCTGCCTTCCTGGCGCACGATCACCGCGTCGAGCTCGCCGGCATCGTAGGCATCGAGCATCTCGCGCGAGAAGCCGATGGTCACCGAGAGCGCAAGTTGCGAGGCCATCGCGTGCAGCCGTTCCAGCAGCGGCACCAGCTCGGGACCGGCGGCGTGATCGCTGATCCCGAGCGTGAGCTGCTGCCGCGCCGGTCGCTCGGCAGACAGTGCGCGATCATGCACCTCGATCAGCGCACGGGCGTGATGCAGGAAGGCGGCGCCGTCGGCGGTCAGCCGCACCGCGCGCGGCGAGCGCTCGACCAGCCGCTTGCCGAGCACCGTTTCGAGCCGCTGCAATTTCATGCTGATCGCCGCCTGCGTGGTGCCGAGCGCCTCGGCGGCGCGGGTGAAGCCCCGCAGCTCGGCGACGAGGAGGAAGGCCTGCACGGTGTCAATGTCGAGTGTTGTCATGATCAACATTCGTTATCATTGCTATCCATATAGATAAGCTACCAAGATGATGCGAAAAGGTCTAGCCAGACGAGGCGCGATTGACCTGCGCCAACCGAATTCAAGGAGACCGATCATGCCGCTCATCACCGTCACCTACGCGACCTCGCGCCAGTCGCCGTCGCTGAAGTCCGAGATCGCCGCCGCGGTGTCGGAGTTGACCGCAGGGATTCTGCACAAGGACCCCAAGGTCACCGCCGTTATCGTCAAGTCCGCCGATGCCGCCGACTGGTTCGCCGGCGGCAAGTCGCTTGCCGAGCAGGGGCTCGCAAGTTACTGGCTCGACGTCCATGTCAGCGAAGGCACCAACACCAAGGACGAGAAGGCGGCCTATCTCGCGGCGCTGTTCAAGCGGATGGGCGAACTGCTCGGGCCGCTCCACACCGAGAGCTACGCCCATGTCGACGAGGTGAAGGGCGATGCCTACGGCTTCGGCGGCCTGACCCAGGAGCGCCGCTACATCGCCGGCAAGCTCGAGGTCGCGCCGCAGAAGGCGGCGTGACCGTTACAGGGTCGCTTCCGGCAGGCGTGCTGCGGTGTCGCCGAACACCTCGGAAAAGGCCTGCCGGAGCGCGATGTCGACATCGGCCATCGTGACCGGCAGTCCGAGATCGACCAGCGAGGTGACGCCGTAGCGCGGATCGACCACGCCGCAGGGCACGATCGCCTGGAAGTGGGAGAGGTCGGGCTCGACATTGATCGCGATGCCGTGAAACGAGACCCAGCGGCGCAGGCGCACGCCGATCGCGGCGATCTTGTCCTCAAAGCCGGGGCCCTTGTCGGGGCGTTTCACCCAGACCCCGACGCGATCCTCGCGACGCTCGCCGCGGACGTTGAAGGCCGCCAGCGTGCGGATGATCCATTCCTCCAGCGAGGCAACATAGGCGCGCACATCCGGCCGGCGCCGCTTCAGGTCGAGCATCACATAGGCCACCCGCTGGCCCGGCCCGTGATAGGTGACCTGGCCGCCGCGGCCGCTCTGGAAGGTCGGAAAGCGGGGGGCGAGCAGGTCGTCGGACTTGCCGCTGGTGCCGGAGGTGTAGAGCGGCGGGTGCTCCAGCAGCCAGACCAGCTCAGGCGCCGATCCGTCGGCGATCGCCGCCACGCGGGCGTCCATCGCGGTGAGGGAATCGGGGTAGGGCACGGGGCCGTCCGAGATCCGCCATTCGACCGCTGCGCCGCCCGAAGGGCGCGCAAAGGTCGTCAAATCGAGGCTTTGGCGGTCGTTAACCATTAGCTAACCCTAACGTGGTCAGGTGAACCCACAATTTAGTTCCCGTCCGGCGGTTCAGAAGTGCCCACGCTCGATAAAGTCAGCGTCGATCTCATGGTGGTTCTCGGTACCACCACCATGCCGATTCACCAGGTCATGCGGCTCTCCCGCGGCGCCATCATCGAACTGGATGCCACCGAGGCCGACGAGGTCAAGATCCTCGCCAACAACCTGCCGGTGGCCAGCGGCGTCGTCCTGGTCGACCGCAACCGGATTGCGGTCGAGGTCAAGCAGATGCTGCCGAAATCTCCCGGGGTTCGCAGTTAATTCGCGCATTAATCGCCTTGTCCCTGCATCCGTGATTTGTTACATGGCCCCCTCGATGCGGCGGCGCCTTAGGGTTCCATCCGACATCCTTAGCGCTCGTGGCGGAATTGGTAGACGCGCTGCCTTGAGGTGGCAGTGGGTAACACCGTGGGGGTTCGAGTCCCTCCGAGCGCACCATAAACCCACATTTCATATTGAAATTATTGAGCTTTTTTCCGGATGTTACCCGGGAAAGTTACCACTCCGTTCTTGCGTGTTGTTCGCGTACCGTTCGCGTCCAGGCGACCGTCGCCTGACTGGCTCTGATCGAACGTGACGATCTTCTCCATGCCGCTGATTCCGAGCCTCTCCCGATTCGCCTGAGCGATGTAGTGGGCGGGCATTTTGGGGTCGGTCCAGCCGAACATGGCCATCATCTGGCTCTCGGTGCAGTCCGCATAGGCCGCCACTTCGGCGCGGGCCTTGCGCACGCCATGGCAGCTCTTCTTCGGCTCATTGACACCGGCCAGGACGGCATATTTCTTGAATTTGCCAGCCCACGCCTTCTTGTTCATCGGAAGGACCCGGCCGCGCACGAGCTTGCCGGTGAAAACCTCGGCGCCGATGATGTTGGCCGCGCGAGCAGCCCTCAGGCTCTCTGCGAATTCCGGATGGACGGGTACCGTCACGGTCGTATTGCCCCGACTTTTCTCGGTGGCAATCTGGACAGCCATCCTCCGCACGATCTGCCGCAGGTGGGGCGGCCCGAAACGGTGGGCATCTCCAAGCCGCAGGAACGTGTAGTGGAGGATGTCGAACATCAGCCGTGCTTCGGTACCGAGCGGCCACTTCGCCCGATACTGGGCCATGTCATCCTCGGTCCAGGGCAAAAAGCCGCCAGTCTCGCGGCTCGCTTTTGCCTTGCCGGACTTTAGCCCGATGGTCGGATCGTCGTCCTCGTCGAGATGCTTCTCGTCGATCATCCAGCGGACCATGCCCCGAAGCGCCGACAGCAAATTGCCCGCCTGCGATGGGGTGCGCGCCTTCATCTCCGCTTTGATGACCTTGCGCGTGAGCACCGCAAACGGCTTCTCGCCATTTTCCGGCAGGATTGACTCGATCAGTCCGGTGCGCTGAAGCCGGGTCGATTCCGCCAGGCCCTCATGACCGACACTCAGATCGCCAAGCCAGTGATCACTTTGCTTGTAACCGTTCCAGTACCAGCGCAACGTTCCAGGGCGAGCTGGTGTGTTCGATAGAGCAGGGCGCTCTTCGTTGCGCTGCTTCTGTGCGTTGATGTAGTCGCCCTCGTTGCCGTACAGCGCGATCTGGCCGGCAACCGCCGCATCGACCTCGTCGTCGAACTCCGATGTGCCGTATTCAGCCTTGATCCGGATCTTCGGCAGCTTGTTAAGCAATTGCACGTAGTACCGGACTTGACCACGTTGGCTGACGTCGACGTACAGATAGCGGCGTTCCGGCTGGTCCGGTGTCGCAATCCTTTTGACGCGACGCATGCGCAAAACTCCCCCCAACGCTGCAACGCCTGCTTCATAGGCGGCGTCGAAGGCTGTCGTTCCGTATTCCTCGCAAATCCCGATCCTGCGACCTTTGCGACTGACCTTCACATACCAGCGCAGGGAGCCGGACTCGGAATAGTTGAAGTAGAGGTACATCCGTCGATCCCCGGGCGCGCGGGGGTCGCGTCTTTCCGTCCCAAGCATTGGCGTCTCCGTGGACCAATGCTTGGAGTCTAGCGATGCAGTGACTCCGCATCAATTCTATAAGGAGCGTTTCACCCGCTTTCGGAGCGTTTCAGGTAACGCTGCAATGCCTCCGATGGTGTCCATGCCTCGTCGCTGCCGCTTGTCGGATCGATCGGCGCAGGGCTTGCCGTTAGCGTGATCTGAATAGTGCCCTCGGCATCAACCGTGACTGCGCTCGCGCCGGCTTCCTTGGCAGCGCGGATCGCGCGAGCGAGGTCCGCTTGCGTAACCTTTGCCGGGCGCCGCGGCATGACCTTTCTCCTATGCTTGATATTCATCCCATTCCAGCTGCGCGCTTTCCCGTCACGACACCGATCATTCCGAGTGCGACCACGGCGCGTTTAGCATTTGCCTCTGCATCAGTGACCGCGAAATCGAGGAGGAATGGACGGGAGCGAACGCCCCGTTGAGTCATTCAATCACAGTGCCCAGTAGTCACTCTACTGAAGCGAGGTAAAGCTTGGAGTATTGTGAGATAGTCGAAAGAGCCAAAAATCATCGTGAGCTAGCGAAGGCGAAGAAGAGGAGAGCGATCATCTTCTCTTGATCGACTTAGACAGGAGGGGCCCTCTCAAGGCTGAAACAGGGGTTCGATTCCCCTAGGGAGCGCCAGCAATCTCAGACACTTAGGTTGCTATCAGCCGCATTCGTTGGTTAAGACGCTGGTGGACAGCGGCGATCGCTTGCGGAATTTGCTGCCGCCATTTGCAGACTCATGAGCAGACTAACCTTGTCGCGAAGCCTCTCACTGCGGCTGAAGCATTCGCGAAAAAATTCCTCGTCGCACTTGGGTATCCAGAGATATTCAAACCGTCGCTGACGTGCGCTGTCGTACGCCAGCGCCCTCGGACGTGCGCATTGACGTTGCTCATTGCACAGCCAACTCTCGTGTCAAGCTTTGTGCGAATAGGAGGGCAGCACGTGAGATACAATCGACGAGAGAAAATTGGCGGACAACCTTCACAAGTCAGTCTATCCGATCCGAAAGCCGCAGAGCCGAGCACGATGCCATTCGCCCAACGGATCACCTGCACGATTGACGATGCATGCGAAGTGACCGGCTTGGGACGCACGAAGCTTTACGAGTTGATAGCAGCTCGGCGTATCGCCACGACAACGATCGGACGTCGGCGACTAGTAGTGGTGCGCTCGCTTCTGGCGCTCCTCGACACCAATATGTCGAACTAATGGACGTGCGACTTAGGGGAGCAACCCCACCTTGAACACGCTTTTCCTCAGGCGCTCATTTTGGTGACACGACCGGGCTCACTTAGCCGGTCGAGCTCGTCCGTCCGCTACTGCATCATCCGCACGCGCTCCTGCCAGAATTCGGCGGCATGGTTGTAGGCGCCTCAGATTTCATTCGCCTCCTGTTGCGCAAATTGACGTTCGGTCGCATTCCCTGGTCACTTGCCGCTTTCGTTCGGGAGCGTTGACGCGGTGCGGCGCTTGCTCGCTTCCTAAGCAAGGCATTCGGGGACCCCTTCGAGGACGCGGAGCAACGGTGCCACGCGGCCTGAAGAACTGGTGGCGGCCGGCGTACGCCTTCCGATCTAGGCCATTGGCCGAGCTGGTGACTTCCGACTGACGCGCGCCGCGGAATGACTCTGTAGCAGAACGCGCGTCGGATCGAGCGCACGCCAGCTGACAGCGTCCATCCAAGGGATGAGCGCAGGCCGCGGCTTGGGGCGAGCGCGTGCTCAGTCCGGCGTCGTCGGTGGTGGCTAGTCCCTCTGCCGTCTCCGGAACGGGCGTCCGTTAACAATCGGGTAGTCGAACGCGGTCGTCGACATCGCGGTGGATCTCCCGGTCAAGCATCCGGAAACACCGCGGGAGAAGCGCCGCGCGATGCGAGCTTCCGAGTGCCAACTAATTGATCATGGGTTTCCGTCCTTATGTAAGATGATCGCTCAAGAAAGCGCACGCGACAATCGGCTACCCGTGCTGATCGCTGACTGGATGCTGGCATCGGCGGTTTTGCGATGAAACCACCGTAGTGGCAGAGGGCGTCTACCGCTAAGTTCGTGTCATGCCGTGCCTTCGGGCGCAGCGATCTCCGCTGGTGAGAGGACCGCCGTCGGCACCTGGTAGAGCCGCGGCTGAAAGACATGGTGGTTGCGGTGGTCGATCAGGACGACATCGACATCTGCGTGCCGCAGCGGGCGTGCCGCGGCGATTAGGGCAAGGCCGGCGCCGATGATGACGGCACGCTTTCGTTCCCGGTGGGGAGCCTCAACAACGGCAGTTGCCTGGTCAGGTCGAGTCTCGTCCAACATCGCACTCATAGTGTACCTCATTTGCGTTCTTTGGCATGGGCGGCTTCAGAACGCCTCTGTCGGCAGCGACGCGCTCTACGCTCCATCGACTCGCATTTCGCTAGGGCAACCAGACGCACCAGAGAGCAGCCAATCTGCAATATGCGGGCCTATCCAGTTGCGTAGCCGCACCAGTCCGTTGTGGCTTCAACATGGTTCTGAACACCGCGAAGCACAGTGCTCCCATGACGAACGTGACCAAGGTCAAGACGTCCTTCATGGGAGGCTCCGATGCATGTCCTGCTTCGCGGGACCGCTATGGACTCAAAGGTTCAGCCATTCGGGTTTGCTGGAGCCGCGCGGCACGAGCACCGTCCTGAAGGATCCAGGAGTCTTCGAAAGGATACCTTGGTCGGTCATGCCCTGATATGTGCCCAGCGGGGTCTCCGCGGTGAACAGATCCGGAGCAATGTTCGCGTGCTCGTCGGAAGATCCGGCCATCGCCTTGGCGTACTCCTTGTCGAAGATGCCGAGCGACAGCAGCCACAGCACGGTCCTGGTCAGCGAAACGGTGACCCGGTAACTGCCGCCCTCGACAGCACGTCGGCGCAGTGCTGCGAGAACCCCGATTGTCCCCAGCCAGCCCACGACATTGTCGGCAATGGGGATGATAGGCGGCGATTTGGGATGTGCGAGCGAGCCTTCTGTGGTGAACACGCCCGTTACGGCTGCACCGATTTCGTCGAATCCGGGACGATTCTTCCACGGACCTTTGTTGCCGTGGAGCAGGACCTGAGCATGAATCAAGCCAGGCTTCTTGGCGCAGAGCGCTTCTGCATCGAGACCGTTTCGTTCGAGATAGCCCGGACGCCTGTTGGCAAAGAAGACGTCAGCGTCCTTCAGGAGCTCATCGAATTTCGCGCGACCTTCCTTGGAGTTGTCCAGGATGGTTTGACGCATCCCAACCTGGACGTCCAGGACAAACGCGTCGTGCTCGGGATCCTCCGGACGCCAGACGTTGAGAACATCGGCTCCATAGCAAGCTAGGTCTCTGCCGATACAGGCCCCGGCAATCACGTGGCCCATGCCGAAGGCGCGAATGCCGTCCAACGGGCTCTTTGCGTCCTTCTTGAAGGGGATTGGGTCGCTCTCCCCAATCTTCTCCACAGAGATCAATGGCATTCTGGAGAGCACCTCGGTGTACTGGGGCTCCCTGCGAAACTCCTCGAACGTGCGCACCTTAGCGAGGACGATCCCGGCCTCGGCTGCCGCGTCCTCCAGTTCATCGGCGCGCCATTGGAGGATGGCGTTGTTCAGGGACTCGGGGCTCGCGCTACACCGAAGGAAGTTCAGAGCCCTGGCTTCGCCTTTGGGATAAATGTTCAAAGCGATGACGTGGCGTCCGTCGCGCGTTTCACGAAACAAGGGCAGCTCGAAGAACGGGTTCGTGCCCTCAACGAAGAGCAACGGGGGGCGTCCATTGATGGTCTCCCACTTCAGATCGCAGAAGCCGGCGAACCGCCGCAGCGCCTTGCGGACATCCACCGCGATATCCTGTCCCTCGCCACTCCGGTCTCGCCATAAGGCGGAGATTGCCACCGCCTTGGCGGCCGAACCGACCGCGGCCAGGGTGCCAAACCGATGGGGGCTCGGTATGATCGGATCCCGGCCGTAGAAGCTGAGTTTGCCGCCGCTGTCCGCGGTCGCTAGTCCCACATCCTTCAGGACGTCATTGACCGCGCCGTGAAAGTCGAAATCCGAGTTGGTCACCGGATTGGCGAGCTTCGATACAATCGTCTCGGTGAGCCGATCCGGCTTGAGCTCTTCTGCAGCTTGGATGGTCGTCGCGATGTTCATGTCTAAATTCCTTCTCGTTTGGAGGAGTGTTAGTTGCTTGCGGCGCGTCGCTACTCAGCGGCGACTTCGCGCGGAACGGCCTTGTCCGACCGCTTGGTGCGCAGTTCGATGAGACCGAGCAGGATCTCGTCGCGTTCGGCCTCCAGCTCCGCGACGGAGCGCGATCCGACCTCCGCGTGGACGCTATCGATGAGCTTCTTTTGCACTTCTGGCGTCAGCACCGGTGAGCCGAGGGTCTTCCACCACGCCGTCATCGGACCAGAGAACTGCTGGAAGAAGTGCTCGATGCCGCCCGGACCGCCGCCGAGGTGATTGAGCGTCATGTTGCCCATCACGCCCCAGCGCAGGCCCGGTCCCCAGGAGAGAGCGGTGTCGACGTCGGCGGCGCTCACCACGCCCTCGGCGACGAGGTGGTAGACCTCGCGCGCCAATGCGGACTGCAGCCGGTTGGCGACATGGCCGGGCATCTCCTTGTTGACGCGCACCGTTTTCTGCCCGATCGACGTGTAAAATTCCGCCGCGCGCCGGATTGTCGCTTCCGAGGTCTTGGCTCCGCCGACGATCTCGACCAGCGGGATCAGGTGCGGGGGATTGAAAGGATGGCCGATCACGCAGCGCTCGGGATGCACTGCTGCTCCCTTCTGGATTTCGCTCATGGTCAGCCCGGACGAGCTCGATGCGATGATCGCATCGGGTGGCAGCAGTTCATCGAGCTGCCCGTAGAGTTTCTGCTTGAAATCAATCCGCTCGGGTCCGTTCTCCTGGACGAGGTCGACGCCGGCAACCGCTTGCGCGAGATCTGCCGTGAACGTAAGGTTCGACTGCGACGCTCCCGCTGACAGGCCTAATCGCTTGAGCGCGGGCCAGGCCGTCTCAACGAACTTCCGGAGCGAAGCCTCTGCGTTCGGCGCAATGTCGGTTGCGACCACTTGCAGTCCCTTGGCGAGAAACAGCGAGGTCCAGCTCGCACCGATGACGCCGGTGCCGATGATGGCAATGCGGCGAATGGGCTTATTCTTCGACATGATTTGATTCTCCTGCTCGATTTTCAGACTTCGGCGTAGGCAATGCCGGTGAGGTTGCCCTGGGCGCAGAGGAAGTTGCGCTCGTTCTTGCCGTCGAGATCGGCGGAATAGACCGAGCCGGCGAAGTCGGTGACGAACATCCGGTTGCCGGGAACATCGAGGGAGAGGCCGATGCCCTCCATCAAATGCGTAATCAGGATCTCCGGCTCTGCTTTCTTCTCGATCGGCGCGCGATTGACGGTGTTGCCGCGCGGAGGATCGCCGCGGTCGGTCCAGTAGAGGACACGGTTCGCCAGATCGAGCTCGAGGTCGATCGGTTCGGGCAGATGATCGAACAGCACCTCGATGTCGGTGCGGTTCGCCGGGGTCTCGCCTTTCGGGATTTCGATGTTGGCGCGGAAGATGCGGCCGAGGTTACCGTTGTCAGGACCCTTTTGCGTCCAGTAGATGTGCCGCCGTTTGGGATCGACGGTGATTCCGACGCACCACCGGGTTTGATCTTTCCGGTCCTTGTCGCCGCGGCCGGTCTCGACCAGCGTTTCGACCTGTGAGCCGTCGAGATTCGCACGCATCACGCGCATGCCCTCACGGTCGCACCAATAGAGCTTGCCGTTCTCCTTATCGAGGTGGAGCTGTTTCGGTGTGTAGGTGACGCCTTGTGGAACGATGACCTTCCGGTTCTTGCCGTCGAGGTCGGCGCGCTCGATCGAACCGTCGTCGAGGTTGGGGATACCCATGTTGGTCCAATAGATGTGACCAGCCTCGTGATCCACGGCGATGCCGTCGGGAAAGCGGCAATCGGTGACGATAGTCTTGCGGTGGGAGCCATCGGGATTCATCGAGTGGATGCGGTCCCCGCTTAGTTCGAGAACAAATAACTTGCCGGAGCTGGTGGCGCCCGATGAGGAATTCGATTTGGCTGTTTCAACTACCGTCATGGTCTTTCCTTCGGTGTCTGAGTTGCCGCGCTTCGCATTGCCTCGGCTCCTCTGTTTGACCCACGTGCGTCATCGTTGCGAGTAAAGGTCAGCGAATCGCGCCGAATTGCCGCTAACCAGAAGGCAAGGTTCCGCACATGCCGGATCAGGCAACATCAACGGGCGGCTGGTATTTCTCAGGCGATCGGGTATGATTTCTGCAGCCGCAGAGAGGCCGCGCACATCGCGCACGTAAAGCTTGGCTGGCCAAGCGCATTGTAGAAAAACCGCTGCGCGTAACCGGCCCACAAGCGTTCCTTGTCAGTGACGAACACCTGGCGAATCGGCATGCGGCTAATGGCGCGGACAATTGCCGGAGCTGGGAGAGACGCTGCCAAGCCAAACAGAACGTTTCGCCGCGATAGCGGAAAAGAAGATCGACTATCGGAGGTTAGGATCGGGATGCGGCCCTTTATGGTTCGCCGAGGGCTGGTACTACTTGGATTGCCATCGAAATGACCCCATCCCACGATTTGTGGAGAGCACCTTGCCGCAGCGGGTAGGTTGGTGGAGGTACCGGCCTTCGTCTTGATGTCCTGTTCGCAGGTGGGGCCTACCTTTGAATCGTTCAAGGGCTGGATCTGACCATTACTCGGCCGCCAGCGACTTCGTGCACAACGACAGGCCGAGCCCGTCCCAGACCTGAAGCAAGGCTTCGGCGAGCCCGTCGATCAGGTCGTCATCGTGATAGGGCGAGGGCGCGATGCGCAGTCGCTCGGGGAGGGAAGGATCGGCCGCCGCGCGCCACGGCCAAGGGACGGGGGAGGTCCGGCGCCGAGCAGTCGCGAAGCTGTCTGTCTTCGCGAAGTAACTGGTATCCGACACGCAACGTCGGCGCGAGTGAAGCAGTGCGAATCTCGCCAAATCGTAGCGAAGGCAAATGCATCGATCATGCTCGCTATCGGGCTCCAAAGTTGTGGTCGTTGATTTCTTCGATCCAAAGAACCCCCAAATCTTTCGAGGTCGGCAAGGACCGCGCATAGGCGTGCAGCTTGCTCGGCAGCGTCTCGCTTGCTCTAAGTTCCTCTGCCATCAGTAGCCTCAAGTGCCTGGGCAAGGAGCTCGTGGGCACGTGGTGTTTTGCGAATTCGCAAATTGAGCTCCGCGAGACGGAGTGCCCGCTGAGGGTCATCTCCCGCGCCCAGCCAGAATTCCGCCGCATGATCCGCGAACGCCGCTGGGTGATCTTTGATCAATGCGTCGTAACGGCTCGCTGCTAACCGGCGCCAGCCGAGGCACTCATCGTTCCGTCCCATTTCGCCAAGGATGCGCGCCAATTGCGCCGCGTAATCGGGATCATCGGCAGAGATCGCCAACGGATTTAGCCGGGCAATCGCGGCCTCAGGCTCACCCAGGGCAGCCTCGACCTCCGCCAAGTGTCCTTGCGCAGCAGCATAAGCCGGGACGCGATGTATCGCGGTCTCGAAGCAGGTGCGCGCCTGGTCCAGCCTCTCCAGCCTCATCCACATCACGCCTAGCTGGAAATCGAGCAACGCTATTGGAAACGGAGAGATACCGCGGTAGCTGCCGAGACTTTGGAGGTAGAGCCGCTCTGCCGTGACGGTCTCACCTCGCTCGGCCCAAAAGCCAGCCAAGGCCGCAACGTCCTGGAAGCGTCCGGTCCGATCGGCGGCATTCCCATATGTCAACAACGCTTCGTCGTAGCGGCCCAGCGCCAGCAGAACCGTGGCGCGCTCCTGCTTCGCGGCACCGTCGTCCGGCGAAAGACGTTCGGCTTGATCGAGGTCGTCAAGCGCTTCGGTGAAGCGATGGAATACCGAGCGAGTCCGTCCGCGCGTCACATAGGCCACTGAGTCAGTGGCTGCGACATCGACCAATCGATCGGCCAACTGCGCGGCCCGCTCATAATTGCTGATGCGTCCCAGGATGAGCCCTTGAAGCATGAGCAAGTCGATCAGGCTGGCCGCTTCCGCGAGGCTGTCACAGCCCTCGAGGCCTTCGATCTGGGCCTGCAGGTTGAGCACGGCGATGGATCCGCCCGTCAGCACGAGCGGCTCAAGGCGAAACTCCGGCGCGAATGTTTCCGACAAGTCCGTCATGCTGCGGCACCCTTTGGCACATTGCGTGGCGCGAGATACGGAAATGTCTTGGACGAAAACGCAATCGGCCCGTCGACGCCATCGTTGACGGGCGGGCCATTCCCACCGTTGACGTACAGCGTAAACACGTAATCCATGATGTCCTCGTTGAGCCATCGCCCGCCCGGCGTAGTATGCGGGCGGCCTGCGAGCATCGCACGCTCGATTTCGAAATAGCTGATCTCGGCGAACGGCTTGGAGGCATCGACGACCAGGAAATCCGCCAGGAGCAGTTTCGTCAAAGGATGGTTGGCGTGCTTATCGAACGGCCAATCGATCTTGCCATCGAGCCCGTCGTAGAACGCGAGATTCGCATTCATACGCACCCGGTAGGCATCGAAGTAATCGTGCTTCACGTCGAAGGCATCCTCGCTGTTGTAGAGATCGCGGATTTCGAGGTCTTTGTTGACCTGATCGAACATCTTCCAGCTCAAGGTTACATTCTTGATTTCAGGACGACCGACCCGCTCGATGCGAACCGGCCGCTTGCCGGCCGCGAGCGTTTCGCACACGATCGCAAACAGCGGACCGCCTTCCAGCACCATGGGCCATTCAATCTTGAGCACGATCGCGAGAATGTTGGTGCCAAAGAGAGTGTCGGACCCCTTTGGTTTGAACGACAGCTTGCCGGTCGCCGCCGTCTTTTCGATCATCCGCACGTCGAGAAAGAAGGGATCGGAGCGCTGGCCCGCGAATACCTGAACGCCCTCGCCGGCGCCGCCATTCTCGTCGTCGCAGACAAACGAGATCATGCCGCCACTCGGCGTGAGACACCGGCCGAGCTGGACTGGTCGTCCTGCGGTGGCTGGACCGCTCGGCACGTCGAACGTGCAGTCGAAGATGACCTCGCTTTTGCCCGCCGCGAATGCCGCCTCGCGGCCGGTCGCTGCTATGTCGATCGATCGTATTCGAAAGCGATAAATGACCGCATCGGAAAAGACCGCCGACGGTCCGGACTTGCCAAATACGTCCATGACCACGACGAGATGCCGTGGGTCCTTCGGATCTGGAAAAGCAAACACATCCGATATGTCGGCAGCCGGATCAGTGAGTGAACGAGGGCCTGAGAAGTGGTCGGACATGTCAATGATCCTTTGAACCAGGCTCGGAGCAGCAGCCTGCTCGGCGCCCTCGCGCGTCGCCCGGGCATGAAGCAGCAGTCATGAGAAACACGCGGCGGTCACACGACCAGCGTCGTGTTACGGGCCACGAAGACTTTGATATTCCTGGTCGCCGAGATGCCGACCGGTCACATCCTGCCGCAGCAGTGGCTCGTTGAACGCGACCGGGAGGCATCGGGACGGAGACCGTCAAGTTGCGGCGTCGAAAAGCTCGGCGACCGCTCCACTCAAGCGCTGCATCTTCGCCACATCCCTGACCGTGACATCCGGGTTGCGAACAAAGAATAGGTCGCATTCAAAAGCGAAGCTGAGGAGCTCCTCAACCGATTTGCGGTCGTTGGTACCCTTGAACCCGTCCCACACCCCCAGAAAGATCTGGTCGAGCCAGGGAGCCGCCTCGTTCAAGATGTCTGCGACATAGGGCTTGAAGTCGCCATCGAAGACGATGGTAAAGAGGATGCGGGTATCGTCGTCGATTAGCGTCACCCGAAAGTCGTGAACTGTGCCAACGCGCGTTTCCCAATAGGCGGCTTCAGCCTGGATTTGCGGCAGACGTTCGCGGAACAGTTTTGCTCCGCCGGGGGCAACCTTACCGATGCCGGAGATCTCCCCCTTTTTCCCGATGCGCTTGCCCGGCCCGTCTGGCTGACGGGTCATGTGCTGCGCCATTGCTGTACGTTCGTTCTCGATCACTTTCGTGGCCATGTGGGTCTCCTGATGGCTGGATTGCTGCTCAATTGGTTAAGTGTGCGCCGAAGTTGCGAGCAGGTGATGCTCCGGCGGTGTTCGCTCGAGCGATGACCGAACTCACCGTTTGATTGGTGCGAAACTCGCCGGCACCATCAGGCTGTTGCGCTGGTCGACCAGATAGCCGGCCTCGTCGGCAAGCTTCAGGTAATTCAGCCACTCGGGGTCGGCCATCATAGCGGCGCGTCGGCGGGCACGATCGGCCACATCCTCGAACGCCCAGAGATGCAACATCGTGTTGAGGTCGCCACTTTCCGCGTGCAAATACGCGAGTGGCGCCCCGAGATGATGAATTTGCGCCGCTAAGCCGTGCTTGGCGTAGAGATCAAGGTCCTGGGGGAGTTTTCCCGGTTTGACCCGATATGTGCGGACGTCGACAATCACGGCGATTCTCCTTAATCTTGGGTAGTTTCTAGCTTTGAGTTAGTTGGCGTCTTGCTGAAGATCGAGTGATGGGCTGGCTAAGCTTGCTAATGACTCGCGGTCTGCTCAGCATCCTCACCCAGGCCGGCGAGCCATCGCAGCGCGCGTAGCCCAGGCATGAAACAATATTCGCCGCCGCGGACGGCAACGAAGCGCGGCAACCCGTGCAAGCGACGTCGAACCGGTACCTTCGGGATCGTGAAAACTCCGTCGCCCTCGTTGTTGCCAATGAGGGGATCCTGCTCGGTCCCATGGCTGATGAAATTGCCATCAGCGACCCACTGTGACTGCACGAACTCGAATTGCTGCCGCTGGTGTGCGCCGATCAGGAGAAACACGCCGCCGCGCTCGGCGCCGTCATCTTCCAGAACTCCTTCCGGCAGCGGCGGTCCATAATTGGTGCCACGACGTATGAATCGGTGACTGTCGACGTCGACGATGTCGTCTTTCAGGGCATCGCGCGGATTGACACGGCGAACGTGTGCGCTGAACGGGCACTTCAGGCCCTTCCTGTCGTCAGCGTAGCTGAAATCGTTATTGCCCTTCGCATCGGCGCCGAGCGCAGGGTCGTCGCGATCGGGCGCTAGCACCAAGGGGGCACCGCTGCGCCATCTGCCGACCATTTTGGCGGCGAGCAGCTCTTCTTCCTCCGATGACGACGCCTGTTCGCGCAGGTATCTACGAAACGCTGCGACATCCATGTGGAACTTACGAAGGGCCACGAAAGTGCCGTTTTGCCGCAATTCTGCGGGGATCGGAGCTTGCGCCGTCTCGCCGAGTTGGTCCGGATAGCCCATGACGAACTCGCCCGCTTTTATCGGCGCGTCGCTCCCGCCATGCGCGGCCGGCGCGCTTCCCTCGATCTGGGGATTGTGCAATCCGTCCTTGAAGCCGAATGGATTGCGCCCTTCCGGCAATTCACCGAAAGGCATGCGATAGACGACCGATATCTGCGCTAGGTCGTGATGCGTCCTGCGCGCGAGCTCCAGGACCCGCTGCAGGTCCTGCTCGTTTTGCGCATAAATCGCCAAGGCGATGTGCGCGTCCGTCGTGCCGAACGGATATTCCCAATTCGCCGGTGCATTGCCACCGACGTCATGCAGGATCGCGGCGCGCGCCGCCATGCCCTGTTTAAATTCGATCGGGAAACTGTCCAGTGATGCCTGCGGCAACTCCAGCGCCTTGAGACCCTCGAAGGTGAATGCAATTCCCAACCAGCCGGCCAAGGATGGCACCCACCACTCGTCGGCGGGCGCGACGTGAGGGATCATTCGGCGCAACATCTCACGTCCCTGCGCCGCATCGTCGATGCGAAGGATCACATACTGCCCAAGGTAGGGGGATGGACGCGGCCGAAGCACAGTGGCCTGAATGTCGCTGACTTCGAGCGTAGGGACGTGAGTCGTTAGCGTGGTGGTATCCGCCATGGATATCTCGTGTGCGGCTGTTGAGCAGCCGCCACAATCTCAAAACACGGCCGTTTCACAAGTTAAGCATTCGGAATTTTGGCGAAGGCTATGGCACGCCCGCGTTGCTCTTGGCGCGGCTCCCGGACCGCGAAGGGCGCGCTTCGCAGTAATTTGGTGTTCGTCGGCATTCTTCATTCACGCGGACACCACCGATTGCAGTAGTCAAAGTCGTCGCCACAACGGTCCAGTCGGGTGATCCGATGAAACGAGTCATCACGCTTTTGTCCGCATTCAGCGCACCGGCAGAGGCACATGAATCATTCGTGTCACATGTACATCCGCACGGATTGAGCATGTTGCTGAGCGGCAGCGCTTTCATATGCATGCTGCTCGCGCTCATCGTTGCCTTGCTCGCCTATTTGCGATTCGTGCGCGTGCCCTAGGCGCGAGCATGGCTTTAGGAGGTTCTCGTGTTCAAGAAGTTGCTTGTCGCGACTGTCGCGGTCGGATGTCTCGGGGTTGCAGGATTTGGCACGTTGGCGTGGCAGCCGGCCATGGCCCCGATCGCGCCTCCTGCGACGGCAAGCTTTGCGCCGGAGTTGGTCGCCAAGGGTGAAGCCCTTGCAGGCGGAGGGTATTGCGCGGCCTGTCACACGCGGAAGGGTGGAGAGAGGTTCGCCGGCGGCTACGCCATGGAAACCCCTTTTGGCGCGATCTTTTCGACCAACATCACGCCCGATCCGGAGACCGGCATCGGCAATTGGTCGGAGGCAGCTTTCGCGCGTGCGATGCAGAAGGGCGTTTCACGCGACGGCTCACATCTTCTCCCAGTGTTCTCCTACGACCATTTCACCAAACTCTCCGATGATGACGTGCGTGCCCTCTACGCCTACTTCATGACCAGAACTCCAGTTCATGCCACGCGGCGGCCGAACGGCATTCCATTTCCGTTCAACATCCGCTACCTGCAGGCGGGATGGAAGCTACTGTTCTTCCGGCCTGGTCGCTTCGAACCTGACGTCACGAGGAGTGCGGAGTGGAATCGCGGCGCGTACCTCGCGCAGGGCTTGAGCCACTGCGGCGCCTGCCATACGCCCCGCAACCTGCTTGGTGCGGAGAAGTTCGGCAACGCTTATGGCGGCGCAGTGATCGACAACTGGGTCGCGCCGCCATTAACGGCCGGAAATGCCGCGCCGACGCCCTGGACACACGATGAGCTCTACGATTACCTGCGCACCGGCGCAAGCAAGCTGCATGGAACCGCCGCAGGGCCGATGTTCCCCGTCGTGCAAGGGTTGCGCGCGCTGCCCGACTCCGACATCCGTGCGCTCGCGACCTATTTCGCCGAACTCGACAAAGCTGCGGAGCGACTGCCATACGTCTCCGGCGCGGTGAGCCTTGCCATGTCCAGCACATTGGCCAAGGAGGGCGCGCCGATCGATCCCGACGCGCGGCTCTATATCACGGCTTGCGCGTCCTGCCATTACAACGCGACCAACGCGCCGCTCGCGACCCGGCCAGACCTGTCGCTCAACAGCGCCGTGCATCTTGCTGATCCAAGCAACCTGATCCAGGTCATCCTGCGCGGCATCGGCACCGAGGAAGGAATGCCCGGTGTCGTCATGCCTGCCTTCGGCGACGCCCTTAGCGATTCCGACGTTGCCCGCATCGCCGCGTACCTGCGGCGAACTCGCACGGACCTTCCGCCGTGGCCTGACCTCGCTGTGAAGATCGCCGCGATCCGGCGCCAGTACGAAGCAGCAAAGTAATCCATTGGAGATCGAACATGACGTCGTTTCACATCAATGGCCGCTTGGTGATCGTCGATGCAGAAGATGACGCACCCCTGTTGTGGGTCATTCGTGACGCGATCGGCCTGACCGGCACGAAGTTCGGCTGCGGCATCGGCATGTGCGGCGCCTGCACGGTTCATGTCGGCGGCCGACCGACGCGTTCTTGCGTAACGCCGCTCGTCAGCGTCGCCGGCGCCGAGATCACGACCATTGAGGGGCTTGAAGGAAAGCACCCGCTCCAAACCGCCTGGGCCGACCATCAGGTCCCCCAATGCGGCTACTGCCAATCGGGCCAGATCATGCAGGCTGCGTCACTCATCAGGGACTTTCCCGCACCAACCGATGAGGACATCGACGCCGTCATGGCCGGCAACTTGTGCCGTTGTATGGCCTACGTCCGCATCCGCAACGCCATCAAACAGGCTGCCGCCCAAGCCCGGAAGGTTGCCGCCGATGAGTAAGCTCAAGGGTCAACCCACTCTCTCGCGCCGCGCATTTCTAATCGGTTCGGCCGGGACCGCCATCGCGTTCGGCTTCGCGGGGACAGAAGCCACCGCCGACGAGTCGAGCCCGTTCGAACCTACAATTTGGTATAGCATCGATCGTAGCGGCATCGTGACCATTAACATCACACGCGCGGAGATGGGCCAGCACGTAGGCACCGCTCTGGCCCGCATCCTCGCTGACGAACTCGAAGTCGACTGGAGCAACGTTCGTATCCTGGCAGTCGATACCGATCCGAAGTGGGGCGTAATGATTACGGGTGGCAGCCGTTCGGTCTCGGACGGTTTCCCTCTTTACAGTCGCGTCGGTGCCGCGGGCCGGATTGCGCTCATCGAGGCGGGCGCCAAACTGCTGGGCGCCAGCCCTTCCAATTGCTTGGCGCGCCAGGGTGCCGTGTTCGCCGCAAATCAATCCATCTCTTACGGGGAGATTATCAGGCGCGGCGGGCCCGCGCGCAAATTCACACCGGACGAGCTGGCTGAGCTGCCCATTAAGGAAGCCTCGGAGCGGCGCCTTGTCGGAAAGAAGGCCGATGCCCTGGACATTCCAGCGAAGATCAATGGCACCGCGCGTTACGGCATCGATGCTTCCGCGCCGGACATGGTTTATGCGCGACCAAAGATTCCTCCGACTCGTAATGATTCGGTCGTCCGGTCGGTTGATGATTCCGCGGCCAAGCGGATCAAAGGATATCTCACCAGCCTCGTACTGGAGGACCCCTCCAATACGGTGCCCGGATGGGTGGTCGTCTGCGCGACATCGTATCCAGCGGCGATCCGCGCCGCCGACCTCGTGAAGGTCGATTGGACCACGGGCAGCGCTACGGAGGTCTCCGAGCAGGATATCCTCGACTACGGTGCGAAGCAGATCGCAGCATCAAGCGGCGGCGCGCTCGTGGTTGACGACCCAGGGGTCGATTCTGCCTTTCAAGCGGCCCGATCCGTTCTCGAGCGGACATACACTACCGGCAGCGTCCTGCATGCCCAGCTCGAGCCAGTGAACGCTCTCGCGTTTGAGAAGGATGGCCGCTTCGAGATCCACACTGGTAGTCAATGGCAAAGTCTGATCCTGCCAGTGCTCGCCAAAGCGCTGCAGCTACCGCAAGAGCGCATTATCATGCGCACTTATCCGATGGGCGGAGGGTTTGGCCGCAGGCTCGACAGTGACTATGCGGTTCCCGCGGCGCTGGCGGCCAAGGCGATCGGCAAGCCGGTAAAACTGGTCCTGACACGTCCCGACGACATGCGCTTCGACACGTTTCGCTCGCCATCGATTCAGACGTTGCGGCTGGCATTCGATGCCCGGGGAAAGGTGACCGCGATGGAGCATCACGCGTCAGCCGGCTGGCCAAGCGCCATAGTGGCGCCGGCCATCATGCACAAGACGCGCGACGGAACGCCATATGATCAGGATGCCATTGACGGCGCCGACCATTGGTACAGCGTGGGCGCGCAGCGCGTGCGCGCGCTCTCGAACACGCTCGCGAACACCAGCTTTCGCCCGGGCTATTTGCGCTCCGTCGGGCCCGGATGGACGAACTGGGCCGTTGAGACTTTCATGGATGAAGCAGCGCGGATGGCCCAAGTGGACCCTGTCATCTTCCGGGTCGGGCTGTTGGACGGCGCCGGCCGCAATGCAGGTGGGGCGCCCAACGCGATTGGAGGCGCAAAACGTCAGGCAGCAGTGCTGAAGCGAGCGGCGGAAAAAGCTGGGTGGGGTGCTGTTATGCCCAAGGATACGGGGCTGGGCGTTGCCACCACATTTGGCCAGGATCGGGCCATGCCCACATGGGTCGCTTGCGTCGCGCGGGTCCACGTCGACCGGCCCACTGGCGCCGTGACAGTGGAAAAGCTGACAATCGTTGTAGACGCAGGAACCATTGTCCATCCCGACGGCGCGCTCGCGCAAGTGGAAGGCGGTGCCCTCTGGGGCCTGAGCATTGCGCTCCATGAAGGAACCGAGTTCGTCAAAGGCCAGGTGAAGGACACCAATTTCGACAGCTATACGCCACTGCGCATTGGTGACGTGCCGGCCATCGATATCGAAATCATCGACAGCACTGAGGCTCCGGTCGGCCTCGGCGAGCCTGGTACCACTGTCGTCGCGCCCGCCATCGGCAATGCAGTTTTTGCCGCTACCGGGATCCGCTTGCGTCGCCTTCCAATCCGTCCGGCTGACGTGCTTGCGGCACTCAGAGCACGGTGACTGGCGTGGCGCCCGTACATTCCCGGCCAGACCGATCTTCGATGAGATTGAGGAGATCGACTGACAGCAATCAACGGAGCAGCAAATGACTATCCAAGCTAAACCTTGCTTAGGCTACTGGGCCGCGTACTACATGAACCGCGATGGAGGCTGGAGCGTGGCACGCGACGCGCGCGGTCACAGCATCCGGTGCGAGAGCGAGAAGCTAGCGCTTTCGGTCGCCCACTATCGCCGTCGTCGCCTCGAGCCATTGCGAAGGGGAAACGGCGACGCCCGCCTTTGGTCCAGACGCTGACTTCAGCCACTTCCTCGGCCAAGTCTGGGCGGAAGAGCTGCTCCCGATGGAATATCCGCCTCACCGGACAAGCGTGTCCGATCCGTGGATTTCGAATTCCGCTGTGATTTTGAAGGTATCCATGACCGCACACACAAGCCCCAGATTCAGACCTTCTGCTGGCGGCTCAATGATGGCAATTTGATCCGTGGGCGAAGCGAAAGATGCTACACCGTGGTGCCATACCATCATTTTCCGGAGGTTCGGGAAAACGCACATTTCCGAGGGACTTCTGCGCTAGGTGGCGGTGGCATGCCCCAGCGCATTAGGGTCATTTCGCGCTCGTCACAGGCATTTCAGAACATGTAGTACCACTGCCGTAGAATTCGCTTGGTCTAGCTGATCCCGATACCGGCCAGAAGCGCGGCGGTCCGTCGGCCGTAGCGCGCTCCTCGAGCTGCCGGCGATGCCATCTGCGAGGCACAGAAGCGGTGCTGCTCGAGGACCGACTTGGCCTCAATTGTTCCAACTAAGGTATTCCGCATGCGATCTGATCGCGGGTTGCGTCGGTCTCGTGCATGTAGCGCACCGCGTCCAGCGCGCCCACGCGTTCGGGCTGATTCCAAACGGCGCCTGGGAATCGACGTCGCCAACCGCACGCATTGATTTCATCATCAGGTCCGCCGATGAGCGAGAGACGGCATTGAATCTGATACGTTCCAACCCCCATTTCGAGCGACAGACAGCGGGGCAGCGTCTCGATGCCGGCTTTGGCCGACGGGCATTGGCTCGCATCAGCATTGCGCGTGTGGCTTGGACCAAACACTGCTCCCAGTCGCTTGCAAGCCTGCGAACTGCCGTCATTCGGCAAGCCCTGCCATCCGCAAGCCGGCTTTGAAGCGCGAGAGATGTTCGTGCCGACGTACAGGAAGAAGAATGTGGACGTTTGAAACCTGAAGTTCAGGGTCGAGCGCTCGCAGCTCCGTTACGGCGCGAGCGGCTGCTTCGCCGTCGCCTCTTAAAGCGTTGCTTGCGGCAGCGATCCTTAGGGCTGCGTGATAACGAGGTTGCAGCCGCCAAGCTCGTTCTGCCCAATCCGCAGCGTCATCATATTTCTCGGCAAGAAAATGCGCCAACGCAATGCCTCCGTAGAGCGCGAACAGCAACGGATCAAGAGGACTCATTCGCATAGCCTTTGCGAAATGATCGAGAGCCAGCTGTACATCCCCCTGATACGCGGCGACCCAGCCACGGCAACCCGACGCGCTCACTGAATTTGGATTGAGTATTAGGGCACGATCAATATGACTCGCGCCTGCTTCTAGATCACCACAGACGAACGCAAGGGCATACCCGCCCCAAGTGAGCGCGACTGAATCACCCCTGTCTAACTCCACTGCGCGATGGGCCAACCGGGCAGCTTCTGCCGGCCTAAAATCCCGGCGCGGAGCCCATGCGTTTGCCTTTCGCCAAACGTAACACCAAGCAGCCCCAGCGTAAGCTGTGGCAAAGCCTGGGTCCATCTCTGTTGCCCTATTAAACAGGGACAGTGCGCGCTCATTTCCATCGCGGGTCCACTCGTGAACATTTGCCAATCCGCGCAAATACAGATCATAAGCGCATAGATTTTCGACTGGTTTCCGCTGCGCGCGTGCGATCTCCGCTTGTTGCACACTTGGCGCGATACTTGCTGCAACGCGGCCGGTGACTGCATCTTGAAGGTCAAAAATATCTTCCAGTATGCCATCGAATCGATCGGCCCAGATATGTGCGCCGGTTGGCGCATCAATCAATTGGGCGGTGATGCGGAGTTTATTGCCTGCTTTCCGCACGCTGCCCTCTAGAACATAGCGAACGCCAAGCTCATGACCGACCCGTTTGACGTCAGCCGCTTTGCCTTTGTAGGTGAATGTCGAATTGCGTGCGATTACGAATAGCTCCCGAAACCGCGACAGCGCAGTTATGATCTCCTCCACTACGCCATCAGCAAAATACTCCTGCTCGGGATCACCACTCATGTTTTGGAACGGCAACACAGCAACTGAGGGCTTGTCCGGCAACGGCAGGGGAGATAGCGCGGACGCAGACGGGCGGTCGAGCTTCACTCGGTAGATGCGGACCGGCCTGGCTATATTCTTGAGTTGCTGCTCGCCCGCGTCGGCGAACACCGCGACAGTTTTGCCCTGAACGTGCCGATATGCATCTTCGGAGACACAGATGCCGCCGGGCTCAGCAATTCCTTCAAGCCGAGATGCAACATTCACGCCGTCGCCCAGGATGTCGTCACCCTCGATCAACACGTCGCCCAGGTTAATGCCGATGCGGAACAGCATACGCCGATACTCCGGCACACCCGTATTCCGCTCGGTCATGAGCCTTTGGACAGCGATCGCCGCCTCAACTGCAGCAACGATCGACGAGAACTCAACCAAAAAGCCGTCGCCCGTTGCCTTGAATACCCGACCGCCTCGACCAGCCAGAATTGGATCAACCGCCACGCGGTGCTCGCTCAGAGCCTTAGCCGTGCCGGCTTCATCCAAGCCCATCATCCGGCTGTATCCGGCAATATCGGCGGCCAGGATGGCGGCAAGCTTCCGGGACGGGTGCATGCCCTCTCCCGTGCGGGTCGATCGCGACGATGCTGGCACCTGCGGCATTTGAGCCTCATCCCGTCGGGTCAGCGCGGTGATATCGGATCTGAAACGGGAAGACCGGCCAGCGTGGCGCCGCCGCGACCAACTGCAGGTAGGTTATGACCTACGCTCTTAGAGACCGACGTGATGAAGTCCGAGATGATCTTCGCAACGGACTGCGGTCGCTCCGCCTGTGGCCAGTGTCCTGCGCCAGCTACCGGGATCCGCGAGGCGTTTGGAAAGCGCATCGAGACATTCATCGACATCGCTGCGGTGACAAGAGGATCCTTATCGCCTGTCGCAACCAACACCGGACCATTAAAGACGCTCGGCTTGCGCCCTTCAGCGACGCCCTCGTTCCACGCCCTTGCCAGCGCTACCATGACCTCGCGTTTGACATCGCGACCCAATCCAGTGAGGAATTCCAGCGTGCTCGGCTCGGGCGGCTGCCCCATCAATTGGCGCCGAGCATTGCGCTGAGCTTCGACGCCACCGTCCGTCGCACCGAACGCCCTCGTTATACCCAAAGGGCCACGTACGCCGCCCAGCGGCACAGGTGAGAGCAGCAAAAGTCCAGCGACGTTCTTGGGCCGGCGCGCGGCGGCCAGTTCGACAATCTGTGTTCCCATGCTGTGACCTACTAGAACGACCTGCATACTCATCCGATCGATCAGTGCGCCAAGATCGTCGGCATAGCGATGGAGAGTGAAGGGTCCTTCAGCTGCCCACTCTGATCCCATTCCAGCGAGGTCAATCGTTGTCCAGCCGGAGACGACCGCGGCGCCCAGGACATCCAAGACTGGGCGCCAGATTAGGCCGGAATCAAGAAAGCCGTGAACCAGTATGATGGCGGGCGCGCGATCGGACATCAGAGCGTCCCGCCAATGCGCGCGATGGAGAGAATGCTGATCGAGCCAGTAGCGCGCGGAAGTGCGCTCCCGATCAGAGAATTGTAGGCGTGGGGCGGGTCGCGCGTGGTGCCGTCAATTATCATCTCAAACTCCTCCTAAGCTTTCCGAGAATCGCTCTAGTCTCTCGCGGCTGACTTGGTCTTCCGCACTTTGCGCATACCGTGTCGCGCCAAACTGCGAATGGCCTCATGGGCTTTCGTTCAATGTCACAGTTGGTTTCGCTCAACGTGCCATCGTTGGCTTCTACTTGCCGCACATGTGCCGGGGTTGCGAGTATAGTGTCACGAAACGTGCCGAATCTTTGGGAAGCAGAAGGAAGGCCACGTGTGTCGGATCAGCCAAGATGAATGGACGGCTGGCAATTCTCGGCCGTTGGGACTCCGCGCGGCGAAATCTTGCACCGGAGGATGTGGCCGAGGATGTCGCATGCGAGCCCTAGCCTCCATCGCTGAGGCCCAGAGGTCAACGCAAGTCTTGGCTCGGGTAGTCATTTGCTGTTCCGTTGAGCGCTGCATCCGTCGCAAGGCGGATGTCCTGCTGGTCAGCGCTCTATTTGCAAATTCATCATTTCGGTATGCGGCATCATATTCTCATTCAGGTTGGCCATAATCACGAGCGAGCCCCCGAGAACCAGGAAGACGATGAGCACGCCAAAGGCGAGCGCCAGCACGTTATTGGTGCTGTCGGGGCCAGTCGTGATGTGAAGGAAGAACACCAGGTGGACGCCCATCTGCGCGATGGCGAGGACGGCGAGCCCTGCCGGCACGCCTGGCGCCCAGATTACCGAGGTGTTTGCCACCCAGAAAGACGTGACCGTCAGGATCACAGCCAGCAGCAAGCCGATCGTGTACACAAGAAAGCCGGAAGATGCGTTCTGCTCCGAGGCCGGGATCGCCGGCAGGTCTCCCGGTGCAACATGCCAATGTGTTTCGGTGGTCATGGAAGGACTCCCATCAGATAGACAACGGTGAAAATAAGAACCCAGATGATGTCGAGCGCGTGCCAGAACAGGGAGAAGCAGTGCAGGCGGCGCACCACGACGTCCTGAAAACCTCTCAGTGACAGCTGAACAATCATGAGAACCAACCATGCCAGTCCGACGGTCACGTGCAGCCCGTGACTTCCGACCAGCGTGAAGAACGCGGACAGAAATGCGCTACGTTCGGGCGCCGCTCCGAGCGCAATCATGCCCTGGAACTCGCGGAGCTCGAGTTTGAGAAATGCCGCTCCAAGGAGGAATGTCACCACGGCGCCAAGGAAGGTCGCGAGATATCGCCGCGAATTGATGGCCAGGGACATCATTCCACAGCTGTAGCTGGAGAGCAGGAGGAGCGCGGTCTCCATCGCGACGTTGCGCTGGTCAAACAACTGAACCGTGGTCAGGCCGCCCGCGCTCGCCTTTGCGAGCACGGCATAGCTCGCAAACAGCGCCGAGAACATCACGATGTCGCTCAGCAGGAAGATCCAGAACCCAAAGCCGGCGATGATCCGCTTGGGTGCGGGACCCGCCTCGCTGATATCGAGCGATTCGCCCTGGCGGACTGCATTCATTTCAACCGCGACGTTCATAGCGAAACCTCCACCGGGTGTGCGCGATCGAACAGGTCGACCTGATCTGCGGGAATCTCGACCTCGTCCTTCGTGCGGAACATGAAGGCGAGCAATGTCGCGGCCGCGCCGAGAACTCCGAAGCCCGCCATCCACCAGATGTGCCAGATCAGGGCGAAGCCGCTAACCACCGCGAAGAACGCGGTCGCGAAACCGACAGGGCTGTTCTTGGGCACTTCGATCGGCTGGTATGCGTGCTGCCGCACGGGCAACCTCTGCTTCGCAAGCACGCGCTGCTTGTGTGCCCAGAAGGCATCGAGCTCATGGACACGCGGCAGCACCGCAAAATTCCAGGCCGGGGGCGGTGATGCAGTAGACCATTCCAGGGTACGGCCGTTCCATGGATCGCCTGTCGTGTCACGGAGCTGCTCGCGGTGGCGAATAGACACCACGATCTGGACAATCTGACAGATGATTCCGGTCAGGATAACGAGAGCGCCGACCTCCGCGACCAAAAGCCAGGGCTGCCATGCGAGGACATCGTAGTGCTGCAGACGGCGGGGCATGCCCATCAGCCCCGTCACGTAGAGCGGCATGAACGCCAGGTGGAAGCCGATGAACCAGCACCAGAAGGCCGCCTTGCCCCAGCGCTCATCCAGCCTGAAGCCGAATGCCTTGGGAAACCAGTAATTGTAGCCGGCCATGCACCCGAACAGGACACCCGGGATAATGACGTGATGGAAATGGGCGACCAGGAAGACGCTGTTGTGGACCTGCCAATCGACCGCCGGCAACGCCAGCAGAACGCCCGTCAGGCCGCCGAACACGAACGACATCATGAAGCCGATCGTCCACAACACCGGCACGGTGAACCGGACGCGGCCGCCGTACATCGTGAACAGCCAATTGAAGACTTTGACGCCCGTCGGCACGCCGATGATCATGCTCGTGATGCCGAAGAAAGCGTTGACGCTCGCGCTGGCGCCCATCGTGAAGAAATGATGGAGCCAGACTGTGTAGGAGAGCACGCAGATCGTCATGGTCGCGAGTACCATCGAGCGATAGCCGAACAGCGACTTACCGGAGAAGGTGGCGGCCACCTCGGAAAAGATGCCGAATGCGGGCAGCACCAGGATGTAGACTTCGGGATGCCCCCAAACCCAAAACAGGTTCACATACATCATCGCGTTACCGCCGGCATCCACGGTGAAGAAGTGAAAGCCGAGGTAGCGATCGAGAAGGAGCATCGCGAACAGCGCGGTGAGCACCGGGAACGCCGCCACTATCAGCAAGTTCGATGCGAGCGCCGTCCAGCAGAAAACCGGCATGCGCATGTAACTCATGCCCGGTGCTCGCATCTTCAGGATCGTGGTGACGAAATTGACGCCGCTCAACAAGGTCCCAATGCCGGAGAGTTGCAACGACCAGAGATAGTAGTCGACGCCGACGCCGGGCGAGAATTGCAACTCGCTGAGCGGCGGATAAGCGAACCAACCGGTCTTTGCGAACTCGCCGACCGCAAGCGAGACGTTCGTCAGGAGTACGCCGGATGCGGTGAGCCAGAAGCTGATGGAATTCATGGTAGGAAATGCCACGTCGCGGACGCCGAGTTGCAGCGGGACGGCAAAATTCATCAGTCCGATCACAAGCGGCATGGCCACGAAGAAGATCATGATCGTGCCGTGCGCGGAGAATATCTGATCGAAATGCTCCGGCGGCAGGTATCCTTGCGCTCCGCCGGCTGCGACGGCCTGCTGCGTGCGCATCATGATTCCGTCCGCAAAGCCGCGCAGCAGCATGACCAGCGCCAAGACGATATACATGACGCCGATGCGCTTGTGATCGACGGAAGTGATCCACTCGCGCCAGAGATAGGGAACGTAACCCTTGAGCGTGACCCAAGAGAGGATGGAGACGATGGCAACCACCATGCCGCCGACCGTGCCCATGATGATCGGCTGATCGAGGGGAACAGCGCTCCAGTCCAGTTTGCCGAGTAGAGTCATTTTTCTGCCTTCATCGATGTGGGATAGCCTTGGCACAACGCATCGTCGGACTGCATGGATGACATCCGGATGCTGTCAAAGAGACCGGGCGCGACCGAGTGATAGGTGAACGGCGGCACGGCAGCGCTAGGCTTGGCGAGATCGGTATAGCCCTTCGAATCCAGCACCGGACCAGCGCTGCGGGTTGAAGCGATCCACTGCGCAAAGCGTTCGGGTGGCATCGCGTCGACGTTGAAGTGCATATCGGCGAAGCCGTCGCCGCTGAAATTGGCCGACAGGCCGCGATACGTTCCTGCGTAATCGGCTCGTAAGTTCAGCCGCGTCACCATTCCGGCCATGGTGTAGATCTGGCCGGCAAGCTGCGGCACGAAGAAGCTGTTCATCACGCCCGAGGATGTCAGTTCGAAGCTCACCGGCGTTCCGACCGGAATAGTCAAGTGATTAACGCTGGCGACTCCCAGTTCCGGATAGATGAACAGCCATTTCCAGTCGAGCGAGATGGCTTGAACCTTGATAGGCCTCGTAGAAGAGGCAATCGGTTTGGGCGGATCGAGATCATATGCGGCAATCCAAGCTACCGTGCCAGTGAGCAATACGGTCATCAGCGGGATCGACCAGATGAGCATCTCGACGCGGCCGGAATAGACGAAGTCCGGCCGGTAGCGTGCCCGCTCATTCGATGCGCGGAACCAGAAGGCAACGCCAAGCGTCGCGATGATTACCGGGATTACGATCGCAAGCATAATGCCGGTCGCGTTGATTAAAATCTGGCGTTCGGCAAGAGCGATCGGCCCTTTGGGATCGAGCACGCCTCCATCGCAGCCGCCGAGGATCATGGCACTGAGCAGGACCGCTGCAAGCAAACCGTATCGCATACTAGACCTCCCGTGTGCTGAGCTTGACAAGATGGCTTCCGCTGCGAGCGACGCAGGGCAGCGCATCGGAGTTGACCCATCCGATGTTGTGGTCAGCGCGCGGGCTAGGTGCCGACGAATTCAGACGGCCGCCGTGATCGATCAGAAGCGCCGCAAATAGCGCGAACAAATAGAAAATGGAAAACAGGAACAGCCTGTGGGCAGCGCGACGGTCGGCTCCAGTGCTCTTGTTCAGCTGGTGTGCGAACAGAAGGAAGGGCGCGCTGCAGACCGCGGCGATCACGCCATAGATCACGCCTGCAAAGCCGAGCACCCAAGGCAATTCGGAGGCGACAACGAGGAGGACGCTGTAGATCGCGATCTGCCGCGTTGTTGCGGCCCGTCCCGCAACAACCGGCAGCATGGGAACGCCGGCGCGGGCATAGTCGTCAGCGCGATTAAGCGCGAGAGCCCAGAAATGGGCCGGTGTCCAGAGAAAGATGATGAGGAAAAGCGCAAGCGGCTCGAGTGCAGTTTGTCCGGTTGCCGCGGCCCATCCAATCACGGGCGGCAGCGCGCCCGCCGCACCGCCGATAACGATGTTCTGGGATGTGCTCCGTTTCAACCACGCCGTGTACACGGCAACGTAGAATAGAATCGTGCAGGCCAGCAGGGCGGCTGCTGCGAGGTTCGTTGCCAAAGCGAGAGCTGTGACTGCGAAAACCCCAAGGACGAGGCCAAAGACAAGCGCCTCAACCTTCGAGACCTTGCCGCGGGGAATTGGCCGCATCGCCGTGCGAGCCATCACCGCGTCGATATCGGCGTCATACCACATGTTCAACGCACCGGCGGCTCCGGCGCCGGCTGCGATTGCGAGAATTGCAATGAAGCCATGGAGTGGATCGAGGCTGGTCGGCGCAACTATCAATCCGACGAACGCGGTGAAAAGCGCGAGCGCCATTACGCGCGGCTTCATCAATGTGACGAAGTGGGGTAGCCGCTTCAACACATTCGGCCGTGAGGCCAAGGAGCGACGGGGTAACGGAATCGCTGTGGTATTCATGGTAGTCGATTCCTCAAGCCAGAGAGTTGTCTGTGTGAAATCCACTATTTCGCCGGGCGATCTCGGCGGGAGAAAGCACCGCGGTCGGTGGCTGAAATATGCGGTAGTTGCGGTGGGCGATCAGGACGATATCGACATCCGTCTGCCGCAGCGTGCGTGCCGCGGCGTTTCCGGCAAAGCTGGCGCCACGATGACGACGCGCTTCCGCTCTCGGTGGGAAGCCTCGACGCCTGGGGGCGTTGTCAGGCTCAGTCTCTCCAAACATCAAACTCATAGGTGCACCTCGTTAGTGCTCATTGTCATTGACAGCTTCAGCGAGGTTCTCTCGGGAACGATGATCTCAGCGCTCTCGCCGTTCGGGTTCGCTACGGCATACCGGGTCACGAGAAAGCGTTAGTTTGCAGCGCGCTGGCTTGCCCGGTGTGGGGACTGCGCTTAGCGGATCTGGCTTCACCATGATCAGGAACATGGCGAAGCACAGGGCTCCCATGAGGAACGTGACCACGGTCAAGAAGTGTTTCATGGGTGGCTCCTGCGCATTTCCATCTGACGCCGCGGTGACCGCCTCTCAAATTCCAGCTCGCTCCACAAGACACGGCGCGACGCCATCAACTGCCGCGGCAGACTATTCAACCGGCACGAGCGTCGGGCTCTTGTTTAGAGTTCGGCGTAGACGATGCCGGTGAGGTTGCCCTGGGCGTAGAGGAAGTTGCGCTCGTTCTTGCCATCGAGATCGGCGGAATAAATCGAGCCGGCGAGGTCGGTGACGAACATCCGGTTGCGGGGCACGTCGAGGGCGATGCCGATGCCCTCCATCAAATGCGTGACCACAATCTCCGGGTCGGCCCTTGTGTCGATCGGCGCGCGATTGACGGTGTTGCCGCGCGGGGGGTCGCCGCGCTCGGTCCAGTAGAGAATGCGGTTCGTCAGATCAAGCTCGAGGTCGATTGGCTCCGGCAAGCGATCGAACAGCACCTCGATGTCGGATCGGTTCGTAGGGGTCTCGCCCGTCGGGATGTCGATGTTCGCGCGGGAGATGCGGCCCTGCTCGCCATTTTCGGGGCCCTTCTGCGTCCAGTAGATTTTCTTGAACTTCGGATCGATGGCGATGCCGATACACCAGCGGGTCTGATCGCGCGCATCCTTGTCGCCGCGACCGGTCTCGACCAGCGTTTCGACCTGCGAGCCGTCGAGATTCGCGCGCATCACGCGCATGCCCTCGCGGTCGCACCAATAGAGCTTGCCGTTCACCTTATCGACGTGGATCTGCTTCGGCGTGTGCGTAACGCCCTGCAGGACAATGACCTTTTGATTGGCGCCGTCGAGGTCGGCGCGCTCGATCGAGCCGTCGTTGAGAGGGGGGATACCCATGTTGGACCAATAGATGTGACCGGCCTCGGAATCCACGCCGATGCCGTCGGGAAAGCGGCAATTCGTGACGATGGTCTTGCGGTCGGAACCATCGGGGTTCATCGAGTGAATGCGGCCTCCGCTTAGTTCGAGAACGAAGAGTCGACCGGAGCGGGGGACGCCCGATGATGTCTTCGGCTTAGTTGCTTCAAGCGTCGTCATCGTCGTTCCTTCGATGTCGGTGTTGCGTGGTCGCAACTTGCCTTCGTTGGCCTATATTTGACGCAGAGCGGCTGCTGTCGGGAGTTAAGCATTGCGAATCGCGCCGAATTACTGGGAACGAGCGTGTGCCGGATCAAGCAAGATCGATGGACGGCTGGCATCTCTCAGCCATTGAGGTACAATTTCTGCAGGGCGGAGAGGCGCCGCATGGCGTACACTAACCGTGCTTGGTCCCATTCATCCCGGAAGGCCCGACCTCGGAGTTCGTTAGTTGTTGCAGCATTCACTGACCAGCGTTTACTCGGATGGCAGCTCTCAGATCCTCTGGGAAGACGGCGAGCGCGTCTTTCATCGCGGCTGGCGGCTCGACAATGTCGGTAAGCCGCACGCCGTGCTGCTCGTTGCCCCTGCCGCCGACCACCCGTCTCGTTTGATCCTCGATCACTTCAGTCACGAATACGAACTGAGGGACGAACTCGATAGTGCATGGGCAGTGCGGCCATTGGAGCTCGTGCGCGAAGCCAATCGAACCATGCTGGTGCTCGACGATGCGGACGGCGAGCCGCTCGAGATGTTGCTTGGCGCACCCATGGATATCGGGCGCTTCCTGCGCCTCGGCTGCACGATTGCTTCGGCTCTGGGTAAGCTTCACCAGCGCGGCCTCGTCCATAAAGATGTCAAGCCGAGCAACATGCTACTCAACGCGGCGACCGATGAGGTTCGGCTGACCGGGTTCGGCATTGCGTCGCGTTTCGCGCGCGAACGCCAGTCGCCTCAACCTCCCGAGACGATTGCCGGCACACTTGCCTACATGGCACCGGAACAGACCGGGCGGATGAATCGGTCGATCGATGCGCGAAGCGACCTCTACGCGCTTGGAGTCACCTTCTACCAAATGCTCACTGGTGTTTTGCCGTTCGCCGCTGCGGAGCCAATGGAATGGGTGCACTGCCATCTCGCCAGGCGGCCGGTGCCGCCTGCCGAGCGGCTGAAGGAAATTCCCGGCGCCATTTCAGCGATTGTCATGAAGCTGCTCGCGAAGAGAGCTGAGGACCGCTATCAGACCGCCGCCGGTCTCGAGCGCGATCTTCGACACTGCCTGATCGAATGGGAGGCACAGGGCCGGATCGACGATTTTACGCTGGGCGAACACGACACGCCCGACCGGCTTGTGATTCCCGAGAAGCTCTACGGCCGGCAGCGCGAGGTCGAGGCCGTGCTCGCCTCCTTCGATCGTGTCGTCAACGGCGGCCCCGCGGAATTGGTTCTGGTCTCGGGCTATTCCGGCGTGGGCAAATCCTCGGTGGTCAACGAGATCCAGCCGGTGCTAGTACCGCCGCGCGGCCTCTTCGTCTCCGGCAAATTCGATCAGCTTAAACGCGACATTCCCTACGCGACGCTGGCACAAGCCTTTCAGAGCCTGATCCGGCCGCTGCTCGGTAAGAGCGACGCTGACCTTGCGCCATGGCGCGATGCACTGCGGGAAGCGCTGGGACCGAACGCAGGACTGATGGTGGATCTTGTTCCTGAGCTGAGGCTCCTGATCGGAGAACCGCCGCCGGTCGTTGAGCTTCCGCCGCAAGACGCGCAGCGCCGCTTCCAGTTGGTGCTTCGGCAGTTGATTGGCGTCTTCGCTCGACCGGAACATCCCCTGGCGCTGTTCCTCGATGACTTGCAATGGCTCGACGCGGCGACGCTCGACCTTTTGGAGGACCTGTTGAGCCGGTCCGATCTCCGCAATCTCCTCCTCATCGGCGCCTTCCGCGATAACGAGGTCACCGCAGCGCATCCGCTCATGTGCAAGCTGGAGGCGATCCGCGCAACCGGAAGGGTGCAGGATATCAAGCTGGCGCCCCTGACAACCAAGAACGTCGGAAATCTCATCGCGGACTCGCTCCGCTGCGACGCCGAGCAGGCGGATCCGCTCGCTAGACTGGTGCACACGAAAACCGACGGCAATCCGTTCTTCGTCATCCAGTTTCTCCACGTGCTCGCCGACGAGGGGCTGCTGGCCTTCGATCACGAGCAGGGGCAATGGTCTTGGGACCTTGGTGGCATTCACGCCAAACGATACACCGACAACATCGTTGAGCTCCTGGCCGGGAGGCTGACGCAGCTATCGCTTGAGACGCAGGACGCCTTGCGGCAGCTCGCTTGCCTCGGCAACGTTGCCGATTTCAATATCCTTTCGATCGTTCTGGGAACGCCTGAGGAAAATGTGCACGCCGCTCTGGCGGACGCCATGCACCTGCAATTGATTGATCGTTCCGATCGCTCCTACAAGTTCGTTCACGATCGGATGCAGGAGGCGGCCTACGCGTTGATCCCGATAGGTTCGCGCGCCGAGGCGCATTTGACAATCGGACGGCTGCTCTTGGCAGAGGCCCCGCTGGAAACGCGCGATGAAGCGGTCTTTGAAATTGTAAACCAGCTCAACCGCGGCGCACCGCTGATCACCTCACCGGAGGAACGCGAGCGGCTTGCAGAGCTGAACCTGGCCGCCGGCAAACGCGCCAAGGCGTCGACGGCCTATGCCTCGGCGCTCACCTATCTCGTTGCTGGCGCGGCTCTGCTGCCGGAAGACGCATTGGAGCGCCAACACGAGCTCTCGTTTGCGCTGGAGCTGAATCGCGCCGAATGTGAGTTCCTGAGCGGCGCGCTGGCGGAAGCGGAGCAACGCTTAAAAGTACTGTCGCCACGTGCCGCAACAACGGTCGAGCGCGCCAGCATCGCCTGCCTGCTCGCGGAGCTGTACACGACTCTTGGTCAGAGCAGCCATGCTGTCGCGGTCGGCCTCGACTACCTCCGGCATCTGGGCATCGAGTGGTCGCCACACCCAGCGGAAGAGGAGGCGCGGTGCGAGTATCAGCGGATCTGGTTGCAGCTCGGCAGCCGATCGATTGAGGATCTAGTCGACTTGCCCTTGATGAGCGATACGGGATCCCTCGCGACACTTGAGGTCCTCACCAGGATCATAAACCCCGCATTCTTTACAGATGCGAATCTATATGCCTTGATCGCCTGCCGGGCAATCAATCTCAGCCTCGAGCGAGGCAACTGCGACGGCTCGTGCTTTGCTTATGCTGCGCTCGGCGTGGTCGCTGGCGCGCAGTTCCGCGATTATCAGGCCGCATCTCGCTTCGGCCGGCTCGGCTGCGATTTGGCCGAACAACGCGGCTTGAAGCGGTTCCAGGCCCGCGCTTTCATGCTTTTCGGGAACATGATTATGCCTTGGACAAACCATGTTCGGGCTGGCCGCGATCTCGTGCACCGCGCTTTCGAAGTCGCCAATCTGACCGGCGATCTCACTTGCGCTGCCTACTGCGGCAATCAATTGAACACGAACCTTCTCGCGGCGGGCGATCCGCTCCCCGAGGTGCAGCGCGAGGCCGAACATGGTCTCTCGTTCGCGCGAAAGGTGCAGTTTAGCTTCATCACTGACATCATCGGTACACAGCTCGCGCTGGTACGAACGCTTCGCGGGCTTACCCCGACATTCGGTTGCTTCGACGATGGGCACTTTGACGAACTTCAGATGGAGAGTCATTTGTCCAATAACTCGAATTTCGCCCTTGCCGAATGCTGGTATTGGTGCCGAAAGCTCCAGGCGCGCTTCCTTGCTGGGGACTATGGGGCCGCCGTAGAAGCCTCGGAGAAGGCGCAACAACTGTTGTGGACATCGGCGTCCCTCTTCGAAACCGCAGAGTATCATTTCTATGGCGCACTCTCGCAGGCGGCGGCTTGCAACACCGCAGCACCGGAGTCGCGCCGGCAGCATGTCCAGGCTTTGATCGCGCACCAACTTCAGCTCGAACTCTGGAAGCAGCACTGCCCGGAGAACTTCGAGAACCGCGCCGCGCTGGTCGGCGCTGAGATTGCCCGTATCGAGGGACGCGCGCTTGAGGCCATGGACCTTTACGAGCGCGCCATCGCCTCGGCACGCGCTAACGGCTTTGTCCACAACGAGGCGCTCGCCTACGAGCTGGCTGCTCGCTTCTACTTGACACGCGGCTTCGAGGAGATCGCGCACCTCTACCTAAAGAACGCGCGGGATGGTTATCTCCGATGGGGCGCCGACGGAAAGGTGCGGCAACTAGACCAGCTGCATCCGCGGCTGAGGCAGGACGAGCAGCGCACGACGGCCCCAGCGGGTACCATCGAAGCGCCTGTCGAGCAGCTCGATCTCGCGACCGTGATCAAGGTGTCGCAAGCGCTCTCTGGCGAGATCGTGCTGGAAAGACTCATTGACAAACTCTTGTGCGCAGCCCTCGAGCACGCCGGCGCCGAACGAGGCCTTCTGATAGTCCCGCGAGGTGATGAGCTGCAGGTACAGGCGGAAGCGGTCTCTAGTGGAGAGAACGTAACTGTGCATCTGCGGGACGAGGCCTACCGCACGGCGGCGCTGCCGGAGTCGTTGGTTCGCTATGGAACGCGCACCCATGAGACCGTGATTCTCGATGACGCTTCATCTCAGCACGCTTTTTCGGCCGATCCTTACATTATTAAGAGCCGTGTGCGTTCTGTTCTCAGTCTGCCGTTGATCAATCAGGGAAAGCTCACAGCGGTTCTCTACCTTGAGAACAACCTGACGCCAAACGTTTTCACGCCTGATCGCGTCACGGTATTGAAGGTGCTGGCCTCGCAGGCGGCGATCTCACTTGAAAATTCACGGCTCTATCGCGACCTAGCAGATCGCGAAGGAAAGATTCGAAGCCTGGTAGACGCAAACATCATTGGAATCGTCGTTGCTGATCTCGAAGGCCGGGTTCTCGAAGCCAATGACGCGTTCCTGCGTATTATGGGATTTGACCGTGATGACTTGCGTTCCGGCAAATTGAGCCGGACCCAATTGACTCCGCCGGAATGGAGCGACCGCACCGCGCGCGCCCGGGAAGAATTCGAGATGACTGGCACGGTGCAACCCTTCGAGAAGGAGTATTTTCGAAAGGATGGCAGCCGCGTGCCCGTGCTGGTCGGCTATGCGGCGTTCGACGAACAACGAGACCAAAACGTTGCATTCGTGCTCGATTTGACCGAGCGCAGGCGGGCGGAACAGGCGGTCCAGCTACGGACAACACTCGATTCCATCCCGGCGATGGCTTGGCGCGCCAGGGCCGACGGCTTCACCGAGTACATCAACAAACGTTGGTTGGACTACACGGGGATCTCGCTCGATCAAGCGCTGGGTTGGCAGTGGTTTGCGTTGATCCATCCCGACGACGCTCCGCGCCTGCGGGACACCTGGCTACAAGTAATAGCATCCAAAAAAGCTGGAGAAGCCGAAACCCGCCTGCGCGGCTCCGATGGATCGTATCGCTGGTTCCTCATTCGTGCTGAGCCTGTGCGCGACGAGGCGGGAGCGATGGTCGCTTGGTATGGCACCAGCACGGATATCCAGGACCTGAAGACAGCCGAAAGTGCCCTGCGACGGAGCGAGGCCGAGTTGGCCAACGTCAAGCACGTGCAACAAACCCTTGATTCAATTCCGGTCGTTGCCTGGCGCGCCAAAGCCGACGGCTTCGTTGAGTATCTCAACAAGCGGTGGCTCGACTACGCGGGGGTCTCCCTAGATCAAGCGCTAGGTTGGCAATGGGTTGCGTTGATCCATCCCGAAGACCGTCCGCGAGTGCATGATATCTGGCTGCGATGGCTTGCATCTGAAAAGCCGGGCGAAGTGGCAGCCCGCATGCGGCGCATGATGGATCGTATCGCTGGTTCCTGCTTCGCGTGGAGCCTTCGCGCGACGACACAGGAAGGACTGTTGCGTGGTATGGCACCAATACAGACATCGAGGATCGCACGCAGGCGTTGGCACGGTTGCGGGAGATGGAATCGGATTTCGCGCACATGAACCGCGTCAGCACGATGGGAGAATTGGCTGCTTCGCTCTCTCACGAAATCCTGCATCCGATCGCAACCGCCCGCAACAATGCTCGTACGGGGATGCGGCTCTTGGAATTGAATCCACCGAATCTGGGTGAGGTCAGGGAAGCGATCGCTTGTGTTGTCAGGGACGCAGACCGAGCCAGGGACATCGTCGTGCGAATGCGTGATCACGTCAGAAAAGCGCCACCGCGAAAGGAGCGCTTTGATCTCAATACGGCGATCAACGAAGTGCTCGTATTGGCGCAAAGCGTGACCCAGAGGAATGGCGTTTCGATCCAGACGCGGCTTGCGGATGGATTGCTTCCGGCTCTGGGAGATCGCATTCAGCTGCAACAGGTCTTGTTGAACCTGATTCTGAACGCGACTGAAGCAATGGGCTCGGTTGAGGAGGAGGGGCGCCAGCTGGTGATCAGCACCGAGCAGCACCAGGCAGGCGCCCTCGTGGCCGTACGCGATTTCGGACCTGGCATTGATCCGGCGCATCTAGATCGAGTGTTCGACGCGTTCTACACGACGAAGTCCAGTGGAACAGGCATGGGGCTTTCGATATGCCGCTCCATCATCAATGCTCATGGGGGCAAGCTATGGGCGGAAGCGAACGAGCCTCGCGGGGCTTTGTTTCAGTTCACCGTACCCGGAGCTAAAAGAGAGATCGCGAGCACGAATGCCGGAGGCTGATGGATGGTGCAGCATTCACTGAACAGCGTGTACTCGGATGGCAGCTCTCAGATCCTCTGGGGAGACGGGGAACGCGTCTTTCGTCGCGGCTGGCGCGTCGACTATGACGGTAAGCCGCGCGCCGTGCTGCTCGTTGCTCCTGCCGCCGACCACCCGTCTCGCTCGACCTTCGACCATTTCAGTCACGAATACGAACTGAGGGACGAACTCGATAGTACGTGGGCGGTGCGGCCATTGGAGCTCGTGCGCGAAGCCAATCGAACCATGCTGGTGCTCGACGATGCGGACGGCGAGCCGCTCGAGATGTTGCTTGGCGCGCCGATGGATATGGGGCGCTTCCTGGGCCTCGGCTGCACGATTGCCTCGGCTCTGGGTAAGCTTCACCAGCGCGGCCTCATCCATAAAGATGTCAAGCCGAGCAACATGCTGCTCAACGTGGCGACCGGCGAGGTCCGGCTGACCGGGTTCGGCATTGCGTCGCGTTTCGCGCGCGAACGCCAGTCGCCTAACCCTCCCGAGACGATCGCCGGCACGCTTGCCTACATGGCGCCGGAACAGACTGGGCGGATGAATCGGTCCATCGATTGTCGGAGCGACCTCTACGCGCTCGGCGTCACCTTTTATCAAATGCTCACCGGCGCTTTACCGTTTGTCGCTGCGGAGCCAATGGAATGGGTGCACTGCCATCTCGCCAGGCGGCCGGTGCCGCCGGCCGAGCGGCTGAAGGAAATTCCCGGCGCCATTTCAGCGATTGTGATGAAGCTGCTCGCGAAGAGAGCCGAGGACCGCTATCAGACCGCCGCCGGTCTCGAGCACGATCTTCGACACTGCCTGATCGAATGGCAGGCACAGGGCCGGATCGACGACTTTCCGCTGGGCGAACACGACACGCCCGACCGGCTCGTGATTCCCGAGAAGCTCTACGGACGGCGACGCGAGGTCGAGACCTTGCTCGCCTCCTTCGATCGTGTTGTCAACGGTGGCCCCCCGGAATTGGTCCTGGTCTCGGGCTATTCCGGCGTGGGCAAATCCTCGGTCGTCAACGAGATCCAGCCGGTGCTAGTACCGCCGCGCGGCCTGTTCGCCTCCGGCAAATTCGATCAGCTTAAACGCGACATTCCCTACGCGACGCTTGCACAAGCCTTTCAGAGCCTGATCCGATCGCTGCTCGGCAAAAGCGAAGCCGACCTCACAGCTTGGCGCGATGCCTTGCAGGACGCGCTGGGACCGAACGCAGGACTGATGGTGGATCTCGTTCCCGAGCTGAGGCTCCTCATCGGAGAACCGCCGCCGGTCGTTGAGCTTCCGCCGCAGGACGCGCAGCGGCGCTTCCAGTTGGTGTTTCGGCAGTTCATCGGCGTCTTCGCTCGACCGGAACATCCCCTGGCGCTGTTCCTCGATGACCTGCAATGGCTCGACGCGGCGACGCTCGACCTTCTGGAAGACCTGTTGAGCCGGTCCGATCTCCGCAATCTCCTCCTCATCGGCGCCTTCCGCGATAACGAAGTCACCTCAGCGCATCCGCTCATGTGCAAGCTGGAGGCGATCCGCGCAACCGGAAGGGTGCAGGATATCAAACTTGCTCCGCTGACAACCGAACACCTGGGGGAACTTGTCGCGGACTCGCTCCGCTGCGACGCGGAGCGGGCCGCCCCGCTTGCAAAGTTGGTGCACACGAAAACCGACGGCAATCCGTTCTTCGTGATCCAGTTTCTCCACGTGCTCGCCGATGAGGGGCTGCTGGCCTTCGATTGCGCGCGGGCATGCTGGTCCTGGGACCTTGGTGGCATTCGCGCCAAACGATACACCGACAACATCGTTGAGCTTCTGGCCGGGAGGCTGACGCAGCTATCGCTTGAGACGCAGGACGCATTACGGCATCTCGCTTGCCTCGGCAATGCCGCCGACGTCGCGATGCTTTCGATCGTTCTGGGAACCTCTGAGGAAGAGGTGCACGCAGCTCTGTGGGAAGCCCGGAGACAACAATTGATTGATCGTTTCGATCGCTTCTACAAGTTCGCTCACGATCGGATGCAGGAGGCCGCCTATGCGCTAATCCCGATAGGGTCGCGCGCCGGGGCACATTTGACAATTGGACGGCTGCTCGCGGCGCATATTCCATCAGAGAAGCGCGACGATGCAATATTCGAGATCGTTGGCCAGCTCAACCGCGGCGCGCCGCTAATCACTTCACAGGACGAACGCGAGCAGCTCGCAGGGCTGAATCTGGCCGCCGGCAAGCGCGCTAAGGCTTCGTCGGCCCATGCTTCCACGCTCAAATATTGTACCACAGGCGTGGCGCTGCTGACGGACGATTGCTGGGAGCGTCGGCATGAGCTCATCTTCACGTTAGAGTTGCTCCGGGCAGAATGCGAATTCCTGACCGGCGAGTTGGGCGATGCAAATGAACGCCTGGCTGCGCTTGCAACGCGTGCCGCCAATCCGGTTGAACGCGCGACCGTTGCGTGTTTGCGCATGGACGTGCACACGATGTTCGGCAGGAATATTGATGCGGTCGCCGTGGCCCTCGAATATTTCGGTCAACTGGGTATCGAATGGTCGCCGCATCCAACGGAAGAGGAGGCCCGATGCGAGTATGGGCGAATTTGGTCAAAGCTTGGCGAACGCTCGATCGAGGATCTGAGCAAACTTCCGTTGGTGAGTGACCCGGCATCTCTCGCAACATTCGATGTCTTGGTCAGGCTCGGGGCGCCGGCACGATTCACGGATATGAATCTCTATTCATTGGCGGCCTGCCGCGGCGTCAATCTCAGTCTGGAGCACGGCAACTGCGACGCTTCTTGCATCACCTACATCCGAGTTGGGATGCTCGCTGGCCCGTCGTTTGGTGATTACCAGACCGGGTATCGCTTTGCCCGGCTCGGCTACGAGCTGAGCGAAGGATGCAAATCGAAGCGCTTTCAGGCCACAGCATATCAGATCTTCGGTCTGGTTACACCTTGGACGAAACACGTGAAGACGGGCCGAGATCTGCTGCGACGCGCGGTCACGTCGGCCGATCAGATCGGCGATCTTACCATTGCGGCGTTCAGTTGGAGCCAACTGGTAACCCACATGGTGGCGGCGGGAGATCCGCTTGTTGACGTGCAACGGGAGGTCGAGGGCTGTCTCGCGTTTATGCAGAGGACGCGGATGGGCCATTGGCCTAATGTTGTCGCTGCCCAGCTTGCATTGGTCAGGATGTTGCGAGGGTTGACGCGAACGTTCGGTTCCCTGGACGGCGACGAATTCGACGAGAATCAAGTGGTACGCCTGCTATCCAGCAATCCAAATCTGACGCTTGCCGCCTGCTGGTATTGGATTCAGAAGCTGCAGGCGTGCTTTTTTGCCGGAGACTACGCCAATGCTGTTGAAGCATCATCCGAGGCACAACGGCTAGTGTGGACCGTGACGTCGTACGTCGAAAGCGCGGAATATCAATTCTATGCTGCGCTCTCCCATGCAGCACTTTACGACGCCGCGCCCGCCGAGCAACGGCAGCAGCATGTCGATGCACTGGCCGGTCATCACCAGCAGCTCCGCGTGTGGGAGGCCAATTGCCCGGAGAATTTCGAGAACCGCGCTGCCCTGGTCGGCGCGGAGATCGCCCGGATCGAAGGCCGCGTGCTTGATGCCGAGCAGTTGTATGAACAGGCCATCCGCTCGGCGCGAGACAACGGCTTTGTCCACAACGAGGCGCTCGCCTACGAGCTGGCCGCCCACTTCTACTTGGCGCGCGGCTTCCAGGAGATCGCGCATCTCTACCTAAAAAACGCGCGGGATGGCTATCTCCGATGGGGCGCCGACGGAAAGGTGCGGCAACTCGACCAACTCCATCCGCAGCTGAGGAGGGACAAGCGTGCGCCGGCTCCAGCGGGCACGATCGAAGCGCCCGTCGAAAATCTCGATCTCGGGACGATGATCGAAGTCTCGCAAGCGCTCTCTGGCGAGATCGTGCTGGAAAAGCTCATTGACAAACTCATGCGCGCGGCCCTCGAGCACGCCGGCGCCGAACGAGGTCTCTTGATTGTCCTGCAAGGTGATGAGTTGCGGCTACAAGCGGAAGCGGTCGCTAGTGGAGACAACGTAAAAGTGCATCTGCGGGACGGGTCCTGCAGCACGGCGGCGTTGCCGGAGTCTTTGGTTCGTTACGTAGCGCGCGCCCGCGAGACTGTGCTTCTCGACGATGCTTCAGCTCAGCATGCATTTTCTGGCGATCCTTATATTCTTCAGAGTCCTGTCCGTTCCATTCTCAGCATACCGCTGATCAATCAGGGAAAGCTCACGGCGGTTCTCTACCTTGAGAACAATCTGACGACGAACGTTTTCACACCTGACCGGATCGCGTTATTGAAGGTGCTTGCGTCGCAAGCGGCAATCTCGCTCGAAAATTCGCGGCTTTATCACGACGTCGCGGATCGAGAAGGGAAAATTCAGCACCTGGTCGACGCCAACATCATCGGCATATTCATTGCCCGCGAAGGCCGGATTCTGGAGGCCAATGACGCATTTCTACGCATCCTGGGATATGACCGTGAGGACCTGGCTTGGGGACGCGTGCGCTGGGCCGACCTCAGTCCCCCCGAATGGCGCGAGCGCGACCTGCTCACGCGGGCACTGCTGGATTCAACAGGGATCGCTCCGCCATTCGAGAAGGAGTATCTTCGGAAAGATGGAAGCCGCGTTCCGGTGCTTGTTGGCGCTACGCTTTTCAAACAAGGCGGGGGCGAGGGCGTCGCATTTGTCCTCGATCTGACCGAGCGAAAGCGGGCGGAGGAGGTGCTGCGTGACAGCGAGCGAAGTTTGCGGTCAGCAATTGACGGAATACCGGGTCTCGTTGGGTTCCTGGCCCCGAATGGTGAGGTCGAAGCCGTCAATCACCAAATCCTCGAGTATTGCGGACAGTCGCTGGAGGAGTTGAGGAATTGGGGAACAAACGGAACGGTACACCCCGACGATCTTCCCCATGTCGCCGAAGTGTTCACAAAATCGATCGCCTCAGGGATTCCGTACCACCTCGAACAACGCGTGCGACGCTTCGACGGGGAATATCGGTGGTTTGACAACCGCGGCGTGCCACTTCGCGATGCTTCTGGGCGTATTACCCGTTGGTATGTTCTCCTGACAGACATCGAGGATCGCACGCAGGCGTTGGCGCGATTGCGGGAGATGGAATCGGATTTCGCGCACATGAACCGCGTCAGCACGATGGGAGAATTGGCTGCTTCGCTGTCTCACGAAATCCTGCATCCGATCGCGACCGCTCGCAACAACGCTCGTGCGGGGATGCGCTTCTTGGAGATGAATCCTCCGAATCTAGGTGAAGTCAGGGAAGCGTTCGCTTGTGTTGTCAGGGACGCCGACCGAGCCAAGGACATCGTCGTACGAATGCGCGATCACGTCAGGAAAGCGCCACCGCGAAAAGAACGCTTTGATCTTAATGCGGCGATCAACGAAGTGCTTGTATTGGCGCAAAGCGTGACCTACAGGAATCGTGTTTCGGTCCAGACCCGGCTTGCGGATGGATTACTTCCGGTTCTGGGGGATCGCATTCAGCTGCAGCAAGTCTTGCTGAACCTGATTTTGAACGCGGCTGAAGCAATGGGCGCGATTGAGAAGAGGGCTAGAAGGCTGTTGATCAGCACTGAGCAGCACCAGGCAGGCGCCCTCGTGGCCGTACGCGATTCCGGGCCAGGCATTGATCCGGCCGATCTCGATAGAGTCTTCGACGCGTTCTACACCACGAAGTCTACCGGGACAGGCATGGGGCTGTCGATATGCCGCTCCATCATCCATGCTCATGGGGGCAAGCTATGGGCGGAAGCGAACGAACCTCGCGGCGCTGTGCTTCAGTTCACCTTGCCGGCAACCCAAGAGGACTCATGAATTGTCTTCGATCGGCGTATCGGGCTGCAGAGCCGAACGCAAGCAGCGTTCGAGATGGTTGTCGTCGAGTGGCTTGCTGAGGTAGTAAATAACGCCATTCTTCAGGGCCCGATCCCTGGCAACCTCATCGGGATACGCGGTAATGAGGATCGTCGGGATCGCGTGTCCTGCATCGAGCAAATGGCTGTGTAGCTCGAATCCGGTCATTCCGGGCATGTTAACGTCGGCGATCAAGCAGCTGGTTTCAGCCAAGAGATGCGATGCTAGGAAATCGGCTGCCGACGGAAACGCTTCGACAGTGTAGCCAAGCAGCATTACCAGCTTTCGCATTGACTCGCGAAAGGGCTGATCATCATCGACGATTGATATCAATCTACTATTCAACATCGCGGATTCCGGGCACTGCAGCATACTGGCGAGGCAACACCTCGCGCAGCATGGAACTGTCGCAGTGTCAGCGACAATCCCGAATAACGCAATGCCCGTAGCGCTAAGCGATAGCTCAGGTCTTCGCCGATTCGCCTAGGCAACAGTTACTGTTCATCCCGAAAGTTTGTAAGTAGAATAGCGCCATTGGGAAGAATGCAGTACTCTTTCGCAGGATACCAGGAATGGCCGACGCAAATCCCAGTGTCTTGGTCATCGATGACGATCCCGAGTTTCGCGATTCGGTCGCGCGGCTGTTGCGGACCATCGGCCTCGACGCCCGGCAATTTTCGTCTGTTCCCGAGTTTCTCAAGGCCGATCCGCCGGAGGGGCCTACTTGCCTCGTACTCGATGTGAGAATGCCGGGGCAAAGCGGTCTTGACCTTCAGCGCGAGCTCACCGCTGCAAACAGACAAGTGCCGATCATCTTCATCACAGCCCACGCCGACGTGCCGATGACGGTGCAAGCGATGAAGGGCGGTGCCTTAGAGTTCCTCACAAAGCCATTCCGTGATCAGGACCTACTTGACGCCGTTGAGGCCGGCCTCGCTCGTGATCGTGCCCGTCGAGAGCGTGAAGGGGCTTTGGCTGCGCTCAGGGAGCGCTTCGATACGCTTAGCTCCCGCGAGCGGGACATCATGCTCCATGTCGTGGCCGGGCGCCTGAACAAGCAGATTGCCAACGATATCGGTATAGCCGAATCCACGGTGAAGGTGCATCGTACCAACCTGATGCGAAAGATGAAGGCGCGTTCGCTTCCCGAGCTCAGCCGGATGGCAGACATGCTCAATGTGAGACTACAGCATACATAAAGTTCCTCGGTTTGCGGGCATGCTGCTGTGCATTCGCGCGCGAGGGCGCTGTCCATCCGCGCAAGCTTCCATTTTTCGAGTTTTGCTGCGCCGCTGATTCCCCTTACGCGCGTTTCCAAACATTGGTTTCAGAGCGAGGTTCGCGCGCTCGCCTCTAAGCGATCGCTTAGCGCAAGCGACCATAAGCGAACCTCGGAGTACTTCCCGCGTAATCGACCGCAGCGCCCCAAGCCGCCAAATTACGTCTCATAGGGCTGTTGTCGGCATACCGTCTGAACCAAGCACGCGAGGTTATAATGCACGCACTTACCGAACGCTGGGCGCACCCCGAATCGGAAGTTGACGTAGAAGATGCCGTTCAACGTCGGGAAATGGACAAGGGAGTTTTCGAGAAGCGAACCGAATCAGCCGATGCCCCGGCAGCCAAGGTCTCATTCGGACCGTTTTGTCTGCTGCCGACCCAATTTCTTCTTTTGGAGGGCGACAAGGCCGTGCCTCTCGGAAGCCGTGCCCTGGAGATCCTCATTGCTTTGCTTGAACGGCGCGGCGCGCTGGTCAGCAAGCAGGATTTGACCGCTCGCGTGTGGCCCAATCTATTTGTGGACCCCTCCAACCTCACGGTCCATATGTCTGCATTACGTCGTGCGCTGCGGGACGGCCAGAACGGGAATCGGTTCATCGTCAACATTCACGGACGTGGCTACTGCTTCGTCGCCTCAGTCGATGTGTCGGGGGACGAGAACTGAGCGCGAGTGGCGAAATATCGCCGAGGTAGCACCGTGGTCGCGACAACATCAGAGCAGCCGCTCACTGAAGCGAATATCCCGCTCAGCTCCTGGAGCTTCGCCATCCGCGTGTGGCTGGCTATGATGCTGGCCTTATTCGTCAGCTTTTGGCTGCAGCTCGAAGCCCCGGCCTCGGCGGCGGTTACTGTTGGAATTCTCGCCGAACCGACCCGTGGTCAGGCGTTGGACAAGGCAGGTTTTCGATTGCTGGGCACCATTGCGGGCGTGGCGGCATCGATCGCAATCACCGGGATATTCGCCCAGGCGAGGGATCTGATCCTCGCTGCATTTGCGGTGTGGATTGGCATCTGCGTCTTTGTGGCGAACCTTTTGGACGGCTATCGGGCCTATGCCGCAGTACTGTCCGGTTACACTGTCGCGCTCATTGCGACACAACAGATCGACAACCCGCAGCACGTGTTTGAATCAGGCGTAGCACGCGGCGCTGCGATCGCGGTCGGCGTCCTGTCGATGGCGGTCATAAATACGTTGATGGACACCCCCGACCGTCATCCACGACTCATGATGCAACTCGCAGCAATTCGTCGCCGCGTTCGGGAGTATGCGGGCGGTGCCGACGGCAACCGACCAGGCAGCTCGGCTACATTCCTGACGCTACTTCGGGAAATCGTGGTGCTCCGACCTGAGGCCGCGAGCGTAGCTCTCGAGACGAGCAGTGGTTTCGTCAGGAGCGTCGCCGCCCGCAGCGTGGCGGTCGGATTGGTCGCTGAATTGCAGGAAGCCCGGATGTTGAACAGCGGTCCTGTTGATGTCGCTAACACGGATCAGGCAGAAGCTGCGCTCGAACGAGCGGACGATTTCCCTCTGCCGGCGCTGCAGCTGCCGGGACCTTTAGCAGAACAGAAGCATCTACGTGACGATGAGGCCGAAGCGTCGGCATGGACAGCAAGAGAATGGCTGCGTCGGGACGAAGAGGTTTACCAGGATCTGTTAGCCCTGATGTCGGCGCGATGGCCACTGCGGTCTTGGCGTGCGCCCTTGTATCGATCCTACAGAATTGCAGCTGAAAGTGGGGTCCGCGCCGCTCTGTGGCTTGCAATTGCCTCAATTGTCTACGTTTGGGCTGGATGGCCTGCGGCGAGCGCCTCGCTGTCGTTTGTCGCGCTGATTATCGGATTAGGAGCCACAACACCGAGCCCGCGCAGCTTCACCGCCATCACGGTTGTTGGCTCACCGATCGCTGTTGCCCTGACCGGCATACTCGAGTTCATCATCCTCAACGGCGCCGACGCCTTTCCCGTGCTGGCGATCGCCATGGCTCCCTTCACGATCGGTGCAGCCATTCTCATGAAGTCACAAAACCCACTGTGGTCATCACTCGGCCGGGTGAATCTGCTTTTCTTACCGGTTATCCTGGCACCGAGTAATCCGCAGACCTACAATCCGCAGAGCTTCCTATTCACTTCTCTTTTTCTTGTCGCGGCAGCGGCGCTGGTGCTCGCGACACAAACGCTGATTCCTCCAGTCTCCGATGAGAAACGCAGGATGCGGCTGCTCGCGGAGGCTCGCAGCGAGCTGCATGAGCCGGGCCGCTTGAATGGAGAAGATCCGGAAGAGGCAACGTTCCGGGACGCTTCGCGAATCGCGCAATTTCTAGCCGCTGGAGGAGCGCAAGACCCTCGTGCCCTCGCAGAAATGCTCTCCTGCCTCGACCAATCGGCGATGGTCCGGCTTTGCGAGGCGAGGCTGATACGGCTCGCCGGTGGGCCACTTGCGGCACTCGCGGACAGAGCACGCGCGGCGATCGGCAAACGAGATACACTGACCCTGCGCACGATTGCTCAACAGTTGCGTGAACCGGCCCCACAGGTAGCGTCGATCGAGGCGGATGCTGCTGCGTGCCTAATCGTGACGAGCAAGATCCTCGATCGGGGCAACGGCGTCGAGTTCCCTGAGGAGGCAACTTGATGGCTCATACCTTTCCAGAGCTGATCATCGGAGGCGTTCTGGTGGCGCCGTTTGTGACGTATTTGATGACGGCTCTCGTCGTCGTCATCGTCCTGCGACCGCTTCTGCATTTCGTCGGCTTTGAGAAGATGTTCAGTAACGCCTCAGTTGCCGAACTGAGTCTATACGTGGCTATTCTGAGCTTATTGGTGCTGTTGTTCTAGAGGAGGTGGCCATGGAAGCGACTGTCCATGATGAGGCGGTTCAGCAAGACGAGACGAAGGCAGCCGTCACGGGCTCATCGCCGTGTGTCGGTCATGCATCGGCGCGCCAGGCCAGTGAACTCGATGACGTCGCGCGAGGAGCATCGGAAGGTGATCCAAACAACAAACCGATCGTTTCGTCGCCCAGCAAGTCCAAGGCATGGCGGCGAGGTGGCGCATGGCAAACCGGGCGATTTCTGCTGCGCAAGGTAGCTACAGCTGGGATCGCGGTCGTTGCGGTGCTGGTCGCGCTCGTGACCTGGGACCAGTACAACGCCGGGCCTTGGACACGGGACGGGCGGGTTCGGGTCCAAGTGGCGAGTGTGGCGCCGGAGATCTCTGGAAAAATAACGGAATTGCGAATCGTCGACAATCAATTCGTTCATAAGGGCGACATACTGTATGTCATCGATCCATTCGATTTTGATGTCGCGCTGCGCACGAACAACGCGGTCTTGCAGCAAAGAACGGCCGACCTGAGTGTGAAGGAATTGCAGTCCGAACGTCGACGACGCTTGTCGGATCTGGCGAGTAGTACCGAAGAGAAGCAGGTCTACGAGGGAAATGCACTGCAGGCAAAGGCCGCTGTGGATTCGGCCCAGCAGCAGGTGCGACAAGCGGAGATCAACCTGCGGCGGACTGAAGTGCGCAGTCCGGTGAACGGAATTGTCACCAACCTCCTGCTCCGAGAGGGCGACTACGCACATCAAGGCGCCACCAATGTTTCAATCATCGACACCGACAGCTACTGGGTTGACGGCTATTTCGAGGAAACCAAGCTGGCCCGTCTGTGTGTGGGCGACCGCGCCGAAGCAAAACTGATGGGCTACCCAGTGCCGATCACAGGTCACATCGCAACAGTGACGCGCGGCGTCAGCGTATCCAACGCAGCGGCTTCCACGCAGGGTTTGCCAAACGTCGATCCGGTCTACACTTGGGTACGATTGGCGCAGAGGGTGCCGGTCCGGATCGCGATAGACAACGTGCCGCCCGGCGTGCCGCTGGTGTCAGGCTTGACCGCAACGGTCACGATCAGGGACGGCGAGAGCGGAGCGCTCTTGCAAAGAGTGCGAGCTGAACTCGAGACGAGCTTCCTTGGACTGGTCGGCGAAAATCCGGCGCGGCCAGGCTGCATTCCTAGCCCTTCATCCCCGTAGCCGTCGTGACAAGTTCATTTGCGGAGTTCGATCATGAGGAAAAGAGCCGGTCTAATCGCGCTTGCTGCGATCAATGCATCTACTGGTCCCTCGCTTGCGGCCGTCAAACAAGGACATCCACACCTCTTGCGCGCGTTGGGCGACGGTGCAACGCCAACCGGCCGATGCTACCGACAAAGATAAAAAGCCGCCGCGCCTATGCCGCCTCATTCTATGTGTCGGTGATGTTACGGCAGATCGCTGCTAAGCGCGTCGACGGCGAGCGGGTGTTGGATGCATCGATTCCGTCATCAACGCTTTCAACGACGTGCTCGCGACGAAGTGGGGCGGTTCAGCCACATTTACTCCTCAACAAATTGTAATCCGGCGAGGTGCGCAGATGATCCTGTTTCCTCTCATGACGACCTGGATGTGGTTCCAAATCCTCAGCGTACCACCCCTTCTGTCTTTCGTACCGCCCCGTCGAGGAAACGGCAACGCTGAGAGCTTGCGGCCTCCGGTCCCACTAGAAGGAGGCCATACATGACCCGCATGTTTTTCCATTGCTCGAATACCAGGAGGGTGATCTTCGACTACCGCGGCACGATGGTGGACGGTCTTACCGACGCGCGCGATCATGCGACCCGTGTCGTGCAATCCTTCACCAACGAGCGTAGCCTCGCCGATTGGCGTGACTGGGTCTTGCACGTCAGCGATGATCAGGGCGATGAGTTCTTCGTTGTTCCGTTTACGTTCGTGCTCGGCAAGCCGAATTAAGGGTTCGATGTTCCGGGCGATGCTTGGGCCAAACCACACTCTCCACTTGGAAAAGCTGACGGCTGGAGCTCCGCGAAGACTTCAGCCTGACGCTGCAAAATCGAGGAAAGCACGGACCTTGATCGGCAGAAACCGCTTGGCCATGTACACGAGATCGACTGGCAGTGGTGCCGGCTGGAATTCATCGCGCAGCGTTGTGAGGGCTCCGCGCTCTACGACGAGATCGCAGCGGTCGCCAACCATGTCACCGTCCGTTTTGAAGCCAAAGGCCTCACCGCTCACGGCGCGGGACGTTGCCAACCTGCGTGAGCAGGTAGCGTACTGACCATAGGGAATAATCGCGGAGCGCGAGATGACAAAACACGTTGTGCAATTTCCAAATCTGGATGGGTTGTTACTTCTTCGTGAACTGAACCACAGAGTAGATAACGAGCTCACTTGCGCAATCTGCACGGTTTCAGCAAACGCAATCGAGTCGAACAACGCGGCGGTCAAAGCTGCGCTGCTCGGCGTCGTGGACCTGCTGCACCAATGGGCCGATGTTCATCGGGCATTGCGCATGCCGGATCAGGAGCGCTTCACCGATGTCGCGAAGTATCTCCAGCAGCTTTGCTTCACTGTGACAAAATATCGACTAGAACGCCTGGCGATACGTGTCTTGTTCTCAGGGGACGATTTGCTGCTTGAAGGTGAACGCTGTTGGAAAGTTGGGCTGATTGTGTCGACCAATGCGGCACGGCATGCGCAATTCGACGGTAGACATCCAGAATTGCGAGTGGAATTGCTGCTTGCAGGCAGCCTCGTGAGATGTAGGGTCTGCGACAATGGCTCGATGCCTGAACCAATCGGGCGCGGCGAAGGGCTAGCAATTATCGGCGAACTCGCCGGCAGTTTGGGGGGCCGCGTTCATACGTCCTACGCTGCCGAAGGATCCTCCTTCCTTCTCACGTTCCCATTGACTCATACCGAGCACCGAGCCGCCGCCGCAACTCATGTCGTTCTGTTCAAGCGGAAGAAGATGCGCCGCCCTCGTCGGTAGATCGTTTCTGGACCGGCGCGCTAGCGTAGAAAAGGAGCATACCGTAGGTGCTTGAGCATATCATCAAGTTCATGACGCTGGTGTCGGATATTGTTGGTGTGGTCGCCATCTATACCGCATTGCATACCAACAATCGGCGCTTGGGCGCGGACATTTATCTTCGCTATTCTGATCGGATCTCCGACTTGCGGCGTGCTCTTCCAATAACCGCCTTTGTTGAGCTTGGGGCCGCCGAGCCAAGACAAATGACGTCGGAGGAGCGCCGGACAGTTCATGAAATTATCTACTCAATCTTCGAACTGTATGAGCTTAAGTTGCGCGGCTTCCTTCCTCCGGCGATCTGGAGGATCAGGGAACCTGACATAGAGCGACTTCTTTCCTTAAGCATGTTCCGGGCAGAATTGAAGGTTCTACAAGGCAGATTTGATGTACATCCGCGTTTCAGACGTTGGCTCGAACAAACCAGTCAAACGCGGACATAGGTTGGCCGAGCCGTTTCGCGGAAGTCAGCGGCCCGGGGCAGGGAATGAAGCGCCATTCGGAATAAAACCGCGAACCCGTGAATACGTATGCTTTGCGCGGCGCCGCTGACCCGGCGTCGTCTGAGACGGTTTCGGCGTCTAGACTGCAGGGCATTTCGCTACGTGCCCCGTGACCCCGCGCGCGTCGGCCGCTCTGATGGAACGACAAGCGGCGCGCGGTGCTCACTCTTCGCGATTGATTCATTGCCCGCAAACAGCGCGGCGAGCCAGTCGATGAATACCCGAACCTTTGTGCTCATGTACCGATTCGGCTGATATGCGGCAAAAACGGGAATGGGGTCCGAGACCCAGTCGTTCAGGACGGTTTCGAGCGCCCCCCTTTGAAGGTGCGTGACGGCGGAAAAAGTCAAAGCGTGTACGACACCGAGACCGGCCAAGCTCATGGTCAGGCACGCCATGAAGTCGTTCGAACTGAGTCCGTGCCGATTCTGCACTTCCACTCGTTCACGACCTTTCGCGACCACAATCGGAAAGGGCCGCTGGGTCCGCGAAGCAACGGTTCGGATGACGACATGGCCATGCTCGAGATCCGACGGATGCGAGGGGCGCCCATGCTTGCCCCAGTACGCTGGCGTCGCACACAGTATCTGCTTGACGGTGCCGATCTGTCGTGCCGCGAGCGACTGATCGAAGATCTTTCCCGCGCGCACGACGCAGTCGACGCTCTCTGCAATGAGGTCGACCGGGCGGTCACTGATTCCAAACTCGAACTCGATGTCCGGATAACGCGCGACGAACGCCGGTAACGCGGGAAGGATGACGGACTGGCCCAACGGTATCGGCAGATCGACACGCAGGCGTCCTCGAGGGCTACTTTTCGCGCGCGACATTGAGCCTTCGAGCTCCGAGAGGTCATCCATCAACTGTCGCGCGCGCTCGTAGTACGCAGAACCATCCGCTGTCGCCGACACTTTGCGCGTCGTCCGGTTGAGCAGCTTCGTGCCGAGGTCGCCTTCGAGCGATACGATCAAACGGCTAACAGCCGTCTTGGGTAAATCGAGCATCTGCGCAGCTTTCGTGAAAGTCCCGCTCTCGACCACTCGAATGAATGCCTGCATTGCCTGAAATTTGTCCACGATCTGACTCCTTGCTTTCCGCGTAACCTGCATTGTTTCACCGAGGAAACAATGTGGAACTGTAGCAGCGGTTTATCGTTTTGCACGCGCTCGCTATCGTTTACCCGTCGCAGCGACTAGCGACCTTCAACGGCGCTTCGAACGGACCGACGGGCAACTCGTTCCGCTTTCGAGGGCCGAAGTTCATTTTGTAAGGGGAAATTGTCATGTCCAACGCTGCGGAAACGCACGTCGCGGACCGCCCGAAGGCGGTGGTCATCGGAGTGGGGCCAGAGCAAGGGCTCGGCGCGGGACTGTCGCGCCGATTCGCGGCAGAGGGGCGCCACGTCATCGTCGCGGGGCGCACCCAATCGAAGATCGATCGGGTACGCGAGAGCATTGTCGAGGCCGGAGGTTCGGCGAGCACGGTTGTCATGGACGTGACGCAAGAAGCGGATGTGATCCGGCTGTTCGATGTTGCGATGCAGACAGACGAAAATGGCGGCAGCGCCGACCTTGTCGTATACAACGCGGGAAACAATCAGCCTTCTGACTTGCGCACGATGGAAGCGGACGTCTTCGAATCGTTCTGGCGGTTGAATTGTTTCGGTGGGTTCCTTGTGGGTCGCGAGGCCGCACGGCGCCTTGCGCCACTCGGCCGAGGTTCGATTCTCTTTAGCGGGGCGACGGGTGCACTTAGAGGTATGCCGAACTTCGCCCACTTCGCGTCGAGCAAGGCCGGGTTGCGAATGCTCGCTCAAAGCATGGCGCGCGAATTCGGTCCGCTGGGCCTGCATGTCGCCCATATTGTGATCGACGGGGGCATCGACGGAGAACGGGTGCATACGCGCTTCACCGAGCACTTCCAGCAAAAGGGTGCCCGCGGACTGCTCGACATCGACGCGATCACCGATGCATTCTGGTCGCTCCATCGCCAGCACCACTCGGCGTGGACGCACGAACTCGATCTGCGTCCGTTCACAGAGCCGTTCTGAACCAGGGCCCCAACACAATGAATTCCGAGGAATCAACAATGAAGCTTATCGGTCCCTGGCTTTCCGGCTTTACCCGTCGGGTCGGCATCACGTTGAAGCTGCTAGGCATATCGTTCGAACATCTGGCCTTTCACGCCTATGAGCAGAAGGAGCTTATCCGTCCTTTCAGCCCAATGGTGAAGGTGCCGGCGCTCGTGCTCGACGACGGCACGATTCTCTACGACAGCGGAAGCATCATAGAATACCTGCACGAAGCGGTCGGACTCGAACGCGCATTGCTCGCGCCCGCCGGCGCAAAACGGCGCGACGCGTTGCAGTTCGTCGGCATCGCGTCCGCCATCTACGCAAAGCTCGGCGATATCTACGATGAGTCGCTTCGTCCGCCCGAGCATCGGATTGCCACGATCGTCGATTCGTTGTGCCAGCAGGCGCTGGCCGGGCTTCAGATGATCGAGTCGCGAGCTGGCGGCGGATGGCTGGTGGGCGGCTCGCTTTCGCAAGCCGACATAATGGCCGTCGTCACCTTTCAGGCGTCGCTGGTATTCATGCCCGACGTCGTGAATGCAACCGCATTCCCCAGGCTTGCCGGACTGGCCGCGCGCGCCATGGAGATCGAAGCATTCTCCAGTACGTTTCCCTTCAAGCAATAGCGGCTCCCTGAGTTGGCCAGGCGTCAAAGTTGAGCATCACTTTGGAGTCAAATCCGCATTTTCACCTTAGGAGACGCTACCGGTCCGTGCGGCCAAAACAGTCGAAGGCCCGCGAGATGCTGTAAGTGTGGTGCTACGGATCAGAAGACAAATCCATAGTATGAGAAGGAGGAGCTAGATGATTCACGTAGTCGTAGAAATCAGGGCGAAGCAGGGCAGCGCGAGACTATCCTCAGCGCATTCAAGGCGAACATACCCGCGGTTCATGCGGAGCAAGGTTGCATCGAATATGCCACGTACGTTGATGCAGCGGGTTTCGGCGCGTTCGCGCCCTATGGCGACGACACGTTTATCGTCATCGAAAAGTGGGAAGCAGCATCCGACTTGATGGCCCATGCCAAGGCTCCTCACATGCTGGAGTATCAGGCCAAGGTCAAAGATCTGGTCGAACGCCGCACCGTCCACGTTCTTTCGCCTGCATAGATAGGGAGCTATCGTCGCCAGGAAGGAGGCGGTGTCATCGTGCCGACGAGCGGCACCTATGACAGGCTCGGAAAGATCGCATTTCCGGACGTTCCCGTCCGCTGACTTCGGAGCGGGTAGCGGATTCTGAACTAGGGCCTGATGGAGCGAAAGCGAGTTTCCATCGGTGGTCCGTCCCCGCGACTAAACCAGTCGTAGCCCCGGCCGTTACGGGGTTCGCCTGGGAAGTGCTGCGAAGCCGGCCTAAGCCGTTCTTCGTCGGGGGCGAAATGTACGCGGCCGTTCAACCGGCGGATCGCACTTCTGGCGTGGTTGATGAAGATTCGAGAGAGAACGAGGTCATGGATTTCCACTACTACGAGCCGGCCAAAGGCCACGGGCTGAAGCACAATCCCCTCAACGCAATCATCGCGCCGCGACCAATCGGATGGATCTCCTCCCGGAGTTCAACGGGGTTAACCAACTTGGCGCCCTATAGCTTTTTCAACGCGTTTCTCTACGACCCACCGATCATCGGCTTTTCGTCGATATCTTGGAAGGATACCGTCCAGAATGTCTCGGAAACGCGGGAGTTTGCCTGGAATCTGGTGACTAAAGAACTTGGCGATAAAATGAATCAGACATCAGAGGGGTTTCGCCACGGTGTCAACGAATTCGAGGTCGCCGGGTTGACCCCCATACCTAGCCGGCACATCCGCGTTCCGAGGGTTGGCGAGAGCCGAGCCTCAATGGAGTGCAAGGTATCCGATATTGTTCCCCTTCGGTCCGCAAGCGGAGAAAAGACAGATGGATGGCTTGTTCTTGGAGAGGTGGTCGCAGTCTACATCGACAAGGCACTGATCGAGGACGGCATCTACCAGACTGCGTTAGCCAATCCAATACTCCGCTCAGGACGCGGCGACGAGTACATTCAAGTAACTCAGGATCGCGTGTTCGAGATGCCGCGACCACCTGGCAGCAGCCATCCGGATTTTCATGGTTCGCGCGGCTCGTGAAGCTGTTGAACGACGGCGTGCGCGAGCGGCTTCGCGACGTCCTCGGCGGATACAACTTCGACTACACGATTTTGGCTTCCGGCGGCACAGAGGTGGGGTCCGTCACATCGTTTGAACCTATTTAGGAGTTGAACATGTTCGAAAAATCTGCGCTGGCCAGAGTGCTTCTCTTGCTAGTCGTCGCAGCCGGGGTTTCTTTCTCGGCGCAAGCCGAACAGCCTCTGCATAAGGGGCAAGCGCCGGGCTACTTCCGCACGAAGGTAGGCGCTCTCGAAGTGACCTCGCTCTATGACGGGGCTGGTGCTTTTCAGGTCGACTGGCTGAAAGGCAAGCCTGCTGCAGTTGAAGAGATCGGAAGTGCTGCCAAGGACAACCCGCATTTCTTGGACGGAAACGAGGCCGGTTTCCTTATCAACACTGGCACAAAGCTGGTTCTCGTCGACGTCGGCGCGGGTCCATGGTTTGGTGGCAGTGCCTTTGGTCACCTTGGCGAAAGCCTGCGGCAGGCTGGCTACAAGCCTGAGCAGATTGACATGGTGCTGGTCACGCACCTGCACTCCGATCACGTCGGTGGCCTGACATCCAAGAGCGGCGAGCGCCAGTTCCCGAACGCTCAGATTTATGTGGCTCAAGCCGAGAGTGACTTCTGGCTCTCAAAGGAAACTGCCGCCAGGGCACCGAGTGACGCCAAGCCGTTCTTCGATGCCGCCCAAGCGATCGCTGCCCCGTACATCAAGGCTGGCAAGTGGCACACGTTCCAACCGAACGAGAAGATCCTTGACGCGATGACTATCGTGCCGCTGCCGGCCCACACGCCCGGCCATTCGGGCTATCAGTCGAATCCGAAGGAAACAAGATCCTCTTCTGGGGCGACACCGTCCATTCCATCAATGCTCAGCTTCCCGACCCCGACGTGGCGGCAGTATTTGACATTGACGTGGAAGGAGCCATTGCACAGCGGACGAAGCTGCTCGAGGCCATTGCTGGGAAGGACATCTTGATCGCGGGGCCGCATTTGGCGTTCCCGGGGCTCGGTCGCGTGTTTAAGGCGCGCGGTGCCTACCACTGGGCTTCGATCTCGTATTCCAATCGCTGGGAACAACGATAAAACAGAGCAAGGCTATTCGGCGCTCGCGCTCCCATTGATGCTGCCTATACCAACGTCGATCCGGTTCACACTTGGATGTGTCTGCCGCAGCGGGTGCCGATGAGGATCGCGATCGATCATGTTCCGTCTGGCGTGCCTTTGGCGTCCGGGCCGACCGCCACAGTCGCGATCCGGGACGGCAAGGACGGCCGAAGGTAGGGGGCTCTGGGAGAGAGTCCGCGCCGAGCTCGCGACGAGCTTCTTTGGGCTGATCGGCGAAGCGTCGGCGCGGCCGGGCTGCATTCCCGGCCCTCTGATCAGTCACGATGGGAGCCGATATCAGCGTTGGCGTTTGTGTAGCCACCGCGGGTCGTTCACCGATCTCGTGCCGCTTGCATTCGCTGCGAAGAAGCGGCTGCTCGTCGGTGCTAAGCCAAGGTTTAGGTGAGACAACCATCGCAGTATTCGGAGCAATGCAAGTACAATAGATCGAAGGCTCGCGGAATTGTAACTCTCTCTCAACAATTCGTCTTGCGGAGCTCGATCATGAGGAGAGTAGGATTTCTCGCGTTGGCTGTGGCGATCAACGTGTTCACAATTCCTGCAGTTGCGGCGGAGTGTACGCCGATCAAGGACATCGACGCCTCTCGTTCACGCTGGGAGCTGTTGCGCAGCCAACCGGCCAAGGAGGCTGACAGGGACAAGATCTGCCGCGCCTACGCCACGTCGTTTTACGAGTCGGTGACGCTTCGGCAAGCCGAGGCAAGATGCGCTGGCGGCGAACGAAATCTCGCTGTGCTTGATTCCGAGATCGACGCTTTCAACGACCTGCTGGCGAAGCAGTGTGGTGGTTGAGCCATCGTCAGGCCAGTGACAATTCCGAGGTGCGCTGATGATCCTGTTTCCGCTCATGATTGCCTGGATGTGGTTCGAGATCTTCAAAACATTACGGGGGCTGGCACTTGTGCCGGCACGGACAGGTCGTCAGTGCTGAGATCAGTGACGAACGTCGTGAGTGAGGGAGGATGAACATGACACAGGTGTTCTTTCACTGCTCGAACCCGAAGAAAGTATTCCTTGATCCTCGCGGCGCCGAGGTTGACGACATTGCGGAGGCGCGCGATCTCGCGACCCGCGTTGTGCGGTCGGTCACCAGCGAACGCACGCTCGAAGACTGGCGCGATTGGGTCGTACATGTCAGCGACGATCAGGGCGATGAGCTCTTCGTCATGCCCTTCACTTTGGTCCTCGGAAAGCCGCATTGAAGGTCCGCCATGCTCTGGACAGTCGACTGGGCCAGGCAGCACTATCTAGGACGCAGGCGGCTGCAGTGCCGCGAAGGCCTTCTTCAGCCTCGGCGCTGCAAAATCGAGGAAGGCGCGGACCTTGATCGGCAGAAAGCGGTTGGCCGTGTAAACGAGATTGACCGGCAGCGGGGCGGGCTGAAATTCGTCGAGCAAGGGCGTGAGCGCCCCACGTTCGAGAGCTGTCTGGAAGTGATAGGCGAAGGCGGAGGTAATTCCGATGCCGGCGCACGCGGCGTCGCAGGCGGCTTCGGCGCTGCCGACCATGAGCCGGGCACGAACGGGTACTGCGACCGCGACCTTGTCTTTGAAGAATGTCCAGACATCGGGCGACATGAAGCCCGCATAGGTGATACAATCATGCCTGGGGAGATCTTCGGGCGAACGCGGTACTCCGTGTGCCGCGAGATGGGCGGGACTGGCGCAAATCATGCGACGCATCGTGCCCAGGCGTACGGCAATCAGGCTGCTGTCGGGAAGCGCGCCGATACGCAACCCGAGGTCAATCTGCTCCTGAAACAGGCTCTGCACGCGATCGGCGAGCAGCAGGTTGGCCTTGATATCTGGGTACACCTTGAGGAAATCGGCCAGGATCGGGATGAGGTAGGCGCGGCCAAGTCCGACGGGAGCCGTCAAGATCAACTCGCCCGTCGGAGCGGAATATTCGCCGGAGGCGGCGCGCTCGGCCTCGGTCACGTCAGCCAGAATCCGCTTGCACGCGGCAAAATAGGAACTGCCTGCATCGGTCAGGACCAGCTTTCTGCTCGACCGAATGAACAGCTTCGTCCGCAGATGGGATTCGAGCTCGGAGACCTTACGGCTGACCGTCGCCAATGGCGTTTTCAATTGCCGCGCCGCAGCCGACAGGCTGCCGGTCTCAACCACGGCCAGGAAGGTCGACATCGAGTCCAGGCGATCCATCCCGCGCCGTTTCCAGATTTTGGAAGGATAGCTCTCGACTTTGCCATATAGCGCGAGATTTCGGAAGGCTCTAGGTCTCGACGGTACAACGGAGAACGTCCATGAGCACCACAACGAAAGGCATTGCCCTCATCACCGGCGCATCATCAGGCATCGGCGCCATCTATGCCGACCGCTGGCCAAGCGTGGATATGACCTGATCCTGGTCGCTCGCGACAAGAGCCGTCTTGCCGGCCTGGCGCAGCGTCTGAAAAGTGCGACCGGCCGCTCCGTCGAAACGCTCGCGGCCGATCTCAACGACAAAGCGGATCTCGCCGACGTCGAGGCGATCCTGCGCACGAATGCCGACATCACGCTGCTGGTCAACAATGCCGGCGTCGGAGCCACGGCGCCGCTGCTGAACGCCGATATCGAGAAGATGGATGACATGATCCACCTCAATGTTCGGGCGCTGACCCGATTGACTTACGCGGCGGCCCCAGGCTTCGTCGCACGCGGCGCCGGCACGATCATCAACATCTCGTCGATCGTGGCGATCTCTCCTGAGACGCTCAACGGCGTTTACGGTGGAAGCAAAGCGTTTGTGCTGGCTTTCTCCCAGTCGCTGCACCACGAGCTTGCGGCCAAGGGGGTGCGCGTCCAGGCCGTGCTGCCCGGCGCGACCGCGACCGATTTCTGGGACGCCGCCGGCGTGCCGCTGCACCATCTCCCGGCCGCGATCGTGATGTCGGCCGATGACATGGTCGATGCAGCGCTCTCAGGTCTCGACCAGGGCGAGGTCGTCACCATTCCCTCGCTCGCCGACAACGCCGACCTGGACAGATACGAGACCGCGCGCCGCGCGATGTCCGGGAAGCTCTCAAGCGCTGTCCCTGCGCCCCGATACAAGGTGAGGGCGAACCCCGCGGCCCCAAAGGCTGCCGTAGCGTCGGCCAAGTGACTACCGCCAAGGAATGTAACACCCAAGCAGATGCAACCATGAAACGTCTGGTGCTTTTGCCGCCCGGGCGACGGGTTAGCATCATCGGATCAGCCAGGTAACCAGGGATCGGAGCAGGCCATGCAGTTCGAGAAACGATGGGCGCCCCCGAGCGGTACAAGCTGCTGCTGGCGACGGTCTTGCCGCGACCGATCGCGTGGGTGACGACGCGTGACGTCGCCGGTGCAATCAACGCCGCGCCGTTCTCGTTCTTCAATGTCTTCGGTAGCGACCCCGCGACCGTCGGCATTGGCATCGGTAGCAAGGGACCGGCTGAGCCGAAGGACACCCGCGCCAATATTCGCACCAACGAGCAATTCGTCGTCAATCTGGTGCCGTTCGCGCTGGCCGAGCAGATGCGCGTCACGTCGATTGCATTTCCCAGAGGCGTCGAAGAACCGAGAGAAGCGGGCCTGTCGTTGGCGCCTTCTATGCGGGTCGGCGTGCCCCGCATCGCGGACGCGCCAGTCTCGATGGAGTGCACCTTCATGCAGGAAATCGCGCTCGGCAGCTTTGGCCTGGTCCTCGGCAAGATCCTGATGGTGCACGTTCGGGATGAGGCCGTGACCAACGCGGCCCGCCAGCACGTCGATGCCGAAAAACTTGATCTGATCGGCCGCATGGAAGGCGGCTGGTACGCGCGCACGCGCGAGCGCTTCGAACTACCGGCAATCGCGCTCGAGGATTGGAAGGGAAGGCCATGAACGAGCTGTTGACAACGGTCCTGGACGCGCACGGCGGCCTCGAGCGCTGGCGTAGCTACAGCAAGGTTGAAGCCAGCATCGTCAGTGGTGGCGGCTTCTTCGCCTTGAAGGGAGTTCTGCAGGATGCAAATCCGCGCCGCATGACTGTATGGCTGCATGAGGAGCGATCATCGGTCACACCTTATGGCGCGGCCGACCAGCGCACCATGTTCACTCCCGATCGCATCGCGATCGAGAAGCTCGACGGCACCCTGGTCGCGGAACGGCTTGCGCCCCGAGATTCATTTGCCGGGCACCAGATGCACACGCCTTGGGACCCTCTGCACCGCGCCTATTTCAACGGCGAAGCGCTATGGACCTATCTCGCGACGCCCTTTGCCATTCGCAATGGACGGCTTCCGTGTCGAGGAGACCGCACCTTGGCAAGAGGGGAAGGAGACGTGGCGAATGCTGCGTGTCTATTTTCCGGGGGCGATCGAGACGCATTGCCAGGTCCAGGATTTCTTTTTTGACGAGCGGTTCGAGCTCCGGCGGCACGACTACAGTGTCAATATCGCCGGTGGCTTCCCCGCCTCGCAACTGATGCTGGAATACACCGAGGCCAACGGGATTCGCTTGCCGAGCAAGCGGCGCGCGTACACCCGCGGTCCCGTCCGGCGTCCGATCCTCGACATGTTGATGGTTTCGATCGACCTCAGCGAGGTGGCGTTCTCGTAGACGGTTTGGACCGACCGAATGAAGGCCTCCTTTCGACACTTGGACGACAACACGAGCTTTTGTTTCCTCGTTACCGCCTGACAGGCTTCAAAGCCGCAGTCGATGAACCCAAATCATCTAAATGTATGATAATCGTCATGTAATAGGAGCGATCCATGGGTGAGGTTATTCCATTCGTCTCAAAGGCCGAGCGCGAGCGCATCCGCCTGATCAAGGAAGCTCGCGCGATATATGACAGCGTGTTCCCGCCGGATCGTCCCGTTGACGAACAGGGCAGCGAAGCGCCGGCAGTCCATCCGTTTAGCGGCGGGTGCTCCGTGTCGTGATCAAGATCATCGCCGTGCTCTGCAGCTTGTCTTCTCCGGCAAATTGTCAGGAGCAGACGGTCACTTCATCGGATTTCGCCGATGTCTCCTTGCAGTCATGCCTAATGGGCGCACCGCAGCTTGCCGACTGGATGAAGCAGCATCCCGCCGAGCGCCTGGCAGCGTGGCGTTGCGTGATCGGCAAGGAGGACGGCAGGGGAGCTTAGAGAGCGCATTCGCCACGATTTGCCAAGATTTGGTCTGCTTAACTCGCACCGACGTTCGGCGTCGGATACCAGTCTACCTCGCGAAGACAGACAGCTTCGCGACTGCCCCGGCGCCGGACCCCCGTCCCGTCGCCGCGGCTTGCGGCGGCCGGCCCTTCTCTTCCTCCCGAGGACCGGCCGCCCCTTTTAAGGTCCGATAGCGGCAACGCCGGATCGAATGCACCACGGCTCACAGGATCGCTGGGTCCGATCGTTGAGCCTAACTGGACGGAGAGTTGGTTCCATGAACTACGATCGTTTCTTCTCCGCCGCGGTTGAGCGTTTGCACGCCGAACGGCGGTATCGTGTGTTTGCCGACCTCGAGCGCGTCGCTGGTCGTTTCCCGCATGCCGTATGGCATTCCCCAGGCGGCCCGCGTCCGGTCGTGATCTGGTGCTCGAACGACTACCTCGGCATGGGCCAGCACCCGAGCGTGATCGGCGCCATGGTGGAAACCGCCACGCGCATGGGGGCGGGCGCAGGCGGCACCCGCAACATTTCCGGTACCAACCATCCGCTGGTCGAACTGGAGCGCGAACTCGCCGACCTGCACGGCAAGGAAGCGGCACTGGTCTTCACCTCGGGATATGTATCCAACGAGACGGGCATCCCGACCATCGCCAAGCTGCTGCCGAACTGCGTAATCCTGTCCGACGCCTGGAACCATAATTCGATGATCGAGGGCGTGCGGCGGGCCGGCGTGGACAAGAAGATCTGGCGCCACAATGACGTCGATCACCTGGAGGAATTGCTGGCGGCGGAGCCGCCGGAGCGACCGAAGCTGATCGTATTCGAGGCACTCTACTCGATGGACGGCGACATCGCGCCGGTGAAGCAAATCTGCGACCTTGCTGAGCGCTATGGAGCGATGACCTACATCGACGAGGTCCATTCGGCCGGCATGTACGGACCGCGCGGCGCCGGCATCGCCGCGCGCGAGGGCGCCTTGCACCGGATCGACGTGGTCGAGGGTACGCTGGCCAAGGCGTTCGGATGCCTGGGCGGCTATATCGCGGGCAGCGCGGACGTCATCGATGCGGTGCGCTCCTACGCGCCGGGTTTCATCTTCACCACCGCGCTGCCGCCAGCAGTCTGCGCCGCCGCCACCGCGGCGATCCGGCACCTCAAGGCGTCGCAATGGGAACGCGACCGCCACCAGAACCGCGCGGCGCGCGTCAAGGCCGTGCTCAACGCAGCCGGCCTGCCGGTGATGCCCAGCGAGACGCATATTGTGCCTGTCATGGTGGGCGAACCGGAGAAGTGCAAGGAAGCCAGCGATCTTCTGCTCGCCGAGCACGGCATCTATGTCCAGCCGATCAACTATCCGACCGTCCCGCGCGGGACCGAACGGCTGCGCATTACGCCGACGCCTTATCACGATTACGTGCTGATCGACGTGCTCGCAGAAGCGCTGGTCGGTGTCTGGGAACGACTTGGGTTGCCGCGGCGGTACCGGATGCTCGCTGCGGAGTGATCGGCGATGCATGGCGCATCGGTGACGCGCCGCACTGAGAGCGGTAACGTTGCATTTCATCGAAGGAGTCAAACGCTTTGGAACACACAATGAAACAGTTTCTCAAGTCTGCGGTTGCCGCAACTTGTTTGATGGCCTCCGTGCCAGTCGCGCAGGCCCGCACTGCTTATGACGGGTCCTGGGACCTTCTCTTCGTGACCCAAAGCGGTGCGTGCGAAGCTGCGTACAACTTTTCCGTCAACATCACAGACGGCATCGTCACGCATCCGAACCTCGTGCGGTTCAGGGGTTATGTGACGCGCTCGGGCGCAGTTCGCGCCTCGGTGACGGTTCCGGACAAATACGCGTCCGGCTCAGGTCGGCTCTCAAGCAATTCTGGTCGCGGGACGTGGCGCGGCCGTTCGGGAGGCGCGCGTTGCTCGGGGTACTGGACTGCCCAGCGGAACTGACCTGCTCGCTTGCCCCGATCCAGACGGAGCCGGAGTTTTGGTCACAGCGATGCTATCGCGCTCCTGAATATACGCGACGCGACGTCCTCGTTAACCGGTCTCGCGACTGCAGTCGCCTCGGTGCCCGCGGTCATTGCATGCCCGCGTCGCTATCACTGCCCTCTCGTCGGCTGCTCTTTGATTTGCTCACTCTTCGCTTGATTTCACTTCCGCTGAGCTGCCCAAGATCTCCAAGCTTGAGAGCTAATGGGCTCCGCCCCTCGCGCGCGCCAGGATAAAGCGCCGGCTTGAGCCGGCGCCGCCCCGAGCGGTCTCCCCGGTCTTCCGCGCTTTCGCGAGCTCTCTTACGTCATCGAACGACTGATATGCGCCCGTGCAGACCCGCTCTTGCGAGCGACCCTCTCGGGCGGGCGAGCCCCCTCCGCTCGGGCGCCCTGGCACTTGCTAGCCCCGGTCTCGCCGACGGGCAGGGGTGCAGGCGCGGAGTGCGCCTCGCACCCACGGAAGCAAAAGGAAGTATGATCATGTCGGTAAAGCACGTTGAGATCATCGCCGCGAGCGGCCTACGGTGCGTGCCTCTCGTCCGTATTACTAAGACGGCATCCTCGAGGTGGTCCGTGAAGGCTTCAGCGAGGAGGCCGCCGAGCGCTTGTCGGGGCTGAAAAAGGCTGAGATGGCGGCCGCTGCCGGGGTCAACTGGCTGGCTGCCGTTGCTGCTGCGCACCGCCAGGGTGGAGGATCGGGCCAATGCGCCAGATGGGGCGCAGGGCAACGATTCCCGCTTGGAAGCTGCGGGGGAGGTGGTGAGCCGGGGTCGTAACGACGGCTCCGGCGCTCCAAAAATTTGCGGCCGCGCACCTGACGGCGCGCGGCCGGTTCGAGCGACGATTACGCACGCTAGCCCCTTTCTAGATGCGGGCCAGGATCCGTTCGATCAACGCCGTTTACCGCACCCGGGATGGCGGTCGCGCGCCTCCTTTTGCAGAGACGAGGCGATCAAACCGGGGGCCACGGGCATGTCCGGACCTCGCGTATCGCGCGCGCAATCCGGCGGATTTTTTTGGCGGCAGCGCCGGTTCTGCAGGCAATAATGCGATTGGGTTCGCGTTCATTTGCCCGGTGCATTGTCCTTGCCATCGATGCGCAGGCGTTGGTTTTCTTGATCGATCCGGCCATTTTCCGGTGCTGCGGTGGGCGCCGGTAGCCATGCTAATCCCGGTCAGTTTGGGCGTGGGCTCGCGTCCAACGCACCCTCGAATGGGCTGATCAGGCCCGAGGGACGGCAAGAGCCTCGATCGCCTTCCCGCAACAGCTCACGCCTGCTTTTTTCCCCTGCCGCCTGGCGGCGGCATTCCTCGCGCAAGACAAAAAAGCAGGCTTTCGCCGTCCTCCGCTGGCGCTGCGGGCCTTAAGGCTGCGGGCCGATCGCTCCCCGGCCTGAGGATCGCCATCGAGGCTGCGATGGGCGCGGCCCGAGCAACAGAGGAAGATTACCATGGCTACCATCGGCACCTTCACCGCTTCGGACAACGGCTACACCGGCTCGATCAAGACGCTGACGCTGAACATCAAGGCCAAGTTCACGGCCTCCGAGAAGGACAACGACAAGGCTCCCGACTACCGCATTTTCGCCGGCGCAACCGAGTTCGGCGCCGCCTGGAAGAAGACCGTCCGCGACAGCGACCGCGAATATCTCTCGGTCAAGCTCGATGATCCGAGCTTCCCGGCTCCGATCTACGCCTCGCTGGTCAAGGTCGAAGGCGAGGAAGGTTTTAGCCTGATCTGGTCGCGCCGCAGCGGCGACTGATCGTATCGGATCATAAGCCCCGCCTCCTCGAGGCGGGGCTTCTCTTGCGTGCTTTGCACCGCTTTGAAAGGGAGGAGAGGGGCATTTTTTCGTTTGGAAGAGGGGCTTCGCCGCTCCCAAAAATGCGAACAACCGGAACGATTTTGGCGTAGCATTTTGGGCCGATCACTCACGATTTTGAATCGGATATGGCCCTGATTTTCGATCGCTGAGCGGGTTATTTCGTCAGCTTCCAGGGACGAGATTGTGCCGTTGTTGGGCGTGGAAACCTTCACGGCGCGTTGGGATTTTTGCGGTCGATGACGCTTCCTGGCGTCGATGCAAGGACCTTGTCACGGCAGAGAGAGGAAGCTTAAGCGAGTTGATCGTGAAGACGGGGAGAGTGCAAGATAAAAGCACTGGCGCCGAAGTGCGGCTAAGTGGTTGTCTGCACATCTAAGAGTTAGAGATAGCGCAGGGCGCGATGTCGCTACAAATTGCTAAACGATTTATCTCGCCGAAGAATAACGTCTGCATCGGATCGCAGTAGGTTCTAAGCGTTGCGAGCGCATCGGAAGGAGCGGCGAGATCTTCCCGAGGAGTTTCGTGCTCCTCGGCGGCATCGGCGCCGGCACAAAGCAGACGATGGTTTCCTATCGAATGCGTTGATTTCGGGAAACCCAAGCAGACCTGCTCCGCCCGTCGTCGAACCGCTCGTTTGGCAGAGAGAATTCGCACGGCGCCATGTCGCGCGATGGCGCGCCATATGAATCTCCCGAGCCTCCGACGCAGTGGGGCATGCCTCGCCGAGGCGATGGCGGAAGCCCGCCCTTTGGACCAATCGTGGTCATGTCGTTGGCACAGAGATTACACTCCGTGTCATCGAGGTGGAACTTTCGTAAATTGCGGTTGCGCCTTGGCCAAGGGAGCACCGCCTCCGTTTATCCAAACCGAGGGTCTTTGCAGTTGCTTGAAGGTGAGAACTCGGCTGGCTCCCGTTCCTTGCCCCAGAGCTTGCCGCCGGCGCGTCGTGGATTGCCCTTGAAGTGAGCATTGCGTTCGCAAAAGTATCGGTCGATAGCAGCTTTAGCCTCCTCAATCGATCCATAGTTGCTGTTGTGAATGATGGCCCGAGCCAGACCGCTGAAGACCGACTCGATCACATTGAGAAACTGCGCGCGGGCTGGAAGCGGTGCCGTGTCAATCTGTGGGCCGTTGTTCCCAATAGTGGCGTTATGGGCATCGATATGTTCGAACAGCCTTTTAGAGACGTGCCAGGAGGCAGCATCCCAAGAAAGATAAAGCTTGGTGCGATCGCGGTACTCGGCGACGAGTGCCTCCAGCATACGGATCATTTCTTCGGTGTTCTTCTTCAGGCTGTAGAAATGGGTGATCTGGTTGGATGATAACTCAATGGCGGCGGTGACGATGATTGAGCCCTTCGATTGCTGCCATTGCGCCACAAAATGTTGTTCGCCTGGACCGATCAGCATGCGTCCAGGTTGTGCCTTGACCGCAAAGGGGCCGAATTCGTCGATCGAGAAGAAGGCTTCACCGGCCCTGAGGTCGGCCAGAATGGAACGGATACGTTGGAGCTTCTGCGAGAAGTCGGGATCGTTGGAGGTCAGAACGATCCGCGCCTTGCGCCAGCGGTAGCCGGCACCTTTCACGATCGCGCGGATTACATCTTCGCAAGCTGGCTGCCCTTTCTCGTGCATCGCACGCACCAGATCAGCCATTTTCCAGGTTGTACGGTTGATGCCGAAATTGGCTGGCGGTTGGTGCAGGATGCTGAACAAAGCCTGTTTGACCTGCTCGCTGTCAAACTTGCGATGGGGGTTAATGCGAGGGGCGAACAACTGTCCCGCTCCACCCTCCTCGAACAGGCGAACCGAACATGCGTAGCTTGACCGACTCTGCTTGAGAATGCGGCAAGCCACGCTTGTTCTTAGCCCGCTGCGTGAAGCGACGACTGCGAGCGCGCGACGCCGCTCAGAGGGGCGGCCCATTTCGAGCTTCTCGACCAGGATCCTGAGGTCGGGGTGACTTTCAAGAGAAGCCGGCAGATCCTGTTCACTTAGCGGGTTGTGCAACTGCCCGAGCAGACCCAAGAACCTGCCGTGTTCGGGAGAGCCCTTCAATTGGTTATGGCGGGCCAAGATCGCTGTGATGGTTGACGCCGCGGGCACTCTGGCGCAGCCATCGATCGAAGATGGAATGCTATTTTTCGCCCACCCCAGGTTGGGTGGTCGGCGCGCACGGTTAGAACGGCCGCTTCGGTAGGCTCCGGACAGCGATGGGGCGTGTAGTGCGGCCGGCGTGACTGGCTCTCCAGGCCTTTCGCACCGGCTATTCGATATCGTTCCAGCGTTCGATAGCCTGTCTGCCGGCTGATATTGAAGCTCCGACAGAGGCTCTGAATGTTGGCATTCGGGGCGAGCGCCAGTTGCACGAATTCGCTACGGGCCTCGAGAAGCGTATTTGACTTCCAAGGCATGTTTTGCGCCTCTCTGTTCTGAACCAAGGGGCACGCGGGTCGGCAGGACACCTCGGCAGGCGTGCACGCCACGGATGAACCGGCTCACGATCGTCTCGGCCTTGCGCTGCTGCTGGACCCGCGCGGCCGCCTGTGCCGTTCCCCAACGAGGAGTAGGGGGAGGGCGAATACGACGACGGTAGCTGCTGTAGCGGCGGCCACAGCGGCCACGGCATGCAGCGCGATTTCATACCCCGGGCTGTGGCTCGGCTTCCACCATCAGCGGGCATTCGGTTCATGACCTAATCCGACCTATGCTTAATGACCTCGTGCAGAAGAGCTACGGAACGCTCAAGCCGTTCTAACAGCGAACTCAAGTCCACCGCACTAATCCCCTCCAGCCTCAGATTTTCGACTGAAAATGATTGGGCAATGAGTTGGTCTATTGGCTCGGCTTTAGACGTGAGGTCCGCGACCCCGCTAAGGGTAGATCGAATGTATCCGTCCGGCGTAATCGTTGTCGCAAGCGCCAAATTGGCCACGATCGCCGTCTCAGCGATCGCCGCAGGAAATTCCATACTGCAAAGAATGCTTCCCGTTGCGCGAATGCGGTAGCCCGCGCGGTAAGTCGAGGGGCCCAAGGGGCCCGCCTCGCCGGACTCCCAAAACGCTTCCACCTTATCAGCCGTTGGACACTCGGGGGCCGAACCGTCATGGCGGAACGCAGTGTCGCAAGTGGCCAAGTTTCTATCCCTCGGAGCGTGCATTTCGATAACGCTATCGATGTAGACGATAGTCAACATTTGTGGCTGAAAATGGGACTCAGAGTCCGTGGATCGATAGTCTGCTGAGACGTTCTTTGGGCCGATGACGGCCGGGAAGAACGATTCAGGAATAATTGGAGTGGTGGCCGACAACGTCAGGGCGCTTAGGAAGGCGGCTGAGCTCTCGCAGGAGGAGTTAGCACATGAGGCGGGGGTGGATCGGACCTACATCAGTCAGGTCGAACGCCGCCAAAGAAACGTGACAATTGTGGTCCTCGCGAAAATCGCAACAGCACTGAACGTGACACCGGACAAGCTGCTGATCGTACCCTCATCTCGGCGAAGAGGTCCCTAATTCAGCCCGGTCCGGAAGGACGCGTCCGGAAATCCTGACTTTTATTGACGGAATGCGGTACAATTTCCTCGGCCTTAAGCACAGGCCGGTGTGCCCACCGCTCGCGAAGCTTAGCAGTGCTTTTCAATTTCCATGATGACCGTTCCCGAATGGGCGGACTGATTTGCAGTGGGCACCGTGTCAGATCCGTGCACTAAGGAATGGATCATGACTATCCTCAATGAACTCGACGAATTCCGTATCTTTGCAAAGCGTCTCTCGCGCAAACATCAGATTCGCCATCACGATGCTTTGGACATCATAGCGAAGCAGCAAGGGCATTCTAACTGGAACGCCCTTATGAAAGCCTGGGCTCAAGGATGGCGTCCTGATCCTTGGGACGTCATCGACATAAATGAGTCCAGTATTATCGAATCTCCCACCAGAGGCTTCGATAAGGTCAAAACGACCGAAGGCGACATCGCAGGCGAGCCGTACACTCTACGGGTCTACTTCGACGAGGTTGTTATCGGCGGTAATGGCTGGGGAATCTATTTCGGCCACGCGCCGTTAGAACCAGCCAAAATAGAGACTTACACAAAGCCTAATCCTCTTGATGACAAAGCGTTCTTCTCGAAAATCATGAAGATAGGAATAGAAGCTGCCGACGCTGTGCGGGAAGCAATAGCGCGAGATTGGGGTCCGGGTTCAATGCAGCCGTGCAATGACGGCAGCGTCAAGCATCCCTTGTTCGGCGGGGTTTCCGCCGAATGGTTCTGCATGCATTGCGATACGCGTTCGACCGGAGCGCAGATGGCTGCCAACATGTGGCATTGCCCGAAATGCAGGGCGACGCCGCTGGATGTGCACCCCAACGCGTGGTGGAAAGAACCCGTTTCATCTGGCTAACAGGTCTTCGATATAGGCGGTCGGCGAAGGCGGGCATTTTTATCCGGACAAAAGGCATGCTTGTCCTAGGTGTGTATGTTAGCGCGATGCAGCTTTAGATTTAGCGGCAGCCGGGCTAACGTTTCCCGATGATTGAAAACAGACCCGCCTCGCTGCTGGCCGATCCGGCTTACAGCATTTTGCCAAAGCTGCCGGTCGCTCTGGATTGGTCGTCCGTCCCGGAATTGATCCGGGTGGCGACGCTCGATCTTGGCGGAGTCCAGCCCATTACGAAAGCGATGACCGAAGCTGCGGGCGGGAGGTTGCACGACAAGCCTAGTGAGGGGGAGGTCGAGCTGTTCCAGAAACGCGGCACGAACTTTCAACTCATTTCCATCGTCCTGAGCTGCGTCCCTGCGGGCATGGTGGACGACGTGCTGCAGGTCCGGCCATTCGCCATGACCCTCATCCCCGCATCGAAGCGGGACAAGGTGCAGGAAACGGCTATCGACCTGGTGGCCAAGCTCGACGTTAACGCATGGCTCGCGACCGAACCGATGTATGCGGGCTACGATCCTTTTTCGGGAGACTGGTCTCTGTCTGGGAATTTGCCCGGCTACATGGACGGCGAGCGCAAGGGCCACCTCGACGAAATGGGTTTCGTCATCGATCAGTTCTTCCTCGCAACCGAAGTGCCTGAAGATGACGAAGTTCTCACCATGGACCTCAAGATGCCTTCTGAACAGATGAAGGCTCGCTACGAAAAGCACCGGCGGACGCTGTTCTTCACGCCGTTCAAAAGAGTCGAAGCGCGCCGGGTCTGGGGCGCCGAGACGCCAATCGAGTTGTTCGTACTCCAAGCACTCGCAAAGGAAAACCTGCACCCTGCCTGCCAGATGCTCATCATGAGTGATGGGGCAACATTTCCGTCCTGGTACCACTTATGGAACGACGTCGAATTCCGCCATACAGACGGTCTTGTGACGGAAGCCGACCTGTTCTTCGAGAAAGAGCGCGTTGCCGTGTTCTGCGACGGAGGCTTTCATTCACGTCCCAAACAGAAAGCAAAAGACGCGGCCATCGTCGAAAAGCTTGCGGCATTGGGCATTCGCTCTGTCCGCATTCCCGGTGATGAAATCAGAAACGATCTGCCGAAGGTAATCGTGCGGGTCAAAGAGGTACTTGGGCAATAATTGAAATGCATTTTGAAAAGTCATTACATGAGCAACCCGGAAAAGATCATTGAAGACATTCTTGTTGCGCTCCGCGCAGCCGAAGGGAAATCCGTAACTGCGCTGATTTCGGGTGACAGTTTCCAGCTCCCGCGCTTAATTCCGTCGGGAGACGGCGGCACGATTCAAATCACCAAAGAGATCGACGATTGCATCAGCCGTTTGGCTCATGAACTGAAAACAATCCGTCCAAATTTGGCGCGCAACGTCAAAGAATCCGAATGGCGAAGCTGGGTACGTTCGTCAATTGGGCCGTTGCTAGCCAAAGTGTCTTTGTCCGCTTCGAAGCAAGCACCGACGTTGCTGACCAAGCTTGAGACCGCTCTTAATGGCATTGTCGCGAATTTGAATCCGACTGAGTATGCGTTCGGAACGACATTGTTTTCCAATTCTGATGTCGCATCGTTCGCGATTGGACCGGTTGCGTTCGAGCCTAGGATGGCTTGGCTCAACCGCAAGGTGGCAGAAGGCGAATATACGCCGGTCACTCACCGCCGCGTTGAGCGTATCTGGAGTGGAGCCCGTGTGGGCGCTCGAAAGAGCAATCGCGATAAATTGCGCGAGGCCGATATCATCAACGCAATCGGGCCGTGCCAGTATGTCTGCACAGTCAAACTGTCTGCAGCATTTGCATCTGACGCGGGACTGGAGACTGCACTGACTGCAGCCCGACTGGCCTTGACATGTGCGTCGCTAGTTTTCGAGACTCCGTCGGTCACACTGCAGGGGTTCAACTTGCACTACGACGGTCCAATGTATCGCCAAAGCGCACTCACCTTTGTTCCAGGGAGGTCTGTTCTTTCAGGTTCGCGTTTCAACCGCAGGCCGACCGGACCGCGCATCCGGGCGAAGCATTGGCAGGCAGAGCTTACTCGTCTGGCAGATATGTTTGCAGCGTGCGGTGAAGTGCTGGACAATCTCGTGGACCCGGCTCGGAGCACGCCGCGCCCTGAGCTTCTCGAAGCATTGCTGCAAGCGCTGATCTGGTTTGAGAGAGGTTGCCGGGAAACCGGAGACCTGATGGCCACGGTTGGCTTTGCCGTCTCGCTCGATGCGCTGGGTAAGGGCACGAAGACAAAGGGCATCCTGGCGGTGCTCGAAGCAAGGCTAGGTATCAAGCGGACGGATCGGGTCAACCCACAGGGCCCAACCTTCCAATCCCTCCTTGATACGATCTACAGCGATGGGCGCAGCCGAACGATCCACGGTACCAGTCAGAAGATTGGTTATGACTGGACCAGCATGCGGGGGACGTCGGAGCACCTCGCACGGTACGCCCTCGTCACCTGTCTTGCTCACGTTGCACAGACACCCGCCGCAACCCAGACAGACGATCTTAAGCAGTAGGCGTGCGGCTCGGCAGACAGTTGCACAGGATCGATCGCAAACTTTTTGCGTGTTGAATCAAAAGGTTGGGGTCTGAACGTCTGTATTGTGTAGCGTCACACAATACAGTTCTTGCAAGTACATAGAGAATCGTCAATTTTGTAGGCGAACAAGTCCATTTGAGCCATTTGACGATGAAACAGATTAAAGTTCCGCACCCAGGCGTGCGCATCAAGTCCGAAGTGATCCCGGCAAAAATGTCAGTGACCAAGGCTGCCCAACTGATGGGGGTTGGCCGTCCGGCGCTCTCAAACCTGCTGAACGGAAACGCGGCTTTATCTGCCGACATGGCTACGCGGCTGGAGAAAGCCTTCAAGAAGTTCTCTCGCAAAGAACTCCTCGATATGCAGGCGGAATATGACGCTGCCCAAGCGAGGAAAAAAGCTCCGGCTGATACCAGGGCCTACGTTCCCCCATTTTTGGGCATCAAGGCCAATCAGGTTGAAGAATGGGTCACGCATAACATTTCAGCGCGGACGCGATTGTCGGTTTTGCTGCGCACCCTCGTTCATTCCACGGGCCGTGGCCTGACCAAGGTTGATTTCCCCGGCAACGACGACGCGGAACGTCCCGGTTGGGACGGCTTCGTTGAAGCAAGTGAGGGCACGCCGTGGGTGCCCGCTGGAATTTCTGGATGGGAGTTCGGCACCAACGAAAATATCAAAAAGAAAGCCAACGACGATTTCGCGAAAAGCGTGAAGGCGCACGACAAGAAAGTGCGCGATGAAGTGACATTCGTTTTTGTTACGCCGCGCAATTGGCCCGGGAAAGCTGACTGGGTCGATGAAGCCAAGGCCAAGGGCCGCTGGAAAGATGTCCGTGCCTATGACGCGAGTGATCTAGAGCAATGGCTGGAACAATCGATTCCAGGCCAGGCATGGTTTGCAAACGAGACGCATATTCCGGCTCAGGAAGTTCGCTCTCTTGATCGGTGTTGGGCCGACTGGGCCGATGTTGCATCACCGCCGCTGACGGGCGCGCTGTTTTCATCGGCGATCGAGGCGACAAAGCGGGTTTTGACATCGCGTTTGAGCAATCCGCCAACGGGACCAATCGTGATCGCTGCTGACTCAACCGAGGAAGCGCTTGCATTCTTGGCACAAGTCTTCGGCCCTGCCGGCGGCGAAGAGCTGGCAAGCTTCCGCGACCGCGTTCTTGTCTTCAATCAGCCAGGCGTGTTGCCCCGGCTCGCCGAAGGCGCTCAAACATTCATACCCGTCGCTTTTACGCGCGAGGTCGAACGCGAACTGGCCCCCGTGGCCACGTCGATGCATTCAATCGTCGTTTATCCGCGTAATGCCGCCAGTTCCGAACCCGACGTCGTGCTTGAGCCCGTGCCCTACCAAGTCTTCAATGAGGCGCTCGAGGAAATGGGCAAGGACCGGGATGACGTCAATCGGCTTACAAACGAGTCGGGACGCTCCCTGACCGTGTTGCGGCGCCGGTTGGCGACTGGCGCACTGCGCACGCCCGAATGGGCGGACAACACCGATACGGCAGCGAGCCTCGTTCCGTTTCTGTTGGTCGGCGCATGGCACAGCACAAATGATGCGGATCGGTCGTGCCTGTCCTTGCTGGCTGCCGACCGGCCATATGACGAACTCGAAAAAGAAATCCAGGCGTTGGCGCTATTGAATGACGCGCCGGTTTGGTCAATCGGCACGTATCGCGGCGTAATTTCGAAAATCGATCTGCTGTATGCAATTGCGAACGCCGTTACCGCCGACGATCTCAAGCGGTACTTCCAGATCGCTGAAATCGTTTTGGGGGAGGACGATCCGTCGCTCGATCTCGATGAAGACAAACGTTGGGCCGCCGCCATCTACGAGAAGACCCGCGAGTTCTCAGGGGCGTTCCGAGAAGGCATCTCCGAAACATTAGTTATTTTGTCATTGTATGGTGGACACCTCTTCAAAAAACGGCTCGGCTTCGACACCGAGGTTGAAGCCGTTCGGCTCGTACGTCGGCTGTTGAAATCACCTTTGACCACGCGGGTTCTGGAGGCGAACGACCGCGACCTCCCGACATACGCCGAAGCTGTGCCGGAAGAGTTCCTGTCAATCCTTGAGCGCGATCTGAAATCGGACGATCCGGCGGCGCTCGGACTTCTGCGACCAGCCACGACCGGTGTTTTTGGCCGCAGCCCAAGCCGAACAGGTCTGTTGTGGGCGCTGGAGGGACTGTCCTGGAATCCAGAAACTCTCGCGCGCGCGGTATCGATCCTGGCACGGCTGGCCCAAGTAGAAATCGACGACAACTGGGTGAACAAGCCGACAAATTCCCTCGGGGCGATTTTCAGCGCGTGGATGCCGCAAACGGCAGCCGGCCACGACGCGCGTGTTGGCTTAATGAAGAACCTGGCCCTGCGTTTTCCCGATGTGGCATGGAAAATCTGTGTCGCGCAGTTTGGCGACAACCACGGGATCGGCCATTACAGCCACAAACCGCGTTGGCGACCCGATGGATATGGTTTCGGCGAGCCGTTTCCGACTTGGGGGCCAATTAACGCATTCGTTCGCGAAATGGTCGAGATGGCCCTGAGCTGGAAAGAGCATTCGTTATCGACGCTCAGCGATCTCGTCGCGCGATTGCCGAATTTGTCGCCTGAGCATCAGACGCGGGTATGGTCGCTGGTCGAAGCTTGGGCGAAGGACAAGGCCGACGACGCCGACAAAGCGGCTATGCGCGAAAAGATCAGAATCTCGGCCTTGTCTCGCCGCGCCGCAATTCGTTCCAAGAAAGATGCGCAGGCGAACGCATTGGTTGCCGCCGCCAAGGCGCTTACGCTGCTCTGGAACCAGCCGATGTCTTGAACAGGCACGCGTGGCTGTTTCGCGACGGCTGGGTGGACGAGTCCGCCGACGAAATCGAAGACATCCAGAAGATGGACTTCCAGAAGCGCGAAGAGCGTATCCAGAATCAACGCGCCGACGCCATGCGGGAGATTATGGCCCAGCGCGGCATTGCTGGTCTGATCGAACTGGCGAGGCGCGGAAATGCAGCGTGGACAATTGGTGTCATCGCCGTCACCAAAGCTGTACTCACGGAAGCCCAGCTTGTCGAACTAACGCGAACAGCATTCGAAAAGATATTGGAGGGCACGAACGATGTTACTGCCTTGAAGAACATCGTCGCCGGTATTCTCCGGGCTACTACAGACAATGACGTGAGAGCCCGCATCATCAAGGCTGCATCCGGGAAACTGTCCGAAGTGGATTTGGTCGGCTTGCTGATGCTCGGACCGTACTCATCAGAAGCCTGGAAGCTGGTCGATACGCTCGGAGAGGCGGCTCGGTCGAAGTACTGGAACGAAGTAGTACCTGACTGGCTACACCACTCGGATGAAGAGAACAACGAAGGCGTGGAACGTCTTCTCAAGGCCGGACGGCCACGTGCCGCATTTTCGTGCGTCCGCTTCAAGCCTAACCAGATCGACGCTCAGGTGCTGTACAGACTGCTGTCGGACATGGCGCAGGGTGGCAACGATAAGTCGGGCGAATATATGCTCGAACACTACAACGTCGAGCAGGCGTTCAAGCACCTGAACAGCAGTCCGGTCCTAACGCTCGATCAAAAAGCAGGGTTGGAATTTGCCTTTATGGAGGTGCTGGCTCAACCACGGAGTACCCGTAGAGAAAGCTACGGCATTCCGAACCTGGAAAAATATATCGAGGCGCATCCCGAAGTGTTCGTGCAGGCAATCGCGTGGACCTACAAGCGCAAGGATGGCGGAACGGATCCGGAGGGGATCGCGGTCGCGCCGGACCGCGTTAAGAGCATGGCAGAACGTGGATACAAGCTGCTGGAGTCGATCCGGCGTATCCCCGGGCATAACGAGATGGGGGAACTGACGGCTAAGGATTTGTCGAAATGGATTACGACGGTCCGGCAGTCCTCAGCCGAGCTGAGCCGTGCTGATGTCGCGGATTCCTGCATCGGCAAGCTGCTCTCGCACGCCCCAATCGGCAATGACGGTGTCTGGCCATGCGAAGCCGTGCGCGACGTGCTGGAGGATATCCAGCCCGAGTCACTGATGCACGGGATGCAAATCGGGGTCTATAACTCGCGCGGCGCACACTGGCGTGGCGAGGGTGGCGATCAAGAGCGCGAACTGGCGGCGAAATACCGAAAATGGGGGCAAGCGCTCCAGTCCTCTCATCCGTACGTGGCATCGGTACTGCTCATGGGATTGGCTCGCAGTTATGAAGCGGACGCCAATCGAGAGGACACAGAGGCCGGAATCAGGCGGCGGCTGAGGTAATCGATGGCAACATTTTTCAATGAATATTTCGGCGTAACCCAGGACCAGGTCGATGATTATGGAGCGTTCAACGTTTCAATCATCAATGACCTGCCGCTTTTCATCGACCCGTTTCTTCTGTTCAACAGCGATAAGCCGGAATACAGGGCGCTGCATGACGGCATCCTGAAATACATCATTTTTCTGCGTGACGCGGTGGTCGATCGTCGCGTCAATGACGACCTCGTGAAGGCATGGTTCTATTTCCCAGAGGTGAAGCAGAATTGGCTCGGCTTCTCGCTGAACGGGAACGGTGGCACCGGTCTGGGTGCCGAGTTCGCGATTGCGCTGCGTGCGAACCTTGCAACGCTGTTTGCAGATTTCGGTGAAGAGAGAGTCACCGAATCCTCTCACCTTGAGAAGGTGTGCCTGGTCCGTGACGGCGTTGGCCGTGACAATATCAGCGACTTTACCGTGAATCTCACACTCGACTTCCTGTGCAGGTACACGCAAGAATTCGCGGCCCTTCACATCGACCCGTCCCTGCGGAAGACGCACTGGGTGAAGAAGGCGGTCTTCAATTACGAAACAGAAAGCTGGGAACGACGTTCGTATGACCTCCCATGCATGGACGGTGACTTCGTTCTTCTCACGCCGAAGGACATCCTGACCCGCGACGAAAACTGGATCAACCGGACGGACATGATCCGCGATTTCGACCAGATACCTGCTGCCATTCCGGATGCCGAACTTCGCGGCCAGGTATTCAATTACTTCCAGTCCGTACTCTCTCGGCCACCGACCCGACCGGGACGGAAAGAACGTGCGCCGAGCCAAAAGGACCGGGATACTGCCGCTGCCCGGACCCTGATGCAGTTTCCGCAGTTGATGGACTACTATATCAAGATCAAAGAGGAGACCGGTGACGACGCTGCCGACATTAGCGCGGAAAAGGTGGCCATTACGAAGTTCGTGTTCGAAAAGCAGGTACGCGACGTGCAGCAGACGTTGGCGGCAGAGTCGGCATTCTATTCGACGGTCGGCGGATCCTATGTCGAGGCCCACCAACGGCTCGCGTATTTAAAGGACGTGATCGAGAACAAGGGAGGCCACCGCCTGTTCTATCACGATGGGAAGCCGATCCAGCGCGAAAGTGATCTGCAAATCTTGTATCGCTTTGTGTGGTTCGGGACGCCGTCCGACGTGGGCCGGGAAGCGAATGACGGTCGGGGGCCAGTCGATTTCAAGATTTCACGGGGCCGGGACAAGACGCTTGTCGAGATGAAGCTCGCCAAGAACACGGCTCTGGAGCGGAACCTTCAAAAGCAGTTGCCCATCTACCAAGCCGCGAGCGACGCTCAAAATGGCATCAAGGTGATCGTCCATTTCTCGGCGCAGGAGAAGGCACATGTCGAAGGCATTTTGGACAAGCTGAAAATTCTTGGACACAAAGACGTCGTCCTTATCGATGCTCGAGACGACAATAAGCCATCTGGCTCGAAAGCATGAATTTGTCGCGGGTAACGGGAGCTGAAGGCACTCTTGGGGCTGAAGTGAACCTTTCGATCCAGGTCATCAGGATAAACCGTTGAAATCGCAGCAGATGCGAACGCCCTCCGAGCGCACCATTAATTCACATTTCATATTGAAATAATTAAGCTTTCTTCTGGGAATGGGACCACTCCGTTCCTGCGCACTGTTCGCTTGCGGCACCGCCAGCCGGCCGTCCAGTGACTGGCCCCGATCGAACGTGACGATTTTCTCCATTCCACTGATGCCAAGCCTCACTCGATTCGCCTGCGCGATGTAATGGGCGGGCATTTTCGGGTCGGACGTCGCTGTCGCCCGGCTCTTGGTGCAGTCGGCGTAGGCAGCCACTTCGGCACGAGCCTTGCGCGCACCATGGCAACTCTTCTTTGGTTCGTTGATGCCGGCCGGGACCGCGTACTTCTTGAACTTGTGGCCGCCCATGCCTCCTTGTTTATCGGCCGGACTCGCCCGTGCACGACTTTGCCGGCGAACACTCGGACTTGGATTTTCATTTGCGTAATCAGCGTAGTGGCACTGCCGGGAGCCGCGGTCGGATCGGCGGCGGCGTCGCGACTGAGCTTGCGCACGCGGCCCCTGATCAGGCCGTAGCGCGCATGCGCGGCCACGCCTTCAAAGGCATCGTCGCGAGCGCGGTCGCGAATTAAATCTCAACCGATCGGAAGTCCACGTGCGAAAAGTTTCGTGCGAATAAGGCGAGCCGCTGCGCAACCGCCCATGTGAAGATCATTTTGAAGCCATTTTTCGCCATACTTGATCTTTAGCCAACCGACGAGCAGTCGAGGGAGCGTACCTCGAAATCTCCACTGCGTTGGAATGTGCTCGCGCAGCGCGCGCCGGGCATGCGGTATGTCGCGCGATTCGCGGCAGTGGAATGGTCGCGCAGTTCGCGACGGGTGGAATTCTTCGTTCAATCTCTGGGAGGGGCATGGAATGGCACTTGCCGCGCCAGCAGGTTTCACGTCGAGCAATCTCGTTTACCAGGAGAGCTTCTCCGGGACGACGCTAGACAGTTACTGGCACAACTACATCACGAGCAACGCCGCCAATGGCTGGGCGTGGAATAGCAATGGATCGGGAGGTAGCGGACCGGGCGGCCCGTACGATGCCGACTACGACATGCCGAGCCAGGTGACCGTGACCAATGGTCTCCTCGATCTCACGGCGATCCAGCAGCCGGTCAGCGGCATCAATCAGGGCACCGCGCAGACATTTCCGATCACGTCCGGTGCCGTCAGCAGCTATGGCAATTTCGAATTCGATGGCGGCTACCTTCAGATCAGCATGAAGGCGCCGAGCGGCGACGGTGCATGGCCGGGACTCTGGTTGATGCCCGGCGCAGGCTCGAGCAGCGGCGACAATTTCGAGATCGATATCCAGGAGGGGGGATATACCGGCAATGGGCCGGCCAACCAGGCCTTCACCTGGCATCTTCACACGCCCTCAGGGACGGTCGGCGGCACGGTCGACACCGGCATCGACCTCACGGCCGGCTTCCATACCTACGGCATCAATTGGGTGCCCGGCCAATCGATCACCTGGTATCTCGACGGCAAGCAGATTGCGACGGCGACCAGCGCGCAGGTCCCGATTCCGAACGAGCCGATGCAGCTGATCATGAGCAATCAGGTCGCGAACTCAAACGCGGCCGGATGGCATACCGCGCTCGATAGTTCGACGCCCTCGTCGATGCAGATGCAGATCGCCGAGGTCCAGCTCTATCAAGCCGCCGGCAGCGGTAACACCGTCACCGGTGCCAACGTCACTGCCTCGACGGACCCGACCACACCGCCCACCCAGCCGACCACGACGACGACCCCAGTTGCGACCAACCCGGCCGCGACCAATTCCACAACCGCCATTGTCGCGCCAACTGTCATCCCGGACACCACTTCGCCGGTGGCCGCGGCGGTCGACCCATTGCCGACCGCTGCAACGACCGACCCCGGCCCCATGGGAGCGATGCTAGCCGCCATGGGACTGGCGCCGACGTCATCGTACGGCTGGTCGGCGAGCACGACCGGCGCAAGCACTGGAAGCTGGGCAAATCAGGATTTTGCGCAGCCGAGTTCGTTGGCAGCCGCCGCGCCGCAGGGAACTTCTGGGTGGGGAGATCGAGGCACGACCGCCGCATCTCAAGCCGGCAGCAGCTTTGCGCTTCTGAACCAGTATCTGGCAAGTAGCTCTGGTCGAGCCGGTGGCGGTTCGATCGCTGTAGCGATGGGTGGCGCTGGCTGGACACAGGACTCGTTCCTGACCAAACCTCAGAGCTAGTGCGTTAGCTGGCTCTCACGCGAAAGCTCCGGCCGCTTACCGTTTCCACCATCGGCTGAAGTAAAGAAACAGCAATGCGCCGGCCATCGCGGGGCCGCCGGGCAGCGGCAGCAGGGCAAGTGCAAGTAGGATCACCAGTGCCGTGACGAACCACGGCCGTTTCCCGCTGGGTGCCGTCGCCGGTCGCGCCGCGGGCGGCGGGCCATCCGGGCGCGTGACGCCTGGCGGCGGTGGCGGAACATTGGGCGGGCGCGACGGGCTTGGTGCTGCGGCGCGCGCTTGCGCAGCCCGCTTCTTTGCGTCCTGTCGCGCCAGTGCAACCAACACCGGGTCCGGCGCTGGCGGCGGCCGCTCCGCGGGAGTCCATTGCCGGCCGGGCGGCGTCTGGCCGGCGGCTGCGGCCTTGCGGAATGCGGCGCGGGTCGGGCGCCGCGCGGAACGAGCTGGCGCGTGCTGCGGGGCGAGGCGTAGCGCTCGCTGCAGCAGGGGCGCGCCGCTTTCCGGATCGACCATGACAGCGAAATGCCCGAAGCCGAGCAGCGACCGGATCACATCCTTGCCGGGGCCGAAGTGCTTGCCCGCCGGCCCATGGCGTTCGACCTGCTGCAGCACGGCGCGGTAACGGCGCAGCAAGTCGCGCGGCACGGCCACCGCCTCGTTGACGGTGAGGCCGGTGACCTCCTGGCGCGACGAGCGGCGCATGACGCGCGTCTTGTCCGGATGGACCGTGAACCCTTCGGCGGCGACGATGCCGTGCACGGCCTTGAGCAAGGTGCCGATCTTTCTCACCGCTTCGCCCGAGCCGGAGAACGTCAGGTCGTCGGCGTAGCGGCTGTAGACAAAACCGAGTGTGCGCGCGAGTCCGACCAGGCGCCGGTCGAGCTTGCGGCAAATCAGGTTGGTGATCGCGGGGCTCGTCGGCGCGCCCTGCGGCAGCAGCCGCGGGCCGTCGGCGACAAAGTGGCGCTCACCGTCGAGTGCCACTTCGTCGACCATCGGCTCGGTGCACAGCAGCGCGAGCGGGATCGCGACCGCTTCGGCATAGCCCAGCGCCTCGAACAGCCCCTTGACGCGGGCGTAGGTCAGGGTCGGGAAGAAATCCTTGAGGTCGAGATTGATCACCACGTCGCGGCCGACATGGTTGCGCGCATTGGTCAGGATGGAGCGCTGCGCCGCAAAGCCGTGCGCGGCTTCATGCAGCGGCACCCGCGCGAGGATGTTGTCCAGCACCCAATATTGCGCGCGCTTGAGGCGCGGCATCGGCGCCGAGATCAACCGCTCGCCGCCGCTCTTCTTGGGGATCGTGAAGCGCTGGTAGTGATTGACCGACGCCACCTTCCTGTTGAAGGCGAGGAAGCGCAGCTCGCCCAGCGGCACGCCCATCGCGTCAGCCAGCGCCTTGGCATCGGCGAGCGGGGGCAGGCCGTCGCGCAAGGGCGTCGTGGTCGTACGGGTATGAAGGCCTAGCGAGACGTCCTCGCCGAGATAGAGCACGTCGCGTTTGCGCCGGTCGTACCAGGCGAAGGCCCGGCTTTGGCGCGCCTCCGCGTTGCGGCGCTTGGTCTCCTGCCGCCGCGCCATCGCCTCGGCCTTGCGGCGCTTGTGCATTTCCTTCAGCGCGCGCTCGGGATCGGCGAGCGTGGCGTTCTGGCGCTGCAGCTCGGTGAGCTCGCGCATCGCCTCTGCGCGGCCGCGGATCGCGTCCGCGGCGGGCGCCGGCGCATCTTCACCATCGGGCCAGAAACCGAGGCGGATCATCTCCTCGAGGATGACCTCGTCCTTCGACGACTGGCGGATGCGGTCGTAGAGTTCCTGGCGCGTCAGCGTGCCGGGAGCAACGGTCTCGTTCACGCGGCCAGCCCTCCGGTCAGGAGTGCGGCAGCGGCCTTGTGCAGGGGGTTCGGAAAGGGCGCAGGCCGGATTGCCTTCGTCTCTTCTAAGAACTGGATCGATCCACTCGACGCCGGGGCGTCCACCCCTACGCAATTGGGTTCAAGGAACCCATTCTGCGATTGCGTAGGGGTGGACTGCCCCGGCCCAGTGAAGATCGGGCCAGTGACGCATGCGTGGTCATGGTGCAAGGACGGCGATACGCCGCCCGGGTTGCAAGGTCCTGACCGGCCTGCGCCCTTCCGAATGCAGTGATACGCGAATTGCCGTCGCCGGCACAAGCCGGCTCTGCGGATCAAGGGTTTCATGTCACTCATGCGATGGCGGGTCCGTCCTGGGCGACGCCCTCGACTTGCGAATGGAAAATCCGGCGCAGCGCCAGCATGTGCTCGCAGGGGCCGCGCATCATCTTGTTGTGGCCGTAGAAATGACAGCTGCACCGCGCCTCGACGAGACGGTCGTCATCGTCGATGACGAGGTTCACCTGCTCGGTGCGCGCGTTGTCGAGCACGCTGCCGTTGATGGCGCGAACGCCCTGGTTGCGATCAATGTTGCCGATCGTCACGAGGTTGGCGCCGATCAGGCGATCGGCTTTTTCCTCCTGCGGGCTGGCGAAGCGCAGCTGGGCTGCTGACAGCGGCTCGCGCGTCAGCTCGCGCAGCCGGTAGAGCGACTTGTCGAGGTCGAACATCGCGCGTCCGGCCTGGGTGTAGGATGTGAGCGCCGCATGCACCAGCGCCTGATCGACGCCGGTCTGCCGCGCCAGCTCGGTGGCGCTCGCCGCATGGGACTTGCCGAGTGCTGCGAAAATGCGCTGCGCGCTGTCGTTGTCGACCTTGTGGCGCGGCGCGAGCAGGTCGAATTGTCCGGCGGACGACCAGTCGTTCGCGGTCCAGCCGGACAGGCCGAGCGTGAAGCGCAGACCGCCGAAATCGACGACGAAGAATGACGGCAGGCCGGTCCCGGTCAAATGCACCCGCACCGACCGCGCCAGCGGCAGCGCCCGCCCGAGGATCGCAAGCCGCCGCCGGCCCCAGATGCGGATCTCGGCGGGGGCCGTGCCGCGATAGATCGAGCGGCGGAAGGTCAGCCGTTCGTGCCACGGCTCGATCACGACCTGCACCGGCGCGTCCGGCTTCAGCACGAACCGCAGCGAGCGCGGGCCGGCCTTTTCCTTCTTCTGCGCGAGGCGGGTGAGGATGTTGGCCATGTCCACGGGATGCAGGTCGAACACATGCGCCGGCAGGGTCATCGCGCTCGACACCTGCAGGAAGCCGCGCACCCAGCTGTCCGGCAGCTCGATCTTCTCCTCGCGGAAGTCGAGATCGTCGCCGGTCTGCACCTCGAACCCTGAGGGATCGATGGTGAGGGTGGTGTCGCGATAGGAGCGGATCTTCTGGAATTCGTCGTAGAGCGCGTGGCTGTAGTCGATATTGGTGGTGCCGAACGCCATCTCGCCGAGGCTCTCGAACACGTCGTGGTCGCAGGACAGCCGCCCGTAGCTCGATTCGTCGAGGCTGAAGCACTCGAAGAAGATCTCGTCCGGGTGCACCGTGATCACCGGATCGAGCACGATCCAGGCATCGCGGTTCTGCTTGTAGAGGTAGTTGAAATAAGCCTGCCGCGCCGCCCAGAACGGCTTCATCTGGCGATCGCGCTCGCGGTCGAAGCCGCGGATGCGGTCCTGCAAGTCCGCGATGCGTGGCTTGAGCGCGGCGGACTGCGCCGTCGCTTCGGCCAGGAAACTCGCCTCGCTCTGCTTCAGCCACTCGAAATAGGCGGTGCGATCGCGCGGCTTGAAGCGCAGGTCCGACACCACGACGTGATGCAGCGCGGAGATTGCCTCGCGGAAGGCGAGATGACGCGCCACCTTGCCGGTGAAGAAGGTCGGCTGGCGCAGCGTGTCCGGCGCGAAGGCGAACGACGACGAGGCGGCGTCGGACGAGGCGCTGGTGCTGCCGAGAAATCGATATGCGAAATTCATGCGGCGGTCCCGCTGGTTTGCGAGCCGCCGCCCCGCGGCGTGTGGCCGGCGCGGGCCACGGTGACGGGCAGCGGCAGATCCGGCCAGGCATGCGCGATGTCGCGCAGGATGATCAGCGCGGGCGCCTTGTCACGCAGGGTCACGCTGAGTGTGAAGTCGTGCAGCAGCTGCGCGATCGCCGCTGCGCGGTCCCGGTGCGCCAGCGCCTCGTTGCGCAGCGCCGTGAATATCCGGTCCTTGGCGATGCGCCCGCGGTTGATCTGCATCAGGATGATGCGGGCCTGGGTGAGGAATTTGGCGAAGATCGCCGCGTCCGCCAGTGAGTCACCAGTGATCAGCTCGGTGACGAAGAGATGGAAGCTGCCGGAGGGATGCTCCAGCATGCGCCCCAGCACCTCGGCGATATCGCCGTCGGCGAGGCTGCGCCGCAGCAGCAGGCGAGCGCCGTCCTGCACCGCCGGCACGGTCGAGTCCGCCATGACCGCCAGCGCGGCCGCCGGCAGCGCATCGCTGGGCCATGCCGTGAGGCGGTTCACCGCGGTCGTGCGGACATCATCCCACTCGCTCTCGACCAGCAGCACCGCATTCTGCGGGTCGGCGCGGAAGCGGGGCTCGTCAGCCGTGAACGCATCAAGTGCGAAGCGGCGCACGGCGGCGAACGGATGGTTGCCGAGGCGGGCGAGCTGGCGCACCGAGAAGCGCGCCGGTGCGCGGCTCTCCAGCAGCTTGGCGCCGAGCATGCGGGCGCCGGCCGCGCGCGCCTGCAGCAGGCGCCACAGCGTGCCGTCGTCGATGGCGGTCGCGGCCTGCGGCAACGCTTCGACGAACAACGTGACCATGTCGGCCGCGTGGCCCTCGATAGGTTCGGCGCGGAAGAAGCCGGCCATCAGCATGTCGCGCAGCCGGATGGCGAAGGCCTCGTCGCTCGCCGCAAGGCGCGCGACGAGCGGCCGCGCAGCCGCGCGCAGCCGGGCATGGTCGCCGGTTGCCGCCAGCACGATGCCATCGCGATGTTGCGCGAGGGCGGCGTCGTCGAGCCGCGCCAAGAGGCTCATCGAGGCAATGCGGATTTCCGGCGCATCGGCCCGCAGGATCGCCTGCCAGAATGCTTCCGGCAGGTCGCCCGGCCGCGTCGGGGTCACCGCGATGAGCTGGATGCTGGCTGCCTGGACGTCGGGGCTGGCGTGGCCGGTCAGGCTTTCGATCACCTCCGGCTGCAGCGGGCAGTCGCGATCCGGCCAGAGCTGTGGCAGCAGCGCGAGAGCCGACGTGAGACCGGCGCGCAGCAGATCGTCGAGCACCGGCGGCAACTGCGCGAGCCAGGCCGCAAACGCTTCCGTCGCGCGGGCGCGTTGCTCTCGCGAGGGCGCGCGGTCGCGCAGCCAGCCGCGCGTGCGGCCTTGTACCTGGTCGTGCGGGCTCGTCAGCGCGGCGCGTCCAAGGGCGGGGTCGGCCCACGGCCAATCGGCGCGGTCGTCAATGGCGCGGATGGCCAAATCGCGCATCTCAGGTGCGGTGGTATCGAGCAGCGCGGCGACCAATGCCGCATCGGCCTTGCCGGCATCGATCAGGCGCCGTGCGATCGTGGCCGCGAGCGTGGTGACCTCGGGATAGGGCGAGGCGAGCAGGCCGCCGATCGCGGCCACGTCCATCGTCTCAGGCCGCGGCGGGCCCTGCCGCAGCGCCTCGGCCGCGAAGCGCGCCGCCGCATGATTGCGCGCCAATGCAGCGATCCGCAGCAGCCGCTCGGGCCGGGCATCCCATAGCGCGGGGAAGGCTTCCTCGCGCCGCGCCGGCGCACGGTCGCCGACATGGCGATGTGTGAGAGCCCTGGTATTGAAGTGGCTGGTCGGGGCTGCGGCATGCAGCAGGTGGCTGACGCTCCAAACCCGGCTGAGCGCCTCGGTGGCGTGGGGGACAGGACGATAGCTGCGTTCGATCCGGATATGCTCGGTCCAGGTCGCCGGCTTGATGCCGTCGGCGTCGGTGAAGGCGAGGAGGAGCTCGCTCGCCATCGCCGTGAAGGTGTCCTGTCCGAGCTCGGCGCGCTTGCGCAACATGCGCCAGGCGCGCCGCTTGAAGTAGAGCAGGGTCTGGTCGGACAGCGCGACGCGCGGAGCCGCGCTGTGCAGTTCCTCGCTGAGCTTCAGCGCCTGGCGCGAACCGGGCAGCCAGACGCGGTCGTTGTAGACCCGGCCGCGATAGTACATCGGCGACGCCAGCTCGAACTGCCGCGCGGTTGCAGCGAACAGCGGGCCGTCGTCGGTAAGATCGGCATATTTGAACAGCCGCCGCAGCACCTGCACGTAGGGCGGGCGCGGGCTCATCGCGTGCACGGCCGCGAGCAGCGTCTTGCGCGCGGCGCTGTCTGCGAGCGCATGGTGGGCGAGCGCGATGAGGAACTGATTGGCGAAACCCGGCTGAGCCGAGTTCGCCGCCAGCAGGGCCTGGATCAGGCCCGCGCCATTGCCGTTCGCCAGCGCCATCTCGATGTCGCGGGTCGCCGCGGCATCTGTCGTTCGCGGCAGCGACAGCCGCGGCGCCGATCGCCGCGCGTCCATCAGTTCACTTGCGAGGGCATAGGCCGCGTAGTCCCGCGTCACCAGGCTGACATTGACGTCGGCGCAGCGGCGTAGCAGATCGGCGGCGTCGGCGCCGCCACACCGCGCCAGCGCATAGACGAGGCTGTAACTCGCGTTCGCCGCGCCGGTCTTCTCGGCGATGGCGGCGAGTTGGGGATAGGCGGCTGTGAGCCGGATCACACCGAGGCGCCAGAACAGGCGGTCGCGCTCATTCTCTGGCCACGCACTGCGCGCGCAGACCGCGAACTTCCTGAGCAATTCCGTGTCGCGTCCGTTGGCATCGACTCCGGCATCCGAAACGGTCAGCGACGGTGCATCGCCGTCGATGCGGCGATAGCCGTCGTTGATCTTGGACACCACGACACTATCGAACAGCTTTTCGGCATTCGCGTGCGTGACCGGCGATGGGGTCTTGGTTCCATCCCTTAGCGAGGTGCCGCGACGGCCATATTTGAAATTGACCAGGTAGCGTGCGTCGTTGTCGGCGCGTTCCAGATCGACCAGATCGACTTCATAGAGCTTGTCGGATCTGCCCTCCTTCATCCAGAGGCGAACGGAGCGAACGACTTGCATTGACCACCCTGGGATGTCCGGGGCGGATTACATCGCAAGCCGGCCGCGCCGCGTCAATGGGGCGACGCCGAGGCGCTGCCCGATGCGGTCCTGTAACACCGGTCGGGTAGAGTGGCGGATGCATGGCCTTGCTGGTATGGCGCTGCCGACCGGAGGCGGCCGCGTCTCCGATCGCGCCGCCGCGAGCCTGCCCACCCGGAGCATCCGATGATCCTTGCTAGCTACGTCTACCGTGCCGTCTCCAACTTCGTGTTCCTGGGGCTGGTCTATTTCACGCTGAACCTGCTGGAGAAATACGAGCAGCGCGCGACGGTCGCGATCCTGGTCCTGGTCTATGCGGTGATGCATGCACTGTCCGGCCTGCGCTCGTTCTATTTCTTCCAGCGCATCGAGCGCCTCGAAGGCGAAACGCGGCGGCTCGCCGCAGCGGCCGGCGAGGGGCCGAATGCCGCAGCCTCGCGCAAGCAGATCGTCGCCGATGTCACCGAGCTCAGGCACGCCGGCGAGATCAAATCCTACATCGACATCTTCTTCCTGGCGCTGGTGATCCTGCTCTGCGTCGCCAAGATCGTGGCCAGCTAGAGCGCGCTAGTCCGGTACGCGCTTGCCGGCCGCCGAGGCTTCGGCGCGCGGGCTACGCTTGGCGACGTGGACTGCGGCGTTGCTCGCACCCGGCGGCGCGACATGGAGAGGCGCGCCGTGGCCTCCGCCATGCGCCGCAGCGGGGATCTGATGCGCGGCCTGCTTCGGATGTCTGGCCTGGCGCGCCGAGATCGCCTGCGCGCGCGGTGCGCCGGCGGCTGGACCAGCCGCGCGCTGTGTGAGGCGGCGATTCGCCGCGAGCAGGGTCAGGTCCAGCGCTTCGGGAACGCGAAAGACGTCGGCTGCTGGTATCGGTAATGTCGAGACCGGTGCGAGCTGCGCGACCTGCGGCTGCGGCCACAGCGTGCGGACGGGCACACCGACGCGTGCGCGCTGCGCGTGGTCGAGGATGTCGGCGTCGCGCCAATCCAGGTCGGCAAAGACAGCTGCCGGCAGCGTCCGCGTCGCGGTGAAGACGAAGTTCGGAATTCTCGGCCAGCGCGTGGTCGCCACCGTCTCGGTCGGCGGATGCATGAACCATTGCTGCGGCTGGGTCGGTGTTGCCGGACGGTCGGCGGTCGCGGGCACGACATGGACGATGCGGTAGCCGCGCTCCCTGAGCGTGTTGAGGATGCGCGGCAGCGCCGCCACGGTGCGCGGCTGGATGTCGTGCAGCAGCAGGATGCCCTTGTGCTTGGCCTCGATCCGCTGGATCGCGAGGTCGTAGACCCGCTGTGGCGAGATGTGGCGCCAGTCGTCAGCCGGGAAGTCGGCGCTCCAGACCTGGATGCCCTGTGACGCCAGATACGCCTCGGGGATCTCGGCGCGCATCAGGCCGGGAATCCGGAAGAACGGCGCGAGCTTGCTCTTGTCACCATTGAGCGCGGCGAGCGTCGAGGCGATGCCGTCGTCGACTTCCTGCCGCACCTTCTCGAGCGGCATCTTGTTCATCGTGAGCGGATGGTTCTGGCTGTGGGTGCCGACGGTATGCCCGGCGGCGATCAGCTTGCGCACGCCCTCCGGATTGAACCGGGCCTGGGAGCCGATGGTGAAGAAGGTCGCCTTGACGCACTGGCTGGCGAGAATGGCCAGCACCTGGTTGCTGTATTTCGGCAGCGGCCCGTCGTCGAAGGTCAGCACCACCTCGTGATCGGCGAGCGGCAGCGTCTCCGGATACTGCATGGTGCCGATCCGCGGATGCTCCCTGGGATCGACGACGATGGTCCGCGAGGTGCCGAGCGCGTTGGGATTACCGGGGCAATCCGCGGCGGGGGCGGCCTGCGGCGCCATGAAGCAACAGCCCAGCAGTGCCGCGCCGATCACGGTCCGCGACCGCTTCCGGATCATCACCAGGACGTTTGCAATCATCGAATCTCGGCCGCATTCCAAACGCACTGACGAATCCTTAAGGGCGGCCCCATGAATGCCGCCTTAACGGTCTGTAATCCACCTTGGGTGCCGGGTTCAATGTGTCCGGTCAGACACGGTCTTCATCGCTGCCGGGACGATGTGGACGACGTGATAATTATGCTCCTGCAGGTACCTTAGAAAGGCGGGCAGCATCTCGGCTGTGCGCATTTGCGGGTCATGCAGCAGGATAATTCCCTTGCGGTGGCCTTCGAGCCGCCCGGTGAGCAGCTTGAGTTCCTCCTCGGGGGTCATCTTGTTCCAATCGCTGGCCCAGAAATCGGCCCCGAACACCGCAATACCGCGCTTTTCCAGACGCTCGAGCAGGGCGGGCGTCGACTCAAAATAGGGGAACCGGAAAAACGGCGTGCTCGGGACCGTGCTCACGGTGCCGTGCAGGGCCTTCCCGACCGCTTCGATCCCCCGGTTGATGTTCGCCTCGGCCTGATCCAGCGGCATCTTGTTGAGATGCGGATGGTCCCAGGTGTGGTACCCGATGGTGTGGCCGAGGCGCGCAATCTTGCGGACCATATCGGGATGATCGGCGGCGTTGCGGCCGACCATGAAGAAGGTGGCCTGCACACATTCGGTTGCCAGTGCCGTCAGCACCTTGTCGGTGACGCCGGGCGTCGGCCCGTCGTCGAAGGTCAGCACGACCTCGCCATCCCGAAGCGGCAGGGTCTGCGGAAAGCTCTTCAGCCCGACGCGCGGATAGGTCGCAGGATCGACCTCGAGCACACGTGAGGTGCCGAGCGCATCCTTGCGCGTGCACTCGGCGGCCTTCGCCGCGCCGGTCAGCGCGCAAGGTGCGAGCGCGATCAGCGCCGCGACAACGTTGAGGATCGGTCGCGGTGCGCTCGACTTCTTTCTCATTGCACAGGGCCCCACCGATTAGGTAATCCGTTCCGCACTCATCCAACCAGTTTTTCCCCTCCTGTCAAACCGGCGAAACACGGCATGGCCGAGAATTTCGACGTTGCCGAACCCGCCGAAGCCGACCCGCTGGCCCGGATGCCGATGCGGGACGAGGAGGGCCAGCTCCGCCCCGAATTCGTCGCTGGCATCACCCGGGCGATCCATGCCGCCGACAGGCCCCTGCTGTGCGAGGTGGTGGCGGAACTGCACGAGGCCGATCTCGGCGACCTGATCGCGGCGCTGGAGCCGGACGACCGCGTTACCCTGGTCGAGATCACCGGCACCGACTTCGACTTCTCGGCGCTCAACGAAGTCGATGAGACGGTCCGCGAGGAGATCCTCGAGGAACTCGAGCCGGAGACGGTTGCGGAGGGCGTCCGCGAGCTCGACTCCGACGACGCCGTCGAGCTGCTGCAAAGCCTCGACGAGGAGGACCAGGAACAGATCCTGGAGAAACTGCCGGCGGCCGAGCGCGCCGAGATCGAGCGCAGCTTGCTGTACCCGGAGAATTCCGCCGGCCGGCGGATGCAGACCGCGTTCATTGCGGTGCCGCTGGATTGGAACGTCGGGCAGGTGATCGATTACATGCGCGACACGCCCGATCTGCCGGATCGATTCTACGAGATCTATGTGGTCGACGCCGAAAGGCACTGGCTGGGCGCAGTTTCGCTGGACGTGCTACTGCGCGCGCGCCGCCCGGTTCCAATCAAGGACCTGATCGACGAGGACCGCCGCCGGGTCTCCGCGCTCGAGGACCAGGAAGAGGTCGCGCGGATGTTCGGCAAGTACAATCTGGTCGCCGCTCCCGTGGTCGATACCATCGACCGGCTGGTCGGCGTGATCACCATCGACGACGTCGTCGACATGATCGAGGAGGAGGCCGACGAGGACTTGAAGGCGCTCGGCGGCGTCACCCATCCCGAAGAGCTGTCCGACACGGTCTGGACCATCGCCCGCGGCCGCTTCAACTGGCTCTTGGTCAATCTCGCGACCGCGTTCCTGGCCTCGTCGGTGCTCGGCCTGTTCGAGGGCCAGCTCGAGAAGATGGTGGCGCTTGCGGTGCTGGCGCCGATCGTGGCGAGCCAGGGCGGCAATGCCGCGACCCAGACCATGACGGTCGCGGTGCGCGCGCTAGCCACCCGCGAGCTCGGTGCGTTCAACGCGATGCGCGTGGTGTTGCGCGAGACCATGGTCGGGCTCGTCAACGGCATCGCCTTTGCCGTCATCACCGGCATCGCCGCGGTGGCCTGGTTCAAGATCCCGGGCCTTGGCATCGTGATCGGGCTTGCGATCATCTGCAACCTGGTCGCCGGCGCGCTCGGCGGCATCCTGATTCCGATGGTGCTGGAACGGGTGCGCGCCGATCCGGCGGTTGCCTCCGGCACCTTCGTCACGACCGTCACCGACGTGGTCGGCTTCTTCTCGTTCCTCGGCATCGCCACACTGTGGTTTGGGCTGAAATAGCGGATCGTCGGCGGAGCCGTTTATCGTTAATCGCGCCTTAACGGGGTTGGCGGATGATGCACCTATCTCCAAAGGGGGCCATCATGCAGCGGTTGCGGCTCAAGGCGGACGGACGGATCGTCGAATTGCGCGACGGGCAGGAAATCCCGCTCGTGCCGGCATACCCGGCCGAGGCGGCGATGCACCCTGCGGCCGCGCGACCCGCGGTGCGCGATCTGCGCCGCCGCGCCCAGCTGACCCAGCTCGAATTCGCCGCCAAGCTCGGCGTTCCCGTTGAGACCATCCGCAACTGGGAGCAGGGCAAGCGCGCCCCGCGGGGACCTGCCCGCGCCTTGCTCGCCGTGATCGCGCATTCGCCGGAAACCGTGTTCGCCGCGCTGTCGAGCGAGCCGACCGTGGCTTGAGCCGATACCGCGCGCTTCGCCGTCACTGTCAGCCGATAGATCACGCTTATGCGCTGCATCCTCCACCGTCGTCCTGGCGAAAGCCAGGACCCATAACCACCGCAGCGGATGATGAACGGGACAGCGGCCCCAGCGCCGCGCAACAATGCGCAGTTGGGGTAATGGGTCCTGGCTTTCGCCAGGACGACAATGGGGATTGTTCGCGCCAAACAACGCGGTGTCATCACCGCGAAAGCGGGTGATCCAGTATTCCAGAGGCGGCGGCGCTTGAGCCGACAGGTCGCGGCGTACTGGTTCGCCCGGGCCGCCAGCATTAGCGCTCACGGCACCGCGTCACGGGGCTTGCCAGGAAAGCCGTTTGGCCGCTTTAATCGAGGGATTACAGCATGTTATTTTTTGAACCGTGGATTTCCAATGAACGCCATCGAGCAAATTATTGCCGGCTATGTATCGCTGAAGAATCGTCAGGCGCTGGAAGAGCTCAGAGACCATCGCCAACGATTGTTGGACGGTGTTCGAGCACACAGCGTCCCGGGTTTCAGGCCGACGGTCGTGCATGACACGCTCCGCGAGGAGATCGAGCTCATCGAGGCGGCATTGGCTCGCTTCGACGAGGACGCATAGCCCGCGACGGGGGCGCCGTCACCCGCTGCGGTCGCTGACCTTCATCCGTCGAACCGTATCGATGAAGGCCTTGATGATCGGGGAGTGGCCACGCCCGCTGTGATGGGCGATGCTGTACTGGGTCTTGATGGTGCGGTCGCTGATCTCGAGCGCGCGCAGGTTGGGGTGCGGCACGAATTCGAAGTCGGCGACGACGCTGATGCCGAGCCCGCGCTCGACCGCCTTCCACACGCCCTCACGGCTCTCGATCTCGAACACCGGCTCGATCCTGATGCCCTCGGCCTGCATCGTTGCCTCGAAGGCGCGCCGCGTGGTCGAGCCGCGCTCGCGCAGCACGATCGGTTGGTCGGCCAGCTCGCGCAGCCGGACCGACTTACGCGTGAACCAGGGATGATCGCGATTGACGAACACGATCACGCGGTGGGTGCGGTAGGGGATCATGGTGACGCGCGGATCCTCCGGCACCTCAGCCAGGATCGCGACATCGGCCTCGAAGTCGACGATGTGGCGCAGCGTGCGTTCGGAATTGCCGAGCAGGGTCGAGATCTGCACCTCGGGGTGATCGCGCTTGAAGGCGGCAATGATCTCGGTGGCGTGAAACGGGCCGACGGTCGCCACGCGCAAATGGCCCTTGGTGGCCTTGCCATGCGCAGCCAACAGGTCGTGCGCCTCGTCGCAGAACGTCATGATGCCCCGCGTGATCTCGAACAGCGCGGCGCCGGCCTCGGTCAGCTCGGTGTGCCGCGGCTTGCGGATCAAAAGCTCGACGCCGTAGGTCTCCTCCAGCTCCTTGACCTGGATGGTCAGCGTCGGCTGCCCGACATGGAGCACGCGCGAGGCCGCGGTGAAGCCGCCATGGGCGGCGACCGCATGGAAGGCGCGCAGCTGGCTGAATACTATTGACATAATCAATAGAACGCATCCGAAGAATGAATTTGTCAATAGCAGCCGGCGCCGTACCTTCGCGCCAAATGGAGGACGCGTGGATGGCCTGGACTTATTCCAACCCGGTAAGGATCGAATTCGGAGCCGACAGCTTCGACAAGCTGCCGGCGTTGATCGGCAAGCGCGCCTATGCGCTCGTGACCTATGGCGAGCCGTTCTTCGATGGACTCGAGCGCCGGCTGCGCGCCGCGGCGGGGCCGTCCGTCCTGACCATCCGCGACGTCGCGCCCAATCCGGACTATCGGCTGCTCACCGAGCAGACCGCGCGCTTTGCCGGGCTCGCGAAGCAGCCCGAGGTGATCGTCGCGCTCGGCGGCGGCTCGGTGATCGACTCCGCAAAGGTGTTCGCGGCGGCCGGCGGCGACTTCGCGACCGTGAAGACCTATCTGGAGACGCAACAGGGCGCCGAGCGGCTCGCGGCGATCCCGATCGTCGCGGTGCCGACCACCGCCGGCACCGGCAGCGAAGTGACCTGCTGGGGCACGGTGTGGGACGAGGCCAACGGCAAGAAGTACTCGCTGGCGCGCCCGTCGCTCTATCCGACCCATGCGGTGATCGATCCGCGGCTGATGCTCGGCAAGCCGCAGCTTCTCACCATCAGCACCGGCCTCGATGCGCTGTCGCATGCGCTGGAGAGCATCTGGAACGTCAACAACAACCCGGTGTCGGCCAACCACGCGGTGGCAGCGGCGCGCGGCGTTCTCGAGGTGCTGCCGAAGCTCGCCAATGACCTCGGCAATCTCGAGCTGCGCAGCCGCATGGCGCAGGCGGCATTGTTCGCAGGGCTCGCGTTCTCCAACACCAAGACCGCGATCGCGCATTCGCTGTCCTATCCGATCACGCTGCGGCACGGCGTGCAACATGGCATTGCCTGCTCGTTCTCGCTGCCGATGGTGCTGCGCAGCGTCAAGGGGGCGGGCGGGCTCTGCGAGGACAGCCTCAGGCAGATATTTGGCGCCGATCTGGCGCGCGCGGCCGACGACCTCGAAGACTTCATGGCGCGGCTCGGCATCTCCTGCAATCCGGCCGCCTACAGGATCGAGCGCGCGGAATGGCACGCGCTGATCGCGGACTCGCTCGAGGGCGAGCGCGGCCGCAATTTCCTGGGGTCGAAGGAGCGGTTGATCGAGGCAGCGCAGACCCAGCGCATGCCGAGCGCGGTGAGCGCGTGACGACGGCGCGGTGACAAGGAGAGACATGATGCAAGACACTCGCAAGACCATCACTGTCAACGGGCGCGATTACGAGGCGCCGACGCGGCCGACGGTCGTGATCTGCCTCGACGGTTCGGAACCCGGCTATATCGAGAAGGCGATCGAGGCCGGCGTGGCGCCGACCTTCGCACGCTTCATGAAGGAGGGCGCGCATGTCCACGCCGCCAGCGTGATCCCGAGCTTCACCAATCCCAACAACCTCTCGATCATCACCGGGCGGCCGCCCGCGGTGCACGGCATCGCCGGCAACTATTTCTACGACACGGCGAACAACGCCGAAGTCATGATGAACGATCCGAAATTCCTGCGCGCGCCGACCATCCTGGCCGGGGTCCACGACGCCGGCTACAAGGTCGCCGCCGTCACCGCCAAGGACAAGCTGCGCACCTTGCTCGCCTACGGGCTCGACTATGCGAGCGGCCGCGCCATCGCGTTCTCGTCGGAGAAGGCCGACCAGGCCACCAAGGCTAATAACGGCATCGACAATGTGCTCGATTTCGTCGGCCTGCCGCTGCCGGAAGTCTACTCAGCCGATCTGTCGCGCTTCGTGTTCGCGGCCGGCGTCAAGCTGGTCGAACGTTACCGTCCAGATCTGATGTATCTGTCGACCACCGACTATATCCAGCACAAGGTCGGGCTCGGCACCAAGGTCGCCAACGACTTCTACGCGATGATCGACGGCTATCTTGCCCAGTTCGATGCGCTCGGCTGCAACATCGTGGCGACCGCCGACCACGGCATGAACGACAAGTTTCTGCCCGATGGCAAGCCCGACGTGATCTATCTCCAGGACGTCATGGACGACTGGACGGGTGCGGGCGCCGCGCGCGTGATCCTGCCGATCACCGATCCTTACGTGGCCCATCACGGCTCGCTCGGCTCGTTCGCGACCATCTACACGCCCGAAGGCGCGACGTCGGCACGCTGCTGATGCGGCTGCGCGATACCAAAGGGATCGAGGTTGCACTGACGCGCAAGGACGCTTGCGCCCGGTTCGAGCTGCCGCCGGACCGGATCGGCGATATCGTCGTGATCTCGACCAGGCACAAGGTGCTCGGCACCAGCGAATCTCGCCACGATCTGTCAGGGTTGACCGAGCCGCTGCGCTCGCATGGCGGGCTGACCGAGGAGCGGGTGCCGCTGATCGCCAACCGCAAGATCGTGCTGCCGGCCGGTCACGCCCTGCGCAATTTTGACGCCTTCGACGTCGCGCTCAACCGCATCCAGTGACATCCGGACTTTAAGGACACCACCATGAACATCCAGGGCCCGGCCGTTCGCCATGAGCAGATGCGCATCGCAGGCTCGCTCGTCGACACCGACGAGCATGTCGAGGTCTTCAATCCCTACACCAACAAGGTGATTGGCACCGTCCCGGCGGCGCGCCCGGAGCATGTGCGCAGCGCGTTCGCCAAGGCGGCGGCGTTCAAGCCGAAGCTGACGCGCTATGAGCGCCAGCGCATCCTGCTGCGCACCGCCGAGATTTTGGCGGGCCGCAAGGAGGAGTTCGCGCGGTTGATCACCGCCGAGTCCGGGCTGTGCTGGAAGGACTCGCTCTACGAGGCCGGCCGCGCCTACGACGTCTACTCGTTTGCCGGCCAGCTCGCGATCATGGACGATGGCGAGATATTCTCCTGCGACATCAGCCCGCAGGGCAAGGCGCGCAAGATCTTCACGACGCGCGCGCCGCTGCTCGGCGCGATCTCCGCGATCACGCCGTTCAATCATCCGCTCAACATGGTGAGCCACAAGATCGCACCCGCGATCGCCACCAACAACCGCGTGGTGCTGAAGCCGACCGAGCTGACGCCGCTGACCGCGCTGGCGCTCGCCGATGTGCTGTATGAGGCCGGGCTGCCGCCGGAAATGCTGTCGGTGGTCACAGGCAATCCGCATTCGATGGGGGATGCGATGATCACAGATCCGGGCGTCGATCTCGTGACCTTCACCGGCTCGGTCAGGGTCGGCAAGCACATCGCCACCAAGGCGGGCTACAAGCGCCTGGTGCTCGAGCTCGGCGGCAATGATCCCCTGATCGTGATGGAGGACGCCGATCTCGAGAAGGCGGCCGAGCTTGCGGTCACCGGCGCGACCAAGAATTCCGGCCAGCGCTGCACGGCCGTCAAGCGCATCCTCTGCGTCGAGGCGGTTGCCGACGATTTTGCTGCGCTCGTCCTGAAGAAGGCACGCAGCTTGAAGTGCGGCGATCCGATGGACCCGACGGTCGATGTCGGCACCGTCATCCATGAGGGTGCGGCGAAGGAATTCGAGCGCCGCGTCAACGCGGCCGTTGCCGACGGCGCCGAGTTGCTACACGGCAACGATCGCCAGGGCGCGCTGTATCCACCGACGGTGGTCGACCGGATTCCCTACACCAGCGAGCTGGTGATGCAGGAGACGTTCGGGCCTGTCATCCCGATCATCCGCGTGCCCAACGACATCGAGAGCGTGATCCGGATTTCGAATTCGACCGCGTTCGGCCTGTCGTCCGGCGTCTGCACCAACCGGCTCGACTACATCACGCGGTTCGTCAACGAACTCGATGTCGGCACCGTCAATGTCTGGGAAGTGCCGGGCTACCGGATCGAGATGTCGCCGTTCGGCGGGATCAAGGACTCCGGCCTTGGCTACAAGGAGGGCGTGCAGGAGGCGATCAAGAGCTTCACCAACGTCAAGACCTACTCGCTGCCTTGGCCGGTCTAGAGCAGCGCGTCCGACGAGGGCTGCACGCGCACAACAAGAACAACGCCGCGGCCGACAGCATCAACCAAACAAAGGGGAGGCCTCAATGTCGATCACGTTCAGTCCGTCGAGCGTCGGCTCGGTCGGAGTCCAGAATCCGGAGCTTGCGACCTCGTTCCGCCGCGCGCAGTGGCGGATGCTGTTCGCGGCGATGTTCTGCTATCTGTTCTTCTACACCGGGCGGCAGACCTTCGGCTTCGCCATTCCCGGCATCCAGGCCGAGTTCGGCGTCACCAAGGAGGCGCTGGGCTGGGCCAGCGCGGCGCTGCTCTGGTGCTACGCGGTCGGCCAGGCCATCAACGGCAATCTCGGCGACAAGTTCGGCGGCCGCCGGGTGATGAGCGCGGGCGCGATCCTCTCCTTCATCATGAACTGGGCGACCAGCCTGTCGACCGGGATCGTCAGCCTCACCGCGTTCTGGGGCATCAACGGTTATTTCCAGTCGATGGGATGGGCGCCGGGCAGCCGGCTGCTGTCGAATTGGTGGGGCCGCCACGAGCGCGGCACGGTCTACGGGCTCTACACGTTCGCGGCGGGCCTCGCCTCGGTGCTGTCGTTCGTCACCTCGCTGGTCGTGGTCGGCTATTTCCAGCTCGACTGGCGCTGGATCTTCCGCATCCCGGTCGTGCTGCTGCTGCTCGGCGGCATCGCGTTCTATCTGATCGCGCGCGAGAAGCCCGAGGACATGGGCTTTGCCTCGCCGCATGACGAGGCCGACGACGTTGTGGCAACGGAGGCCGCGGTCGATGCCAATGAGGGCTCGCTCGCGCGCTACAAGGCGGTGCTGTCGAACTGGCGCCTGCTGGTCGCCGGCGTCTCGATCGGCTTCCAGAACGCGGCGCGCTATGGCCTGCTGGTGTGGGTGCCGGTGCACTTCCTCGGCAGCAACTGGGCCAAGGCCGGCGCGAGCTCGGTGGTCGATCCGCGCTGGATCAGCATCGCGCTGCCGGTCGGCATGGCGGTCGGCGCGTTCAGCAACGGCTGGATCTCGGACCAGGTGTTCGGCTCGCGCCGTTACCTCGCGATCGTGCTCTACATGGTGCTCGCCGCGGTCACCGCGCTCTGCATGTATGCGATCCCGACCACCGATATCTATCTCGGCATGACGGTGCTGTTCCTGTGCGGCTTCTTCACTTATGGCCCGCAGTCCTCGTTCTGGGCATTGTGCCCGGACCTGGTCGGCCACAAGCGGGCAGGGACCGCAACCGGGGTGATGAACTTCTTCGCCTATCTGTTCGCGGGTCTCGGCGAGCCGATGATCGGCCACTTCATGGACAAGCATAACCAGACCTCGCTGGTGTTCCTGGTGGTCGCGATCTGCGCGACGTCGAGCGCGGTGGTGGCGGCCTTCATCCGCCGCTGACGAGCGATCTACATCGGCGGGTCACGACAGGTCCGCGCTTCCACGGGAAGCGCGGATTGCTCTTTTTGGACTGAGCAGACCGCCGTTGAGTGCGGTCCCCGGAGCCGCAGCGCCGGGCCAATTCTCTGAAAAATCCCGGCGCGGGCAGGCGAGCTGGCGCCCAATTTCTCGCCATGACCTGATTAACATCAAGGCTTAATAGGTATAATTTATAGTATAATCAGTATGATATAGAAAATTGTATGCAGAATGCAAAATGTGCTTGTCGCGTCAACCTCCTTGAAGCAGACTTCGCGCGGGGCAGGAGAGGCCAACCACCTTCGATGACGAGGCGCGCCAGGGGCAAAAGCAATCTGCCGGCAGAGGAGCGTGCAATGAGCGAGCAGGTGTCCACCATCGCAATGGCAGATGCGGCGAAGCCTTCCGGCGTGCGCTGGAAGATCTTCCTGCTGATGCTGTTCCTGATCTCGATCAACTATATCGATCGCGCCTCGCTGTCGGTCGCGATGCCGGTCATCGCCAAGGAGTTCGATATCGATCCGGCGATGCAGGGCCTGATCCTGAGCTCGTTCTTCTGGACCTACGCGCTGATGCAGGTGCCGGGCGGCATGCTTGCCGATCGCTTCAAGCCGCGCATCGTGATCGCGCTCGCGACATTGTTCTGGGGCTTCTTCCAGGCGCTGGCGGCGCTGTCCACCAGCTGGATGCTGCTGCTCATGACCCGGCTCGGGCTCGGCGCGTCGGAAGCGCCGATCTATCCGGCCGGCGGCAAGCTCAACGCGATCTGGATGACGCAGACCGAACGCGGTCGCGGCGCGACCTTGCTGGACGGCGGTGCGCCGCTCGGCGCTGCGCTTGGCTCGATCGTGATCGCCTGGCTGATGGCGGCGTTCAGCTCCTGGCGCGTCGCCTTCGTCGTCGCCGGCATCGGCACCATGCTGTGCGGGCTGTGGGCCTGGTACTACATCCGCAACGTGCCGCGCGAGCATCCGTCGGTCAATGAAGCCGAGGCGCGCTATCTCGAGGAGGCGCATGCGATCGAGGACGCGGCGACGCCGCCCTCGTCCGGCGCCAGCGGCATCGCCTATTTCCGCTTCCGCTCGGTGTGGTGCATGTGCCTCGGCTGGATGTTCTTCAACACCACCTTCTACGGGCTGCTGACCTGGATGCCGACCTATCTGTTCAAGGTGCACGGCTTCGACATCAAGGCGCTCGGCGGCGCCTCCTTCATCATCTTCTTCGCAGGCTTCGTCGGCGAACTGGTCGGCGGCTGGATCGGCGATGGCTGGCGCGCGCGGGGCGGGGCGCCCAACACCGTGTTCCGCACGCTGTTCGGCATCGCCGCGATCATGGCGACGGTGTCGATCTTCCTCGTCGCCTACGTCACCAATGCGGTTGCGGTGGTGGTGCTGCTGTCGACGACGCTGTTCTTCCTGCGCTGGTGCGGCATGTACTGGGCGATCCCCTCGGCGCTGGCAGGCCGCGGCAAGTCCGGCTTCCTCGGCGGCTGCATGAATCTCGGCGGCAACATTGCCGGCATCACGACGCCGTTGATCGTCGGCTTCATCGTGCAGGCCACCGGTTCCTACTTCCTGGCCCTGATGTATTTCGCCGCCGCGGGCATTGCGCTGTTGATCTGCTCGACCCTGATCGACTACAGCCGCAAGCTCCCGGTCTAGAATCGAACTACGGCCCAGCCCGTGAAGGGTTCGGCCGGTTGATGAGGCCTCGCGAATGACACGTCCCGTCCGGCTCGGCATGCTGACGCCGTCGTCGAATACCGCACTCGAGCCGATCACCTGCGCGATGCTGGCTGGGATCGACGGCGTCTCGGCGCATTTCTCGCGCTTCAAGGTGACGGAGATCGCGCTGTCGGAGCAGGCGCTGCGCCAGTTCGACGCCAGCGAGATCCTTCGCGCCGCGGAATTGCTCGCCCATGCCAAGGTCGACGTGATCGCCTGGAACGGCACCTCGGCAAGCTGGCTCGGCTTCGATCGCGACGAGAGCCTGTGCGAGCAGATCACCGCCGCGACGGGGATCGAGGCCTGCACCACGGTGCTGGCCTATCGCGACCTGCTGCGGCGGATCGGCGCCAGGCGCATCGGGCTGGTGACGCCATATCGCCGGGATGTGCAGGACAGGATCATCGCCAACTGGAATTCGGAAGGGCTGCACTGCTTCGCCGAGCGGCACTTGTCGCTGCAGGACAATTTCTCCTTTGCCGAGGTCAGCGAGGCCACCGTCGCAGGACTGATCGAGGAGGTGGTGCGCGAGGGCTGCGATGCCGCCGTCGTGCTCTGCACCAATATGCGCGGCGCGGGCGCGGCCGAACGGCTGGAGCGCGGATTTGGCGTGCCGGTGCTGGACTCGATTGCGGTGACGTTGTGGGCGTGCCTTGCCAAGACGGGCAGCGATCCGTCGCGCGTGCATGGCTGGGGCAGCCTGTTCACGAATCCCGATCTGCGCGCGGCGAGCGCAATCTCCGATCAAGACAATGAAGGCGTGCAGTGACTGAGGCCAAGAGCGAAATCAAGCCGACCAGACGTAGCAAAGAGCCCAAGCGGGCGATGACGGCGCTGCAACGGCGCCGTCTGCGCGTGCCGCGGGTCGGGCTGCACGAGCAGGCGGCGGCGCGGCTGCGCACCATGATCGTGCGCGGCGAGCTGGCGCCGGGACAATCGCTGGGCGAGGCTGATTTGTCCGACGCGCTCGGCATTTCGCGCACCCCGTTGCGCGAGGCGCTGAAGCAGTTGGCGAACGAGGGCCTGGTCGAGCTCAGGCTCAACCACAGCGCCGTGATCACGCCGTTCCGCCGCGCCGAGCTCGCCGAATTGTTCGAGGCCGTCAGCGGCATCGAGCGCTGCGCCGCCGAGCTCGCCGCACTCCGCATGGAGGACGCCGATTTCGAGCGGCTCGAGGCGCTGCAGGACAAGATCGAGTGGCATCACGGCCGCGGCGAGCTGCGCGACTATTTCCAGGCCAATCAGCAGATCCATTCGGCGATCGTCGGCTTCGCCCGCAACGCGGTGCTGAAGGCGACGCACGAGGCACTGCTGGCGCGGGCCGAGCGCGCGCGCTTTTTCGCGCTCTCGGTGCTCGGGCGCTGGGATGAATCGGTGCGCGAGCATCAGGAGATCCTGGCCGCACTCAGACGCCGCGATGCGGCGCTGGCCGGGCAGATCCTGGCCCACCACGTGCGCCGCACCGGCGAGATCGTCGCCGAGACGCTGGATGGCAAGGGAGATGAGGCCGGAGTGCCGGACGCACCCGCCAAGCCGCGCGGCCGCAAGGCGAGGACCATTGCGCCATGAAGATCCTGCTGCTCAATCCCAACACGACGGCTGATGTGACGGATCTGCTCCACGCCGCCGGCAGCAAGGTCGCCTCGGCCGGTACCGAACTCGTGCCGGTCACTGCCGCGCGCGGCGTGCCTTATATTGCGACCCGCGCCGAGGCGCAGATCGGCGGCGCGATCGCGCTGGAGATGCTGGCCGAGGCCGGTCCCATCGATGCCGCCATCATCGCCGCGTTCGGCGATCCCGGCCTGTTCGGCGCGCGCGAGCTGTTCTCATATCCCGTTGTCGGATTGGCCGAGGCCGCGATGCTCACGGCCTGCATGCTCGGCCGGCGGTTTGCGATCGTGACCTTCGCCGGCGCACTGGCGCATGGTACGAGGAATGCGTCGCCATGCATGGGCTCAGCGGACGCTGCGCCGGCATCCGCACGCTCGACGGCAGCTTCCAGTCGATCTCCGACGTCCAGGCCGAGAAGGAGGAGCTCCTGGTCGCGCTCGCCAACCAGGCAGTCGCGCAGGATGCTGCCGACGTCGTCATTCTGTCAGGCGCGCCGCTCGCCGGGCTCGCGGTGAAAGTTCGCGACCGCATTCCGGTGCCGGTGGTCGATCCGGTCGCGGCCGCCGTGCGCCAGGCGGAGACGCTCGCCGTGCTCAAGCCGCGCAAAGCGGTGGCCGGGACCTTCCGCCGTCCCGATCCGAAGCCGACGATCGGGCTGGCCGAGCCGCTTGCCGCAATCATCGAACATCGCTCACCGAAAGAGGGGACAAGCTGATGTCCTTCGACGCCATCATCCGAGGCGGCACCGTCGTCACCGCGGCCGACACCTTTGCCTGCGACGTCGGCATCCGTGACGGCAAGATCACCGCGCTCGGAAATGATCTCGGCCCGGCCACCACCATCATCGATGCAACCGACCGGCTGGTGCTGCCCGGCGGCATCGACAGCCACGTCCATTTCGCCCAGCCGTCCGGCGACGGCATCGTGATGGCCGACGGCTTTGCCTCCGGCACCCGCTCGGCGGCGTTCGGCGGCAACACCACGGTGCTGCCGTTCTGCCTGCAGGAGAAGGGCCAGACGCTGCGCGAAGCGCTGAAGCACTATCATTCGCTGGCGGACGGCGAATGCCATGTCGACGTCGCCTTCCATCTGATCGTCACCGATCCGACCGAGCATGTGCTGGGCCAGGAGCTGCCGGCGCTGGTCGAGGACGGCTACACCTCGCTCAAGGTTTTCATGACCTATGAGGGGCTGGCGCTGTCGGATCGCGAGCTGCTCGAGACCATGTCGGTCGCGCGCGAGACCGGCGCGATGCTGATGGTGCATGCGGAAAACTTCGACGCTATTCGCTTCCTCACGGACCGGCTGGAACGTGCCGGCAACACCGCGCCGCGCTTCCACGCAGCATCGCGGCCGATCCCGGTCGAGCGCGAGGCCACCCATCGCGCGATCTCGCTGTCGGAACTCGTCGATGTGCCGATCATGATCGTGCACGTCTCGAACCGCGAGGCGATGGACGAAATCCGGCGCGCGCAGCAGCGCGGTCTCAGGGTGATGGGCGAAACCTGTCCGCAATACCTGATGCTCACCGAGAAGGACCTCGACCAGCTCAATATGGAGGGCGCGAAATACGTCTGCTCGCCGCCGCCGCGCGATGTCGCCAGCCAGCAGGCATGCTGGGAAGGCCTGCAGCAGAAAGTATTCTCGGTGTTCTCGTCGGACCATTGCCCGTTCCGCTACGACGATCCGAAAGGCAAGCTCGCGCCGAAAGGGCGCACCAGCTTCCGCTGGGTGCCGAACGGCATTCCCGGCGTCGCGACCCGGCTGCCGATCCTGTTCTCCGAGGGCGTGGTCAAGGGCCGCATCGATCTCAACAGCTTCGTCGCCTTCAGTGCCACCAACCACGCCAAGATCTACGGCCTCTATCCGCGCAAGGGCACGATCGCGGTCGGCTCCGATGCCGACATTGCGCTGTGGGACCCCAAGCGCAAGGTGACGATCCGCCACGAGCTGATCCACGACGGCTCGGACTACACACCCTATGAAGGCCTCGAAGTGACCGGCTGGCCGGTGCTGACCATGGTGCGCGGCAAGGTGGTCGTCGACGACGGCACCCTTGTCGGCAGCAAGGAGCACGGCACATATTTGCCGCGTGCCAAACCTCCGGCGGGGGCGACCATCCCGTAATACGCCAAGGAAGTAACCGCAAAGCAAGAAGGCAGGAGACCACCATGCCCTACGCGACAACAGATGACGGCGTGCGGCTCTATTTCGAGGAGACCGGATCCGGTCATCCGGTGATCCTGGTCCATGAATTCGCCGGCGATTTGCGCAGCTACGAGCCGCAGATGCGGCATTTCGGCAAACGCTTCCGCACCATTGCCTACAATGCGCGCGGCTTTCCGCCGTCTGATGTGCCGGAGCAGGTCTCGTCCTATTCGCAGGCGCGCGCCGCGGACGACATCCTGGCCGTGCTCGATCACATCGGCGCGCCGAAGGCGCATATCGTCGGCCTCTCGATGGGCGGGTTTGCGACACTGCATTTCGGATTGCGTCATCCGACGCGGGCGCTGTCGCTGTGCATCGGCGGCTGCGGCTATGGTGCCGAGCTCGACAAGCGCGAGACGTTCCGCGCCGAGGCCGATGTCATCGCCAACATGATCCGCAAGGAAGGCATGCCGGCCTTCGCCGAGCGCTACGCCTACGGGCCGACGCGCGTGCAATACGAGAACAAGGATCCGCGCGGCCACGACGAGTTCAAGCGCATGCTGGCAGAGCATTCAGCGGTCGGATCGGCCAACACCCAGCAGGGCGTGCAGAAGGAGCGGCCCTCGCTCTACACGCTGGTCGAGGAGATGAAGCGCATCAGTGTGCCGACACTGATCATCACCGGCGACGAGGACTGGCCGTGCCTGTTGCCGGGCATCCTGATGAAGCAGAGCATCCCGTCGGCTGCACTCGCGGTGATGCCGAACTGTGGTCATGCCATCAACATCGAGGAGCCCGACGAGTACAACCGCATCGTCGGCGATTTCCTGTCCCAGGTCGAAAGCGGCCGCTGGCCGCAGCGCGATCCCCGTGCTGTGAGTGCATCGATCACGGGGATAAAGGACTAGGGCGCGTACTCATCGTCAGCGGCTTGCGTGAGAAGGCGAGGGGCTCCATTGCCCCTTGCTCTAATGTTCGTGTGTGCACTCCTGCTAATTTTTCTGCCACACACTCCGCTATGTCGGATTGTTGCCGACGCAATGCGCGCGGGAGCAGGTCGACTCATGACGCGCATATCGGCGTCATCGAGATAGAGAATAATCCAACATCGCTCGCAAGCGCCGCAACGACGCGTGAATCGAACGCGCGTTGATGAATCGTTGTGACGAAGCGTTGCTCGCACAAAACTTACACAGGGCTGTCATCGGCGATGGATAACTTGTCGCAGGTCGACGTCACAAATCTGTAAAATCAAGGGGCACTACGGTGAAAGCCAAATTTCTTTCGACGGTCGGAGTCTGTCTGGTTGCTGCCGCTGCAATTGCGTGCAGCGCCGCCGCTCAGGACGACAGGGATCACGATCATCGTCATCCGCACGACATCCACACCGCAACGCCGATCAAGCATCTCGTCGTCATCTTCAACGAGAACCGCTCGTTCGATCATTATTTCGCAACGTATCCGAACGCGGCCAACCCGACCGGCTCGATTCCGTTCACGGCGAAGCCGCATACGCCGAAGGTCAACAACCTCGCCAACGCCAATCTGCTGACCAACAACCCGAACCTCAATCCGGCCAATGGCACCGGCGCGACCAACCCGTTCCGCCTCGACCGCACCCAGGCCAACACGCGCTCGCAGAACCACGCCTACACGCCCGAGCAGCAGGCGGTCGATAACGGCAGCGAAGACCTGTTTCCTAAGTTCACGGGTCGCGGCACCGCCGGCGGCGTCGGCGCCTTCGGCACCAACGGGCAGGTGATGGGCTATTTCGACGGCAACACCGTCACCGCGTTCTGGAACTACGCCCAGAACTTCGCGATGAGCGACAACAACTGGACCGACACTTTCGGTCCGTCGACGCCCGGCGCGCTCGAGGTGGTCTCCGGCCAGACCAACGGTGCGCAGAACATCGTCGGCACGTCGTCGTCGATCGCCGACGGCCAGGGCGGCCTGACGCTGATCGGCGATACCGATCCTGCCTACGATTCCTGCTCGAGCACGACCAGCCAGGTCCTGATGACCAGCAAGAACATCGGCGACCTGCTCAACGCCGAGCACATCAGCTGGGGCAGCTTCATGGGAGGCTTCGACCTGACGCTCAAGAACAGCAACGGCACCACCAATTGCGGCCGCAGCACCTTCTCGAGCAACGTCAACGGCACCATCGTGGACTACATCCCGCACCACGCCTGGTTCCAGTACTACAAGTCGACCGCCAACCCGACTCATGCGCGGCCGAGCTCGGTGAACGCGATCGGCCACACCTACGTTCCCGGTAGCAAGACGGTCGATCCGGCCAATCATGCCTACGATCTCGAGGATTTCTACGCCTCGGTGAAAGCCGGCAACTTCCCGGCCGTCTCCTACATCAAGATGCCGGCCTATCAGGACGGTCATCCCGGCAACTCCGATCCGCTCGACGAGCAGGCGGGCAATGTCGAGCTGATCAACTTCCTGCAGACGCAGAAGGAGTGGCGCGAGACCGCTGTCATCATCACCTATGACGACAGCGACGGCTGGTACGACCACCAGTACATCGCGCCGACCAGCGCCTCGTATGATCCGACCGCCGATCAGGTCAACGGTCCCGGCCAGTGCGGCCGCGGTGTCGGCAAGCAGACCCAGCCGAACGGCCTCAACGGCCAGCCGGTGAACGGCCGCTGCGGTCCCGGCACGCGCACGCCGTTCATCGTGGTCTCGCCCTTCGCCAAGAAGAACTTCGTCAGCCACACCCGCATCTCGCAGGCCTCGGTCGTGCGCTTCATCGAAGACAACTGGCTGCACGGCCAGCGTCTCGGCGGCGGCTCGTTCGACGACGGCGTCGAATCGATCACGGACATGTTCGATTTCGATCGCGGTCACGATCGTGATGATGACGATCGGCAGAACAAGCTGTTCCTCGATCCGACTGCGGGCACGGTGGTCGTCAGCGCTGACGATCATCACCATCACTAACACTCTGGGACTGGCGCCCTTGGGATCACTGGACGTCATATGAACGGCCGCATGTTGTGGCTTCTCGGCGCCGGCCTGCTTTGCATGGCCGGCGCCGTTGCGGCAGTCGAGACGCAAGGGCTTCCGGGCACCAATCCGAACCCGGTGCAGCTCAGGCGTCCGCCTGTGGCTCCGCTGTCCGCCATGGCGCAGGTCGGCCAGAAGATATTCTTCGACGCGTCGCTGTCGTCGTCGGGCGCATTGTCATGCGCGTCCTGTCACAGTCCGGACCACGCCTACGGCCCGCCCAATGATGCGGCGGTCATGCTCGGCGGGCCCGCGCAGTCCCGGCAAGGGACGCGCGCCGTCCCTGGCCTGACCTATCTCGAGCGTCAACCGAATTTCAGCATCGGGCCGGAGAAGGACGAGGACGACAACGTCGTCGATTTCGCGCAACTTGCGGCGGTGGGCCAACAGGCCGCGCGCGCCAAGAAGGTCGCGACCGGGACCGCCGCGTCGGCGGTCAACATCGTGCCGCAGGGCGGACTGTTCTGGGATGGCCGCGCCGATACGCTGCAGGACCAGGCGATCTTCCCGCTGCTCGATCCCAATGAGATGGACGGCGGCAGCATCGAGGTGGTGGCGCAGAAGCTGCTCCAGGCGAGCTACGCGCCGCGCTTCGCAGAGCTGTTCGGCGCCGGCGTGTTCGACAATACGCGGCTGCTGGTCGCGGAGGCGATGTTTGCGGTCGCACGCTATCAGGTCGAGGAGCCGAGCTTCCATCCCTACACCAGCAAGTTCGACTACTGGCTGGAAGGCAAGGCGCGCTTGAGCGAGAGCGAGATGCACGGCCTGCAATTGTTCAACGATCCGGAGAAGGCCAATTGCGCCGGGTGCCACACGTCAGCGCCGACCCGCGACGGCCTGCCGCCGCTGTTCACCGACCATCAGTATGAGGCGCTCGGCGCGCCACGCAACGCCGCGCTCGGCAGCAACCGCGATCCCAGCTATTTCGATCTCGGGGTCTGCGGCCCGTACCGCACCGACATTGCCGAGCAGACGCAATATTGCGGGATGTTTCTGACGCCGACCTTGCGCAACACGGCAACGCGGCGGGTGTTCTTCCACAACGGCGTGTTCACGAGCCTCGAGCAGGTGCTCGATTTCTATAATTTCCGCGATACCAATCCGGAGAAGGTATACCCGCACGCAGCCGACGGAACGGTTCGGAAATACGACGACCTGCCGGAAAAATATCACGGCAATGTCGACGTCAGCGATCCGCCGTTCGAGCGCCATCTGGGCGATACGCCTGCGATGACGGCGCAGGATGAAGCGACATCATCGCCTTCCTGAAGACGTTGACCGACGGCTACCAGCCGGAGCGGTGAGCGGTCGCCACCGTCCGTCGTGGAACCGACACGTGAGTTGGCAGGTCATCGTCATGCGCGCATAATGGGCGGATGCATGTCGTCGAAGGCAACGGCGCAAGAATCCCCGCAATCGGGCTCGGTACATGGGAGCTGCGTGGGCGGACCTGCGCCCGCATCGTCGAGCAGGCGCTGCGCCTGGGTTACCGGCACATCGACACCGCGCAGATCTACGACAATGAACGTGAGGTCGGCGAGGGGCTGCGCGCCTCCGGCATCAAGCGCAACGATGTGTTCGTGACCACCAAGGTCTGGACCACGCATTTCATGGCGAAGGATCTCGAACGTTCCGCCAAGGAGAGCCTGGCGCGGCTGCGTTTGACCGAGGTTGACCTGTTGCTGTTGCACTGGCCCAATCCGCAAGTGCCGCTTGCCGAAACGCTCGGTGCGCTGGCGCGGGTCAAACAGGCCGGACTGGCGCGGCATATCGGCCTCTCGAACTTCGACGTGGCGCAGATCGAGGAGGCGGTTGCGGCGTGCCCCGAGCCGCTTGCCTGCGATCAGGTCGAGTACCATCCCTATCTCGGCCAGGCCGATGTGATCGATGCCTGTACACGCCATGGCATGGCGTTCGTCGCCTACAGCCCGATCGCGAAAGGGCGCGTCAAGGGCGACCGCGCGCTGGCGCGGATCGGCGACCGCTATCGCAAGACGGCTGCCCAGATCTGCCTGCGCTGGCTGGTGCAACAGAACGTCTCGGCGATCCCGCGCACCTCAAAGCTCGAGCGGCTCCAGGAAAATATCGACATCTTCGATTTCGAACTGTCGGATGAGGACATGCGCGAGATTACGGCGATGGGGAGCGCGGCCGCGCGTTGACGGCCCATTGGATCCTGGCCCGAGCATCGCGTCGCGGAAAATGGCTAGGCAGCGGTCCGGATCGTGCTATTGCCCGCTGGCTGAGCGCGGTTTTGGATCGCGAATGGGGGATTGAGGCAGGTGGGTTCCAGCCGGTATTGTAGCCGGCGGGGAGACGACACCGATGTGATCGAGCGGGATGAAGTTTCGGCCAAACGCGGATATGATGGCGTCGGTGTTCGTGCACCTGATGCTGCTCGCGCTGATTTTCCTTTATTCGGAGGTCCATCAGTTCGACCCCGTCGCCGCTGATACGGTGCCGGTCGAGATCGTGACGCCGCAGGAGGTCGCCAAGGCGGAGATTAAGGCGGAGATCAAGCCCGAACCCGATCCGGTGCCGAGTCCGTCGCCGACGCCCGAATTGCGGTTGCCGTCACTCGACAAGCCGGTGGACACCGCCAAGCCCGAGCCGTCAGCGCAAGCGCCCGCACCGCAGCCGCAGCAGCCCACGCCGCAGCCTGCGCAGAAGCAGGCGACACCGGCGCCCAAGCCCAGCCCGGCGGCGCAACATGCTGCGGCCGAGCCCCCGCCCGCGCCGCCTGCACTCCAGACGCCGCCGATGCCTCAGCCGATGCCGCAGCAACAGGCGGCGGCGTCACCGCCTGCCTATACGCAGCCGGAGCCGGACCTGTCCGTCAAATACAATGTCATGCTTGGCTTGCCGCCCGACATCTCCGTGAAGCCGCCGGCCGAAGCGCCGTCCGGCCCAGGTCCCGGCAAGGATAATTTCGACGCCGCGGCCACCGAGCAGGCCGACGTCGGCTCCAGCGTGGTCGCCGAATTCCGCCGTCATCTGAAGACCTGCATGAAGCTTCCGGCGACGCTGAGCACGAGCGATGACGTCAAGATCAAGCTTCGGGTGTTCATGAAGCCCGACGGCAAGCTCGCCGCATCGCCTTTGCTGATCGAAGCCACCGCATCGGAAAAGGGACCGCTGCTGCTCAAGAGCGCGACCGATGCGCTGCAAACCTGCCAGCCCTATGCGATGCTGCCGCGGGATCGCTACGGCGAATGGAAGGTGCTCGACCTCGACTTCACGCCGCGCGATTTCGCGTCGTGAGTGGACGCGTCATTGCGAGCGAAGCGAAGCAATCCATGCCTCCGCGAAACGGATAAATGGATTGCTTCGTCGCTTCGCTCCTCGCAATGACGGGCGGCTTGTTCAGCTTCCCATCGCCTGCCAGGCTTTGGAGGCGAATTGCCGCCGCCAGATCACGATCACGACCGCGGCTGTCGTGATGAACAGCACCCAGGGGCTGACGAACCAGCCGAGATAGCCGAGCGCGAAGAAGAACGCGCGCTGACCGCGGTTGAAGTGCCGGCCCGCGGTCTCGAACAGCCGCGTGGTGCGGATCACATGGGCCTCCGCCTCGGGCGTGTCGCGCTGGCCGGCCGGCGGCATCGCGCCGAACAGGATCGCAACATAGTTGAACAGGCGATAGGCCCAGGCGAATTTGAAGAAGGTGTAAATGAAGATCAGGATCAGGCCGATGCACTTGATCTCCCACAACGCGGGCGAGGGCGAGAGGTTGACCGGCAGCGCACCGAGCACGGCGAGCGCGTCGTTGGTGGCGCGCAGCAGCGCCAGCGCGCCGCCGATCGCGATCAGGCTGGTGGAGGCAAAGAACGCGGTGCCGTTCTGCAAGCTGGCCATGATCTGCATGTCGACCATCCGCGCGTCGCGGTGGAGCAGGTTCCGCACCCAGATCTCGCGATAGACATGCATCCGCGCCGACAGGCTGTCGCGCCCATAGGCGGTGTGCTCCAGCGTGATGGCATAGACCAGCCATTCCAGCGCAAAGAAGCTGACCGCTAGGATGTCGACCCAATAGCCGGTCATGGTGTCGTCCTTCGTGAGCGCGCGGCCGCCAATCCGCGCTGCGTTGCATCCCGCGTCATGTACAGGTTGAACGCGTGCAATGCACTATGGCAAACTGCGCGAGCAACAGGATTCCCCGGACATGCTCAAGCTCGTTATCGGCAACAAGAACTATTCGTCATGGTCGATGCGGCCATGGCTGGCACTGCGCGCCAACAACATCCCGTTCGAAGAGGTCTTCGTCCCGCTCTACACCGATCAGGCCGACAAGGACCGCATCCTCTCATTCAGCGAGGCCGGCAAGGTGCCGACGCTGATCGACGGCGACCTCACGGTGTGGGATTCGCTGGCGATCATCGAATATCTGGCCGAGAAATTTCCCGAGGCGAAGCTGTGGCCGGCGGATCGCGCCGCGCGCGCGCATGCTCGCGCGATCTCGGCGGAGATGCATTCCGGCTTCGTGCCGCTGCGCAGCGAATGCGGCATGAACCTGCACCGGCCGATCCGCGCCATCGCGCTGTCGGACGATGCGCGGGGCAATGTCGCGCGGATCGAGGAGATCTGGGCCGACTGCCACGCGCGCTATGGCAAGCAGGGGCCGTTCCTGTTCGGGGCATTCTCGGCGGCGGATGCGATGTACGCCCCGGTGGTGCATCGCTTCCGTACCTACGCGATCCCGGTGAAGCCCGAGGCGAAGCACTATGTCGACGCCATGATGGCGCTGCCGGCATTCCAGGAATGGACCCGCGATGGCCTGGCCGAGACGCTGCGGATCGACCGATTCGAGGACGCCTGACGGTCGCAGCACTGCCGAATTGTGACAGCCGCCGCAAAGATCGCAGCTTGACGCCGCGGGGCCGAAGGCGTCGAATCCGACAGGCTGGTTTTGCAAGTCGTGAAAGGACTTAGACCATGGGCATTCTCGATTCCCTGGAGAATTCGCCGGAGCTGAAAGGCATGCTTGGCCAGCTCGGGGCGGCCGTGATCCCCGTCGTGCTCGGCGAGGTGATGGGCAATGGCGGGCAGGGCGGCTTGTCCGCGATTGTGGCCAAGCTCGAGCAGGCCGGGCTCGGCGAGCAGGTCAAATCCTGGATCGGCACCGGCCAGAACCTGCCGATCACGGCCGAGCAGCTCCAGCAGGTGCTGGGCAGCGATACGGTCAAGCAGCTCGCCGCCAGGTTCAACATCCCCGTCGACCAGCTGTCCCAGGTGCTGGCCCAGCAGCTTCCGGGTGCGGTCGATAGCGCGAGCCCGAACGGGAAGCTGCCGCATACCGCCTGAGCCGGTGGAACCGGGTTCCCGCCGGGGCCCGGCTCGCAATTTCCGGCTGGCACGTAAATTGCTGTCTATCACCCTGAAAAACCTGCAAAAATAGCGCGCTCGCCATGCCCCAATCTTGCTGGATTTGGGGCAGGGCGATGTGCTAGCTTGCCGCAGGGTTCTCAAAATGCCGGCCAGAGCTATCGGGACTGTCAGCTCGGCCAGCAATCTCTAAAAAAATGGAGAGGGCGTTGAAGCATAAGTACTCGATTGGCGAGATCGTCTATTTCACGGCCAGCAACGTGGCGCGCCCCGCTGCGAGCGGCACCTATGAGGTGATCCGCCTGCTGCCGACCGAGGGGGACGACTGTCAGTACCGCATCAAGAGCTCGACTGAAGCTTTCGAACGGGTGGCCAAGGAGAGCCAGCTCGCGCTGTCCTGAACGAGTTGTGCGCAAGCCGGCGGCTGGCGCGGGTTTCCCGCCGCCGCCGTCAAAAGGCCCTGTTCGCAGACCCATTGTGCTGAAGGTTGGACGTCGGGGTGGCGACGTTGGCCGTCGCCGATTGTGCTTACGCTGCGTTGAGGGACATCGCGCATGAATTGGGCTTCCTCGCTGGACCAGATCTGGCGCTCACCGACCTTCCCGATGTGGCTGACGCTGGCCGCCGCGGGGTTCTTTGGGATCGTTGTTCTGGTCACGCTGCTGCGCGCGGAAAAATCCGTCGCCAACGGCGCGCTGACCGTCATCACGCTGCTATCGATCGCGGTCGCGGTCGCCGCGACAATCCGCGGCTTCGGGCCGGGCGGGCAGGCGGCAGCGCTGAGCGAGACACGCACCGCGCAATTGACCAGCCAGACGGTGCCGGCGCTGGCCTGCGTCGACGATCTCGCCGGGGATGCTGTTCTCAATGCCTGCGAGAAGGTGCTGTTCGGTTCATCCGATACGGCCGCGGCGGCGGTCAGCTACGCGGCGGCGCAGATCTCGCGCCTGACTGCGCTCGGCGACCTCGCAACCGCGGAGCGCAATTCAACCACCGAGTTGCAGGCGCTGCGCCGCGCCATCGAGCACGATCGATACGGCCTGGTAGCGTATGCGCTGATGGCGCGCGACCACTGCACGCCGACGGCATGCCCTGCATTCCGCTCGCTTGGCGACAACCATCAGATCGTCGCCAACATGAACGATCGGACCTATGAGAACCTGATCACGCGCTACGCGTCGTCCTGGAACGCGCCCGCTATGGCCGCCCAGCCGTCGGCTGCCGGCCTGGTCGCGGCGCTGCCGCCGTCGATGCCGACCGGCAAGCCGACCAATGCGGAGTTTCCAAGCTCGGCGGACACCCCGCCGGTCAGCATCATGACGCCCGTACCGGCGAAGCCGGCGGCTGCGGCACCGCCGCCGGCCGCGCGCGCTGCCGCTGCGCCGCCCGCGGCCCCGAAGCGGCCGCCCGCCGCGAAGCGTCCGGTCCAGATCGCGCCGGCTGCTGCTCCTGCGCCAGCGGCAGCGCCACCTGCCGCGGCGAGCGCGCCGGCGGCCGCGAGCCAGGACTAGGCGCGGGCCTGCGCGCGATGACGGCGGCCTGAGCTGCCGTCATTGCATTGTTCCCTGCGGTAATCCCGATATCCACTGCCGCTTCCATCGCTCCCTTTTCAAAGCGCGCGCCGGCCGCTACATCCGCCGTATGCCGCTTCATCTCATCAAGCTCGCCGTCGGTTGCGACTCGGTCAAGGAACTCAAGGGCTGGGTTGCCGAACGGATGGCGACTGCCAAGAAAAAGGGCCTGCCGCTCCGTCACGTCCACATCACGCGGATGACGCCGAAGCGCGAGGAGGAGATCCTCGCCGGCGGCTCGCTGTACTGGGTGATCCGCGGCGAGATCGCGGCGCGCGAGAAGATCATCGCGATCGAGCCGTTCCGCGACAAGGACGGCATCGGGCGCTGCCGCATCGTGATGCAGCCCAAGGTGATCGCCGTCTCGCCGCGGCCGATGCGGCCGTTCCAGGGCTGGCGCTATCTGACCGCGGACTCCGCGCCCGCAGACCTCACCAGGTCGAGCGCGGCCAGCGTGGCGTCGATGCCCGAGCCGATGCGCCGCGAGCTGCGCGACCTCGGATTGCTCTGAGCAATCGGATTGCTGTGAGCAATTACTGAGTGACGAGATGCAGCCGGCCCCATTCGGACGCCGGAATCTCGACATAGCGGCCGCCGCCCGCATTGCTGACGGCGACATCGAGCAGCTCGTGATCTATTCCCATCTCGCCGAGATAGCGCCGGAACTGGTCGGTGAAGATCGAGGTCAGGCTCTCGCGATGCTCGGCCGAGACGTTGGGCGCGATCCGGTTCTGGATCGCCATGCCGCTCAGCACCACATGGCTGCCCGCGAGCAGGCTGCGGTGCACGCCGCCCGACAGCATCAGCACGCAGGCGAAATCGCAGGCGATGCCGGACAGCTTCTCCTTCGCATCCAGCGGGCCACCGGGCCGCTTGAGCGCGAAGCATTCCTCCTCGGATTTTCCGCTGCAGGCCTCGACCTCGGTCGCCGCGACCACGGCATCGATGCTGCGATCGCGCAGGATGCGGCCAAGGCTGGCGGCGACATTGAGGTTGGAGTTCCCCTTGATGTTGATCACCACCGGGAGCTTGCGGCCGTTCTGCCGGTCGAGGATCGCCAGCAGGCGCTTGTAGGTGTCCCACTGCACGGAGCCTTCGGCCGCGATCCAGTCCGAGCAACCGGGGCCGCAGGCATCGGACGCACCATGCGCAACATAGAAGATCATCGCGCCGGGCACCGAATTGACCCCGCCGACCGGCGGCCGGGTCTGCGCCTGCGCCAGGCCCGCGGCCAATAGCGCGATGCCGAGAAGAATGCCTTGCCTGAAATACCTGCTCATTCCGACCGCCTGTGAAAGGCGCGATCATCCCTGCGTCGCGAGCGTGGCGCAAGCACGACCCGGCCGCACAGATGAGGCGGGGCTTTCATTACAGGTTCGCCGCTGGTTTGCGCGTGAACCGCATCACACTTTACGGATCCCGGTTCACACCGCGATGTTGTCGATCAGGCGCGTGCTGCCGAGCCTTGCCGCGACCAGCATCCGCATCGGGCCGTCCTTCAGCGATCCGATCGGCGCCAGGGTGGCGGCGTGGCGGACCTCGAGATAGTCGAGCACAAAGCCGGCCTTGGTGATCTCAGCGGCGCCGGCGGCCATTGCGGTTGCGGTGTCCTCGCCGCCGCGCAGGCGGCCTGCCGCTTGCTTCATCACGCGGTTGAGCTCGGGGGCCGCGCGCCGTTCGTCCGGCGAGAGGTAGACGTTGCGCGAGGACATCGCGAGGCCGTCGCGTTCGCGCACCGTCTTGGATCCGATCACCTTGACGCCGAGGTCGAGGTCCGCGGCCATCTGGGTCACGACCCGGAGCTGCTGAAAGTCCTTCTCGCCGAAGATCGCAACATCGGGCCGGACCTGGGTGAACAGCTTGCCGACCACGGTTGCGACGCCGCCAAAGAAATGCGGCCGGAAGCGATCCTCGAGCCCGGCGGTCGCCGGTCCCTCCGGCACGATTCGGGTGGCGAAGCCGTCCGGGTACATCGCCTTCACCTCGGGGTGCCAGATCAGGTCGACGCCCTCGGCGGCAAGCTTGGCGACGTCTTCCTTCCAGGTGCGCGGATACGAACCGAAGTCTTCGGTGGGAGCAAATTGCGTCGGGTTGACGAAGATGGACACAACGACCCGCTTGGCGCGGCGCTTGGCGAGCCGCACCAGCGACACATGGCCGTCATGGAGCGCACCCATGGTTGGGACCAGCGCGACGGTCGCCTTCTTGGCGCGCAGGGTGTCGACGGCGCGACGTAGGGCGGGGACGGTACGGACGACGGTGGGATTTCTCGGCATCTGGTCTCGACTCGTGGGGCAATCCGGGTGGGATGTTTGGTGTTCGGCAGGTAGCGCAGCTACCAAGTCCGAGCCGTTATCGGCAAACCGCCGTATGAGCATTACCCGATCTCGAACGCGCATGGATCGCGGGCCTCGTGCCGCCGATCGACGCAGCCGGCCTGCTCGTTCGATTCATCATTAAGGTCGGCCGCAATTGATTTCCGTTCGCAGTGATGCATTTCACTTGACCGCGGCCGTGCTCGATTTGAAGATCATCGCGGGGATTGAATCATGTTGGTGCAGGCTAGTCAGGGTCAATCCGGCTCCGCACATGTCGTGGTGCTCGGCAACGAGAAGGGTGGTTCGGGCAAGTCGACCACCGCCCTGCATATCGCCGTTGCGCTCCTGAAGGCCGGTCAGCGCGTCGCCACCATCGATCTCGACTGCCGCCAGCAAAGCTTCACCCGCTACATCAGCAATCGCCAGGCCTGGGCGCGGCGCTCCGGGCTCGATCTCGAACTCCCCGCGCACCATTGCATCAAGTATGGCGAGACGATGCAGATCGAGGAAAACGAGAACGCCGAGTTCCAGCAGTTCATGACCGCCGTGAGCGCGGTGGAACGTGCCTATGATTTCATCGTCATCGATACCCCCGGCTCGGACAGCTACCTGATGCGGCTGGCGCATTCGATGGCCGACACGCTGGTGACGCCGATCAATGACAGCTTCCTCGATTTCGACGTGCTGGGCACCGTCGATCCCGCGACCTACGCGGTGATCGGCGAGAGCCACTATGCAGAAATGGTGCGCGACACCAGGCGCAAGCGCCGCCAGCTCGACGGTGCCTCGACCGACTGGATCGTGGTCCGCAACCGGCTGTCGATGCTCGGCTCGCGCAACAAGCAGCTGGTCGCCGACGGCTTGAAGCAGCTGTCGCTCCGGCTCGGGTTCCGGGCGGTCGACGGCTTTGCCGAGCGGGTGGTCTATCGCGAATTCTTCCCGCGCGGGCTGACGGCGCTCGACGAGATCGACGAGGCGACGCTCGGCACCCGCCCGAACCTCGGCCACGTCACCGCCCGCGAGGAGGTGATGAGCCTGCTCCGCCAGCTCAAGCTACCGCTCGACGAACGCGGCCGCCGCCGCGCCGCCAACCGGGCCGAATGGTTCAGCCAGGTCGACAAGCCGCTCGAAGTCGACGACATCATCGGCAGCTAGCTATCGTGAATTCATAGGGGCCGCTTCCAGGTCGCTCGTGCGGGAGGCGCGTGGCCAAAATATCGAAAACAACCCCATGCAAAGCAGCCGGTGGTGGCCAGCGCTCGACCAGGCTACTTGACACGTCGGGCAACTCACCGGTATTTTTCCAATATTCCGAAATTGCGCGCGTGCGCTCGTCCGAGGGGGCATGGGGCATTTGCATGCTTCCGTCATGCTGGCGGGCCGCAGTCCACCCCTACGCAATCCGCAACGAAATCGGTTTGCTGGCGATCACCACGGCGGTCATTGTGATCGTTGCCGCTGAACATCCAGAGACGGCCTGGCTTGAGGAATCGGCCAGCCGAATTCTGAAGCCGGCGAGCGCGGACTGAAATTCTCGGGCAGATTTTCCGAAAGATCGGTTTGGGCGGTCGCAAGCTGCGAAGCGAGGATCGAATGGAACGGCGCCAATTCATGTCACTTCTCGGCGGAGCTGCGTTGGCACCGCTCTCCAGCTTGCCGGTCTATGCGGATCCCGCCGACGGCTGCAACGTTCCGGTCGGGCGAGACGACGGCTGGCCGGTCGCCACCGTGACTGAGGACAAGCTCATCGACCGCCAGGCGCTCTGCGCCATGGCCGATCGGATCGCGGCCACGAGCGACGGCAACATCCATTCCGTGCTGGTGGTCCGTGGCGGCAGGCTGGAGTTCGAGCGCTACTTCAGGGGCCACGACGAGGTCCCCGGCCGCTTCTACGGCAGCCGGGTCGAAGACGTCACCTTCAATGCCGATACGCTGCACAATTTGAAGTCGGTCTCGAAGAGCGTCGCCTCGCTCGCCGTCGGGATCGCGATCGATCGCGGGCTGATCCGCAGCATCAACGAGCCGATCTTCAGCTTCTTCCCGGAATTGTCAGACCTGCGGTCCCCCGACAAGGACCGCATCCAGCTCGTGCACGCCCTCACCATGTCGATGGGATTGGCGTGGGTGGAGGCGACGCCGGCGACGGGAGACGACAATGACGAGGTGCGGATGCATCAGGCGTCGGATCCGTGCCGTTACGTCCTCGGGCTTTCGGCAACGGGCGAGCCGGGACAGCAGTTCCTCTACAACACCGGCGCGCTGACGCTGGTGTCGGCCATCATCCGCAAGGCGACTGGCCATCCGCTCGACGAGTTTGCGCGCACCGAATTGTTCGAGCCTCTCGGCATCACCGCCTTCGAATGGAGCCGGGTCAAAGGGGACAGCGATGCCGGTGGCGGCTTGCGCCTGCGCCCGCGGGACATGGCGAAGATCGGCCAGCTGGTGCTCGCAGGCGGCCGCTGGAACGGTCGCCAGATCGTCCCAAAGGCATGGATCGAGACCTCGACGCAATCGAAACTCAAGGCATCGGACCGTCAGTCATATGGATACCTGTGGTGGCTCGGTCGCGCCCAGTTCAATGGGCGGGCGATCCAGTGGATCGGCGCGTTGGGGCGCGGCGGGCAATCGATCCGCATCGTCCCGGAGCTCGATCTCGTCGTCGTGGTCACCGGGGGATATTACCAGGACTACAGCCCGCGGGCGTTTCAAGCGCAGTACGGCGTCTTCAAGGACGTCCTGCAAGGGATTTCGCCACCGGCCTAGTTCGGCTTCAGCACCGTCATCCTGAACGGCCCGCTATTGGCGGCGGCATGCGCGACCGCGTCGTTGGCGTGGTCGAGATCGAAGGTCGTGACCTCGAACTGATCGAGCCGCAACAGTCCGGCGCGGGCGAGGTTGACGACGCCGAAGGTGGCCTCCGGCGGATACATCCAGACGCCGTGAATGGTGATGCATTCGCGCATGATCCAGGGGTAGGGCAGGTCGAGCCCCGGTCCGCCCAGCATCCCGACGCCGCCCATCAGCACGACCCGGCCGTAGGAACGCACCGTCTTGATCGCGGCGCGGACGGTCGGCGTCGTCACCGACGGCGGCATCAGGTCGAGCACGAGGTCGATCGGACCGGGGGCGGCGCGCCGCATGCGCTCGCGATCGTCGTCCTCGTTGCCGCCGAGCATCACGGTGCGCACGCGCGGGCCAAAGCGGCGGACCAGATCGGACAGCACTTTCTCGTTGCGGCCGGGCGCGACCACGCAGGCGGCGCCCATCGCGAGTGCGACGGCAACCGCGGCGCTGCCGAAATTGCCGGTGGCGCCGCTCACCAGCACCGTCTCGCCCGGCTGCAAGCGTGCTGCCAGGAATCCACCATAGGGCACGAGGCAAGTACCGAGCGCGCACCATGACGGCGCATCGGCCGGATCGATCGCGCCGATCCGCTTGACGTTCTCGGTCGGCACCAGCGTCTGCTCCGCAAACGTGCCGTGACGGAAGTGTCGCTGCAGGCGCAGCCCGCCTTCGCCGCGCGCGCTCCAGCCCTGCAACGTAATGTCCGGCGAGATGCTGTCGTCGCGCGAGCGGAAGGTGGGATCGCAGTACACCCAATCGCCGGCGGCGAGGTGGGTTGCGTCGGGCCCGACCGCGCGAACCCGTCCGATGGCGCCGAGACCCGGAACGGCCGGCAACTCAAGCAGGTAGCGGCGCTCGCCGCTGAACACCTCGTTGGTGTAGGACAGCACGCGCGTCGCGGCGACGTCGACGAGGACCTCGCCCGTTCCTATCACCGGTGAGGGGACCTCTTCGATCACGAGCGGAGAGCCGAACGACTTTAGGACTGCTGCTTTCATCTGATCTCATCCCTTGCTGAGATCGGCATCATCCCGCGCTCCGTTGCGGCCAGGAAGACCTGGTATTATCCTAGGATTGTCAGACCTACTCAGGAGGCCGGTGATGGCCACTGCGCGGCAAAGCGAACTTGGCGATTTCCTGCGATCGCGGCGGCAGAAGCTGACGCCCAAGCTCACCGGCGCTCAGGCCGGGCGGCGGCGCCGAACGCCCGGTCTGCGCCGCGAGGAGGTGGCCGAGCTCGCCGGCATTGGGGTCGACTGGTACATCCGCCTCGAGCAGGGCCGCTCCGTCAGCCCGTCCGCCACCACGATCGACGCGCTGGCGCGGGCGCTGCGCCTCAGCAAGGCCGAGCACGCGCATCTGCGGGCGCTTGCAAAGGATGGCGACCGCCGACCATTTGCGGCCGAGACCGTGCCACCTGCGATCCGGCGCGTCGTCGAAAGCCTCAACCAGCCGGCCTATGTCACGGGGCGGCGATGGGACGTGCTGGCCTGGAACGCTGCCGCGGAGGAGGTCTTTGCGTTCGGCCGCATGCCTGAGGACGAGCGCAATACGCTGCTCTTCGTGCTGACCAACCCAAAGAGCCGGCACCTGTTCGGCGCAAGCTGGACCGAGGAGGCGCGGCGCATCGTGACGCAGTTCCGCCGGACGCACGACCTCTGGGCCGGCGACCCGGCCTTGGTCGATCTGCAGGCGCGGCTTCGCGCAGGCTGTCCGGAGTTCGACGGCTGGTGGGGGACCCACGACGTCAGCGTCAGCGTCGCCGGAACAAAGGCGCTCAATCACCCCAAACGCGGCCGGCTGACCTTTGAATACGCCACCTTCCAGGCCAATGACGATCCGGGCCTAAAACTGATCATTTACACGGAAATCGGTTGAAATCCGTGGTTTTCCGGTGATTTTTGTCACAGAGCGGCCAAAAAGCTGGAACAAAGGTGCCGGAATCCGGTTTCCCCTCAACGTCAATCCGAGGCTCGAACGCAACCTTGGAAACTCACGTCATAAGGGTAAGAGGAGAGTGCGAGCCGTCGCGTTGGTAGTGTGCACCTGCACAAACTATAGGTGCAACGCACAACGTTATGCCACGGAAGCTACAATATTTGGACTTCCTGTCACGGCGCTGTGACATATATTCTCAAAGGGAGGCCGAAGAGCCTCCGGCCAAAATCGCCCTTTCAAGGCGGGCACCTCGAGGACGTCATGAAGCGTGGAATTCTCGTTCTGCTTTCGCTCTCCGTGGTGATCACGGGTGCGTATTTCACCGCGAGCAAGTGGGCGATCCGTCACGAAACCCTCATGTTCAAGGATCCGACGCGCGATGAGCGGCCGGTCGCGGTCGATGTCGCGGTGCGCTTCGACAAGGAGATGCAGGCCGACGCTGGCATGATCAAGCTTCCGGTTGCGATCCTCAATCATGGCAATACCGTCAAATTCACCGAATATTCCTTCCTCGCGAACGTGTTCGCGGCGCGCGGCTATCTGACGATCAGCATTCAGAACGACCTGCCGTCGGATGGACCGATGGTGACCAAGGTCGGCGAGCTCTATGTCGGCCGTCTGCCGCAGTACCAGCGCGGCATCACCAACATCAAATTCGCCATCGAGGAAATGAAGAAGCGTCAGCCGAACGCGGACTACGGCAAGCTGACGATGGTCGGCCATTCCAATGGCGGCGACATCGCGATGTATTTCGCCAAGCAGTATCCGGAGGAGATCAAGAAGGTCGTCACGCTGGACAATCTGCGCGTGCCGTTCATGACCGACGGCAAGTTCAAGATTCTGTCGTTCCGTTCGCATGATCAACAATTCAAGCCCGATCCCGGCGTGGTGCCGGACGAGGAGGAGTGCGAGAAGGCCGGCATCACTGTCGTGAACACCAACTTCCAGCACAACGACATGCGCGACACCGGACCCGAGAGGGCCAAGGACTCGATCCAGGCGATGCTCGATAAATTCCTGGCCGACACCGATAGCGCTGTTGCGCCGGTCGACACGCGCAATTCGCCGCCGAAGATCCTGGAGCCCGGCCCGGTCTCGCTCTACGTGCCGGTCGAGAAGCCGCCCCAGACCTTCGGCGAAAAGCTCAAGAAGTCGCTCTCGCTGACCAAGACCGAGACCAAGAAGGATCCGTCGGTCACGAACTGACGGCGCCGCCCGCGATCAAGGCGCGCCGCTCACGTTGACCAATCCGATGCCGCGGCCCACATAGTGCTTGCTGTACGAGGCAAGCGTTGATGGCTGGCAAGACGATCAAACCGACATCCGGAAGCGAGGTGCGCCCGGCCAATGCGCCAGACGTGCCGACGTCGAGCTCGAACGACATCGCCGCGTTCGTGGCCAAGGCACGGGCGATGTCGCCGAATCGCGCCGGCGCGCGCGGCAGGCTGGTGTTCGCGCTCGACGCCACAATGAGCCGGCAGCCGACATGGGACTTGGCGTGCACGCTGCAAGCGGACATGTTCCGCGAGGCCGGCGCGCTCGGCAGCCTCGACATCCGTCTCGTCTATTATCGCGGCTTCAACGAGTGCCGTGCCTCGGGCTGGATCTCCGACAGCGCGCAGCTTGCGCGGCTGATGAGCAAGATCGACTGCCAGGGCGGCAACACCCAGATCGGCAAGGTGCTGTCGGAGACGCGCCGCGAAGCGGTTGCGGCAGGCGTGCGCGCGCTAGTGTTCGTCGGCGATGCGATGGAGGAGAATGCCGACGCGCTGTGCGCGAGCGCCGGCGAGCTCGGCCTGCTGAAGGTGCCGGTGTTCATGTTCCAGGAGGGCGCGGACGCCACCGCCGAGCAGACGTTTCGCGAGATCGCGCGGCTGACCGGCGGTGCCTGGTGCAGGTTCGATCCCGGCGCGGCCGCGCAGCTCCGCGAATTGCTGCGTGCCGCCGCGGCCTATGCTGCCGGCGGCCGTGAGGCGCTGCTGCAATTGGCGAAGACCACGAGCGGCGCCGCCAAGCTGATCGGCCAGATGAAATAGGCCGCCTGCCGGGTCAGGCTCCGCCCGCGGTCACGGCTTTTGCGATTGCGCCGAGCAGCGTCGACATGTTGGCCGTGACTTGTTTGGCCGCTTCCGCGACGCCGTGCCGTTCGGCGAGCCAGGCCGGATCGTTGTAGGAGAACCAGCACACACCGGCTTCGTCTTCCCAGACCAGCGCCTTGAGCGGCAGATCGATCCCGATGGTCTGCGCAGCCTGCATCAAGGGCGTGCCGCCCTTCGCATTGCCAAAGACGAAGAGTTCGGTCGGACGGAGCGCGAGGCCGGCGCTCGCAGCGCCCGCGGCGTGATCGATCTGCGCGAACAAGGTCAGCCCACTGGCCTGAAGTTCGGCCTTGAGCCGGTCGGCAGTCTGCTTCGGTCCGACATTGCTGCGTAGGCTGATCAGTCCGTCAATCGCCATTAAGTTTCCTCTCGTGCGGTTGGCGCAGGCTACTCAATCGCGAGGACCGACGCCACGCGGGTGCGCTTCACGCTCCGGTGAGACGAAGCTCCGCATGCTTTTTGCCGCTGAGACGCTATATTCCGCGCATGCCAACCCTGATCGCCGGCGTCGTCGCCGTTGTCGTCCTTTATTCAGCGCTGCAGATGTTTCGTGCGGCCAATCCCGCCGTGCTTGCGCGTGCGATCAAGATCGGCGGCGGGGTGCTCGCGCTGGCGGTCGCGGCCTTTACCGGCGTGCGGGGCGAACTGGCGGTGGCCATCCCGCTCGGCATCTTCGGCGCCGGACTGCTCGGCTGGTCGCCGTTCGGGAACACCGGGCTTCCCAATTTCGGCGGCATGTTCGGCGGTTCGCGCAGCCCCGGACAAAGCTCGCGGGTGCGCTCGCATTATCTCGACATGAGCCTCGATCACGGCAGCGGCGTGCTCACCGGGCAGATCGTGGCGGGACCGCAAGCCGGCCGCATGCTCGACGAGTTCGACCTGTCGCAGCTGCTGGCGATGGTGCCGAGCTTCGATGCCGAAAGCGTCGCGCTACTTGAAAGCTATCTGGACCGCCGCTTTCCCGCCTGGCGTCAGGACGCACAGGGCGACCGGGCAGGGGGGCAGGGCCGTGCGGCGACGAGCGGCAAAATGACGAACGAGGAGGCCTATCAGATCCTTGGCCTGCAGCCGGGGGCGTCGCGTGACGACATCAGCCGGGCGCACCGCACCCTGATGAAGAAACTGCATCCCGACCAGGGGGGCTCGACGTATCTCGCTGCCCGTGTGAACGAGGCCAAGGATACTCTGCTTCGCACGCATCTCTAACTCCGGCTACGCCACTGACGCCACAGCCGAGAGCTGCCTTCCGCTTCTGATTGATGCCCCGTCTGGCCCGCCGCTGTCCGGCGTCGCCGATCGTTCTTTTGGGAAAACTTAACCGTAAAACCTTGACGAGAAGTTTTCATGGTGGCGCCGCGTGCGGATGGGCCAGTCGATTTCGCGCGCTGCACGCAAAGCAAAAGGGCCGGCGCTTGCGGCGCCGGCCCTTTGAGATCGGTCGATCGTGTCGATCAGTTGCGAACGGTGATGCAGGAGATCTCCGCACGCTTCAGCGTCTTGCACGCCGCTTCGGCCTGGTCGCGCTCGAGACCGGCAAAGCGGGCGCGGTAGAGCTTGCGATTGTCCTTGGCGACCACTTCGGTGAACGGATCCGCCTTGCTGAGCAGGCCGCGGGCCGAGCTGCGCGCGAGGTCGATACGCTTGTTGGCCTCGCCCTCGGATTCCAGCGCGCCGACCTGGATGATCCAGCCGGAATGCGCGGCGCCCGGCTTGACGGTGCTGGTCTGCGGGGCGGCCTGGAGGCTGCGGGTCGGTTCGATCGAAGCCACGGCCTGCGGGGCCGGGGCGGCGGGTGCATGCACGGACGAAGCCGGCAGCACGCCGAGGATGCCGTTGCCGGTGCCGAAATTGGCCGGCTGCGGCGGCATCTCGGGCTTCGAGGTCTCGGCGGCCCGCGCCATCATCGCGTTGGAAGTCTCGGGGATCTCGCCGCGCGACGGGATCGTGTTGGTGATCGGTGGCGCGGACTGTGCCGGGCCGGCGGCGGCGAGCTTGATCTGGCCGGCCTTGACCTGGACGGTCTTCACCCTGACGGGCTTCATTGGCTCAGCCGAGCCCGGGATCGCGGCGAGTTGCTGGGTCTGGATCACGCCCGAGGTCAGCGGCGCCGGTTCGGGCTTGGCCTGCGGCTCCGGCTTTGCCGGGGGCGGCGGCAGCGCGGCTGCGGCGGCGGCCATCAGCGAAGGCTTGCTGGCCGGGCGCGGCGCCGGCAACGGAGCGGGGGCGGGCTCCGACGCGGCAACCGGCGCGTTATCCGCTTCGCGCGCATCGTCGGCATCGGCGACCTGGACATTGGCGTCGGCCGGGTTGCGCTCGGTGATCGCGGCGACGGTGCGGTTGGTGGCGCCCTTGCCGATGTTCTCGGCCAGCAGGTTGCGCATGATGGCATCGCGCGAGCCGCCGCTGCGGCCGCCGAGCACGACGCCGACCAGGAAGCGATTGCCGCGGTGGATCGAGGTCACGAGGTTGAAGCCGGAGGCGCGGGTGTAGCCGGTCTTGATGCCGTCGACGCCCTCGACGCTGCCGAGCAGACGATTGTGGCCGGTGATGGTGTGGCCGCGGAAATTGAACGCCGTCGTCGAGAAGTAGCGGTAATAGCGCGGGAAGCGATCCTGGATGGCGCGGCCGAGCGTCGACTGATCGCGCGCCGTAGTGATCTGCTCGTCGTTGGGCAGGCCCGAGGCGTTGCGATAGGTGGTCCGGCTCATGCCGAGCGCGCGGGCCTTGCGGGTCATCATGCGGGCGAACTCGTCTTCGCTGCCGCCGATCGCCTCGGCGATCACGACTGCCGCGTCATTGGCGGAGCGGGTGACGAGGCCCTTGATGGCGTCTTCGACCTTGATGGTCTGTCCGGGCCGCAGGCCGAGCTTGGTCGGGTCCTGCTCGGAAGCATGCTCGGAAACCGGCATCTCGGTGTCGAGCTTCATCTTTCCGGAATCGAGGCGCTCGAACAGCAGATAGAGCGTCATGATCTTGGTGAGCGAGGCGGGGTGCCGCAGGCCGTCCGGGCTGTTTGCCGTCAGCACCGAGCCGGTGTTGCCGTCGACGATGATCGACGCGAATTGCGGGCTGTAGCTTTCGCGCGCTTCCTCGCTGTGGTGGTGGCGGGCGGTGTGGCGCCGGTGGCGGCGCGCTTCCGCGCTATCGCTGGTGATCAGGATCGCCGTCGTGACGGTCACGAGCCCGAGAACGCCAACTCGCAGCGCCCGCGAGGAGGCAAAGGTTGTTCGAAGCATCTACTTCCCCGTCCCAATTTCTATCTAGATCACTGGCTCGTGAGGCGAAATTGTGCCCGGCGGCCGTCGATCCTTGCCTGCGCAACAGACCATTTCGGGCAGAACCATCGGCCCTCGTGGCGGCTCAGGTCGCTCTTCTAGCTAAGGTGTTGTTCACAAACAGCTTTCAAGGCCGTCTGTCGGAAGGCGAACAAAGTCCGGGAATCAGGTTAGGCGGCCCGAGTTTCCAAAAGATTAAGCAACCGTTGCGTAGTCCCCCGGGGTTTATCGCAAATGCTCAGGAATCGGGCAAATATCGTTGTGCGACGCACAATATTTGTTGACTTTATTGTGCGATGCGATATTTCAATCGTTGTCAGGGGGCCGGGATGCTTCCCGGCAATGGGAATTTGCGCCTTCAAGTCTGGGAAAAGGAATTCCAATCCATGGTCAAGATCGAAGACATTCAGAACTACGGCAAAGAGCATTTCGAGTCGGTCACTGCGTCTGCGAACAACCTGCAGAGCGGCGTCCAGGCGATCGCCACCGCTTATGGCGACTACGCCAAGAAGTCGTTTGAGGACACCAAGTCGTTCGTCGAGAAGCTGTCGGGCGTGAAGTCGCTGGACAAGGCGCTCGAGGCGCAGACCGAATACCTGCGCTCCTCCTACGAGACCTTCGTCGCGGAATCGCAGAAGATCGCCGGCCTCTACAGCGACTGCGCCAAGCAGACCTTCAAGCCCTATGAGGGCCTGGTCTCCAAGTTCGCGCCCGCTCAGTAAGCGCCGCTAAAGCCCGATAAGATTCGGTTGAATCGTTATCGCGCTTAGCTCCTTGTTTGAGCATGATCTTTTCGGAAAACCGCTTCGCACTTTTCCGGATCATGCTTTGACCAAGACAAACGAAAAGCCCGGCCGTTTCGGCCGGGCTTTTTTGTTGGGTGGGAGGCGGGCGGTTATTTCGACAGCCGCAGCTTGCTGAGGGCCGTGCCGATCGTGTTGAAGGTCGTCAGGATCTGGGTCGAGCTGGTCAGCATGAAGAACTTGTCGGGGCTGCTGGCGCAGTTCTTCAGGACGGTCGACGTCGGATCGGCCGGCGTGCTGGTGTTCACCTGGATGGTGTAGATCGTGTACGCCGGGTTTCCACCGGAATCCTTCGCGTTCTGGAGATTCTGGCACTGCAAGGCCTGCCTTGCGTCGATCGGATTGCCCGACGCCTGCGAGCTGCCGTCGCCGTAGTCCGGCCAGCGGTCCTCGGTGTTCAAACCGTCGGACAGCAAGATGATGACCCGGTTGTAGGTGGTGTTGGAATCCTCCGCCGGCGTGTTCAACGGGCCGCCCACCAGCAGCGACTGCCACGCCCAGGCGAGGCCGACCGACTGGTCGGTACCGCCGGTCGGCTGCATGGCGTTGACGGCGTTCTTCAGCGCGGTCCAGTCGTAGCTGAGCGGAATGATCGGCTCGAGCTGCGGCGAGGCGCTGCTGCTGCAATAATACGAGCTGTTCTCGTAATACTCGTTGGCCGGGAACAGCGTGGTGACGTCGGATGTATTCGGCAGCACGCCGGTCGCATCGTTCGGCTGGCTGCGGTCGGTGATGCAGCCCGTCCAGTTACCGATCGGATTGGTGGACGCGAGCAGCCAGTTGTTCGCCACCGTCGGGGTCTGGTTGGTCGAGGTCCATTTGTTGTTGGTCCAGCCCACCACGCGCCGACGCGCGGCTGCCCCAGATTGTGAACGAGATCCAAGGGGCCCGGCTGGGTCCAGTCGTGGGTGTAGAGGTTGCCGGAGCAGGACGTGACGCCGCCCGTGGTGGTGCAACTGCAGCCGGTGACATTGCTGCCGGACGAATTCTTCGGGCAGGCGCAGGACGACGAACCCGTGCAGAACACGCCGGTGCCCGCCGGCGTGCTCACCCAGCAGCCGTTGTAACGGGTGTGGGAGTTGTAATCGACGCTCGGGCAGATGTAGCCCGAATAGGTCCCGCTCGACGGGATATAGTTCGCATTGGACGTGCTGGTCGGGCTGGTGTTGCAGGTGAAGCCGCCATTGCTGTTGGTCCACGGGCATCGCGCGCCGGGTCCCACTGCATGCCAGTTCATCGGCAGGCTCGCCTGCGTGCTGCCATTGTTGGGCTGGGTGGTCGGCGGATTGAGCCAGTCGGTCCAGTCGATCCAGTTCTGGCCGGAATTGCTGGTGCCGACGTTGACGACCTTGGCGAACGGAATGACGGAGATGTAGACGTCGCCGTTGTTCTTGCTCAGCGCGCTGAGCTGATCGATCAGGCCGCCGGATCCGGCCACCGCGTTTCGCAGCGCGGTAATCTTGCCGTCCTGGGCCATCGATCCCGTGTTGTCGAGGGCGAGGGCGACGCGCATCTTGACGTTGCCCCAGGTGGTGGTGGTCGAACTGCTGAAATTCAGCTTCGGAAAACCGGCAAGCTGCATGAAGTCGGATTTGACGAAGCCGGACCCGCTCAGCAGGATGGTCGCCGCCGCGCTCGAGGTCGGGGTCGTATAGGTGGCCGAGACCGCGATGCCCTGGCCGTCCTTGTTGGTATAAAGGCCATTGAAGTAGGACTGGGCCTTGCTCGGGATTTGCGCGGCCGTGATGTTGCCCATGGTCAGGTCCTTGGACAGCATCAGCGCGGTGGAATCGAGCGCCGCCTGCATCGAGGACCGGGCGCTGTTGGCGCGGGTATAGTCGATTGCGGCCCCCACGAAGGCGAGGATCGGCAGCATCGCGAAGGTGAACATCACCCCGACGTTGCCGCTCTTCGACCTGGAAAACCGGCGGGCGGCCGCGCGGACGCGATTGGAAATGGCTGAACCAAGCATGACGCCTCGTCAAAATGGATTGCGCGGCCATCTCCACGTGCGCGGCTAAACAGATGGTGAATCGGGCTGGGGAAACCCGGCAGGCAGCCCGGGCGGACGATCAAAAGCGGGGCAAAAGCACGCGCTATCCTCAATGCCGTCTAAATTGGCCGCCCCGATCCTTTGTCAAATCAGGTAGAAATGATTAACCTTCCGAGGGTTGCCGCGCCGGGAATCGGACCGGTGGGCTACGGCGGGTCTGCGCTTGCGGCAGGGCGTCGCGAGGCCCATATTCCGGAGACCGATCCGGCCGCCGGATCGGACCGGGAGCGGCAATCTGGAAAGCATTGCTAGGGGTTCCGCGATCAGTCTTGCGGCAATCGCGACCACCTTCCAATCGCCATCCGGTTTCCCGCCGGTCTCCCTTGGGGAATTCGAACGCCTGAACCATGTTGCGACCCACGTTGACAGTCCCGATCTTCGAGCCGGTTTCGTCCATGCCGGCGGTGCCCGCCGCGCCGGTGCCGAAAATGAGCAATGACGACAACCGCAATGGCGCGGGCAGCGGCCCGTCGACCTCGGTCATCACCAAGGTCAAGCCGAAGACCAAGCGCCCGAACCTGTATCGCGTCCTGATCCTGAACGACGACTACACGCCGATGGAGTTCGTCGTTCACGTGCTGGAACGATTCTTCAACAAGGACGCCGAGGCCGCGACGACGATCATGCTGCACGTTCACCACCACGGGATCGGTGAGTGCGGCGTGTTTACCTATGAGATCGCCGAGACCAAAGTGACACAAGTCATGGACTTCGCGCGCAAGCATCAGCATCCACTGCAATGCGTGATGGAAAAGAAGTAGTCGGCGGGAACGAGTGACCTGCCGCGGGGCGCGGAACGGGTCTTGCATCGCGTTTTGTGACGGTGGTGAACCGCGTTCCCGTATGATCACGGGCGCGGCCGGACGACGTTCGAGCGCCCGAAATTTAGAAGAAAACGATCACCGCGGGACCGGTCTTTCGCCACGATCCGTCGTAACTATATCAATGGCGATCACGAAGGTTGTTATTGCCTGACCCGGTAATGGCGATCATGATGGCCGGGGGCCATAGAGGACGCGAATGCCAACTTTTTCTCAAAGCCTTGAACAATCGCTGCACCGTGCATTGGCGATCGCAAACGAGCGTCATCATCAGTACGCAACGCTCGAACATCTGCTGCTGTCGCTGATCGACGACTCGGACGCGGCGGCGGTGATGCGGGCCTGCAGCGTCGATCTCGACAAGCTGAGGACGAGCCTCGTCAATTATCTCGAGACCGAATTCGAAAACCTGGTGACGGACGGCGCGGATGACGCGAAGCCGACCGCCGGGTTCCAGCGCGTGATCCAGCGCGCGGTGATTCACGTCCAGTCGTCCGGTCGCGAGGAGGTGACCGGCGCCAATGTGCTGATCGCGATCTTCGCCGAGCGCGAGAGCCACGCGGCGTATTTCCTGCAGGAGCAGGACATGACGCGCTACGACGCCGTCAACTACATCAGCCACGGCATCGCCAAGCGGCCCGGCGTCTCCGAGGCGCGGCCGGTGCGCGGCGTCGACGAGGAGACCGAGACCAAGGGCAACGAGGACTCCAAGAAGAAGGGCGAGGCACTCGAGACCTATTGCGTCAACCTCAATAAGAAGGCGCGCGACGGCAAGATCGACCCGGTGATCGGCCGCAATGCCGAGATCAACCGTGCGATCCAGGTGCTGTGCCGCCGCCAGAAGAACAACCCGCTGTTCGTCGGCGAAGCCGGCGTCGGCAAGACCGCGATCGCCGAAGGCCTCGCCAAGCGCATCGTCGACAGCGACGTGCCGGAGGTGCTGGCGGCCGCGACCGTGTTCTCGCTCGACATGGGCACGCTGCTCGCGGGCACCCGCTACCGCGGCGATTTCGAGGAGCGGTTGAAGCAGGTCCTGAAGGAGCTGGAGGCGCATCCGAACGCCATCCTGTTCATCGACGAGATCCACACCGTGATCGGCGCCGGCGCGACCTCCGGCGGCGCGATGGATGCATCCAATCTGCTGAAGCCCGCGCTGGCTTCGGGCACGATCCGCTGCATGGGCTCGACCACCTACAAGGAATACCGTCAGCACTTCGAGAAGGACCGTGCGCTGGTGCGGCGCTTCCAGAAGATCGACGTCAACGAGCCGACGGTGGAAGACGCCATCGCGATCCTCAAGGGCCTCAAGCCCTATTTCGAGGATTACCATCGGCTGAAATACACCAATGAGGCGATCGAGGCGGCGGTGCAGCTGTCGTCGCGCTACATCCACGACCGCAAGCTGCCCGACAAGGCGATCGACGTGATCGACGAGTCCGGTGCGGCGCAGATGCTGGTCGCCGAGAGCAAGCGCAAGAAGACGATCGGCATCAAGGAGATCGAAACCACGATCGCGACCATGGCGCGGATCCCGCCCAAGAGCGTGTCGAAGGACGATGCCGAGGTGCTGAAGCATCTCGAGCAGACCCTGAAGCGCACCGTGTTCGGCCAGGACAAGGCGATCGAGTCGCTGTCGGCGTCGATCAAGCTGGCGCGTGCCGGCCTGCGCGAACCGGAGAAGCCGATCGGCTGCTACCTGTTCTCGGGTCCCACCGGCGTCGGCAAGACCGAGGTGGCGAAGCAATTGGCGGCGACGCTCGGCGTCGAGCTGCTGCGCTTCGACATGTCCGAATACATGGAGCGGCACACCGTGTCGCGCCTGATCGGCGCGCCTCCCGGCTATGTCGGCTTCGACCAGGGCGGCCTGCTCACCGATGGCGTGGACCAGCATCCGCATTGCGTGGTGCTGCTCGACGAGATCGAGAAGGCGCATCCGGACCTGTACAACGTGCTGCTGCAGATCATGGATCATGGCCGGCTCACCGACCACAACGGCAAGCAGGTCAACTTCCGCAACGTGATCCTGATCATGACCACGAATGCGGGCGCGGCCGACCTCGCGCGGCAGGCCTTCGGCTTCACCCGCTCGAAGCGGGAAGGCGACGACCACGAGGCGATCAGCCGGCAGTTCGCGCCGGAGTTCCGCAACCGGCTGGATGCGATCGTCTCCTTCGCGCACCTCAATGCCGACGTCATCGGCATGGTGGTCGAGAAGTTCGTGCTGCAGCTCGAGGCGCAACTCGCCGACCGCGACGTCACGATCGAGCTGTCCGAGCCCGCCAAGGCCTGGCTGATCGAGAACGGCTATGACGAGCAGATGGGCGCGCGTCCGATGGCCCGCATCATCCAGGAGCACATCAAGAAGCCGCTCGCGGATGAGGTGCTGTTCGGCCAGCTCAAGGGCGGCGGCCACGTCCGCGTCATCCTGGTCAAGGACGAGGCGACCGCCAAGGACAAGATCGGCTTCGAATATGTCGAGGGCCCGGTCACGCCGAAGCCCGAGAACCTGCCGCCGCGCAAGCGCAAGCCGCCGAAGGGTGGCCCGAACAATGGCGGCGGAGGCGGCACCAAGGGGCCGGTCTCGAAGGGGCCGATGGTCAAGGCCTGAGGCGCGAGCGAATATGAATTGAAAAGGCCGGCTGAACAGCCGGCCTTTTTGTTTGCGATCGTATGGCCGGAGTACAGGCAGCTAAACTGGGATGAGTTTTTGGTTGAATTGGCTCGGCGCCGTCTTGCTTCACCTCTCCCCGCCGGGGAGAGGTCGGATTGCGCCTGGCGATGCGAAGCATCGTCCAGTGCAATCCGGGTGAGGGCTTTTGCTCC